>CAZBJI010000109.1:0-27364 GCA_964492175.1 uncultured Polyangiaceae bacterium | reverse complement strand
GAGCTGGTCACGAGCGTCGTGGCAGCAAGGCGAGGGCACTCGGACCTCGCCATCGGCAACGTGGTCGGCTCGAACATCTTCAACGTCTTCCTCTGCCTCGGAGCGTCCGCGCTGGTCGGAAACGTTGGTGCCGAACTTCGGGAGCTTCTGGTCGACCTCGGCGCGCTCGGCGTAATGACGGCCGTGGCCGCGGTGCTCATTCGCACCGACCGACGATCTCGCGACGGGAAGGCGGGATTGCCTTGGGCCTCTACGTCGTCTTCCTTGTGTCGTCCATTGCGCGCGGATAGCGGTAAGGTCTGACTCGCTGGGCGTCAGGGCGTGACGCCCGTTCGTCGCTACTCGCGAGCCTTCGCCCCGATGATGAACAGCACGGCCCGTCGAAGCGGCGCCGAACCTGCTAACCAGCGGGGCCGATCGTTAACCGCCGGGTACGCAGTTAAACGCCTCTCCGTTTCTCTCTCCCCACGGGACAGGAGAGAGAGCGGGAGAGCTGTCCCACGCGGCGCTCATCGCGCTCGCTCGGCGCTCTCTGCGAGCACCCGCGAGAGCACCGTCGCGACACGCGCAGCGCGCGAAGGGCTCGGAGTTCTGGGGAGAAACGGCGAAGCCCCCTCGGATCGCTCCTTGGGGGCTTCTGTTTACCGACCCTCGCCGTCGGTTGGCGACGAGAGAAAAATGGCTCCGACTGCTGGACTCGAACCAGCGACCCGGTGGTTAACAGCCACCTGCTCTACCAACTGAGCTAAGTCGGAAAAACGGAGCGGCGACTCTATCTCTTCAGAACTCCAGGTCAAGAGGGACGCTCACGGGAACGCTCCTCTGACGGGCGCGAGCGGTCCTCTGACGGGTGCATGCGGATCATCCGAGGCGGGCCTCGAGGGCAAAAGCGAGGGGCAGCATGCCTTTTGCCTCGGAGAACCAGTAGCCGCCTCCGGGGCGGGGCTCGAGGCCGGGAAAGACGTCGTGAAAGACGTGGTCGAGCTCTTCGAAGCGGGTGATCCGGAGGCCGGCGCGGAGGAGGGCGGTGAGGAGGTCGGCGGTGGGGTGGTTCCAGCCGTGCTCGCGGTACCGGATGGGGGCGTGGGGATCGGCGTAGGTGCCGCTGGTCTCTTCGGAGATGGGGCCGCGGTTGAAGTACGAGTAGCGCACCTGGAGATCGGGGCCGCTCTGGCTCATCCAGACGTAGGGGTGGAACTCGGCCAGCACGAGGCGCCCGCCCGGGGCGAGGTGGGCGGCGACGGTGCGGGCCCAGGGCTCGAGGCTCGGGAGCCAGCCGAGGGCACCCCAGGAGGTGAAGACGACGTCGTGGCGGGTGCCGAGCCGCACCTGGAGGACGTCGGCCTGGGTGAAGCTGGCGGGGAGGCCGAGCTCGGCCGCGAGGCCGCGGGCGGCGCCGATGGCCTCGCCCGAGAAGTCGACGCCCGCGACGTGCGCGCCGAGCCTGGCGATCGAGAGGGTGTCCTGGCCGAAGTGACACTGGAGGTGCAGCACGCTCTTGCCGCCCACGTCGCCGAGCCAGTCGAGCTCGAGCGGGGTGAGGCTGGTCTCGCCGCGCCTCCACCCTTCGAGATCGTACATGGGGCTCGCGAGGTGGACGGGGGTCCGCAGGTCCCAGGCCCGCTGGTTCTCGGCGAGGAGGGCGCTCGTGGGGTCGCTCATGGGATCGCTCATCGCCGGCTCGACGCTCTGGGGCGCCCGGTCCTGACCGGCGCTCCGCGAACCCTTCGCCCGAGACCGGTTTGCCACCTACTCTAGCGGCGGATGGCCGAGCGGAGGAGCCTCGCCGTGACCGTGTTCCTGGTGATGATGGCCATCGGCCTCGTCATCGGCGGCTCGCTCGGCGTGGTCATCTCGAAGCGCCGCCCGCACGCGGCGGCGGACGCGAGCGCGTCGGCGTCCGCGGCGCCCGCGTCCACGGTGCAGCCCGAGGTCGCGAAGGCCTACGCCGAGGGTCTGGAGGCGCAGCGCGCGGCCGATCCCTCCGGCATGAACGCCGCGCTCCAGCGCACCGTGGGGCTGGATCCGACCTTCGCGCCGGCGCACCTGCAGCTCGGGCTGAGCCGGCTGACGCAGAGCGCGGCGGCGGCGCGTCCGCACCTCGAGGCGGCGGAGCGGCACGCGGCGCGCCTCGACGATCGCGAGCGCGCGATCCTGCGGGCGCTCGAGCCGTGCACGCGCTCGAGCTCGCCGGACGTGGGCCCGTGCGTGGGCCCGCTCCGCGCGGTGCTCTCGGGCGCCGCGGCGGCCGATCCGATGCTGCACGCGCTGGTCGGCTGGTTGCTCCTCCGGATCGGGGAGCCCGGCGAGGGGCTCGCGGTGACGTCGCGGGGCCTCGCGCTGGATCCCCGCTTCGCCTTCGGCTGGTTCACGCGCGGCACGCTGGAGGCCTTCCTCGGACGCTTCGACGACGCGCTCGCGTCGTTCGAGGCGTGCACGAAGCACTCGCCGGGGGCCATCGCGTGCCTCCGCTCCAAGGCGCTGCTGCACTCGCACCTCGGCGAGCCCGGGGCCTGCGAGCGGACGGCGCGGGCGATCACCGAGCGGAGCCCCAGCGACCCCCTGGGGACGATGATCCTCGCGGACGCCCTCGCCGCGAACGGCAAGCCGGAGCAAGAGGTGCGCGCGGCGATCGCGCGGGCGGTGGCCGCCGCGCCCGAGGCGCGCCGCGCGGGCCTGGCCGAGCGGCTGGAGGGCGCGCTCGCGATCCGGCAGGGCGATCTGAAGCGCGCCGTTCTGCAGTACCAGCTCGCGCTCGAGAAGAGCGAGGGCGACGCGGACCCCTCACGGTACCGGGTGCTCGTGTGGCCGCTGCTCGAGCTCCTCGTCGAGATCGGCGAGGAGAAGCGCGCGGGCGAGATCGCGACGGAGATGGCTCGACAGGTGGCCCGCAAGGGCTGGACGGAGAGCGACGAGCCCCACGCGCCGCTCCTCCACCCCGGCCCGGTCCTCACCGTCGCGCGGCGCCGCGGCAAGGCCACCGACGCCGCGGGCAAGACGCGTGATCTCGAGGCGCTCTTCGCCGCGTACGAGCAGAAGCAGCCGCGCGCGATCCTGCCGTCCGCGTGGCTCGCGATCTTCGGCGCCACGGCGGACTCCCAGGCGGAGGCCGAGGACGCCTACCGGCGGCTCAAGGCAGGCTACCTCCGCTCCGACGTCTACGTGCCCGGGCTGCCGCGCCTCGTCGGCAAGGCGGCCCGGCTCGCCGGGCGCACCGAGGAGGCGCTCGGGGATCTCGATCCCGCGTCGCGGTCGTGCCTCGCGCTGACGGCGCCGCTCGCGGACCTCCAGGCCACCTACGAGCTCGGCCTCGCGCGCGAGGCCCGCAAGGACAAGCCCGCCGCGTGCGCGGCGTTCGCCTCGGTCCTCGAGCGCTGGGGGAGCGCGCGGCCCGTGCCGGCGACGGCGCGGCGCGCGAAGAAGCGCCGCCTGGCGCTCCGCTGCGACTGAGCGCGCGCGGAACTTTCTCGCCGTTCTTCCGCGGTTGGGCTACGCGAGCGGGCGTGACCACCCAGGCCGCGGCCGAGCCGCAAACGACCGAGGCCGCGCGCGCCGCGGGGCGCGGGGGCCTGGCCATCGCGGTCGCGAAGATCTCCTTCGTGCTCGTCGGGCTCGTCCAGCAGATCGTCTTCCCCCGCGTCCTCGACGAGGCGGGCTACGGCGCGGTGAGCCGCATGCTGAGCGTGGTCAGCATCGTCAACAACGTCATCGTCGCCTCCAGCCTCCAGGGCGTCTCGCGCATGGTGAACGCCGCGCGCCCCGGCGAGGAGGAGGTGACCGTCCGCAAGACGCTCCTCGTGCACGCGGTGCTCGCGGTGATCGTCTCCTGCGTCTTCGCGCTCTCCGCGAGCGCGATCGCCGACCTCGTGGGCGCCCCCCACGCCGCGACCCCCATCCGCATCGGGGCCGGCGTGGTCCTCTGCTACGGCGTCTACGCCCCGCTCGTCGGCGCGCTCAACGGCCGCCGGCGCTTCCTGGACCAGGCGGGCCTCGACATCTTCTACGGCGTCTCGCGCACGGCCACCATGACCGTGGCCGCGTGGCTCTTCGCCCGCGTCCTCGGCCTCGACGCGGCGCTCGGCGCGGCGCTCGGGTTCGTGACCGCCGCCACGCTCATCGTCCCCATCGCGATGTGGCGGAGCGGCGTCGGCCGCCGCGGCGCCGGCGGCCCGTCCTCCGCCAGCTACCTGCGCTTCCTCCTCCCGCTCATCGCCGCGAACATCGGCCTCAACCTGCTCCTGCAGCTCGATCTGCTGATCCTCTCCTCCTCCGCCGGCGCGCAGGCCGCGTCCCTCGGCCTCGACGCGAAGGCGGCCGACGCGCTCCTCGCCCCGTACCGGTCGGTGCAGCTCTTCGCCTTCCTGCCCTACCAGCTCCTGATGAGCGTCCAGTTCGTCCTCTTCCCGCTCCTCTCCAAGGTGAGCGCCGACAAGGACACGGCCGGCGTGCGCGACCTCACCCGCAAGGGCGTTCGCATCGCGTTCGTGCTGACCGGCCTCATCGCGGGCACCATCGCGGCGCTCGGCCCTCACCTCCTGCGCCTCGTGTTCCCGATCGGCTACGCCACCTCCGGCGCGCCCTTCGTGCGGATCTACGTCCTCGGCCTCGCCTCCCTCGCGATCCTCGGCATCGCCACGGCCGCGCTCGCCAGCCTCAGGAAGGAGGTCTGGGGGATCGGCGCCACCTGGCTCGCCGCGATCTCGGTCGGCGTCGGGATCCTCGCCACGCGCCCCGACGCCTTCGGGCCGGAGCTCTGGATGGCCTCGGCGCGCGCCGCCGCCGCCGGCGTCACCTTCGCCGCGATCGTCGCCGGGGCCCTCGTCTACCGGGCCGCCGGGGCGTTCGTCCCCGCTGCCACCGCAGCGCGCGTGGTGCTGGCCGTCGCGCTCACCGTGCTCGCGGGCACGTACACGCCGTGGCTCGGCAAGCCCGCGGTCCTCGTCCAGGCGGCGCTGATGGCGGTCCTCTACCTCGTGATCCTCGTCGGCACGCGCGAGATCGGCCGCGCGGACCTCGCCCTCGTCCGCGCCGTGCTCCGGCGCGGCACGTGACGGCGCTCGCCCGCGTCTCGCTGGATCGCTGGCGCGCCGAGGGACGCCGCCCCCTCCTCCCGGTGCTCGCCCGCTCCCTCGGCGTCGCCGTGGAAGGCGCGCTCGAGCGGACGGTCTGCCGGCGGTGGGCCAAGAGCGTGCGCGCCGCGAGGCGCGAGTGGACGAAGGACTTCGGCGGCGAGCAGTACGCGCTCGGCCGCGCCTTCTACACCCACCTCGAGACCGACCGCTCCGCCCTCTACTTCCGGGACGCCGCCCGCTCCGACGCGCGCGTGGAGCGGCACCTGCCCGGCATGCAGGCCGCGATCCGGCAGCTCTTCGGGGAGCTCGTCGGCGGCGTGGCCCGGCCCCGCTATGGCTTCTGCGGGCCAGGCGTCCACGTCTTCCCCGCGAGAGAGAAGGTCGCCCGGTCGGGAGGCGTGATCCATTTCGACACCGAGGGCCTCACGCCACACCATATCGAGCGGCGCCTCCCCGCCCTCACCCTGGTGCTCATGCTGCAGCCCGCCGCGTGGGGCGGCGGCATTCGGCTATGGGACGTCCTCTATGGCGGTCGGGACGAGGCGACCGAGGACGAGCTCGCGTCCGCCGCGGTCACTCATCGTTATGGCGTCGGCTCGGCGCTGCTCATGGACAGCTATCGGTTGCACCAGATCCGCCCGTCCCGCGGCGCGACGGACAGGATGTCGATCACGCTGCACGCGGCCCAGGTGGACGCGCGCACGTGGGACACGTGGTTCTGAGGCGCGCCGCTGCGCCTCGGGTGACGCGGCCTCCCCTGCCCCTCCCTCCTACGCCGCCCCGCTCCTCAAGAGCTCTCGAACCCCCCTCGCGACCGCCTCCGAGTTCTGTCTCACCTGACCGACGATGAATCGCTCCGCCGCCTCGGCGACGCTCTTCCCGAGAAAGCGCGGGATCCCCGGGACCCTCGCGGGATCGATCGTCAGCGCCCCCCGGATCTCGAGGCGCGTCTCCCCGTCCGCCCCGACGAAGCGGTTCCGCCCGGCGCTCGTGACGGCGCCCGGGAACGCGTGCACCTCCGTCCGCCAGACCACCCCCGCCCCGTCCTCGATCCACGTCGCGTAGTCGGTCCAGCTCAGCATCGACTCGCTGAGGACGCCCCGGACCACCTTGGGGATGTCGCCTCCGCCCATCCAGACGCTCACGATCTCGACCTCTCCCGGCCGCTCGATCCTCTCCTTCAGCTCGATCGATCGCACGTTGGGCAGGTGCGGCACGAGCTCCGTCATCCGGTCTCGGTACGCCGAGAACACCCGGGCCAGCGGGAAGGGCAGGACGACGTCGGAGCGGATCTCCATGGACGCGGACCGCTCGCGGCGCCTTCAGACGATGGGCCGGAGGTACTGGAATTTCGGGTGCCGCAGGTCCTCCTGCGTCAGCGCGAACTCGGGATCGCGAGGGATGACGTACATGGTCGTCCCCTCCACCGAGGCGAAGTTCAGGTAGCGCAGGCCCTGCAGGATCTTCTCGAACGTGGCCCCGTTCCAGAGGTAGGGCTCGGGCGTGTCGCAGACGTACTTGAGCTGCCGCTCCGTCGCGCTGCCTTGCACCAGGAGCGCCGCCATCGTGAACGTCATGTAGCGCGCCCCGCCGCGGTACGGATCCACCGCGCCCGAGGGGTGCACGCGGGCGCCCTCGAGCGTGGTCATCCCGCCGACCCACATGTTGAAGTCGGACCGGGCCCGGGTGTCGTCGTCGAAGAAGTCCCAGCAGCCGGAGCTCCAGAGGTTCTTGTTGGCGAGCAGGCAGCCGATCGCCTGGTTGAACATGTTCCACTTCTCCTGGACGGAGATGTGGGACGCGCCGCTCTTGACGAGCCGGTGCAGGAACGCGAGGGCGTTCGGCTCCAGGTGGAGGCACATCTCGACGGCGACGATGGAGCGCGTGCCCACGTCAGCCTCCGCCCCAGCTCCCCGAGGGCGTGCGGTTCCAGGACCCGCTGCGCCCGAGGACGTAGCCCGTGCCGAGCGCCACCGCGACGGTGGTCACGCCGACGGCCGCGAGGGTGGTGGTGTCGACCGGCGGGGTGGCCGGCGGGCGCCACGACTTGGCCTGCGTGTTCCGCGGGTTGGGCCGCGCATGGGAGGACGGCGGATCGATCGACCACGCGTACTCGGAGTAGAACGACTCCTCCGCGTTCGTCTTCGTCGCCATGTAGTGGTTGATGGCCATGTCGGCGATCGCCCGCACCTCGATGCCTGCGTTCCGATACGCGACGAAGGCCTCCATCAGGTCGGGGCACTTGATCCCGTCCTCGCCCTTCGTCGGGACGTAGAGCACGCGCTTGATCCCGAGCGTCTTCAGCGCGTCGACCGGGGGCAGCTTGGCGACGTAGCGGTTGTCGAACTTCGTCGCGTCGTCGGTGTACGGGACGGACCGCCCCTCGTCGAGGACGAAGACCGGGGGCGCGTCCGCCTTGCGCTTGACCTTCGCTCCCCGAAACTCCGCCTGATGGAACGTCGCCGCCGCGAGGGTGAGGTGCGCCTGGACGACGCCGCGCGGGTGCGGCCAGTTGTCGAAGAGGAACACCGGCTCGTGCGTCTCCGCCATCCCCATCGCGAACGCGACGGCGCTCGGACCTTCGAGATCCACGACGACCGCCACGGGCTGGTTGCTCTTCAGGAGGAGGCTCGAGAGCAGCTTCCCCCGCGACTCGGCGCCCCGCATCGCCAGGGTCTGCATGGGCCGGAGGTCCTCGGCGATGGGCTTGATGTTCGCGTTGGACTTGTCCTCGAAGATCTTCTTCGGCAGCGCCTCCGGCGATTGGAACAGGCTCGCGACGTAGTAGGGCTTGAGGTCCGCGCGCGGCGAGAGATCCTCCACCAGCGTCTTGAGGGCGCTTCGGACGTACTCGTGGTTGGAGAGGATGTCGTAGGTGACCGTGAGCGCCGGGACGTCGAAGTTCCACCCGTACTCCTCCTGGAGCCCGAGCGACTTGCGCGCCTCTTCCTTGCTGTCGGTGCTCCCGCCGCAGCTCGCCGCGCCGACGACGGCGACGCCGCAGAGCCCCACGACGGCGATGGCGGAGAAGGCGAGGACCGCGAGCGCGGTGCGGCGCCCCTGGCTGGCGGCCGACTCCACGACGGCGTTGTTCCACCACCGGGCGCCGGCGATGCCCTGCTTGTCGACCTCGCTGTCACGCGCGAAGGGGTTGCTCACGCGGCCCTCGCCAGATCCGCCTCGAGGCGGCCGAGGAACTCGGGGCGGAAGACGCCGTCCACACGAACGGAGTACCTGAAGCGCGGCGCGGGCGCCACGCCGTGGTAGTCGAAATCGTTGAACCAGTAGGCCCGCGCCTCCACGGGGACCTCCCGCCCGGCCGCGTCGTCCCACAGGAACAGGCGCTTGTCCCCGCCGGGGACGAAGGTGATGAACTGGTCCGGCGCGGTCTGCTCGTCCGGGTCCCCGTCGCGGTGCACCGTGCCGTGGTCGAAGGCCTCGAGCCCCATCACGTTGCACCTCCCGATCCGCTCGAACGGCAGGCTCTCCACGAAGCTGATGGTCTTCGGGAAGAACGCGCGCGCCACGCGGGTGAAGCTCTTGCCCTCGGCGCTCGCCTTGTCCGCCCACGAGCGGTTCGGGATGAGCTCCACGTACGCTTTCCACGGGAAGTAGACCCCGAAGCGGACCTTGAGCCACAACATCTGCCGCCGCGAGAGCGGCACGTCGCGCTCCTCCCCGAAGGTGAGCTCCGCGCGCCGCGCGACGTCGAGCCGCTCGGGCGCGTCCGAGAGGGACCGGAAGGTCTCGAAGTCGGCCGCGGAGAGGGAGCGGATCACCTCCCCGTAGTCGACCACCACCTCCTCGGCCCGAGACGGGGGCATGATGCCCATGGAGCGGTGGCTGCCTCCCGTGTAGTCCACGGGCACGCTCGCCAGGGCGATGCAGATCTCCTCGTGGAGCTCCGGCAAGCGATCGAGGTCCAGGTAGGGCTCGAGATCGACGTACGGCCTTCCATAGAGGCCCTTGATGCCCGGGGAGCCCACGGCACCGAGGATGCCGGGCCTCGGCGCGCGGAGCAAGGCTCACGCGCTGGTTGAATGCGGCCCCCCTTCGGCGATAACGTCGCGGGCGTGGAGCCGAGCACCGAGTACGTCGCCGCGTTCGGATCGGGCACGGTGCTGGTCCTGCTCGTCGCGCACAGGCTCCTGCAGCGGGTGATCTCGCCCAAGGCCTCGCTCCGGGCGGAGCTGCTCGGGGACAACCGAGCGTTCGCGCTGCGCGAGGTCGGCGACGTGCTCGCCGTCTTCCTCGTGGGAGCGGCCGTCGTGAAGAACTGCGTCCGCGGCGAGGACCTCACCGCGGACCTCACGTGGTGCGCCGCGTTCGGCGGGCTCGGCCTCGTCCTGCTCGAGCTGACTGGCGCCCTCGGCGTCCGGCTCCTCCTCGGCAAGCGCCTCACCCACGCGCTCGAGCAGGGCAACGTCGCCGCCGGCGTCGCCGCGTCGTGCCATTTCGTCGCGACCGGCGTGCTCACCTCGCGCGCGATGGCCGGCTCCGACGCCCGCGGCATCGCCCTCAGCGTCTCGTTCTTCGCCATCGCCGTGATCTCGCACCAGGCGATGGTGGCCCTCTTCCGCGCGGTCACCACGTACGACGACACGGAGCAGATCGAGGGAGAGAACCTCGCCGCGGCCATCGCCTACGGCGGCGTCTCGATCGCCGTGGCCCTCGTGGTCGGGCGCGCGCTGGACGGGGACTTCGTGGACTGGACCTCGGCGCTGACGGGCTTCGCGATGGTCAGCGTCACGGCGCTGGCCCTCATTCCGATCCGGCAGATCGTGGTCCAGGGCCTGCTCCTCGGGGGCAAGCCCACCCTGCGCGGGGGCGATCTCGACGTGGCGGTCGGGCGCGACAGGAACGTGGGCTGCGCTGCGCTCGAGGCGTCCACCTACCTCGGCGCGGCGCTCGCCCTCGCCATGCTGGCGTGAGCGCCGCCCGCCCCTACGAGGCCCTCGCGAAGGATCTCCTCGCGACGGGGATCATCACCGATCCCTGGCTCGACGGCGCCCCGCGCTTCGAGGAGGCGCCGATCGTCCTGACGGCCGATCAGGCCACGACGCTCGCCGACGCGGGCCGCGCGATCGGCAAGGTGTACGACGAGGGCGTCCGCCTCGTGTCCGACGAGCCCGACCTGCTCGACGACTTCTTCGCGCTCACCCCGGTGCAGAAGGCGATGTTCGCGTCGTCCTACCCGATGTGGCACGGCATCGCCCGCGCCGATCTCTTCTTCACCGACGACGGGCTGGCGATGACCGAGCTCAACTGCGACACGCCCACCGGAGAGGCGGAGGCGGTGGTGCTCGGCGCGCTCGCCTGCAAGGGCCGGTCGGACCTCGTGGACGTGAACGAGGGCCTGCGCGACGCGTTCGTCTCGATGATCGGCGCGCTGAAGGACGCGTTCGTCGGCCATGACGCCCCGAGGCGCGCCGGCATCGTGTACCCGACGGAGTTCACGGAGGACCTGGCGCTCGTGCGCCTCTACCGCACCTGGCTGGAGGGCGCCGGCTACTCGGTCGCGCTCGGCTCTCCCTACAACCTGACGACGCGGGAGGGCGATCCGACGGCGCGGCTCTTCGACGAGCCGGTGTCCGTCCTGCTCCGCCACTACAAGACCGACTGGTGGAGCGAGCGGGCGAGCGCCTGGGACGACGAGGTCCTCGCGGACCAGGCCCCCCTGCTCGATCCTCTCCGGGTCGCGTTCGACGCCCTCGCGAGCCGCAAGACGGTGACGGTGAACCCCTTCGGCGCGGTGCTCGCCCAGAACAAGCGGATGATGGCGTTCTTCTGGGAGCACATCCACCGCTTCTCGGTGCGCGCCCAGGACACGATCCGATCCCTCGTGCCCGTCACCTCACGGCTCGAGACCCTCCACCCCGAGCTGCTCCGCGCCCAGCGCGACGAGTGGGTCATCAAGAGCGACTACGGCGCGGAGGGCGACGAGGTCCTGGTCGGGAGGCTCACCGCGCCCGACGTCTGGGAGAAGTCGCTCGCGCACGCCCGGAAGGGGCGCTGGGTCGCGCAGCGGTACTTCGACGCGGTGAAGGACACCCGAGGCCGGACGACGAACCTCGGCGTCTTCCTCGTGGCGGGCCGCCCCGCCGGCCTCTACGGGCGCGTCCACCTGGGCGCCACCGACGCCGGAGCGCTCAGCGTGCCGGTCGTGCTGGAGAAAGTGTGACGGAGCGAGCCCTCCGCCGTACGCTGTCCATGGAATGAGCCTGCAGAGCTACGTCCTCCTCGGCCACCCGGTCCGGCACTCGGCGTCGGCGCCGATGATGACCGCGGCCTTTCGGACCGCCGGGCTCCCCCACACCTACTCCCCGCTCGACGTCGCGAAGCCGGAGTCGCTCGGGCGCGCCGTCCAGCTCATCCGGGATCGCAGCTACGACGGCGCCAACGTGACCCTGCCGTACAAGCGCGCGGTGCTGGATCTCGTGGACGTCGTGGACGACACGGCGAAGGAGGCCGGGAGCGCGAACGTCATCAGCATCGACGCGAAGCAGCGGCTGGTGGCGCACAGCACCGATCTCGGCGCCCTCGAGGCGGAGATCGGCGCGGCGACCAAGCAGCGCCTCCGCGCGGCGATCCTCGGCGCGGGCGGCGCGGCCACCGCGGCCCTCGCGGCGTGCAAGCGCCTCGGCTTCGCCGTCGTCGGCGTGACCACGCGGTCCTGGCGCGACACGGCGAGCATCCACGAGTCCGACTCGGCCCAGCGCGTCCGGGAGCTCGGCGGGCTCACCGCCGTCTGGCCCACGGAGCCGGAGGGCGGCGGCCGCTCGAAGCTCTCCACCGTGATGCGCCTCCAGTGGGGGGAGCTCGCCGAGACCGCCGACATCGTGATCCAGGCGACGAGCGCCGGGATGGTGGGCGCCGACCCTGGGGAGGAGATCGCCGCGGTCGTGCCGTTCGAGCACATGAAGCCGTCGGCCGTGGCCATGGACCTCGTCTACCGCCCGGCGATGACGCCGTTCCTGCGCGTGGCGGAGCAGAACGGCCTCCGGATCCTGCCTGGCCTGGGCATGCTGGTCCGGCAGGCGGAGGCGTCGTTCAAGATCTGGACCGGCCAGGATCCGCCGGAGGGCGTCATGCGCCGCGCCGCCGAGATGGTGGTCAACCGCGGCGCGCCGGAGTAGCGCCCGAGCGCCGCGCGCCGCGCGACACGTCGCGGAGGAAGGACCGCTCGAAGGCGCCGTCCACCCGCAGCGAATAGCGGAAGAACGGGTCGGCGAGGACGCCGTGGTAGTCCATGTCGTTGAACCAGTAGACGCGCGCGTCCACGACCAGCGGCTCGTCGTCCTCGCCGTTCTGGAGGTAGAACCGCTTGGTCCCGCGCGGATCGATCGAGATGGACTGCGCCACGACGAGCGCCTTGCCCGGCTCGGTGTCGCGGTGGAGCGGCGCGTGATCGTTCGGCTCCACGCCGAAGACGACGACGCGGCCGATCTCGGTGAACGGCAGAGACCGGACGAGCTCCACCGTCCGCGGGAAGAGCTCCTTCGCCTCCTCGGTGAAGTCCTTGCCGGCGCCGCTGTGCTTGTCCTCCCACCGATCGTTTTCGAGCAGGTGGTAGCACTGCTTCCAGGGGAAGTAGACGCCGTGCCGGAGCGCGAGCCAGCGCTCCTGGTCGCGGGTGAGCGGGTGGTCGGTCTCGTCACCGAACGCGACGCGCGCGCGGTCGGAGAGATCCGGGCGGCGCTCGGGGTCCCCGAGGGAGACGAGCTCCTCGAGCTCCTCGGGCGCCATCTGCTCCACCGCGTCCATCAGGTCGCGATACTCGTCGTCGCGCTGCCACGGCGCGACGACGCCCATCCACTTCAGGCTGCCGCCGGTGTAGCGCGTCTCGACGCGGAGCAGGCCCCGGGTGATCTCGCGGTCCATCTCCGCGAGATCCGCCTCGGAGAGGAGATCTTCCAGGGCGACGTACGGCGCGCCGAAGAGGCCGATGATGGGCGCGCTCACCCGTCGGGCTCCAAGACCCGGAGGTACTGGCCCGCGACGAGGGCGTCGAAGGCGTGCATGCCGTCCTCGGTCGGCGCGTACGGGCCGGGCTCGTAGCTCGCCGACGTCACGCCGCGGTGCTGCCGCTCGCAGATGGCCCGGTCCTCGGCGTTCGTCTGATCCCAGAACGAGAAGACGTCGGCGAAGGTGCTCTGCGCCGCCTCCGCGTGCACGTAGACGTCGGCGACGATGGAGGTGCGATCCGCTGCCAAGGGGACGACCCGATACCCGAGGAGGTAATCGGGCTGCAAGCTCGTCAGCCAGCCGGGGAACAGGAGCGCGTCGCGCACCAGGGGCCGGTCCTCCTCCGCCGCCACGAAGGGGCGACCGTTGCGCTCGCCGGACAGGCTCACCGTCTCGGCCTCCGCCACGATCTCCATCGTGCCCCCGAGCCACGCGCCGCCGAGGAGGTGGCTCTCGGACCGCACGGCCGGCGTCCAGCGCTCGAGCCCCGGGTGGACCGAGGGGAAATGGTGCGACTCCTGGAAATTCTGCACGCAGAGCTTCCAGTTGGCGCCCACCTCGTGGCGCGTCCTCCGCGCGAGGCGCAGCGCGTGGGTGCTCGCGCGCGCGAGCCACGGCGGGGCGTCCGCGGCGGAGAGCTCCGCGCCCCCCTGCGAGAGCCGCGCGAACACGAAGCCGAAGAGCTCGCGCACCTCCACGCGCGGCAGCGCCCGCGCCTCGACGCCGAGCGCGCGCGCGCCCTCCTCCGCCGCGCGGCCCCCGAGATCGTAGCGGAGGCCGTGGTAGGGGCAGACGATCTCGAGGCGCGGGAGGCGCCCGGTCGCGCCCTCGGTGAGCGGCGTCCCGCGGTGGAGGCACCGGTCGAGGTACGCGTGCAGCGCGAGGTCGGCGCCGCGCACCACGAGCGCTCGCTCCCCCGCGACCTCCAGCGCGACGAACGATCCCGGCTCGGCGAGCTCG
The DNA here is from genome assembly GCA_964492175.1 of uncultured Polyangiaceae bacterium. Taxonomy (GTDB): domain Bacteria; phylum Myxococcota_A; class Polyangia; order Polyangiales; family Polyangiaceae; genus Xiheicaenibacterium. The sequence goes on along the minus strand of CAZBJI010000109.1, from coordinate 13,367 downwards.
GTCGCGTGGCCCACGGGGAGCCACGAGGCGCGCAGGATCGTCCGATCGATCTCGAAGGCCTCGGCGCCGTAGGCCTCGCGCGGGAGCTGCCGCGCCTCCCGGTGCGGCGCGCGCGTCGCCCGGAGCGCGGGGCCGAGCGCTCGGGACGCCCGCAGCGAGGCGAGCCACTGCGGCGTGGTCATGGCCCTACTCGGGGGCCCCGTCGCAGACGCCGAGGTAGGGCACCGGCTCGTACGCGCCGCAGTTCGCCCCGTCACAGTGCGCGGGCACCTGGCAGACCTCGAGGCCGCCGTCGTTGCAGACCGAGGAGCACGAGGCCACGATCGCCCCGCCGGGGCTCTGCTTGATGCAGCAGGTCGCAGGCGCCGAGCAGTCCTCGGGGCCGTCGCAGAAGAGGATGAAGCGCCCGTCCTCGTTGTTGCCGACGTAGCACTCCTGGCCGGTCACGCACTCGCCGTCGTTGCAGCACTCCGCGCACTTCGCCCCGCCGGAGCAGGCGATCTTCTCGACGGGGCGGTTCGGGTCATACGGGATGCTGCCCGACGTCTCGTCGCAGCCGAGGAGTGGGAGGGTGGAGAAGGCGGCCAGACCGGCCACGGCGACCAGAAAGCGCATCGGTCGACATCGTAGCCGCCCGAGAGCGGCCGCGAAAGCGCCTCCCTCGGCCACGGCACTCGCACGTTGTTCCACGCGCCCGCGCGGGCTAGGTTCTCGGCACCGTGGCTCACCAGTTCGTCTACACGATGCAGGATCTCCGGCGCGTCCACCCGCCCAACAAGGAGGTCTTGAAGGGTCTCTGGCTGTCCTTCTTGCCGGGCGCGAAGATCGGCGTCCTCGGCCACAACGGCGCCGGCAAGAGCACGCTCCTGCGGATCATGGCCGGGTGGGACAAGGACTTCCTGGGCGAGGCCAAGCCCGCCGACGGGATCCGCATCGGCTTCCTCCCGCAGGAGCCCAAGCTCGAGGCGGCCACCGTGCGCGAGGAGGTCGACCTCGCGGTGAAGGACGTGCGCGCGCTCCTCACCCGCTCCGAAGAGCTCGGCGTCCTCATGGGGGAGAACCCGGACGACATGGACAAGCTCATGGAGGAGATGGCCGAGGTCCAGGACAAGATCGAGGCCGCGAACGCCTGGGAGCTCGACCGCTCGATCGAGCGCGCCATGGACGCGCTCCAGCTCCCGCCCCCGGACGCCCCCTGCGACACGCTCTCCGGCGGAGAGCGGCGGCGCGTCGCGCTCTGCCGCCTCCTGCTCGAGAAGCCCGACCTCCTGCTGCTGGACGAGCCGACCAACCACCTGGACGCCGAGAGCGTCGCGTGGCTCGAGCGCTTCCTCCACGACTTCCCCGGCACGGTCGTGGCGGTCACGCACGATCGCTACTTCCTCGACAACGTCGCCGGCTGGATCCTCGAGCTCGACCGCGGCCACGGCTACCCCTTCGAGGGGAACTACTCCGGCTGGCTCGAGTACAAGCAGAAGCGGCTCGTCGACGAGCAGAAGCAGGAGAGCTCGCGCAAGAAGGTGCTGGATCGAGAGCTCGAGTGGGTGCGGAGCTCTCCGCGCGCGCGCCAGGCCAAGAGCAAGGCCCGCATCGCGGCGTACGAGAGCTTGCTCGCCAAGGACAAGGACGACAAGGCGTACGACGCGACGGACATCCACATCCCGGCGGGCAAGCGCCTCGGCAACCTCGTCATCGAGGCGAAGAACCTGAAGAAGGGCTTCGGGGATCGGCTGCTCATCGACGACCTCTCCTTCTCGCTCCCTCGCGGCGGCATCGTCGGCGTCATCGGCCCCAACGGCGCGGGCAAGACCACGCTCTTCCGGATGATCGTCGGCCAGGACAAGCCCGACGACGGGGAGATCCGCGTCGGCGACACGGTGGATCTCGCGTACGTGGACCAGTCGCGCGACGCGCTCACGCCCACGAACAACGTCTGGAAGGAGATCTCCGGGGGTGAGGAGAAGATCATGGTCGGCAAGAAGGAGGTGAACAGCCGGGCCTACGTGGCCTCGTTCAACTTCGCCGGCAGCGATCAGCAGAAGAAGGTCGCCGACCTCTCGGGCGGGGAGCGCAACCGAGTCCACCTGGCCAAGCTCCTGCGGACCGGCGGAAACGTGCTCCTGCTCGACGAGCCCACGAACGATCTCGACGTGGACACCCTGCGGTCGCTCGAGGAGGCCCTCCTCGACTTCGCCGGCTGCGCCGTCGTCATCAGCCACGATCGCTGGTTCCTCGACCGGGTCGCGACGCACATGCTCGCGTTCGAGGGCGACGCCAAGGTGGTCTGGTTCGAGGGGAACTACGAGGCGTACGAGGCGGACCTGAAGCGCCGCATGGGCAAGGACGCGGACGAGCCCCAGAAGTTCCGGTACCGGAAGCTCTCTCGCTGACGCGCGCGCGAGCCTGTACTAGCCTTCCACGATGCGCTCTTCGAAGGCTTGGCTCCTCTCGGCTTGCTTGGGTGTGATGACCGCGGCCGCGGCGTGTGGCGACGACACCACCGGCGAGGGTGGCGCCGGCGCCACCGGCAGCGGCGCCTCGGGGCAGGGCGGCGAGGGCGGCAACGTCGTCTCCGGCAAGCCGATCAAGATCCTGAACTGGAACACGCGGAACTTCGTGAACGACGTCAACGACTCGCCCGAGCCGGACGAGTTCATCAAGAGCACCGCGGAGTACCAGACGCAGCTCGCCGCGGTCGCCGCGATCATGACGGAGCTCGACCCCGACGTCGCCGTGTTCGCCGAGATCGAGAACCAGGCGGTCCTCGACGATCTCCTCGCGGAGCTCGGCCCGGCCTACGTGGACAGCAGCCTCATCGACTCGCCCGATCCGCGCGGCGTCGACATCGCCGCCATCTCCAAGATCCCCTTCTCGAACGTCGTCTCGCACCAGGCGGACGTGTTCTCGGTGGAGGGCACCCCCGCGCCCACCTACCAGTTCGCGCGCGACGCGGTCGAGTACCACTTCTCGTTCGAGGGCCAGAAGATCGTCCTCATCGGCGTGCACTTCCGGTCGAAGGGCCCGCCGGACGATCCGAACAAGCGCCTCGCCGAGGCCCAGCGCACCCGGGCCATCGCGGACGAGCTCACCCTGGCGGATCCCACCGCGGGGATCATCATCCTCGGCGACTACAACGATCTCCCCGACTCCCCGCCCTTCCGGGCGATCGAGGGCGCCGCGCCCGACCTCTACGTGGACGTCGTGACGAACGTACCGGCGGGCGAGCGCTGGACGTTCGACTTCATGGGCGCGCTCGAGCTCATCGATCACCAGATGGCGAACGACGTCATGATGATGCACCTGGACACGCAGGAGGTGATCATCCGCCACGGCGCGGACATCGCCGACGCGAGCGACCACTCCCCCATGATGGCGACCTACCGGTTCGAGTGAGGCGGGGCCCACGCGGCCGCGCCCGCGGAGCGGCCCTGGCGCCCCGCCGCGGCCTTGCCCGGTTCGTGACCTAACCTCCCCCGCCAGCTACCCTCTCCGGGTGAGCGGCAGCGACGACCCCCGCGGTCCAGCGCCGAGCTCGGCCCCCCCCGGAGCGCGGGACTCGAGCCCGGACGAGCTCGTGCTGCCGCTCATCCCCAAGGCCCCCCGCCTGCCCGGGACGCAGGCGGCGCGCGCGCCGGAGAGCGCCGCCGTGGGCGAGGCCCCGGACGCGCCCGAGACCTACTCGATCCGCCCCCCGGCCGCCGCGACGCCCCCGCTCGAAGCGCCCTCGGACGCAGGGGGCTCGTCGCGCTCGCCGACGCGCGCGGGCGCGACGCGCGCGGGCGCGTCCCTCGATCCGAGCTCGAGCGTCCCCGCCGATCGCTCGGCGCGGCCGCCGACCATCCGCCCTACGCGCGCGCCGCTCACGAGCTCCGCGGCCCCGGCGTCGCGCCGCGCGGCCAGCATCTCGCGCGTCGTCGCGCTGATCCTCTGCGTGATCTTCGCGCTCATCGGCGCGGTGCCCGTCCTCGCCGGCGTGCTCGTGCGCACCGAGTGGGTCCGCGAGCTCGCCGCCGAGCGGACGTCGCGCCTCCTGGAGGACGAGCTCGGCGCGCGCGCGACGTACGACATCCACGTCAAGCCGTGGCCGCTCGCCCTCTCGCTCGAGAACGTCGTGGTCGAGGGGGACGACGGCGAGGGGCCGTTCCTCACCGTGGAGCGCGCCTCGGTGCGCCCGAGGCTCTTCTCGCTCATCGCCGGCAAGCTCGACGCGGGCGACGTCGACATCACCGGCGCGGAGGTGCGCGTGGTCGTCCGCGACGGCGAGCTCACGAGCTTCCGCCCGAAGCTCCCCGAGCGTGAAGAGCCGACGAAGGGGCCCACGCGCGCGCCCTTCGCGTCCCTCTCGGTCACCGACGCCGACGTGAGCCTGGACGTGGACGGCGTGCTCGCGCACGCGTACGAGATCGATCTAGACCTCACGGTCGAGCGCGACGACGCCCTCGAGGTCGCGCTCCGCGCCGGTGGCGCGACCGTGACCAGGAAGCACGAGGACGCCCGCTACCCCGGCGAGGACGCCGTGGACGAGGACCGGATCTGCCAGCTGGAGGCGCGCCTGCGCTACGACCAGGCCGACGAGGCGCTGCTGGTCCGCCGGCTGGCGCTGGCCGCCTCCACCGACGTGGACCCGCGCCAGGGCACGCGCCCCTCCTGCGAGCTCGCCCCTCTGGACTGGCGGCGCCTCGAGGTCACCGTCGGCGCGCTGCGCCTCGACGTCGGCGCCCTCGCGAAGGGCGGCGAGATCCCCGCCGTGGACGGCCGCGTCTCGGTGACCGCGCCCGTCTCGCTCGTGCACCGCTTCGTGAGCGTGATCCACACGTCGGGGACGGTCTCCATCGACCTCGATCTGAAGCAGGAGCAAGGCTCGCGGTTTCCGACCGCGCAGGGCTCGGTCAAGGCCGCCATGGTGGGGCTCGACGGCAAGGTCTTCTCCGACCATTTCGAGGCGCGCGTCCTCTTCCGGAACGACCGCCTGCTCGTGACCGGCGCGCGCGCCGTCTGGGGCGACGGGCGCTTCTCCCTGCCGGAGGTGACGATCTCACCCTTCGAGCCGACGATGCCGCTCGAGGCGAAGGACATCGTCGCCGACGGGGTCACGATCGGAGGCCTCCTGCGCGACCTCGGCGCCCACCCGCAGTCGCACGTCGGCTGGGACATCGACCACGTCGACATCCCGCGCTTCGGGGGGACGCTGAGCCCGCTCTCGCTCTCCGGGGACCTCGTGGCCGAGACGAAGGACTTCGGCGTCTACGACCGACCCCCGTACCGGGCCGGGCGCCAGCGAATGGTGAGCCTCGACCGCGGCGACGTCACCGGCAAGCTCGTCGTCGGACCGGAGGCGGTCGTGCTGCAGGGGATGCACCTCGTCACGCCGCGCTCGGAGGTCTTCACGACGGTGTACCTCGGGTACCTGGGCGCCTTCGGGCTCGACGTCCGAAAGGGCTCCCGCGTGGATCTCTCCGAGCTCTCCCCGCTCGTCAGCGTCGACATCGCGGGCGTCGCGCAGGTGGAGGCGCGCGGCGCCGGGACCTTCGACGAGCCTCGGGTGGAGGGCGATCTCGCGGTGGAGGACTTCATGATCGGGGGCTTCGAGGCGGGGCACATCCGCCGCGCCAAGGCCGTCTTCATGCCGCTCTGGCTCGAGCTCACCGACGTGGAGCTGGCGAAGAACGAGAGCGTCGTCGCCTCGCCTCGCGTGAAGATCGCTTTCGATCAAGGGGCCGACGTCCTCGTCGACGCCGACGTGGACGCGCTCAAGCCCCCGCACCTACAGGTGCGGGATTTCCTGGAGGTCTTCCATTTCGACAAAGATCCGCGGTTCGCCGGGATCGCGGGGACGGCCGTGGGCTCCGGGCGCGTCCATTACGCGCTGGGCGGGCCGGAGGATCGGTGCGGCGGCGGCGCGCTGGAGATCCGCGCGAAGACGAAGGTGCTGCAGCCGACGCTCTTCGGCCAGACGTTCGACTCCGGGGATCTCGGGCTCACCTTCCGCTATGACGACCAGGCGGCGGGCGACGCGGGGATGGAGGTCGACATCGACTCGGCCGCGTTCCAGGACGACAAGGGCAGCGTCGTCGGGCAGGTGAAGGTCCACCGCGGAGGCGCGCTCCGCGGGAGCCTCGTGGCGAGCGGGCTCCGCCTGGACCGGCTCGAGGGGCTCGGCGCGGTCGCGAGCTTCCTCGACGCGGAGGTGCACGCCATGGCGACGCTCGGCGGATCGGTGGCGCGGCCCCAGGCGAGCGTGGACCTCAGCGTGGGCCCCCTGCGCATCGGCGCGCGGCGGCTGCCCGCGTCGCGGCTGCTCGTGCAGCTGGAGGCGGACCCGAAGCCGCCGGAGCGCGTGGGCGTGACGCGCTGCGGCCGCCCCATCACCAAGCCCTTCGATCTAGCCGAGCACGAGAAGGACCTCCCCGGGGGTCAGTTCCGTCTCAATGGTCAAGTGGCCGGCGGACAGATCCGCCTCGAGGACCTGACCGTGAGCACGCAGCGCAGCGCGGTCGTGAAGGGGAGGCTCTCGATCTCGGGCCTCGACCTCGGGACCGTGCTCGGCGGGCTGCCGGGCCTCGCGTTCACGCAGCAGGTGCCCGAGGGGAGCGTCTCGGCGCAGATCGACATCGAGCACCTGGAGCCGTCGCGGCTCGCCGCCACGCGCGCGGAGCTCGAGCTCTTCGATCTGGAGCTCCGGCGCGGCGGGCGCAGCGTCGAGCTCTCCGACGCGACCGACGTCATGACGTTGGCCGACGACGAGCTGGTCGTCCCGAGGCTCGAGCTCGCGGTCGTCGACAAGTCCGGCCTGCGCGTGGCGTTCTCCGCCGAGGGCAAGGTCTCCGCGCTGACCACGAGCCCGAGCCTCGACGCCAATCTCGCGATCTCCCCGTTCTCGCTCTCCAAGCTGAAGTCCAGCCTGGAGGGCGTCGAGCGGCTGGAGGGCACGCTCTCGGGAGAGCTCGCGGTGAAGGGCCCGCTCACGAAGCCCGCGCTCAGCGGCGGCGCGCGGCTCCGCGGCGGCGGGCTCGCGATCTCCAGCCCCGCGCTCAGCGTGGACGACGTCGAGGTCGACGTGGCCGTGGGGGGGGGCGAGCTGCGCGTCACCCGGGCCACGGCCAAGGTCGGCGCCGGGACGGTGGACGTGACCGGCTCGGCGCCCATCGTCGGGCTGAGCCTCGGGGCCGGGAGCGCCACGATCACCGGGCGCGGCCTCAAGCTCCCCGTGGGCGAGGGGATCGAGGTCGTCGCCGACGCCGATCTCGAGGCCACCCTGGCTGGCTCCGCCCGCGGCGAGTCGAGCCTGCCGGAGGTGCGCGGCACCGTGCGCCTGGTCTCCTTCGACTACTCGCGGCCCATCGGGCTCTCGATCGATCTCTCCCGCATCTCGCGCAACCTCGGGCGCACGGAGGTCGACACGTTCGATCCGGACGGCGACTACGTGAGGTTCGACGTCCAGGTCGTCTCGCAGCGCCCGCTCGTCGTGCGCAACGATCTGGCCGATCTGAGGCTCGAGGTGGTCGATCCGGGCATCCAGATCGCGGGGACGAACCAGCGGTACGGCGCGCGCGGCTCCCTCCGGCTCCTCTCGGAGTCGAAGATCCGCCTGAGGGCCCACGAGTTCGACGTCTCGGAGGGCTTCATCCGCTTCCAGGATCCGAAGAAGGTGGACGCGCAGGTCGACATCCGAGCCACCACCGAGATCCGCCGGTACGCGGCGCAGGATCCGGCGGACGCCGCGGCGGGCGGCACCACCGGCGGCGAGTGGAACGTGAACGTGCACGCGCACGGCAGCACCGACGACCTCAAGCTCGACCTCGCCAGCGATCCGCCCCTCAACCAGGACGACATCGTGCTGCTGCTCACGGTCGGCATGACCCGCGCGGAGCTCGACCGGAGCCTGCTCTCGTCGCTCGGTGAGACCGTGGGCCTGGAGGCGCTCGGCGCGCTCACCGGCGCAGACAAGGCCGTGAAGGCGGTCGTCCCGATCGACTACTTCCACTTCGGCTCCGGCTACAGCTCGCGCACGGGGAAGACCGAGCCGAACGTCACGGTCGGCAAGCGGCTCACGGACGACGTGCGAGCGAGCGTCACGACCACCCTGACGGAGAGCGACGTCGGCGCGAACGTCGAGTGGCGGCTCCGCAAGGGGCTGAGCCTCGAGGCAAACTACGACAACACCAACGACATCGGCTCGATCATCGGTAATCTCGGCGCTGACCTGAGGTGGCGACTCGAGTTCGAATGACGCGCGGGCTTCTCTGGCCGTGCCTTGTCTGGGTACTTTCGTGGCTCGCGCCGGCGGACGCGCGCGCCCAGAGCGCCCCCTCCCCGGCCGATCGCGCCGCGGCGGAGCCGCTCCTGCCCGTCGAGCAGGCGACCGCGGCGATGCTCCCCCCCGACGAGCTCGACGCGACGCTCCTCGGTCTCCCCATCGTCCGCGTCGAGGTCGTGACCCTCGGCAAGCGCTGGGCGCGGCCGGTCGCCGTGACCAGCGTGAAGCTCGGCGAGGCGCTCTCGGCGGAGGCCGCGCGGCGGGCGATGCGGGAGATCGACGCCGCGGGCCGCTTCTCGGGGATCGCGGCGGAGGCGCTCCGCGACGGGGCGGGCGTCGTGCTCCGGATCGTCGCGGCGCCCTCGCGGACCGTCGCCGCGGTGCAGATCGACGGCGGGGTGCTCGACCGGAGCGCGACCCTGAAGGCCGCGCGGCTGGAGGTGGGCACCGAGATCACCGAGGCCGATCTGGACGACCTGCCGCGGCGCCTCTCGGGGATCTACGACCGCCAGGGCTTCCCGCGCGCCAAGCTCTCGATCGCGGCCTCGGACCTGGACGCGCCGGGGGACGTGCTGGTCTCGATCCAGATCGAGCCGGGCGAGGCGCGCCTCGTCAGCCAGCGGGTGTTCGTGATCGAGCCGGCCTGGGACGCCCACGTGGGGGACCTCAAGTCCGACTACGAGGTGGAGGCGGGCGACCGGTTCGACCTGAAGGACTGCGACGAGGCGGACCGCAAGCTGACCCAGGCCTTGCGCGAGGCGGGCTTCACGCGGGCGCGCGTGTACCACAAGGCGCTCCACCGCGGCGCCTTCAGCTACCTCTACGTCTACGTCGACAGCGGGCCGAAGCTCGTCCCGCAGTTCGAGGGCAACACGTCGTTCGACGGGGACCAGCTGACGAGAGCGCTCGAGCTCGACAAGGGGGACGCGACCTCCCCGGAGGACCTCGCGTCGCGGCTCCGGCGCTACTACACGTCCCACGGGTTCCTGGACGTCGAGGTCCGCGCGGAGGAGCGCGCGAGCCCCGACGCCGGCACGCAGGCCGTCGCCTTCGTGGTGCGGGAGAACGGCCGTGTGCGCGTGACGAAGCGGATCTTCGCGTGCCTGCGCGCCCCGGAGGATCCGGACGACGTCGGGCGCGAGATCGACCGCGTGCTCGAGGAGGAGCTGCCGAGCGAGGGCATCGTCTCCTCCCCGTCCCCCATCGTCGTGGAGGAGGTGATGGGCACCCGCGGCGGGCGGCGCGCGGCTCCGCTCGAGCTCGCGCCGGCGTCGGTCTACACGGCCGAGGTCTACGCCAAGGCGATCAAGCGCGTGCGCGAGCTCTACCTGGCGAAGGGGTACCTGAGCTCCGTGATCGGCCCTGCGTCCGTGATCCGCGCGCGCTGCGCGGCCTCCTCCCCGGCCGGCGCCTGCGTGGAGGAGCCGCTGCCGGCGGTGCAAGCGCGCTGCAAGACGAACGAGGCCGGCCTCCCTCTGCCGGAGCCCCCGCCGCCCGCCGGCAGCACGTGCACGCCGGATCCCGCCCGCGGGGTTCGGTGCTCGCCGAACCTCCTGCTGCGCATCCCGGTCCACCTCGGCCCGCAGACGCGGATCTGGGATCTCACCTTCGAGGGCAACGTCCACGTGCCGGACGTGCTCCTCGCCCGCCTGGCGGATCTGCCGATGGGCGAGCCCCTCAGCCTCAAGGCGCTGGACGACGCGAAGGCCCGGATCCTCGAGCGCTACCAGGACATCGGCTTCGCGTTCGCCGAGGTCGAGGCCCGCGTCGAGCCCTCCCCGGACGGCAGCCGCGCGCGCGCCCGCTTCGTCATTCAGGAGCACGATCTCGTGATCATCGACGGCATCGACGTCGAAGGCGCGACGAGGACCGACATCGAGCTCATCGTCGGCCGCGTGGCCCTGAAGAAGGGGGACCGATACTCGCGCCGCGAGCTGCGCCTCTCCGAGGAGCGCATCGCCACGCTGGGTCCGTTCTCGGCCGTGTCGGTGTCGCTCGCCGAGCCCGAGGTCCCGGCGCGCAAGAAGCGGCTGCTGGTGCGGGTCACGGAGTACGGGTCGCAGTACATCGAGCCCCGCGCCGGCTTCTCCACGGGCGAGGGGCTCCGCGTCGGGTTCGAGTACGGCCACCGCAACATCGCGGGCCTCGCGATCGCGCTCACGCTGCGGATCCAGCTCTCGTACCTCTTCGACTTCATGATCATCGACTCGGCGGTGGAGAAGAACCTAGGGCCTCTCCCCGTCAGCCAGCGGCTCGAGCGCCGGAACTCCGCCCGCGTGCACTTCCCGGAGATCGGGCTGGGCCCGACGTTCAGCTTCGGCCTGGAGGGCATCGACGTCCGCGACAACCAGCGGGACTTCGGGCTCACGCGCGAGGCCCTCGTCCCGGGCCTCTCCTACCGGCCGCTCCGCGAGGTCGTGATGACGATGTCGGCGTCGGGCGAGCTGAACGACGTGCAGATCTTCAACGCGTCGACGGTGGACGAGGCGATCCGCCGCAACCGCTCCCTCGAGCGGCTCCTGCGGTTCCCCGACGGGACCACGTTCGCCGTCGCCCAGCGGATCGGCGTCGCGTGGGACCGGCGGGACAACCCCCTGAACGCGACGCAGGGCACGCTCCTCATCGGAGAGACGGAGCACGTCAACGCGTTCCCTCTGGGAAGCTCGGCCGACCAGAACACGGCGCTCGTCTCGCACTTCTTGAAGTTCACGACGCGCGTCGCCGGCTACGTCCGCTTCACCGACGCCGGGCTGTCGCTCGCGGTGAGCGTCTCCGGGGGGATGAACGTCCAGCTCCAGCCCGAGAGCCGCACGTACCCCGACCGCCTCTTTTACCTCGGCGGCTTCGAGTCCCACCGCGCCTTCTTCCCCGACTCGGTCGTCCCCGAGGACGTCGCCCAGCAGATCCTGAACCCCCCCGCGAGCGTCGCGCCCGCCGATCGCCTCACCATCGACGACGTCGCGGTCCGCGGTGGTGACCTCGTCGTGAACCCTCGCGTCGAGCTCCGCATCCCCGTGTGGGACATCGTCGGGCTCGGCGTGTTCTTGGACGTCGCCAACCTCTGGGTCGACCCCGCCGAGTTCGACCCGCTCGCGTGGCGCTACGGCGCCGGCGGCGGGCTGCGCTTCTCGACGCCCCTCGGGCCGCTCGCGCTCGACGGCGCGTTCAACCTGGACCGCCGGCCGTGGGAGGACCTCGGCGCGATCCATTTCTCCGTCGGGCTCTTCTGAGCGAGGTCACGGCCCGACCGATGGGCACGACAGCTGGCAGAGCTCGGGCAGGTACCCGACGCAGATCGCGTCCCACCCGGCGCACAGGCAGTAGAGGTCCACGGCCGCGACGGCGGTGAGGCACGCGGTGGCGCCCTCCGGGCAGGTCCACGGCGCGAGCGGTGTGCCGGTCTCGCAGAACTCGTGGTCACACGTCGTCGTGTTGCAGGCGGCGCACACCCCCGTGGGGGAGCCGAGCTGGGTCTTCAGACAGAACCCGGTGCAGCACTCGATGTCGATCTCGCACGTCGAGCCCTCCTCGAAGCACCCGGCCGGCGGCGTGCAGCGGCGCGGCACGGTGAAGGGGTTGCAGATCGAGTCGCCGCAGCAGGTCTTGCCCTCGCACTCCAGGTTGAGATCCACGCAGCCCGTCTCGCGGCAGACGTAGGTGCTGGGGCCTTGCTTCGAGCACGTGAGGCCCGGGCAGCAGAAGTCGGGCGTGTTGGGATCACAGAGCTGCCCGTGCTCGGACTCGCACTGGAGGATCACCGGAGAGCACACGCCGCCCTCGCACTTCGCGTAGACCTCGGGATCGTAGCCTTGCTCGGACGCGGCGCAGCACTCGGTCACGTCGGCGCACGACTCGTCGATGAGGGCGCAGTCCTTGGGCACGCAGACCGCTTCGCGGCAGAGCCCGCTGCAGCACTCCGGCCCTTCGGTGCACGCGGCCCCCACGGCGTTGCACGGGCGCCCGCCGCACGAGCCCTCGACGCAGAGCGAGTCGCAGCACTCGGCGTCGCCCGCGCAGGCGACCCCGGCGGGGCGACAGCACGCGCCGACGCTGCACACCGCGTCGCCGTCGGTCCAGCCGCAGCACGCGACGTCCTCCGCGCAGCACGACGGTCCCGCGCAGGGCACGTCCGCGCAGAACGGCCGGGCGTCGAGGCACCCGAGGGCGGCCGGGCACGACACGAGGCAGCCGTCGAGCTCGATGCCCTTCAGGAACTCCTGACGCACCTCCGCTCCAGCCGCGTCGAGCCTCGCGGAGAACGCCGAGCAGCCGCCGTAGACGCGGTCGGCGCCGTAGCAGGCCTCGACGAGGCCGCAGAGCTCGCTCGCGACGTCGCGGCTGTCGCCCGCGATGATGTCGCGACAGGAGAGCGCGAGCACCGAGCCCGCCAGAACGAGCGCGGCCGCGGAGACTGCGCCGGCGCCGGGGCGCGAGCGGTTCGGGGGGGCCAGGCGCCTCGGCACGACCGAGAGCATAGGGATCGCGGCGGGCCGCCCCAAGAGGAGAGCCGACCCGCCCCGCCGAGAGGGCCTAGAAGGACATTCTATGTCCTACCAGAGGCCACCAAAGCCTTCCGTTCAGGCTCATCCGCCGCTATACGTGTGTCACGTCACCCGGCAGCTTGCAGACTGAACACACGCACAGTAAGGTGGGATCATGATCGACGAAAAGAACGCCAAGCAGAAGGCCGCCGCCCTGGAGCTCGCCATCGCGAGCGTCGAGAAGGAGTACGGCAAGGGCGCCATCATGCGCCTCCGGGACGGCGAGTCGCTGCACGAGGACGTCGCCACGGTCCCCACCGGGTCGCTCGGCCTCGACATCGCGCTCGGCGTCGGCGGCTACCCGCGCGGCCGCATCATCGAGATCTACGGTCCCGAGTCGAGCGGCAAGACCACGCTGGCGCTCACCATCATCGCCAACGCCCAGAAGCTGGGCGGCAGCGCCGTCTTCATCGACGCCGAGCACGCGCTCGATGCCAGCTACGCCCAGAAGCTGGGCGTGGACATCGCCAACCTGCACGTGGCCCAGCCGGACACGGGCGAGGAGGCGCTCGAGATCTGCGACACGCTCGTGCGTTCGGGCGCCGTGGACATCGTGGTCATCGACTCCG
>CAZBJI010000108.1:0-27389 GCA_964492175.1 uncultured Polyangiaceae bacterium | reverse complement strand
GCCCGCAGGCCCCGCAGTGCCACGCGGGGATGCGGTGGCCCCACCAGAGCTGGCGCGAGATGCACCAGTCGAGGATGTTGACCATGAAGTGCTCGTAGGTCTTCGCCCACTCGTCGGGGACGATCACCGTCTGCCCCGTCCGAACGGCCTCGAGCGCGGGCTCTGCGAGCGGCTTCATCCGCACGAACCACTGGGTGGAGATCATCGGCTCCACGATCGACCCGCTGCGCTCGCTGCGCGGGAGCACGAGGTCGTGCTGCTTGGATCCCCGGACCAAGCCGCGCTCGTCGAGCGCCTTCTTCACGGCCTTGCGCGCCGCGAACCGGTCCAGGCCCGCGAACGCGCCGCAGCGCTCGTTCATTTTGCCGTCGACCGTGAGGATGTTGATCTCCTCGAGCTTGTGGCGCTTGCCGGTCGCGAAGTCGTTCCAGTCGTGGGCTGGAGTGACCTTCACGGCGCCGGTGCCGAACGTCGGGTCCACGAGCTCCGCGTCCGTGATGACGGGAATGTCCCGCTCCACGAACGGGTGCCTGAGGCGCTTGCCGTGGAGGTGCTTGTAGCGCTCGTCGTCGGGGTGCACGGCGACCGCGCTGTCGCCGAGCATGGTCTCCGGCCTTGTGGTGGCCACGACGATCTCACCCCCGCCGTCCTCGGGTCGGACGGGGTACGCGAACTCGAAGAGCTCGCCTTGGGCTGGCTCGTTCTCCACCTCGAGGTTCGAGAGCACCGTCTGCGCCTCGCAGTCCCAGTGGACGAGGCGCGTGTCGCGGTAGATGAGCCCCTCCTCGAACAGCCGGACGAACGCCTCGCGGACCGCCCGCGAGAGCTCGGCGTCCATCGTGAACTTGGAGCGCGCCCAGTCGGCCGAGACCCCGAGCACGCGCTGCTGGAGCGCGATGCGGCCGCCGCTCTCGGCCTTCCACGCCCACACGCGATCGATGAACGCCTCACGTCCGAGATCGTGCCGCGTCTTTCCCTCGCGCTTGAGCTGCCGCTCCACGACGGTCTGCGTCGCGATCCCCGCGTGGTCGATCCCCGGCTGCCACAGGGTGCAGAACCCCGCCATGCGGTGGTACCGGACCAGGATGTCCTCGAGCGTGCACGTCAGCGCGTGGCCCATGTGCAGCGAGCCGGTGACGTTGGGCGGTGGCATCGGCAGGACGTACCGCGGGCGCGGGTCCTTCGGATCCGCGGACGCGGCGAAGACGCCGAGCTCGATCCACTTCTCGGACCAGTGCGCCTCGACCTCGCGGGGCTCGTAACCCTTCGGTAGCTCGGTGCTCATGGGGACAGAGACGGGGAACGGAGCGCGTTTCTACCTCGCGCTGCGAGAAGGTCACACGGCTCGCCATGCGAATCAAAAGAGAAGTTCGCGAAGCCCGGTTTCGCGCCGGCGAGCCCACCGGAAAGGAGGCCGCCGATCGGGCCGCGACGCGCGACGCGCGTCACGGCGCCGGTGGCGCGGTGGAGCCACGCCTCCCGCCGCGGCCCGACCTCACTTCGTGAGGCGCGAGATCTCTTCCTTGATGATCGTCTCGGCCAGGACCGGGACGACCTCCCAGACCACGCGCTCGATGAGGTCGCGCGAGAGCGCGAGGACGGCGTCCGCCTGCTGGGGCGTCAGGCCGAGCTCTCCCATCTTCGCGGCGAGCTGGCCGTTCCCTGCCGCGATCGCGCCAGCGACCGCGGCGGGTGCGGCCGCGCGGGGCGCAGGCGCGGGGGCAGGAGCCGGCGCGGGAGCCGGCTTGGGTGCGGCCGGCGCGGGGGCCGGCGAGGCGGGCTTGCCGCCGAGACCGCCGGCACCGAAGCCAGCCGCTCGCGCCTGCTGCGCGGGGGCGGTCGGCGGGGGCGCCGCCGGGGCCGGGACGCCGCCGTACATCATGGTGCGGTTCTTCGCCGCCGGCGCCCCAGGAGCGGGAGCCGGTGCGGCCGCGGCGGCGGCAGGGGCCGGAGCGGCGGCGACGGGCGCCGGCGCGAAGGACCCAGCGCCCGCGCCGGCGCCGGAGACCAGCTTGTTGGCGCGGTCGATGAGCTGCTGGGTGTCGAACGGCTTGTCGATGTTGTCGGTGACCCCGGCGGACTGCCCGCGGCCCGCGTCGAAGGGGTTCTGGCGGGACGAGAGGAACAGGAGAGGTACGGACGGGGCGGCGGCGCGCAGCTGGCCGGCCACCTCGTAGCCGTCGCCCTCGAGGGAGTTGTCGCAGATGACCAACCCGACCCCTCCTTGCTGGAGCTTCGCGAGGGCCTCGGCCCCGCTCGAGACGACGACCGTTTGGAAGTCGGTCCCCGCAAACGTGATCTCGAGGATCCGTCGCATGGTCACGCTGTCGTCGACTGCCAGGATGGTCGTGGCCACTTGGGGCATCTCCTTGGGATGGGGAAGAGCGAGTCCCGGGAATCATCCGTTCCAGGGGGTGCACCTGTCAACATAACGGGCCGCTTCCCAGGCTCGACGCATGCGCAGTGCCGTGGGAGGTGTCCTCCACCTTGTCCCACGAGGAGCCCCCGCGATCTCAGGCCGCCCGGGTCGTGCCCCGCCCCCTCGCCGGGCAGCGGCTCGATCGCGTCGTGCGCGAGGTGTTCGGCCTCAGCTGGAACGCGGCGCGCGACGCCATCCGCACCGGCAAGGTGCTGCGCGGAGGCGTGGCCGTCGTGGACGCGATGCTGGTGGCTCGGGCCGGGGATGTCCTCGAGCTCCGGCCTTCCGCGCCGCGCCCGCGCGTGGCGCGCCGCGAGGCGTTCTCGGAGGAGCGGTTGCTCCACTGCGACGCGGCGATCGTGGTCGTCGACAAACCGGCGGGCATCAGCACCGTCCCCTTCGGGGACGAGGATCAGGAGGCGACGCTCGACGCGGTCGTGCGCGACGTGCTCGGCGCCACCGGGCGGCGCGGGACGCGCGCGCCGCTGGGGGTCGTCCATCGTCTCGACAAGGAGACGAGCGGCGTCCTCGTCTTCTCGCGCACGGTGGCGGCGAAGAAGCACCTCGCAGGTCAGTTTCGGCAGCACACCACCGAGCGGCGCTACCTCGCCATCGTGCGGGGACGATTCACGCGGCGGCGGACCTTCCGCTCCTTCTTGGTCGAGGATCGTGGAGACGGGCTCCGCGGCTCCGCCAGGCCGGGGCAAAAGGAGGGCCGGCTCGCCATCACCGACGTCGAGCCGGTCGAGCAGCTCGCCGGCGCGACGCTGGTCGCGTGCCGCCTCGAGACGGGCCGCACGCACCAGATCCGCGTTCACCTGTCGGAGGCCGGGCACCCGCTCGTGGGGGAGCGCGTGTACATCCGCGGGGCCTCCGGGGCCGTGATCCCGGCGCCGCGGCTCATGCTGCACGCCGAGCTCCTCGGGTTCGAGCACCCGACCACGCTCGAGCGCGTCGCGTTCCGCGTGGAGCCGCCGCAGGACTTCGCCGAGGTGCTCCGCGGCCTCAGGGCTCCATCAGCTGCGCCACGTAGCTGAGCCTCGCGGCCGAGTCCATGAGCGGCCCCATCAACGTCAGCGGCGGGCTGACTTGGCCGGCGGTGGAGGAGTTGTCCACCACCACGTAGTAGAGCCCGGGCCGCAGCTTGAAGCGCTTGGAGACGGGGCCCGGCTGGATGACTGCCCCCGCGACGGGGAGGAGCGGCGGAGCGGCGCCGGTCCCGGCCTGGTACGCCTCGCGCCACTGGTCTCCCGCGTGCTTGGGGAAGACCATCAGGTCGACCGCCATCCCCGTCAGGCTCCCTTTGAGCTGGAGCACCTGGTCTTCGTCGGCGATCTCGAACGGTCCCAAGAAATCGCGTTGCCCGACGTAGACGTCGACGGTCTCGTTGGCGAAGACGAGCGCCTCGTCGTCGTCGTCGATCTCGATGGGGCGGAGCGGGTGGCGCCCCGGCGGCAGGATCCCGAGTGAGAACTCCTTGCCCTGATCGGTCTCGATCACCGTGAAGCCCCGCTGCAGGAAGGTCGTGACGACCTGGCCTCCCACGTAGTTCGCCGCGGGCCCCGCCGGCGTGAGGACGGCCGCGATGTCGGCGAGCTTGTTCTCCATCGTGGTGATCCGAAAGTCCGGACCGGCGGCGACGCGGTGGAGCTTGCCCCAAGCCCACACGCCCTCGTCCTCGAAGCGGTAGTCGAACGCGTACTCCGCCGACACGCTGAGCGTGAACCCGGCGCGCTTCACCGTGGGCAGGTACGTGTAGCCGGACCCGCCGATGTTCACGATGATCGTGCGGTTCTGGTCGTTCACGCTCGCGGAGCACGACGACGGGAAGTAGCGCCCCGTCACGGGCGCGCCCTCCTGCGTGCGCAGCGGGACGCTCGCCTTCAGCATCTCCGGGCAGACGCGCTGGAGCCCGTAAGTCTTGAACGCCCACCACCGGAGGTTGGGGTCGTTGTTCAGGATGGTGCCGACGCACGGGCAGCCGACCGCCCCGACCGCGAAGATGATCAGCCAGAGGCCCAGCGCCGCGGCGCGCAGGCGCGTTCCCCTCGAGCTCCGACGACTCTGCCGCTTCACGCCGGTACGATAGCCTCCAACGCTTGGACGAAGCCAGGAGGGGCGTGCCGCCCGTGAGCACGGATCCGACGCTCCGCGAGACGCGTCACAGCACCAGGCGCCACTTCACCCCCGGCGTGACCTCCAGGTGGAAGTGGTTCTCGTGCGCCTTGTCGTAGTTCGGCGACAGCATCGTGGTGAAGAGGCGCTTTTCGTCGGCCTCGCAGAAGATGCTGCGGAGCAGCCTACCCTCGGCCGTCGCCGGGGAGGGGTTGCCGGTGCAGGGCGCTACGCCGCGGTGCGGCGTCCAGTCGCGTTCGACCAGGAGCTCGCGGGGCCCTTCGGCGGAGGCCGCGCGCTCGAGCCGCTTCAGGTCCACCGCGAGCGCGCCCGGGTGCCGGGTGGCCGCCTTGTCGGCCGGCCACGACTTCGGCGGAGGGCGCCACGCGGAGAAGATGATCGCGGTCTCGACCGAGTGGCGCCGGAGGAGCGCGCTGAAGTCCGAGAGCGACAGCACGACCCGGCAGTCGAACACCTCGTGCGGGCTCTTGGCTCGGGTCTCGGCCGGGGCCTCCGTTCGCCACGTCACCCCGTCGAGCGCCCCCGCAAGGCGCACCGGGGCCAGGACCCCGCGCGCCTCCCGCACGGTGGAGAAGGCGATCTTGCGGGCTCGCAGCTCGGCGAGGCACTGCTCCCGGGACAGCGCGCCGTACCGGGCGCTCGGCGCGGACGCCCACGACGCCGACTCGGTGGTGCGCGGCTTCTTCGGTCGGCGCTTCGCGGGCTTCGCCTCGGCGGAGGACCCGAGCACCAGCGTGGCGAGGGCGACCCAGAGCGCGGCCCGACCTGCGCCCCCCGTGTGGGGGCGAGCGCCCGGAGCTTCCCGGTGAGCGGCTCGTGAGCTCATGCGACCCTCTTGGACGGATCCTAGCCCGCTTCGATTGACCGAGGCCACGTGAGCCAGGATGATTGAGGGGCTCTCATGCAACTGTCGCAGCGTGCTCGGCGGATCCTGTTCGCCGTCGTGACCGAGTACATCGAGACGGGCGAGCCGGTCGGCAGCCGGACCCTGGCCCGCCGACACGGGCTGGATCTCTCCGCGGCCTCCATCCGGAACGTCCTCTCCGACCTGGAGGAGGCGGGCCTCCTGCACATGCCGCACACGTCGGCAGGCCGTGTCCCGACGGATCGAGCGATCCGGTTCTTCATCGACGCCCTCATGGAGGTCCGCGCCGTGTCGCCGGAGCAGCGCGCGTCCCTGCACACGCGCGTCGCGGACATCTACGCTCGCGGCGGCGACACGCTCCGCGAGACCGGCAAGTTGCTGAGCGAGCTGAGCGGGCGCGCCGCCGTCGTCACCCGCCAGTCCAAGGGGCGAACGCTCCAGCAGATGCGCTTCATCCCGACGCGTCCCGGGCAGCTCCTCGCGGTGCTGGTGTTCCAGGATGGCACCGTCGAAAATCGCTTCCTCCGCCTGGAGTCCGCGATCAGCGAGCCCGAGCTTCAGAAGGTGCACAACCTGCTCGCCGACGTGATCGAGGGCCGCACGCTCGGGGAGGTGCGTGAGCTCTTCGCGCGGCGCCTCGCCGACGACCGCGTGGCGCTGGACGCGCTCCGCCGCAGAGCCTTCGATCTCGCCCAGCAGGCGATCGCCGACGTGGCGACGAAGGCGGAGGTCGTCATCGAGGGGCAGCTCCGGCTGATGGATCTGCCCGAGTACGGCGACGTGGATCGGTTGAAGAGCCTCGTCGTCGCGCTCGAGGAGCGAGAGGAGCTGCTCTCGCTCCTCGACCACACGCTCGCCGCCGGCGCGGTCACGGCGATCCTCGGGAGCGAGGCCGCCGAGCTCACCGGAGGACAGTTGAGCCTGGTCGTGGCGCCGCTCCTGGACCACGGCCAGCCCGCCGGCGCCGTGGGCGTGATCGGTCCGACCCGGATGGACTACGCCACGGTCATGCCGCTGGTCGACGCCACGGCCGCGGCGATGAGCGACGCCCTCACGGCCGCGAGCCAGGGTCGGACCAAGTAGGGCTTTCCCCCCGATGGGTCCGGCGGCGCGATGGGAGGAACCTCCCGATGCCGCCTCTCTGTGCACCCTCCTCGATTTCCTTTGGGCGCGCGACCCATCGAAATCGATGGGTCGCGGTACTAGCCGGTGCCGGCCTTCCGCTCGCGCGCCTGGCAGACGCCGCAGACGCCGTACATCTCGTGCCGGTGCGACGTGAGTCGGAAGCCGTGGCGGTCCGCGATCGACTCCTGCAGCTTCTCGATCTTCGGCTCCTCGAACTCGGTGATGTTCCCGCAGGTGATGCAGATGAGGTGGTCGTGGTGGTCGTCGTCGTCGTCGGCGAGCTCGTACCGAGACAGGCCGTCGCCGAAGCGACGCTCCGAGGCGACCCCGCACTCCGCGAGCAGCTTCAAGGTCCGGTACACGGTCGCGTAGCCGATGCCGCGGTCGTGCGACCGGACCTCCGCGAGGAGATCTTCGATCGTGACGTGGGGAGAGCCGTCGAAGAACGTGTCGACGATCAGCCGGCGCTGCGCCGTGGAGCGCAGCCGCTTCTTCAGCATGTACGAGTCCAGGCGCTCCCGCAGCCGCTGCCGGGTGGAGTCGGTCACGGTCCGCACGGCAGCGGACCGAGGAGCAGGCTCGATCGCGCGCGCCATTCCTTCTTCTTACGCTCGGGTGACGTTGCGTCAAGGCACCGCGTCGCCTCGCGCGAAAACGTATAGAGTGGCGCCGCGTGCCGTCGTCTGCGCCCCGATCCGAGGTCACCATCGCTTACCTCATGGCGGGCGTTCAATTCGTGAACGTCCTCGATTTCATGATGGTAAACCCGCTCGGGCCGCAGTTTTCGGAGGCGCTCGGCGTCCGCACGAGCGACATCGCCATCGTCGTCGGGTCGTACACCGCGGCGGCGAGCGTCACGGGGGTCCTCGGCTCGCTGTACCTGGAGCGCTTCGACCGCCGCTCGGCGCTCATCGTGACGTTGATCGGGCTCGCGGTCGGGACGGCGCTGGGGGGGCTCTCGTTCGACTATCCGTCGCTGATCCTGGCTCGCGTCGTGGCCGGCCTCTTCGGGGGGCCCGCCACGTCCCTGGCGCTCGCGATCGTGTCCGACGCGATCCCGGCGGAGCGGCGCGGTTGGGGCATCGGGATCGTGATGGGCGGCTTCGCGATCGCCTCGGTCCTCGGGGTGCCCACGGGCCTCTTCCTCGCGAACTACGGCGGCTGGCGCCTGCCCTTCTTCGGCGTCGCGGGCCTCATCGTCGTCGCCGCGGTCGCGACGGCGCGCCTCTTGCCGCCGCTCCGCGGTCACCTCGCGGCCCTGCGCGCCGGCCCCGGCCCGTCGGCGTCCCTTCGCGCGCTCCTCGCGAAGCCGCTGATCCGGCGGTCCCTCCTGCTCTCGGCGGTCACGATGATGAGCGGGTTCATCATCATCCCGAACTTCCCCGCGTTCCTCCAGTACAACCTCGGCTACCCGGGTGAGCGGCTGGACCTCGTCTACTTGCTCGGCGGCGCGGTCAGCTTCGTCACGGCGCGGATCATGGGCCCGCTCGTCGATCGCTACGGGTCCGCGCGGGTCGGCACCTTCGCCTCCGTCCTCATCGCCGGTACCGTCATGATCATCTTCGTCTGGGCGATCACGGAGGTGCCCGTCCTCGTGCTCTCGAGCCTGTTCTTCCACGCCATGGGCTCGCGGATGGTCGCCTACAGCACGCTCACCTCGAAGGTCCCCGACCCCCACGAGCGCGCTCGATTCCAGTCGGTGCAGAGCGCCGTCCAGCACGCCGCGAGCGCCGTGGCGGCGTTCGTCTCGGCGAAGCTCCTCTCCGAGCTACCTGACCACCGCCTCGTGCACGTCGAGCGGCCCGCGTACCTCGCCATAGGGCTCTCGCTCACCGTCCCGGTGATCATGTTCGGCCTCGAGCGGGCGCTCCGCGCGCGCCCGGAGGCGTCGCTCCGCGCCGGCTGAGCCGTCTGCGTCACTCGCGAGCCGGGCCGCGCCGGTCGATCGCCCTGCCGTGCAGGACGCCCATCGCCCCGCCGAGGAGCGCGGCGATGGGGATGAACGCAGGGGGCAGCACGCCCAACGCGACCACGAGCACCCCCAACGCCGGGGGCACGGCCGCGAGCGCGAAGCCCACGCGCGCCTCGATGCGTGTCCTGCGTGCGAGGGCGAGCGCGAGGGCGGCGTCTCGGAGGTCTCCGCCCGCGAGCGCGACGTCATGCTCCGCGGAGGCACTGCCCGCGGCCGCGAGCGCCACCGCGACGTGCGCCGCGCTGAGCGCCGCGTCGTCGAGATCGGCGTGCCCTAGGACCGCGACGCTCTCCCCGGTCTCTCCGATCCGTTTCACCTCTTCCGCGCGGTCGGACGGCGCCACCTCGGGCCTCACGTGCTCGATGTCGAGCGAGCGTGCGATCGCCTCGCAGGTCTCGCGCGAGTCGCCCGACATCAAGACCGGCTCGATCTGCGCGTCGAGGAGGTGCTGCACGGCGGCCCGCGCGCCCGGCCGGATCCCGTCCTGGAGGGCGATGACGCCGACGAGCCGGCTCCCGAGCGCGACGAGCACGACGCTCCGGCCGAGCGCCTCCAGCTCCCCGATGCGCCACTCCGCCGACGCGATCGAGACGCGTTGCTCGAGGAGAAGCGCGCGCACGCCGACGCAGAGCTCCTCGCCGGTCCCCGTCACCGCCACCACGCCGAGGCCCGGATGCACCGTCGGGTTGCGGATGGGATCGGGCCTCACGTCCCGGGCCTTCGACGTCCGCAGGATCGCGAACGCGGAGGGGCTCTGCTCGGCGCGCGCGGCGCCGGCCGCGAGGCTCAGGACGTCCGCCGCCTCGAAGTCCTTCGCGGTGGCCTCCACCTCGGCCACGTCCGGCTCGCCCATGAGCAGCGTGCCGCGCGCGCAGAAGACCGCCATCGTCGCCCGGCCCGCCCTGTCCCAAGCGTCGGCGCTCTTGTACGTGATGCCCCGCCGCTGCGCCGCGAGCACACCGCGCGCGACGTAAACGCCGGCCAGTGAGCCGACGAGCGCCGTGGAGAGACCGGCCTGCGCGGCGACCAGGGCCATCGCCGCGTCGAGGGCGCTGCCGGTGATCGCGAAGGTGAGGGCGGCCGCGCCCACGGCGGCGATGAGGGCCCAGCGCTCCGCCAGGGAACGCGGGGCGCGGGTCACCGGCGCGAGCGCGTCCACGCGCCGGCGCGGATCCAGGATCAAGCGGGCGAACGCCCGGTCCGTTCGGGCCCACGTGCACGATCCGACGAGCTTGCCACGGAGGACGTGGGCGCCCGCGACGACGGGGTCCCCGGCCCTGCGGCGCGCGGCCGCTTGCGCGCCGGGCCAGGGAAGGATCTCGGCCTCGCCCTCCAGCACCACCATGTCGACGGGGACGTCCTCCTCGGCTTGGACGACGACGCGCTCGCCGGCTCGGAAGTCGGTCACCCCCTCCTCGACGCCCTCCGCGCCGAGCCGCCTGCCCTCCAGGGTGAGCGCGCCGAGCAGCCACGCGCGCTCCGCCTCCACGCCGCGCCGCGCCGACTCCAAGAGCCACGTCACGATCGCCGACGCGGTCACGATCGTCCCGGCCAAGATG
This sequence comes from uncultured Polyangiaceae bacterium, assembly GCA_964492175.1. Taxonomy (GTDB): domain Bacteria; phylum Myxococcota_A; class Polyangia; order Polyangiales; family Polyangiaceae; genus Xiheicaenibacterium. The sequence goes on along the minus strand of CAZBJI010000108.1, from coordinate 17,313 downwards.
ACGGCCTCGGCGGCGAGCGCGGCCGAGGCGCGCGCGGCGGCCCAGGCCGCGACGCCCACGGCGCCCACCGGGCCGGCGAGCAGCGGGACCACGTGAGGGTCCGCAGCCTCGCGGGGCGTCGTGGCGGCCCGCGCCGCGAGCATCCCGACGCTCACGGCGGCGAGGACGACGCGCGCGAACAGGAGCAGCTTGCCCGAGCCGGCCAGGCTGAGGAGCACGGCGAGCACGCCGCCCACGACCGAGATGAGCAGGAGGAGCGCCCCGACGTCGCGCGGCCCTTCGGGGAGCTCCGGCGCGGCGGCCCGGGGCTCGAGGGTCGTCGCGCCGATGGCCTCGACCAGGGCGCGCTCGTCCTCGTGCCTCGGGAGATCCGGGAGCACGTCCTCGGGCACGACCGGCGAGAGGGCGGCCACGATCGCCGACCCGTGGCCGTCCCGCGCCCGGCCTCGTGACGCCGGGATCGGCTCCGACGAGCGCTGCGCGCGGGCCTCGCGGGGCGCCGGAGGATCGAACGGCGCGAGGTAGTCCTCACGACACGTCGCGTGGCTGCAGAAGTAGTGCAGCGCTTGGTCGAAGATCGCGACGTGCCCGGCGCGGAGCGGGTCGATGAGCTTGCCGCACCCGGAGCACGGGATCGGATCGACGACGGGACCGGCGGCGCGCACGGGAGTCGCCCGGGCTCAGCCTGGTAGCGAGAGATCGACGCGCACGGCCCGGAGCGCGCCGTCCACGCGCTCCACCGCCTCGTCGATCTCCGCCTCGGTGATGACGAGCGGCGGCGTGAAGCGCAGCCCCCGCCCCCCCGCGATCGTCAAGAGCACGCCGGCCTCGCGGGCGGCGCCGAGGACGGCCCGCGCGTCGACGCCCGGCTTGAGCACCAGCGCGCGGAGCAGCCCTTGGCCCCGCTCGCCCTCGCAGAGGTCGGGGTGTGCTCGCGCGAGGTCCGCCAGCTTGGCCCCGAGCCGCGCGCCGACCTCGGCCGCGTGGCCGATGAGGTCCTCCTCGTAGAGCGCGGCGAGCACCGCGCGGGCGGCCGCGGAAGCGAGCGCGTTGCCGCCGAACGTGGAGCCGTGCGAGCCGGGGGGCAGCGCCCCCGCGAGCTGATCGGAGACGAGGAGGGCGCCGATCGGGACGCCGCCGCCGAGGCCCTTGGCGAGCGAGATGGCGTCGCCGCGCACGCCCGCGTGGTCGGTCCCGAGCAGCTTTCCGGTCCTGCCCATGCCCGTCTGGACCTCGTCGACGAGGAGCAGCGCGCCGTGCTCGTCACACACGCGCCGCAGACCCTCGAGGAACCCGGGCGGCGCGGGCGTGACGCCCCCCTCTCCCTGCACCGTCTCGACGAACACGCCGCACACGTCGGGGCCCATGGCCCGCCGCACCGCGTCGAGATCGCCGTAGGGGACGTGGGTGAAGCCCTGAAGCGGCGGGCCGAAGCCCTCACGGTACGCCGGCGTCCCGCCCAGGTTCACCGTGGCGAGCGTCCGCCCGTGAAACGCCTGGTCGAACGCCACGAATCGGATCCGGTCCGCGTCGCCGCGGGCGAAGAAATGGCGCCTGGCGAGCTTCAGCATCGCCTCGTTCGCCTCTCCCCCGGAGTTGCAGAAGAACGCGCGCGCGTAGCCCGTCTTTTCGCAGAGCTCCTCCGCGAGCAGCACGTTTTGCGCGTTGTAGAAGTAGTTGGACACGTGCAGGAGCGTGCCAGCCTGCTCCGCGATCGCGCGCGTGAGGCGCGGGTGCGCGTGGCCGAGCGCGCTCACCGCGACGCCGGCGGCGCAGTCGAGGTACTCGCGGCCCTCGGAGTCGTACACGCGCGAGCCCACGCCTCGGGTGAGCACGATGGGCGCCTGGCGGTAGTTCGCGAGCAGGTGCGCGCGGCCGGCCTCCAGCAGGGTGCCCGTCGAAGGCGCGGCCTCCTCCTGGGAGTGGGCGGCCGTCAGGTCGGGGGCCGGGCCCGTGGCGTGGGGCGGCGGGCTGGAGGGCGACATCGAGGGGGAGGCCTTACCCCGAACGCGACGAGGCGCAAATCACGCTGCCTGGCACGGTCGCCGCCAGTCGTATAAGGTGGCGCCGAACCATCATGAGCGAGTCGGAGCCCCGAGATCCGAAGGAGGGCCAGAACGGCGCGGACCCAGCCGCCCGGCCCGAAGCGACGCCCGAAGAGTCGGACGTGGTCGAGAGCGCCCCGGCGCAGTCGGAGGCCGACCCGGTCGCCCTCGCCAAGGCCGAGGCGCAGCGCTTTCGAGACCAGCTGCTCCGCACGGCTGCAGATTTCGACAACTTCCGAAAGCGGTCGCGGCGTGAGAACGACGACGCCAACCGCAAGGGCAAGGAGACGGCTCTCAAGGAGCTCTTGCCGGTCTTCGACAACCTCGAGCGCGCGCTCACCAGCGCGGAGCGCACCCCGGACGTCAAGGCGGTCGTCGATGGTCTCAAGCTGGTGATGCGTCAGTTCACGCAGACGCTGGAGAAGCTCTCCGTGCGCCGCGTCGTGACGGTCGGGGAGCCGTTCGATCCCACGCAGCACGAGGCGATCCAGCACGTGGAGTCCACCGAGCACGCCGCCGGGGTGGTCACGGCGGAGGTGCAAGCCGGCTACCTCATCGGGGAGCAGCTCATCAGGGCGGCCATGGTCGTCGTCTCGAAGGGCGCGCCGTCCGAGTCCTCGGCCGCCGACTCGGCCGCGGCGGACGCCTCCGGGCCCGACGGGGAAGACCCGCCGACCGACGCCTGACGCGCGCGGGACGGCGCGCGAGCCGCCGAACGCACCCGGGGCGGTCCTTGGCGTGGAACGCTCCCGCTTTTGGTCTATGCTGACGGCGCCATGGGCAAGGTGATCGGCATCGATCTCGGTACGACCAACTCGTGCGTCGCGGTGGTCGAGGGCGCTTCCGCGGGCTCCGTCCACGACGTGAAGGTGATCCCGAACCCGGAGGGGGCACGCACGACCCCCTCGGTCATCGGCTTCCCCGCGACGGGCGAGCGCCTCGTCGGCCAGGTCGCCCGGAGACAGGCCGTCACCAACCCGGAGCACACCGTCTACGAGGTCAAGCGCCTCATGGGGCGGAAGTTCAAGGACGCGGAGGTCCAAAAGCAGAAGGAGTTCGTCTCGTACCGGCTCCAGGAGGCGCCGAACGGCGACGCCTGGGTCAACGTTCGCGGTCGGGCCATGTCCCCGCCCGAGGTCTCCGCCATGGTCCTCACCACCATGAAGGAGATGGTCGAGACGTACCTCGGCGAGCCCGTGACGGAGGCGGTCGTCACCGTCCCCGCGTACTTCGACGACGCCCAGCGCCAGGCGACCAAGGACGCCGGGCGGATCGCCGGCCTCGACGTGAAGCGGATCATCAACGAGCCCACCGCGGCCGCGCTCGCGTACGGCCTCGACAAAAAGAACTCCGAGGTCATCGCCGTCTACGATCTCGGCGGCGGCACGTTCGACATCACGGTCCTCCAGCTCGCGAGCGGCGTCTTCAGCGTGAAGGCCACCGGCGGCGACACCCACCTCGGCGGCGTCGATTTCGACCAGAAGATCATCCACATGCTCGCGGACGAGTTCGCCATGGAGAACGGCATCGACCTCCGCAAGGACCGCATGGCGCTGCAGCGCCTCAAGGAGGCCGCCGAGAAGGCCAAGCACGAGCTCAGCTCATCGCTGGAGACGGCGATCAACGTGCCCTTCATCGCGGTCTCGTCGAGCGGAGGGCCGCTCCACCTGGAGCGCAACATGAAGCGGAACGAGCTCGAGATGCTCTGCCAAGACCTGGTGGATCGCACCGTGGACGCCTGCCGCCGGACGCTCGCAGACGCGAAGCTCGGCGTGGACGCCATCAACACCGTCGTGCTCGTCGGGGGCATGACGCGGATGCCCGCCATCCACACCGCGGTGAAGGCGTTCTTCGGCAAGGAGGCGAGCAAGGAGGTCAACCCGGACGAGGTCGTCGCGGTCGGGGCCGCTCTGCAGGGCGCCGCCCTCGCCGGTCAGATCGACGAGGTCCTCCTGCTCGACGTCACGCCGCTGTCGCTCGGGGTGGAGACGGGAGGCGGCGTCGCTACGAAGCTCATCCCGCGCAACACCACGGTGCCCGTGGAGCGGAGCGAGACCTTCACGACCAGCGTGGACAACCAGAACTTCGTCCCGATCCACGTCGTGCAGGGCGAGCGCGAGCTGGCCCGCGACTGCCGCAGCCTGGCCCGCTTCGAGCTGACCGGGATCCCGCCGGCGCCGCGCGGCGTCCCCAAGATCCAGGTGACGTTCCGGATCGACGAGAACGGGATCCTCCGTGTCGAGGCGAAGGACCTGGGCACCGGCCGCATGCAGGAGATCCGCATCACAGCCACGAGCGGCCTGTCCGGCGACGAGGTCGACAGGCTCGTCCGCGAAGGGGAGAAGTTCAAGGAGACGGACGAGCTCCGGCGTGAGCTCGCGCAGCTCCGGAACCAGGCGGAGACCCTGGTGTACACGACGGAGCAGGCCCTCGCGGGCTACGCGGACATCCTCGACCCGGGGCTCGTGCACGAGGTCCGAACCGACGCACATCACCTCCGAACGCTGCTGGACGGCGGCGGTGACCTCACCTCGCTCCGCGACGCTTACACCAAGCTCGAGGCCGCCTCGTTCCGCATCGCCGAGTCGATGTACGGCAGCGGCGAGGGCTAGTCCTTGAGCGTCACGGTCGGGGCCTACGAGGTCGTGGGCGAGGTGCCTGCGGTCGCCGGGCCTTGGTCGAGGGTCCTGCTCGCCACGCGCCGCGGGGTCCTCGGCTTCGAGAAGCACGTCCTCCTGCACGTGCTCGGGGAGGGGGCGGACGAAGCCACGCTGGTCGCGCGCGCGCAGCGGGCCTCCCGCCTCTCCCACGGCGGCATCGCGCGGGTGCTCGGCACGGGACGGGCTGCGCTCGACGGCGCCGAGCGCGTGTACGTGGTGACGGAGCTGCCTCGCGGTGCACCCCTCGCGGGCCTCGTCGAGCGGCTGGGGCGCCTCGACCGACGGATGCCCGCGGCGGTCGGTGCCGCGCTGGTGGCGGCGCTGGCGGAGGCGCTGGACCACGCCCACCGTCGGGGCGCCGCGCACGGCGCGCTCGCCGCCCCCGCGGTCTACGTGGACCCCGAGGGCGCCTGCGTGATCGCCGCGTTCGGGCTCACCGCCGACGGGACGCCCGAGCGAGATCTGCTCGCGCTGGCGGGCATGCTCGAGAGCCTCCCCCTCGAGTCGGACCAGCGGGTCACCGGGGTCGTGGAGCAGGTGCGCTCGCGGGGAATCGGCTCTGCCGGCGACCTCTGCGACGCGCTCCTCGCGCTCGCCTTCACGCTCAGCCCCGCTCCGTCCGGCCGCTCCGCTGGCGCCTGGCTCCGGGCGTCAGGCCTCGTAGGGGACGCCCTCGAGCAGCAGCCGTCGAAGGTCGCGCTCCTGCGCCTCTCGGGGCCACCCGAAGCGGTCCGGGCCGAGCTCGAGCTCGTGACCCGCGACGGTGGCTCGGCCGCCAGGGACGGGCTCGCCGCCTTCACGCGCGACGGTGGACCGGACGTGGATCGCGCCCTCGACGCGGCGCTCGCCGCCGTCGCCTCCGGCCAGCTCGCCGCCTCCGTGCGCCTGTCCTCGTGGCCCGCGGAGGATCCGGCCCCCGCCGGCGTGCTCTCCGACGTGCCCGTGGGGCGCGTGCACGTGAGCGCCGAGGCCGCTTCGCGCGCCCGCCCCTCGTTCGTGATCTCTCCGCTGGCGGGCTCCACCGACGTCTTCCTCGCCGCGGGCGAGCGGGTGGTCGTCGGTGGCGGCCGGTTCGTGGGGCGGACGAAGGAGCTGGGGGTCCTCGGCGCGGCGCTGCACGACGCGACGGTCCGTGGCCCAGCGCGTCGACGTGTGGTCGGACCCGCGGGCATGGGCAAGACGCGGCTCCTCGGGGAGGTCGCGCGGCGAGCCCGGCGGGTGTGTCCGCACGTCGCCCTCGTGCGGTGCGGGCGAGGCGCCGCGCGTGGTCCGCTCGGATCGCTTCGCTCGCTGGTCACGGAGCTCCAGCTCGACGACCCAGCGGACGCCGAGCTGGAGCTCGGCCCCGCGCGGCTCGTCGGCCTCCTCGAGCGCCGCGCGGCCGAGGGCCCCGTGCTCCTATGCCTCGACGACGTCCACCTCGCCGATCCCGAGAGCGTCGCGGCTCTCGAGGCCACCTTCTCCGCCCTGGCGCCCGGCACGCGCCTCCTCTTGATCGAGTCCCTCACGGAGGAGCACGCCGCGGCCACGGGACAGGTCGCCCTCGGGGAGCTCCCCGACGAAGACGTCGCCCAGCTCCTCGCCGCCCGCCTCGGCGCGCGCCTCGTCCCGCCGGAGCTCTTCGAGGCAGTGGTCGCGCGCGCCGGAGGACACCCGCTGTTCGTGGAGGAGGTCGTGCGCCGGCTCGTCGACGACGCCCTCGTCGAGGTGCGGCACGGCGTCGCGAGGCTGCGCGACGGCGCGGCGGTGTCGCTCCCCGGCACGCTCGCCTCCCTCGCCACGGCCCGCCTCGCGCGTCTGGAGGGCTCGTCGGTCCGCGTGGTCGCCGCGGCCGCCATCCTCGGCGCAGCGGCGCCTCCACGCGTCGTGGCCGCGGTCGCCGGGCTCCCTCCGGGGTCGGAGTCGGAGGTCACGTGGCAGATCGTCGAGGGCGGGTTCGGCCGCGCCGACGAGGCGGGCGGTCTCCACCTCTCCGCGGTCCACGCCGAGGCCGTCTGCTCGCTCCTCGGAGCCGACGCCGTCCGCGCGCTGCACGCGGCGGCGGCCACGGCGTTCGCGGGGGGCGTCACCCCGGAGGAGCTCGTGGCGCGCGCCGGCCACCTCGAGCGCAGCGCGGGACCGGAGGACGCCGCGCGCGCGTGGCTGCGGGCCGCCCGGGCTCAGGCGGCGGCGGGCGCGAGGGAGGTGGCCGGCGGGCTGTACGTGCGGGCGCTCGGAGGGCTGACCGACGCTGCGGAGTTGCACGCGGCGGTCGCGGAGCTCGCGGAGCTCGCACGCGAACACGGCCTCCAGGTCGACCTGGAGGACGTCATCGACCGCGCGATGGGTGCGGCGGACGCCGGCGCCTCGGAGCGCGAGCGCGCGTTGTTCCGCGTCCGTGCCGCGAGGCTGCTGCCCGGGGCGCCCGCCATGGCGCTGGTGCTGCTCGACGCGGCGGAGTCGGCGGGGCCGCTCGAGCGCGGCGAGATCGACGCCGCCCGCGTGTCGGTCGCCCGCGGGGCCGGGCTGCCGCAGCGGGGCCACGAGGCGGCTCGCGCCGTCGTGCGCGGAGGCGGTGACGACCCGGGGGCGATGCTCGACGCGGCGACCATCGCGCTCTGGGCGGACGACCTCGAGCTCGCCCGGGCGGCGCTCGCGAGGCTCGGCGACGACGCGGCAGCCGAGCGGCTCCGCGCCGAGCTCTCTCTCGCGGAGGGCCGCGAAGGCGACGCTGGACCGCGCCTGGAGGCCGCGGTCAGGCGCGCGCGCGCAGCGAGCGATGGGCGGGAGCTCGCCCGGGCGGCCCTCGCCCACGCCGACCTCCTCCGTCGGAGGGGCGACGCCGCGCGGGCGTACGCGGCGGCCTCGGAGGCCTTGAGGTCGGCGCGGGCTGCGGGCCTCTTGGAGATCGCAGAGGTCGCCGCGGCGACGCTCGACGCCCTGGAGGTCGCGTCCGACCTCGCGGCGCGCGACCGGCTCACGGCGCGGTGCGCCGCGGCGCGCGCGCGCGGGTGGACATGGGGAGAGCTCTCCGTGCGGCTGATCCGCGAGGACGTGGCGGAGCCGTCGGACCGCGGCTCGACGCTCACCGCAGACGCGGACGCCGTCGGCCACGCCGCCGTCGCTCGCCGGGCTCGCGCGGCCGCCTCCGCGCGCACGTCATGAGCCTCGAAGACGACCCGGTGCTCGCCGCCCTCTGGACCAAGATCCTGCAGGGCTGGGACGACGACGCGCGTCATCAGGCGCTGCTCGCCTATTGCCGCGAGGTCGGGCGCCTGGAGCAGGCCGCGCGGCTCTACCGCGGAGTCGTCGAGGGCAAAGAAGAGGGCCTCGAGGCGCCGACCGCGGAGCTCGTCGCGAGCGCGGAGAAGCGCCTCAAGGCGGTGGGCGTCGCCGCCTTGGCGGCGCTCCAGGCCGACAGGACCGAGCCGGGCGCGCCGAAGGCACACCGCACCGTGCGCTTCATCGGCTACGGCGTCTTCCTGCTCATCATGGTCGCGCTGGCGCTCGCGCTCTCGTCGTCCGTCCGGTGACGACGCGCGGTCAGCTGCTGCTCTCGGCGAGCTTCCGCTCCAGCGCCTCGAGGTGCGCGCGGACCTGCGGATCGGCGTCGCGCTGAGCCTCGATCTTTCGGACGGCGCTCATGACCGTCGTGTGATCGCGTCCGCCGAAGGCGCGTCCGAGCTCCGGGAAGCTGCACTTCAGACGCTGCTTGCAGAGGTACATCGCGACGTGGCGCGCGAACGCCACGGTCTTGTGGCGGTCCTTCGACACCAGATCGCTCGAGCGGATGTGGAAGTGATGACACACGAGCTTCTGGATGTCCTCCACGCTCATCGAGTGCGGCTTGTGGGCCGAGGCCAGCGCGAGCTCACCCTTGGCGAAGCCCATGTCCACGGGCCGGCCCGTGAGGGACGACTTGGCGCCGAGGCGGATCAGCGTCCCCTCCAGCTCGCGCACGTTGGACCGCACGACCTGCGCGAGGTAGAGCGCGACGTCGTCCTCGAGGGCGATCCCCTCGTTGGCGGCCTTGTTTCGGACGATCGCGACGCGGGTCTCGAGCTCGGGCACCTGGATGTCGGCCACGAGGCCCCACGAGAAGCGCGACACCAGACGCTCCTCCATGCGCTCCAGGTTCTGGGGGTACTTGTCGCTCGTCACGACGATCTGCCGATCTTGACCGTGGAGGGCGTTGAACGTGTGGAAGAACTCCTCCTGTGTCTGCTCGCGGCCGGCGAGGAACTGGATGTCGTCCACCAACAGGAGGTCGCAGTGAGACCGGTACCGCGCCCGGAACTCATCCATCTTCTGATGCTGGATGGCGTGGATGAACTCGTTCGTGAACCGCTCCGCCGAGACGTAGACGATGCGCGCGCCGGGGCGATCGCTCAGCATGCGGTGCGCGATCGCCTGCATGAGGTGGGTCTTGCCAAGCCCCGTGCCGCCGCACATGAAGAGCGGGTTGTACCGGCGTCCGCCGCCGCCTGCGGCAGCGACGGCCGCGGCGTGCGCCAGCTGGTTCGACGGGCCCACCACGAAGCTCGCGAACGTCTGCTTCGGGTTGAGGTCCGCGAGGGTGACGCAGTGGCTGGCGCGGGCGGGTACGGCCGCGGGGGCGCGCGGAGGCTGCGATCGCGGACGCTCGGCGACGCCCGAGTCGGGCGCCTCGGAGCCGCCTTGTGGGTGTTGACGGGCCTGCAGCGTCCTTGGGCGGAGGGGGGACGCGGGGACTCCGTCGCCGAGCGGGCGAGGCAGATCCGGATCGAGGACCCACCGCACTTCCACGGCGTGGCCGAGCACCTCTTCCAATCGCGCGAGCAACGTCGGCAGGAAGTTCGTCTCCACCCAGTCCTGGACGAACTCGTTCGCGGCGCGGAGCGAGAGGGTGTGCGCGCTCAGGTCATCGTACTGGACGCCGGCGAACCAGGTGTCGAAGGTCGCGGGGGACAGGCTCCGGGTGTGGGCGAGGGCCTCGTCGAAGGCCTGGCGAGGGGACAGTCTGGAGGTCATCCGTGCGCCTGACGAGTTGAAGAGAGGGGACGTGGACATTTCTCAGGAACCTTGGAGCTCGGGCCTGCCGGACCCGGAGTTGGCGCCGAGCCAACCACGCGCCGCCGGGCGGGGCTGGCGCTCGGGAGGGTTCTCCACATGCCAGGGGACCTCCGGACTCACCATCTAACCAATTGATGAAACGAGGGATTCAGCGTCTCCATCCGAAGCTCGAGAAATCGTCTGAACAGGTTTTCCACAGGCAAGGCTCCACCGGCACCGTTTGGCCCCCAAAGGGCCCCGGATCTCGTCTTTCCCCACCAGTTTTGGCCATCAGGGAGGTCCCTTCTGGCAAGGCCCCCGGGCGTGGTTCTTGTCCACGCGGGAGGGCGGCTCGGGAGTATCGCGCAGCCGGGGACGGGCCCGATGGTCCGCCTCCGAGAGCAGAGAGAAGAGAGTGGGGGAGCTTCTGCCGCTCCGCGCGCTCGTACAGCCCGACAAGTCGAGCGAACCCGACGCGTCTGGCACTTTCCGGCGTATCACCGAGCCCACCCGGGCGTCCATCCCCAACTTGGAGAACGTGGCTAACTAATTGAAATGGCGTTCATTTCATGGGAGTCCGGCGCGGCGAGCGAGGGTGGGGCCGACTCGATTAGTGCCTAATATGATGAAATAATTGCCTAAACAAAAGCTCGCGCCCGCTCCTGAGCGGAAGACGCCGAGTTTCCCCTTGAGGAGTCGCGTCAAGAGTAAATAATAGGAACATGATCAATACGTTATCCGTCGCTCCGGCCCCGAGCCCTCGAACCGGTCCGGCTCGCTGGGGCGCGCCGGCGTCAATTCAGCGTCGGCAGCGTGTCAAGAGCAAAAAACACTGCAATGACGGTAGGATGCCATTCGTAACCCGAACGGGTGCGTCTCCGGGCGAGTCGTAGGACCCGCAAGGGTCGACGCGCCCGTCGCCGTGCGTCAAAGCGCCCGCGAACTTGGCCGAGCCGGTGGCTTCGGGCTAGCCCCAGCGAATGCGCCTACGCCCCTCCCGATGCGCCAGCGCCGCGCTGGCCGTCTCGGTGGTCACCGCCGCCTTGCCGGCGCGCGCCGCGGACGGGGACAAGAGCCCGCTGGTCACGGCGGACACACCGGTTCCTTTCGGCTTCAACTACGGCGAGGTGGAGTCCACGAGGGCGGCGGCGATGGGCGGCGCGAACCGGGCGGCGGGCAACGGGACCACGGGCCTGTTCCTCAACCCCGCGAACATGACCCTCACGCGCCTCTACCACATCGAGGCGTTCGCGACGGTCGTGCCGGAGTTCGGTCGACAGGTGTACGGCGGCGTCATCGTGGACTCGATCACGAGCAAGCTCGCCGGCGGCGTCGGGGTCGCTGGCGGCTTCCTCGACCTCGGCGACGCCGGGACGAGCCTCGACCGGTCCTTCATCGACGTGCGCATCGCGCTCGCCTATCCGATCGCCGACGTCTTCCACATCGGCCTCGGCGGACGGTATCTGAAGGTGACGCAAGACGGCCTCGGTCCCCTCGGGGACGGCGCCCCCTCGGGCGGCCTCAAGGACCCGGAGGGCGACGGGCGCACGGCGCTCATGAACCTGCCGACGTTCGACGCGGGCGTCACGCTGCGCGTCGCCGACCTGATCAACATCAGCGCGGTCGGACAGAACCTGACCTACCCGGACAACGGCATGCTGCCGACGACGGCGGGCGGTGGCGTCGCGGTCGCGCACGACGACTTCACGATCGAGGCCGACGCCATCGCGGACTTCAACTCGTACGAGGAGCCCACGGTGCGGCTGATGGCGGGAGGCGAGTACCTCCTCCTGGATCACGTCCCGCTGCGGCTGGGCTACCGGTTCGATCAAGGCGCCGACTCCCACGCGCTGTCGGGCGGCGTCGGCTACCTCGCCCGTGAGTTCATGATCGACGCCTCCGTCCGGCGGACGCTCGTGGGTCCGGAGGCGACCACGCTCTTCTTCCAGGTAGGCTACTTCCTCGAGTCGAGCGGCCTCACGGCGAGCCCCGACGAGCCCGCCCCCTGACGGCCGCCGGGTGTGGGGGGTTTACTCTCGAGGCGAGCCGTCGTCTCCTCTCCGTGTGCTCGGGCTCCTCGAACCGACGGCCCCCCGCTGGGTCGAGAACGCGACGCGCGAGCTGGATCTCGTCCTCCGTGATCACGCGCACTGCGAGATGAAGGCGGCGTCCAACGCGCTGGCGCTCTCGGCGCGCTCGGCGCCATGGCCGCGCGTCGTCCGGGCGCTCGTCTGCTTGGCCGAGGAGGAGCTCTCCCACCTGCGCCGGGTGCTCGAGGAGCTCGACCGTCGAGGTCTCGCGCTCGGCTTCCCGGAGGAAGATCACTACGCCGCCGAGCTCCGGCGGCGAGCGTCCGCCAGCCGCGCCGACAAAGACGTCGCGACGGTCGTCGCCGACCGCCTGCTCGTCGGCGCCGTCATCGAGGCGCGCTCGTGCGAGCGGTTTCGACTGCTCCGCGACGCGCTGGCCGCTCGCTCCCACGAGCTGGCGCCCTTCTACGACGAGCTGTTCGCGTGCGAGGCCCGCCACTACACGGAGCTCGCCGACCTCGCCGAGCACGTGAGCGGAGACCCCGACCGCGTCCGCGCGCGGCTCGCGGCGCTCTTCGCCATCGAGCGAGACATCGTGGGGACCCTCCCCGGCGCACCGGCCATCCACGGGTGAGCGCGATGGAGGTCCAGGATCTGCTCGGGCTCGACAGGAAGGTCGCCGCGGCGCGCGAGGCGTTGGACGCCTGGCGCCGCGACGCCGCCGCGGGGGACCCGCCGGTGATCCCGCGTGCGATCACCACCCGAGACGGCTACCTGGCCCTCGGCGCGTCGAAGGACCCGCTCGCGCCGCGGCTCGCCCCCCACGTCGCCGCGCTCACGATCGATCGCGTGACGATCGCCGACGAGGCGCGCGTGCGGCGGGCGCTCCGAGAGCGACGCGTCGCTCCCTCGACCGACACGGAGACGTCCGTCGCGGAGGCGACGCGCGCGCTCCTCGATCCGCGGACCGACCGGGCGGCGCGGCTCCGCGAGGTGATCGAGACCGCCGCGCCCGCGCACCACGCGATCCTCGCCTGGGCCGAGCGGCGAGACGAGGCGGCGCGCAGGCTCGGGCTCTCGGGGCGCGCGGCGTTGGAGCACGCGCCGCTCGACCCGCTCGGCGCGGCGGAGCTCTCGGAGCAGGTCCTCTGCGTCACGGACGGCTCTTTCGCCGAGCTCCGCGGCGAGACGCTCCCCGAGACGCTCGACCGCGGGTTGGCGAGGGACGCGGGGGAGGGGTGGCCCGCCGCCATCACCGGTCGCTGGCTCCGCGAGGCCCTCGACCGCGGTCAGCTCTTCCAGGGGCTCCGGATCGCGCCGTTCACGCCGCCAGCGCCGCTCGGAGCCGCCTCGTTCGCGCGGGCGCTCTCGCGGGTTGGCGCCGAGCTCGCGCGCGCCGATCGTCCCGGCGGATCGCCCGCCTGCCTCCACGCCGATCCGTTCGATCTCCTCGTGGCGAGCCGCGCGGCGCTCTTCGGCGCGCTGCTCCTCGAGCCGTCGTTTCATGTGAGGCGGCTCGGGCTCGGCCCTGGGCGCGCGCGCGCTCAGGCGCGCACGGTCGCACGCGCGGCGGTCGTGTGGCTGCGGGTGGCCGCCCTGCGCGCGGCGGCGTGGGCGTCGCTCCCCGGCCCCGGCGGCGCGCCCTACGACGAGCTCGCCGAGCGGTCCCTGGGCCGCCCGCTCCCGGGCGTGCTCGCCGGCGTGCTGCCACGCGCGGGGCCCTCGTCCAGCGTCGAGCTCGCCGGCGCCGTGCGCGCCGCCTCGGATCGGATGGAGCTCCGCGCGCGCTTCGACGAGGACTGGTTCGACAATCCCCGGGCGCACGAGGCCCTCCGGCACGAGCACCACACGCCCCGGCTGGAGGCGTCTCCGACGGGGAGGGTGCCCCAGGGCGCGGACGCCTGCGCCGCGCTCGCGTCCTGGCTGTCCGAGATCGGCCTGTGAGGCGCGGCGTGAGGCGAAGATTCGCTCGGACGAGCCGCGGGAATTGTCGTAGCTTCCTGGCTTGGCGATGAACCGGTACGGTATCCCGCTGAACGACCTGCCCATCCATTGTCTGGACGCAGTCGACGCCGCGGAGCGCTCGCTCGCCCGCACGCTCATCGTGCGCGACGGGCACGCGATCGCGGCGATCGTCCCCATGACCGATCTCGATCGCATCGACCCTCCCGATCCGGCGTCGGCCGGGAGCGACCCGCTGCTCGCGATGTGCGGGACGTGCAAGCACGACGAGTTCGTGGACTCGCTGGCGGCCGACCTCGACACCACCAGCCTCTGGCACCGCCCTCCGAGGGGTCCGAGGTAGCGTGGCCTTCCTCCTCGACACCTCCACGTTGGCCGAGCCGCTGCGCAGCGCCCCGGCGCGCTCGTTCGTGCGGCGCCTCGCTGCCGTGCCGACGAAGGAGCGCTGGACCAGCGTGGTCACCGTGAGCCAGCTCCTCGTGGCGGCGCGCCGCACCCAGCTGCCGCGGGTCATGCAGGACGTGGTGAGCCTCGTCGCGGCCATCCGCGTCGCGCCCTTCGACGTGAACGCCGCGCAGTCGTTCGCCAAGTTTCGCGCCACCGTCGCGCCCGAGATGGAGGCCGACGATCTCATGATCGCCGCGATCGCCGCGTCTGCGGGCTTCGTCCTGGTCACGAAGCGGATCCACGAGTTCTCGGTCTTCCCCCACCTGCGGACCGAAGACTGGACCGTGTAGGCCGCGGACGCGGATCGCGAGCGGGGGGCTGGGCTGCGCAGCGCTCCGGGCCTACACCGGTGCCGGACCGAAGGTCTTCCGGCTCGCCACGAGGCGTGGTAGGTGCCCGCTCGCTCGACACACCGTGAACCAGCCCAACCTCTTTCCCGTGGTCGCCTCAGGGGCCGACGTCTACGTCGACTTCGACCTCTCGTTCGTCGCGCAGATCGCGCTCTTCGGCCTCTTCATCCTGGTCCTGAAGCCGATCCTGTTCGATCCGCTCCTCAAGCTCTTCGAAGAGCGGGAGAAGCTGACGGAGGGTGCTCGGGCAGACGCGCGGACGATGGACGAGCGAGCGGCCGAGCTCTCCACCACGTTCGAGGCGGAGCTGGAGAAGGTCCGGCACGAGGCCGCGCGGGACCGCGAGCACCTCCGCGCCGAGACGACCCGCCTCGAGACGCAGATGATGGATCAGGCGAAGGCCGACGCGGCGAAGATCCTCGCGGAGGGCCGCGCCCAGATCGCGGCCGAGGTCGCCGCGCTCCGCAGCGAGCTCGAGGCCGGCCGGCCCGCGCTCGCCCAGCAAATCGCCTCCAAGCTCCTCGGGCGTGAGGTCGCGTCGTGAGGCGGCTCGGTGTCGCGGCGCTGGCCGTCGTCGGCCTCCTCTCTTTTCCGACCTCGTCCGTGGACGCCCAGCCCGCCCCCACGGCGCCGAGTCAGCCCGGCGCAGGCCAGGTGCCGGACGTGCAGCCGCCGGGCGCGGGTCAGCAGCGCCAGCCGCGCCCGCCGACGCCGGGCGCCCAGCCTGGCGGACCGGGGCAGCCAGGGCAGCCGGGGCGGCGACCCCCCGCGCGGCCAGGGCAGCCGGGCGGGCCCGGGCAGCTTCCCCCGGGCCATCCCCCGCTCCCCGCGAGCCCTCCCGTCGCGCCACCCGCGCCGGCGGCCCACGGGGGCCACTGCCCCGGGCACGGTCCGTACGACCCGCCCGGGCACATCAACTGGTACCAAGGCGTCCTCGGGGTGCACAACGAGAAGGCCCAGTCGCCCCGGTTCGTCGACCGGCTGCTCTGGCGCTACCACAACCCCAAGAACGAGTGCGACAAGAAGAACCAGGAGCCCCCGGTCCTCGGCAGCGTCATCAACTTCGCGCTCCTCCTCTACATCCTCGTCCGGTACGGCAAGGGCCCGGTCATGGACGCCCTCGCGAAGCGCAAGAAGACGATCATGCAGGACGTCGACGCCGCGACCGAGCTCAAGGTCGGCGCCGAGAAGCGCCTGAAGAGCTACGAGCGCCAGATGGCGCGCATCGAGGAGCGGCGCAAGGAGCTCGCCGAGGAGCAGCGCCTCCAGTGGGAAGGCGAGAAGAAGCGCATCCTCGACGAGGCGCGCGAGAAGAGCGAGCGGCTCCGCAAGGACGCGCGCTTTCGCGTGGAGCAGGAGCTCCGGCAGGCGCAGGCAGACCTCCTCGCCGAGTCGATCGAGCAAGCGGTCGCCGCCGCGGAGCAGCTCCTCAAGAGCCGCGTCGGGCCGGCGGACCAGGAGCGGCTCGCGGACGAGTTCCTCACGAGCGTGCGCTCCGCCCTGAGCGCGGACGTATCCTCCCGGAGCCGGGCATGAGCCACGACGCCATCGGTCGCCGCTACGCGCGCGCCATCTTCGAGATCGGCAAGGAGGAGGGCGGGCTCGCCGGCCTCGCCGAGCAGATCGCCGACTTCGCGCTCTCCTACCAGGCCAGCCCCGAGCTCATCTCCGTCCTGGAGAACCCGGCTGTCCCCCACGAGACCCGCGCCTCCATCGTCGAGGAGATCGCGGGGCGGACTGGCGCTGGCGCCACGACGCAGCGCGCGCTCAAGCTCATCACGCGCAAGCGCCGCCTCCGCGCGCTGCCGGACATCGCGCGTCACCTCCGCAGGCTCTGCGATCAGGACTCCAGGATCGTTCGGGCAGAGGTCTTCAGCGCGCACGCGCTGACGGAGTCCTACCTGACGCGGCTGAAGTCCGAGCTGGAGACCGCCACCGGTCAGAAGGTCGTCCTGTCCCACACGATCGATCCGACGATCATCGGGGGCGTGGTCACCCGCATCGGGGATCGCGTCGTCGACGGCAGTCTGCGCTCGCACCTGTCCAGCATCCGCAAATCCGCCCTGGCCAACTGAGCCAGCCCGTTCCCCGAGCCCGCCCGTCCACCTGAACTCACGAGAGCACGATGCAGCTTCGAGCCGAAGAGATCTCCCAGATCATCAAGAAGCAGATCCAGAACATCGACAAGGCGGCGCAGGTGTCCGAGACGGGCACGGTGCTGACGGTCGGTGACGGCATCGCCCGCGTGCACGGCCTCTCGGGCGTGATGGCGGGAGAGCTGGTCGAGGTCACGGGCGCGGGCCAGTCCCTCTACGGGTTGGTGCTCAACCTGGAGCAGGACAACGTCGGCTGCGCCTTCTTCGGCGACACCAGCCTCGTGAGGGAGGGGGATCAGGTCCGCCGCACGAACCGCATCATGGACGTGCCCGTCGGCGACGCCGTCGTGGGCCGCGTCCTCAACGCGCTCGGTCAGCCCATCGACGGCAAGGGGCCGATCGAGTCCAAGGAGCGCCGGCGCGTCGAGCTGAAGGCCCCCGGGATCATCCGCCGCCAGCCGGTGACGGAGCCGCTCCAGACAGGGCTCAAGGCGATCGACGCCATGATCCCGATCGGGCGTGGCCAGCGCGAGCTCATCATCGGGGACCGCCAGACGGGGAAGACCGCCGTCGCCATCGACGCGATCATCAACCAGAAGGGGAAGGGCGTCGTCTGCATCTACGTCGCGATCGGCCAGAAGGCGTCCACCGTCGCGAGCGTCGTCGAGAAGCTCAAGCAGGCTGGCGCGATGGAGTACACGATCGTCGTCGTC
>CAZBJI010000107.1:0-27784 GCA_964492175.1 uncultured Polyangiaceae bacterium | reverse complement strand
AGTCCCGCGCTCGCCGCTGACCAGCACGTTGGCGACCGCCATGGCCGCGCGCTCCACCTGCTCTCGGAGCAGCTGCATCGCGCGGCTGTTGCCGAGGAGCTCTCCGAGGCCCGCCTGGCGCCGGAGGGCCTTCGCTTCGGCCTCCACGTTCGCCAGGCGGAGCGCGTTCTCCAGCACGAGCAGCAGCCGGTCGGTCGAGACCGGCTTCTCGAGGAAGTCGAACGCGCCGAGGCGCGTCGCGCGCACCGCGGCGTCCACGGTCGCGTGCCCGCTCATCATGATCACCGGTACGTCGCTGCCGCTCGCACGGAGCTTCTGCAGCAAGCTCACCCCGTCGCCGTCGGGGAGCGCGACGTCGAACAGCGCCAGGTCGTACGTGCTCTTGGCGAGCTTCTCCTCAGCAACCTTCGTGCCGCCGGCGACGTCGACGGCGTAGCCCTCCAGCGACAGCGCCTTCTGGAGCGTGGTCAGGATGCTTCGCTCGTCGTCGACGACCAGCACGTGGGCGCGCGCCATGTTGGTCGACTCTAGTCTCCGCGCGCGCGGTTGGCGAACAGGGAATCGCCAGGTCGGTGCTCGCGAGGCAGCCGCGCGGCGGCCTCGTCACCAAACGAACGATGAGCGCGGGGAGCTCGGTCGGGACATCCTGCTCGAGCGCGGGACGGGAGCGGCCGTCCTCTCGAGCCAGCCGTCCGTCCGCTCCGCCGCGACGCGCTCGCTCGAGCCAAGGGACCTCGCCCGCGTCTCGGGGCTCGGCTCTCGCGTGGCAACTCGTTGGAGGTGGCCATCCGACAGGGCCCTACGCGTTCCGGCGAGGCTCGAAAGTCGCCGCATAGCTGTGTTAGCTTGACCACCCATGGTCCCGGAAACTCCCCCGACTGCGGAGGGGGAGCTAGCGCAGACTCCGTTCGCTCACCTCGCCGTGTTTGCGGTCGACCGCCGCCTCACGGGCGAGCTGTTCTTGCTCGACCCCACGGGCGTGGAGCACGCGATCCGGTTCCAGGCAGGTTGCCCGGTGAAGCTGCGGGTGAGCGACGAGTTTGCGCGCCTCGGCGGGCTCCTGGTGGACGGAGGCGTCGTGTCTGCCGACGTCGTGGAGGGCGCGGCGGCGATGAAGGGAGGGCTCCTCGGCGATCTCCTCGTGCTCTCCGGCTACCTGGAGTCGGCGGCGCTCGACAGCGTCATCGAGGAGCAGTTCCGCGTTCGGATGCAGCGCTGCTTCTCGCTCCCCGCCTCCACCTCTTACAAGTACTTCGAGGGCAGCTCCGAGCTGCGCGACTGGGGCGGCGATCCGATGAGCCTCGATCCCCTGGAGCTGGTCTGGGCGGGGCTGCGCGAGCATGGGGCGTGCTCCACGCTGCTCGAGCCGACGCTGGAGCTGCTGGGCGACACCCCGCTCAAGCTGCACCCACGGGCGCCGCTGGACCGGCTCGGGCTGGACGAGCAAGGTCAGCTCGTGATCGAGGTGCTGGACCTCGAGCCCGCGCCCATGGCGGAGCTGCTCACGATCGAAGGCGTGGACCCGGAGTTCACTCGGAACCTATTGTACTTGCTGACGATTACGCGACAGCTGGACCTCGGAAAGCCGTTGCTGCCGGTGGGCGTGGGCAAGGAGAGCGTCGCGAAGGTCCGGCTGCAATCGAAGGCGCACCGCCTCGGGGTGGCGCTCGACGCGCCGGTGCCCGAGGGCGATCGCGTGAACCGAGTCGTCAGCGTCCGGGGGCGGGCGCTGATCCCTCGGGATGACGGCGCGCCACCCTCTTCGCCGGGAGACTCGGGCCTGCGGCCCGCCGTCGACGCGGCGCCCGCGTCCGCCGGGGCCGCGTCCTCTCCGGGCGCCGCGCCGGATCCGTCGCTGGTCGGTGCGGAGGCGACGCCGCTGTCGGAGGTCGTCAGCCCCGCGGCCGCCGCCGAGCCCATCCTCGACGAGCCCTCCGGTGGGGAAGAGTCCTCGCGGCGCCTCATCGCCGACGCCGTTCGCGGCCTCACCCACGCGGCGCTGCTCAAGCTCGCCCGCGAGAAGATGGACGAGCGGGACCCGTCCACGGCGGCCGAGATCTGCCTCCTCGGGCGGCGGCGTCTCGAGGAGGAGGGCAACGCACAGGGCCCCGAGTGGGCGGATTTGGTCGTGCTGCACGCGTGGTCGCGGTCCCTCGAGCCTCAGCCGGATCTCAAGGCGCTCACGATCGAGCTGGATGAGCTGATCGGACAGAAGGACGCTGATCCCGTCGCGCGGCTCGTGCGCGCGCGCATCCGCAAGAAGCTCGGCGATGACGCGGGAGCGCAGCGCGACTGGGAGCGCGTGCTGGAGCTCGACCCCGGCAACGCGGAGGCAGCCGCCGATCTGCGGTCGAAGACAGTGCCCCCCAAGGCGACCGCGCAGCCAGGGCTGCTGAAGCGGCTCTTCCGGCGCTGAGCTCACGCGGCGCCGAGTCACCGAGACGCACGACCGCGTGGCCGACCGAACCCGACCTCCTGACCTGGCGCGCGCCCCCCGACCCCTGGCCCACGAGATCCCGCGCGAGCTCACGCTGCCGTCTGGGGTGCGTATCGAGGTGGACGGAGCCTGCCTGCAAGCCGCGGCGCGCGTCGCTCGCGCAGGCGCGCCGATCGCGCGGGCGTTCGAGGTGCTGGGGACGCCGGGGGCCTTGCGCCGACGGGACGGGAACCCGCTCGTGTGGAGCGAGCTGTCCCTCCGCGACGCCCACGCCCTCCGCGCCGTGGTCACGCGCTGCGGGCTCTTCGACGAGGCGGCGCGCGAGCTCCCTTGCATGAACTGCGGCGAGGTCCTGAGGGTGGTTGCGTCGTCGGCGTTCGAGCCGGGGCCGCTGCTGGACGGCGAGCTCGACGACCCCGACCTCGACGCACCCTTCGCCTTCTCCGAGCGCCACGCCATCCCCGCGATCTTCACCCCCGACGGGATCGCGCGCGGCATCCGCCTCGCGCCGCGGACCGTGGCCGACGTGGCGCTGCTCGCGCAGGCACGCGCGCCGCTCTCGCTGTCCCGCGCCGTGGTCGTGGCGCTCGGCGTCGTCGCGCTCGGCAGGTCACGCAAGGCCGGCGACATCGCGCGCGCCCTCGGTCGAGCGGACGACCGCGCCTGGACGGCCATCGCGACGCTCTGGGAGGCGGCACACTACTCACGGCGCCTCACGGCGCACGTGCGGTGCTCGTGCGGTGCGCGGAACGAGCTGCCCGTGCCCTCGGACCGTGAGCTCGACGCGGTGGCCCCGCCGTTCCTCCCGGACGAGCCCGGCCGCGCTCCGCCGGGCTTTCCGAGCGAGGAGACGTTCGCGTCCTGGGTGCGGGCCGCGAAGCGCCGCGTGTTCGCCGAGGCGCGCGTCCGCAACGTCCCCGTCATCGTGGACTACGACGTCCCCGCCTGCGATGACGGCGGCGAGCCGCTGCTCGGCTGCTACACGCCGCCTTCCGGGCCCGACGCCACGCTGCCGTCGGCGCAGGCGCCCGAGGTTCGGATCTTCTACCGATCCTTCCTGGAGCAGGCGCGGGTGGATTCATCGTTCGACGTCCGCGCCGAGATCGAAGAGACCGTGGAGCACGAGATCGAGCATCACCTGCACTTCCTCCGGGGCGACGACCCGATGGACGACGAGGAGCGGGCGGTCATCGCCGCGGAGCACGTCCGCATCGTGGGCCGGTCGGAGCTCACCCGGAGGGCGCTCGGCGCGCTCGGCAGCGAGCTGGTCGGCTTCTTTCGGGTGGCCTTGCCGCTCATCGTCTTGCTCCTGGCGCTCACGGCGTGGCGCTACTGCCGCCCAGCGTGAGTCCGGCGGACGAGGACCGAGGAAGTGCCGAGCCGACAGTCGCCGGTTCAGCCGAGACGTCACCGCGGTCTTCCCGCCGTTTCGGCGGATGCCGGCCGGATCTGTCGCGGAAGCTCCCCCCGAGCCTTCACTGCTCCCTCTGAGATCGGCCGAAACGACGATTGAGTGCGTCGAACCAGGGGCTCTGAGCGTGAAGGTGTGCTCGTCGTGCGCTATCCTGGGCTCCTCATGCCCGCCGCAGACAAGCCGAAGCACGCGCGCCGCCCCGACAATCGCCGGGGCAGCGCCGACGTGGTCCTGACGCGCCGGGCCGGCCGGCGCTTCAACGACCTGCTGGTGGGTCAGCACGGCCTCGCCAAGACCGACGGCAGGACCGAGAAGCGGCGGCGTCGGCTGCTCGACGAGCTTCGCCAAGGGGCGCTGCGCTCGACCGGACAGGCGCTGAAGCCGCTCGAGGTCTTGCTCCGCGTCCAGGCGCTGCTCGATCTGGGTGAGCCCGTCGCCTCGATCAAGAAAGCGTGCAAGCCCCCTCGCGCTGTAGAAGCGTCGGACGCGGTGATCGACGGGGTGAGGCGGCTCCAGGCCGCCTACGGGTTCTCGGCGGCGGCCTACCAGTTCGTCGGGATCGATCTCCCGACGTTGCGGAGAGCGCGGGTCGTGCTCGGTCCGTCCGCTGGCGCGGACGCTGCTGGCGCGAAGGGGGCGGGCTCGGCGCGCGCCGCCCGAGGCCCCGTCAGTGCCCGGCGCGCAGCGCGCGGAGAGGGCGGTACGAGGGCGGCTTGACCCCCGTCGAGCGTCCGCGTACCTCCGTCGCGTGGTGCAAGCCCATGCGTAGGGTCGCGCCGCTCGTCGGCTTGGGCGTGGCGTGCGTGGCGTTCGGTGCCTCCTGGCAGGCAGGGACGTCGTCCGACCGTGCGGTCCAGGCGGCACCGACGCTCGCCTCGCTGTCGGACGTGCTCGGCCCGTCGCTCGCGGTGGCCCAGCCCGCGCCCGCCCGTGACGACACCGTCGTGGCCCGCGTCGGCGGCGCCGTCATCACGGTCGCGGAGCTGGAGCAACGCCTTGCCGAGACCCCGCGGCCGTCGCTCGCGAAGCTCGGCACCACCCCCGAGGAGATCCGCCGCGCGTTCTTGGAGCAGGTGCTCGTGCGCGAGGCCATCCTGTCGGAGGAGGCGAAGGCGCGCGGGCTCGACAAGCGGAAGGACATCCGGGACCGGCTCCTCGGGGTGCTCCGCTCCACGCTCCTCGACGCGCTCCGCAAGGAGGGCGCGGAGGTGTCCGACGCCGACGTGAAGGCGTACTACGACCTGCACGCGCAGAAGTTCACCGCGCCCAAGCGGATCCGCGTGTATCGGATCCTGCTCGCGAGCGAGGACGACGCGAAGGAGGTCATCGCGGAGCTCGGGGCCGCACCGCCCGATCCCAAGAAGTGGAACGAGCTCGCGCGGGAGCGCTCCCTCGACAAGACCACCCACCTGCGAGGCGGCAACCTCGGCCTGCTCGCCGCGGACGGCGGCGGCTCGGACCATGACGCCCACGCCGACCCCGCCTTGTTCGCCGCGGCCGACAAGGTGAAGGATGGGGAGCTGGTCCCTACGCCGGTCAAGGAGGGCTCACGCTGGTCCGTGGTCTGGAAGCGGGAGACGATGCGCGCCATGGCGCGCCCCCTCGAGCTCGAGGCGCCCGCGATTCGGGCCGCCCTCGTCGATCAGCGCGTCCGCGAGGCCGTCGAGAAGCTGCTCGCGAGCCTGCGCCCGGCGCACCTGAAGGAGCTCAACGTGGAGCTCTGCGACATGGTCAGCGTCACCGCGCAGGGCGACGTCGAGAAGGCGAAGCGGCCGGGCGTGCTGCCGCGCAGCAAGCGCCACGCGTCTCCGGTCCCCGTGGAAGGGCCGGGCGGGCTCCGCTGACGGTAGCCACGCTCAGTGGAGCGTCTGGCTATCGGGGCGCCGCACGGCCCGGGTCGAGAGCTCGTCGAGCCGCCCGCCAAAGCGCGCCGCGAGCCCGAGGCCGCCGAGTCCCAGCGCGAGGGTGAGCCAAGCCCCGGCGCGCCACTCCAGGTTGATGGGATCGAGCGTCGTGCCACGGGGAGGGAACACGAGACGCACGGCGACGGTCATGACGACCATCGCGCAGAGGAACGCGACCGCGACCCGGGCGCCGCGCATCTTGAAGACGCTCCGCCTCGACAGCACGAGCGGGATGAGCACCATCCAGGCCACCATCGGCGCCCACATCCACCCCAAGAAGCTGGCGAAATCCGCCCCGCTGAGCACCCTCCGCTCCGGGGAGAGCAGGTCCGCCCAAGGCAGGAAGAACGCGCCGATCCCGGCGATGGCCACGGCGATGAGGGCGCCCCGACCGCGACCGAGGTAGGTCCAGGGCAGGATCTCTTCGTCGGGCGGGGTCTCCTCCTCCAGCTCGTCCGCGTAGACCTCGGTCTTCGGGAGATCTTCGAGCCGGGCCAGCTTGACCCCACACTCGGGGCACAGCTTGGCCTCGCCCGGCTCGAACATCTCCCGGCAGAACGGGCAGGCGACCAGCGTCCTCATCGAGGTCCAGGAAGCATAGCTCACGGGGCTGGGACAGCCTGAGCGGCCTCCCGGTTCCCAGGCATGGTAGCCTGAGGTCGCGCCGGGCCAGCCCTCACGCCGTCGGCGCAGGAGTCCCGGTGAGCCGCGAACGCCTAGGATCTGACGACCTGACC
Source organism: uncultured Polyangiaceae bacterium (assembly GCA_964492175.1). Taxonomy (GTDB): domain Bacteria; phylum Myxococcota_A; class Polyangia; order Polyangiales; family Polyangiaceae; genus Xiheicaenibacterium. The sequence continues at coordinate 21,292 of CAZBJI010000107.1, read as the reverse complement.
CGATTGACCGCGGCCCTGCCCGGCTGGGCGGCCTCGGAGTCCCTCCTCGAGAAGACCTTCACGTTCCCTGCGTACGGAGATGGCGTCGCCTTCGCCGTGGCCGTGTCGATCGCGGCGGAGCGCCGGGACCATCACCCAGACCTCTTCGTCGGGTACCGTCGCGTCCGCGTCGGCTGGGCCACGCACGACGCGGGCGGGACCACGCGGCTGGACGAGGAGATGGCGCGCGAGACGGAGGCGATCGCTGGTCGTCACGGCGCCGAGCCGCCCGTCGCCGGTCGTCCGTGAGCGCGCTGCCCGCTGCGCTCGTCGAGCTCCTCGGGGGCGTGGACCTGCCTCACCTGGCCCAGGCGCTCACCCACCCCAGCTTCGCCAACGAGCGCAAGGCCCACGGGGCGGAGGACTACCAGCGGCTCGAGTTCTTGGGGGACGCCGTGCTGCAGGTCTTCGTGTCCGAGGCGCTCGTGCTGCGCCACCCGACGGCGCGGGAAGGGCAGCTCTCCCTCATGCGCGCGAAGCTCGTCAGCACGGACGCCCTCGCGGCGTTCGCGCGCAGCTTGGACCTCGGCAGCGCCCTGTCGATGGGGAAGGGGGCTGACGCCGCCGGGGAGCGCGATCAGCCGAGCATCCTGGCCGACGCCGTGGAGGCGGTGATCGGGGCCGTGTACCTCGATCGTGGCCACGACGCGGCGCGGGCGCTGGTCGAGACCATCCTCGGCCGCGCCGAGGTCGAGGCGGGGCGCGATCCGAAGAGCGAGCTGCAAGAGCGGGTGCAGGGGCTGGGCGGCAGCTCCCCTCGGTACGAGCTCCTCGCCACGACAGGGCCCGATCACCGGCCCGAGTTCGTGGTCCGGGTGGACGCGCTGGGGCGCGCGCTCGGGGAGGGCAGGGGCCGCTCGAAGAAGATGGCGGAGCAAGAGGCGGCGCGGCAGGGGCTTCTGGCGCTGGCGAAGGAGGAGTAAGGGGGCCTGATGCACCGACGGGCTCTCCTCGCCGCGGGCGCGTCCATCGCCGCCGCCTGGGTCGCGCGCCCCGCTTGGGGCGGGAGCTACCTCACCCGCGCGGCCCTCCTGCTCTCGGGCAACGGCCGCGACGCCGCGGCGCTTCGAGCGAGCCTCACGGACAAGGAGGTCGCGCGGGTCGTGCAGGTCGTCGCCGAGGCGCGGGCGCGCGCCGCGGCGAAGATGGACGTCCCCGCCACCGTCGCCAAGGCCCACCCGCACCTGCTCCTGGCCCTGAACCACGTGGAGCGCGCCGCGCAGGGAGCGCTCGACGGCAACCTGAAGCGGGCGCTCGAGCACCTCGAGGGCGCGAAACGCGAGGAGACCGTGTTCCGCGCCGCCCTCAAGGAGGCGGGCCACGCGCTGCCCGCCCGCGGCGCGTCGTGACGGCCGGCGTGGAGCGCGGCCGCCTGCGCTTCGCCCCCGTCGCGCCCCCCCTCAGGATCGTCCTCGTCGAGCCAGAGATCCCTCAGAACACCGGCAACGTCGCGCGCCTGTCGGCGGCGACGCGGAGCCCGCTGCACCTTGTGGGCCGCCTCGGCTTTCGCATCGACGAGCACGCGGTGCGGCGCGCGGGGCTCGACTACTGGCACCTCGTCGAGCTCGAGCAGCACACGGACCTCGACCACTTCACCCACGCCCACGCAGCCTGTCGCCTGCGGCTCTTCTCCGCGTTCGGTCCGGCAAGCTACCTCGACGCGGCGTTTCGTCCGGGCGACGCGCTCGTCTTCGGCAAGGAGAGCACCGGCCTCCCGGACCACCTGCTCGAGCGCCACGAGGGCTCCGTCTTCGGCATCCCGACGGCCGGCGGCGTGCGGTCGCTCAACCTCGCCAACTCGGTCTCCATCGTCTTGTACGAGGCGCTTCGCCAGATCGACGCGCTCCGTGAGACGTTTCGGGGCTGACGCCTGCGCCGTTGGACGGGGGGCTGACGCCGAGGTATCGGTCGCGTGGTGGTACGAGGGACGACGCTCCGGTTGGCCGTGCTCTGCGCCGCCGTCGCCGCGGGCTGCTCGCGCCCGTCGCCGGACGCGACCCCGGAGGGCGCTGTCCGCGAGCTCAGCCTCCACCTCGCCCGGTACCACGACGGCGACCCCGCCGAAGCGAAGCTCGCGTTCGGCCTTCTCTCTCGCTCCGCGCGAGAGAACCTCGCCGCGCGCGCCGATCGGTTCAGCGCCGCGAGCGGCAAGCGGATCGAGCCCGAGCTGATGATCGCGCCGGCGAGCTACGTGTCGCGCTTCGAGGCGCGCGAGCTGTCGGCCCGCATCGAGGGGCCGTACGCCGTCGTGACCGCCGTCGGGCTCTTGCCCGAGGAGCGCGCGCAGATCCCCTGCGTGTACGAGGACGGGGGCTGGCGCGTCCACGTCGACCTGCCCCCGCTGGCGCCCGTCCGTGTCCTCCCGCGCGAGGGGCAGCACCGGCGGTAGGGTGGGAGCCTCACCCCGCGGAGAGCGGCGCCTCCGGCTCGTCGCCCGCGCGCGTCTCGCCGGTACGGTCCAGGGCCAGCTTGAAGAGCACCGGGCCGACGATCTCGTTCACCGCGACCGCAGCGAGCGCGATGGACCGGAACGCGTCTGCGATCGTGGGGAAGGCCCGCACCACCACCAACGAGAGGCCGAGGGTGAGACCGGCCTGCGAGATCATCGGGGTCCAGCCCCAACGCGCCACGCTCGGCTCGTCCTCGGCGAACCGGCTCGAGAGCCGCGCTGCCCACCACGTGGTCAGCGCTCGCGCCGTGCACAACGCCAACGCGACGGGGAACAGAGATTGGACCACACGCAGGTCGAGCTCGGCGCCGGCGACCGCGAAGAAGATGACGAAGACGACCGCGCCCGTGTTCTCGATCCCACGCAAGAGCTTCGGGCCCTGCCCGCTGAAGTTCTCGACGACGAACCCGGCGACGAGGAACGCGAGCATCGCGTCGAACTGGATGTAGCGTAGGAACTCCGACATGCCGACACCGAGCAGGAGCAACACGAGCAGGAGGTTCTTCCCGGCGAGCCGCAGGTAGACGCTGAACCCGAGGCCTAGCGTGACCCCGAGCGCCACGCTGCCGAGGATCTCGTGACCCAAGATGCCGACGTTGGAGAGGGTGATGTCGACCCCAGGCTCCAGAATCGGGCGGACGAGCGCGACGGCGACGGCCATCATCAGGATCACGACGACGTCGGAGAACATGACGAACGCGAGAGAGAAGTCGGTGAGCGGTCCGCGGGGACGGAGCTGGGCGAAGAGAGCGAGGAGCGCCGTGGGGCTTCGAGAGACGGCGAGCACACCCCACAAGAGGGCGATGGCGAGGATCTCCTCCGACGGAAGCGCGGCGAAGGGCGTGATCGGGGCCAGCCAGTAGAACACGGCGCCGACGCCGACCAGCACGACGACGCTCTGGCATACGGTCGCCCAGAGGAGGGATCGAGAGAGCCGCACGACCATCTCGATCCTGAGCGTGGCGCCCCCCGCCAACGCGATGAGCGCGAGCGTCAGTCCGTTGATGGGCTGCAGACGGACCACCGTCTCGTGGTCGACGAGCTTCAGCGCGTGGGGGCCGGCGAGAACCCCGGCCGCGAGGTACCCCGAGAGGTGGGGCAGGCGAACGATCTCCGCGAGCTCGCTCATCAGCGTCCCCGCGAGCAGGAGGACGCCGAGCCCCGCCATCGTGCCGACCACGCTCCGCGCCTCGGGAGCGAGCTGGGTCGCGAGCACGAGGACGCCCAGGACCACGATGAGCGCTGCGGCCTGGACCACCCGGACGCTCGCGCCCTTGGAGATCGCCTCGCTCACGGCTCACCCTCGCGAGGTCGGGACGCTCGCGCGTGCGGCGCCGCGCGCGAGGTCGGCCGCGTGGGCTCCGTGACGTTCGAGCCGCGGGACCGGTGCCTCGGCGCGTCCGGCATGGGCGTCGCCCCCGCGAGCTGGATCTCACCGGCGATCCGCAGCGCACGTCGCAGCATGGCGGGGCCGACGATCTCGCCGAGGACCGCGTGCACCGTGGCGAGGGCCAGGATCGTGTGCCCGAGGGTGCCAGGGAACCGCAGCGCGCACGCGAGGCCCACGGCCATGGTGAGGATGCCGGCCGGCATGAGGCCGAGCCCGAGGGAGCCTCCGGCGGAGGCAGCCCCCGCGCTCCGGACGACGAGCTGGCCCGAGACGAGCTTGGAGGCCGTCCGCGCGGCGACGCCGACCGCCACGATGAGGACGAGGCCGCTCACGGTCGGCACCGTCACGTACGCCCCGGCGAGCACGAACGCCGGGAGCATGACCGCCCGCTCCGTCGTGGCGATCATCTTTCGGAGCGCCCTTCGGCTCTTGGCGAGCGACGCAGCGGTGACCCCCATGACGAACGTCGCGCTCATCGCCGAGAGGCCGAGACGCATCGACGTACCGGCGGCCATCAGCGTGGTGCCGAGCACGATGCCCCAGCGCTGGCTCATGCGCGGCTCGATGTCGGCGAGGGCCGCGCACGTGGCGCCCATCACGCCGCCCGCGGCCAGCGTCGCGAGCACGAGGACGCCCACGGGGAGCGGGAGCACCACGGCGTCCTCCTGGGGCACGAGCGCGAACAGGATCGCCAGCGCCGTGAGCGGCACGACGTCGTCCGCTTCGCAGACGTCGGCGACCAGGGTGGACAGCGCGCCCGACGTCTCGAACCGCTCGGTCACCCACCGGACCGCGTGGCGGGTGGTCTCGGCGGAGACCGCCCCCGCGCCGAGCCCGAGGATGGCGAGGTCGATTCCCCGGAGCGAGGTCACGAGGGAGGCGGCGAGCGCCACCGAGCCTCCGACGGCGATGAGGCTCAGCGCCGCCAAGCCGAGGCCCGCGAGCAGCCTCCTCCCCGGCACGCGCCGCTCGCCGACGTAGCCATAGGACAGCCCGATGGTCAGGCCCAGCCAGGTGAGCGCGAAGATGACCAGGGGCTCGAAGCTCTCCAACCCCTCCCGGGTGATGACGCCGAGGAACTCCGGACCCAAGAAGATGCCGAGCAGCAGGAACTCCGTGCCGGAGGGCAGCCCGAACCCTCGAATCGCCCGCCCCCCGATGAGCATGCTCCCGAAGTAGGCCACGGCGAACAGGCCCATCAGGATGACGACCGGGCTCACGGGGCGGGCCCTGCGCCTCGACCCGCGGCCGACCCCAGAACTTCGAGCGCGAGCAGGTGCAGGTTGTGGCGTGCGTTCCGGTCGTCGCTCTCGACGCTCACGTCGATGGTGACCTTGTCCACGCCGATGCGCTCAATCTCCGCGCGCGCGTGGGCGCCGGCGGTGGCGGCGGACGTCAGGAGCGCGTCGAGGAGCAGAGGCCCCGCGGTGGCTGGCGGCACCTCGATCCGGACGCTGACCCGGGGCGCCTGCCCGAGCGCGCGCAAGGGATGCAGGACCAGCACGAGGTGCGGGATCCGCGTCTCGAGGCCGTGGGCGTCGGTGAGCGTCATGTCCACGAGGCCGACGTCGACGACGCGACCTGCCCTGTCCCCCACGGCCACGTGGTCGCCGATCCGCACGCGCCGCCCGTACACCACGACGACGCCGACGACACAGGAGGCGAGGAGCGGAGTAGACGCCAGCGCGAGCGTCGCGAGCCCGAGGGTACCAGCCGTGGCGAGCGCGCCCCCCGGGTGCCCCGTGAGGACGGGGGCCGCGAAGATCAGCGTCACGAGGACGAGCCCGGCCCGGACGAGGACGCTGGTCGGCCTCGCGAGCTCGGGCGGGAGCCACTCGAGATCGGTCGTCCCGTCCCGGACGCTCTCGAAGAAGAGGCCCACGACGCGAAACACGATCGCCACCACGAGGACCGCGATCGCCACCACCACCGTGATCGGCAAGGAGCCCGCGATGCGCGAGGCGAGGTCCAAGAACGGCTGGAGAATGATCGCGTTGATTCGCCCGGTGTACGGGCGAGTCGCGTCGAACAGCGACAGCGCCGTGAAGAGCCACAGGTACACGAGCGCGAGCTGGCCGACCCACTTCCCCACGGATATCGCGAGCGCCAGTGCGCTGCGGAACGCCGCCGGGTTCAGCAGCGTCAACGTGCGCACCCGGACCTCGGGGATCCGGTGCGGGTTGTCCTCCAACCAGCCGTTCGCGCGCTCCGCGAAGTCCCCGATGCGACGCCACAGGTACAGCACGACGACCGCGAAGAAGACGACCAGGCAGATGGCGAACACTCGGCTCGCGAGCGCCGAGCGCTGCTGCTCCGCCTGCATGGCCACCTTGATCCGCGCGACGACCGAGTCGGCGTGGACCTCCAGCGACGCGTCGCCGGCGCTCGCGGCGTCCGCGGCGGTCAGCTGTACGACCGGCGTGCGCCCCACGTAGACGATCGCGGCGTCGCCCGATCGCTGGACGTGGACGTCGTCGGGTGTGGACGAACCGAGCGCGTCCTTCAGCGCCTTCGACGCCGCAGCGGCGCGCTGTGCCGGAGACTGGTCCCCGGACCGGACGCGGACGACGAACGCGACGGTCTCCCCTACGCGGACCTCCGCGGGCGGCGGATCTGCGGCCGCGGGCGGCTCGGGGACGGGCGCAGCGGACGTCGCCTGGGGCGCCGGCTCGGGCGTCGGCTCGGGCGGCACCGCCGAGGCGGAGGACGACGCGGTCGCCGACGGCGCGGGTGGCGGCGGGGCCGGCGCGGGGGCCACCGTGGGCGCGGCGCTGGCCGACGGCTCCTCGCTGGGAGCGGCGGACGCGGACCCGGTGGGCGCGACGGGTTGCGCGAGCCCCACGCCAGGGAGGCACAGGGCGAGCACCGCCAGGAGCAGAAGGAGCCTTCGCATGGGAGTGGCCGCCGGGCTCAGCCTCGCGGCACGCGCCACGATACCAGCGGCTCCCCGACCCAAGAAGCGCCGAGCGAGGCGTCCCCCGACCTGGCGCGCCTGGTCAGGGGGGCCCCGCTAGTTCGTGAGGAAGATGGACTCGATCTCCGTCTTCACCTGCTCTTCGGTCTGGTCACGCGCGATGGCGATCTCCTTCACGATGAGCGAGCGGGCCTCGTCGAGCATCCTGCGCTCCCCGAAGGAGAGCTGCTTGTCCGTCTTGAGCCGGTAGAGATCCCGAAGCACCTCGGCGACGTCGTAGATCGACCCCGTCTTGATCTTCTCCATGAAGCCGCGGTACCGCCGGTTCCACGTCTGCTTGTCGAACGCGATGGTGCGCTCCCTGAGGATGTCGAACACCTCCAGGATCTCCTGCTCGCTGATGAGCTGCCGGAGGCCGACGGCGCTCGCGTTCCCCACCGGCACGCGGATCTTGCTGTTGTTCTGAAGCAGACGAAGCACGTAGAAGCGCTGGCGCGTCCCGGCGATGTCGAGCTCCTCGATCCCGATGACCTCCGCGACGCCGCCTCGCGGGTACACGGCCTTGTCTCCGACCTTGAACTGCACGATCGTCTGCGGCTGCATGCTGGCCTCGTTGATCTCGCGCTCGTTGCCGCGCGACTCGGGGAGCGAGCTCGCCCCCGCTTCCGTGCGACCGGCGGCGGTGGGGAGCGACGCAGGGTTGCTCGCCGGAGCGGGTCGAGCCGGCGCCGGAGGAGGGCTGCGACGCGGCGCTGGCGTCCGAGTCCCCTTCGCGGCGGGCGGCGCCGGCTTCGCAGCCGGCGCCTTGGAACCCGCGTCCCGCGTCCTCGAGGCCGCGCGCGCCGGGCGAGCCGGAGACGCCGCCCGGATCGACGGTTTGGCGGATTGCTTCCCGGCCGACTTCAGCGCGGGGGACCTAGCCTTGGTCCGTTGGCTTTGGGTGGATTGCACGTGTAGCTCGAACAGTGGCCTCTCGAGTTCCATTCCTTCGCCGGAGGGCATCCGGCGCGGGAACGGGAACGGGCCTGCCCCATGAGGGGAGGCCCGAGACTCGCACCGAGCGGTGCGAATCAGACGGCCGGGTCCGCCCCGAGACTATCTGAGGGCGTACGAGGCTCGTCGGCTCGTGAGGAGCGCCTAGCGCACTTTGCGCCAAGCGCGCGCACTCTACTTGGCAGCCCAAGGGCTGTCAACGCCTCTCGGCGGGCTGCCCCTTGCTCGGGCCCCCGCGGGGGCGGGATCAGGCGCTCGCGGCCATGCGGTGCAGGAGCCCCCAGCGCACGCCCCGGTCCGACACGACGAGCGCCGCGGCGCCGCTCGCGTCGAGGACGGCGGTGACGATCCGAGCGCCCGCGACGATGACGTCGGCTCGCTTGGCCGAGAGGCCGGGCAGAGCGCATCGCTCCGCGAGCGGAAGCGCCGCGAGGCGCCGCGCGACCGCTCGCACCTCGTCGGCGCCGAGGCGCAGCCCGTGGACGGAGCGGGCATCGTACGGGTCGATGCCGCGCGCGATGGCGCCCATGGTCGTGACGGTGCCGGCGACGCCGACCAGGGCGCGCGTCCCGGTGGGGACGGCACCTCGGAGCGCCGCGGCGATGTCGTCGTCGAGGGCGCGGAGCTCCTGCGAAGAAGGAGGATCCGAGCGCACGTGGCGCTCGGTGAGCCGCACGCTCCCGATGTCGAGGCTGCGGGCGCTCTCGATGTGGGGCGGCGAGGCCCTCCCGAGGATCAGCTCGGTGCTGCCACCGCCGACGTCGAACACCAGCGCGGCGCCGTCGCCGTCCAGCGTGAGGCCGGACAGGCCTCCCGTGAACGTGAGCCGCGCCTCCTCCTCGCCGGAGATGACCCGCGGCGCGGCGCCGAGCAGCTCCGCGGCGCGCTCGACGAAGGTGGCGCCCCCCGCCGCGTCCCGCATCGCGCTGGTCCCGACCGCCTCGACGCGCGCGACGCCCTCGGCGCGGAGCACCTCGGCGTAGGCCGCGAGGCACGAGAGCGTCCTCTCCACTGCCGCCTCCGAGAGGGCGCGCGTGCGGTCGACGCCCTCTCCGAGGCGGGTGATGGTGGCGCGCTCGACGACCGGGAGGAGGCCCGTGGGTCCCGCCTCGGCCACGGTCAAGAGGACCGAGTTGGTCCCGATGTCGATCGAGGCGAGACGCACGGGGGCGGCCGTCACGAACCGGAGCGCCCGCCCCGGGCCCTCACTTGGTGATCGCCTTGAGGTCGATCATCTCCTCGACGTTCGGCATGATGACGAGCTCGACGCGCCGGTTCTGCTGACGTCCCTCGGGCGTGGCGTTGTTCTCCACCGGATCGGTGTCGCCGTAGCCCACGCCGGACCAGTTGTTCTGGTTCAGGCCGCCGCCCTCTTTGTTGTCCTTGCCGGGAGGCGAGATGAGGAACACGAGCACCTCGCGGGCACGCATCGCGCTCAGGCCCCAGTTGTCTTTGAACCCGCCCTTGAAGGGCTGGTTGTCGGTGTGACCCGCGACCTGGTACGTCCGCGACGAGAGGCCCTTGTCGTTGCGCACGACGTCCGCGACCTTGAGCAGGATGTCTTTGCCCTCCTTCTTCAGGGTCTCGCGGCCCGAATCGAAGAGCACGTCGCCGGGGAGCTGGATGACGATGCGGCCCTTGCGGATCTGCACCTTGAGGCCGAACTTGGTGAGCTCGTCGAGCTTCTTGCGCAGCAGCTCGAAGCGTTGGCGGATCGCCTCCAGCTGCTCGGCGCGCTTCTTGTAGTCCTCGAGCGCCCGCGCCTGCTGCTCCATGTTGGCGTTCAGGTTCGAGATATCCACGCCGGCCTCTCGGAGCTTCTCCTTGAGCTGCTCCACCCTCGCCTTCTGATCGGCGAGCTCGGCGGCGACCTGCTTCGCTTTGGCCTGCTCCGCCGCGAGGAGATTCTTCAGGTCATTCGCCTCGCGAACCTTCGCGTCGTACTCGTCTTGGCTGGGGCCACACCCCGCGCCGAACGCGAAAAGCAGGGTCGCGAGCAGCAACCCCCCTGTCCTACGACCTCTGAGCATGCTCTTCCTCCTGGCCGCCCAAGGCGGGCCGGCCGGGGACGGTATGCGACCTGCCTGGCGGGACACAAGCCCCACCTAGGGGGGGGCCGGGGGGCCTCTCGGCCTTCATGAATCGCGCTGACGCACGGATGACAGAGAGAGTCAATGGTTTAGTTGACGAGGCTCGAACTGCCCAAGCTGCGCTCCCGTTCAACCCCACGCAACGCTTGCGGAGCCTTCTTCCGAGGACTCGGGACCGTCCAATTTCAGCCTCGAAAAAATTTCCTTGACTGTGCCCATGCGTGGCAATATACGTCGTGCAACGTCTGTTGCTGCACATGAGGTTCCTCGGCGAATTCTAGCGAAAATGAGAAACGCCCCGCCTGGCGCGAAGTCGACTGGTTCGAAGGCGCGAGGGGCGGCGCGAGCGATGCCGAAGAGCACAAGCGCAGCGTCACAGGAGGACGCAGATGGCTGCTAAGAAGACCGCGAAGAAGGCAGTGAAGAAGGGGACCAAGACCGCGAAGAAGCCGGCCGCAGGCAAGGCGTCGAAGGTCGCGAAGGCCAAGAAGGCGGCGCCGAAGAAGTCGGCCGCCAAGAAGGCCGCTCCGAAGCGCGCTGCCAAGAAGGCCCCCAAGAAGGGCGCGAAGAAGGCCGCTCCGAAGCGCAAGGCCGCACCGAAGAAGAAGGCCGCCCGCAAGGCTGCGCCCCGCAAGGCGAAGGCCGCGCCCGCCCCAGCGGCGCCGGCACCTGCGGCGGCTTCGTCGGACGAGTCCGAATAGGTAGTTTCCAGTCGCGGTAGGCTGGGGTCTCACGACTCGAGATCGCGGGCTTAAGAAGTACGCTCGTTCGTACCCTCTCGGGGGGCGACCGCGATCGACGCTCTGCTGCTGAGCAGAGGCACCGAGCCATCGGAGCGCGCCGCAAGGCGGTTGCCCCACGCGGGCATTGACGCTCCCCACTCGCGCCGAAGAGCGCGGGGCCGCGGCTGGATTGCTTGGACCCGAACGACGGGGGCAAGGAAAGTGGCTCACCGGTTGAACCGGTGGCCACTTTTCGTGCTTTGTGCGCGCGCGGGCGAGCGGGCGTGACGCGCGCTTCGAGGAGGGCTGGGCCGGGGACTAGTCGCCGAGGTAGAGGCGCAGGGCGCGAGCCGCCGCCTGGCGATCGAAGGGCGTCTCTTTGAGCTCCTCGCGGTCCGAGATGGCGTCGAAGAGCTTCACGAGGAACTCGTGGAACGCGTCGCACTCGGAGACGGCCATGCCCAGGCGCTGGGGGTCGAGGAGATCGGTCTCGTTGAGCGCGTTCATCGCGCTCATGAAGGCGTCGAACCGCGGGTAGTCGCCGACGCGCAGCAGCGGGTAGCCCATGGCGCGGAAGTACGCGAGGAACTCCCGCACGAAGGCGAAGCTCTGGAGCTTGCTCCACTGGTCTATCGTGGGGTCCGCGTGGCGAGCCTTGCTCGCGAAGGCCCGCGCGATCTGCGCGAACATCCAGATGTCCCGGCGGAGACGGTCGCTGGTCGCTCTGCGTGCCGCGAGATCATCGAACACCTGCCCCTCCTCGAGGCCTCGGCGCAGCGACTTGCCGAGGAACAGGATCGCGTTCTGGATCGCCGGGCGGAGGTTCTTCGTGACGTCGCGCAGGCGCGCTCGGAGCTCGGCCTCGGGGAGGTTCTTCTCCACGGCTGGGAGGTCGTGCTCGAACGTTCGCCGCAGCTCGAGCCGCAGGTTCGCCGCCACGCCCGTGAGCGCGGCCTTCATCGCGACGAGGCGGTCGCCCTCGGCGCGGAGCTCGTCGAAGCGAGGCCCGATCTGCGTCGCGGGCACCCTCATGAGATCCCGCTGGAAGCCGTCCGCGAGGAGGCCTCCGGAGCGGCGCCTCAGGTAGCCGGAGAGGGCCCGCGCGTCGCTGCGCAGGACGCTGAGGACGAGGTGTGCTCGTCCCCCGACCCGACGGTCCGTGTGATCGAGCGCGATCGCGTCGAGGAGGCGGAGGTACCGCAGCATGCGGAACAGCGAGAGGAAGCTGAGCGCGACGAGCCGGTGCGCGTGCTCGCCCGTCACCCCCTGGATGAGCTCGAGCACCTGCCCCGAAGGGATGCGATCGAACTCGGGCCGGAACTCCAGCGCGGCGAGTGGGTTGAAGAACGTCGACTGCGCCGACTCGCGCATGGCGGTCGCGAGCATCGAGTAGAAGAGACGAAACGGGATCCGAGGGAGCTTGAGGAGGCCGTTCATCACCTCCACCACGTTCGCGAGCCCGTGCCGCATCACGATGAGGCTCTCCTCGGGCGTGCCCTGCTCCGCGAGCGACGACAGGGACAGGCGCGTGCGCGCGCTGTCCTCGGGCAGGACCGTCTCGAGGTAGCGGTTGAACACGAACGCGCGGTCGCGCTCGCCGAGCAGCGCCCGCGCGAGCTGCACGATCCGGAGCACGCCGTCACGCACCTGGACCATGTGGTCCTTGAAGTCGAGCGAGACGAAGGTGCGCTTGCGCCCAGGTCCGGGGTGGTTGCGCGGGTTGGCGAAGCACGCGAGACCCTTCAGCAGGATCTCGAGCTCGAAGAGCAGCTCCTCCTTCTTGTCCGCCGTCAGGGCCGCGAACCACGCGTCGCGCGCCTGCTGCTGCTCGCGCTTCATGCCGCGCGTATCCCGCAGGAGCTCGGCGTACGCGTTGCGGCCCTGGTAGCTAGGCCGCGTCGACGGCCTCCCCGTCACGTGGTGGGCGCGCGGATCGTCGCCCGGAGACGAGGAGGTGGGCCGCGTGATCACGGGCGGGACTTGAAGTTGAAGCGGTGGTTGTAGGTCGTCTCCATCCCCTTCGGGGACGCCGGGAACTTGATGCCCCCGACGACGCCCGCCATGCACGCTTCCATCTTCTTGTCCGCGAGATCGCTCTCGTCGGCCTTGAACGCTGCTGTGATGAGCTCGCCGGACTCCTTCAGCTTGATGCTCAAGGTGATCTTCACCTCGCGGCCGGGGTTCTGCTTGCCCCACTCGTCGAAGCAAGCCCTGAACTTGTCGCGGTTCTGCGTCACGAGGTCGAGGATCGGCTTCATCCGGTCGCTCGCGCCCGCGTCCTTGGACGTCGTCGCGTTGTTCATCACCACGCCGCCGTCGGGCGGATCGTTCGTGATGTCCACGGAGGGGTCTCCCGTCGACGGCTGCGCCGCCGCCGACGGGTCGGCCGATGGCCCGCCCCCCGCGGCGCCGGGCGCGGTCTGGCCGGCGGTCGTGGAGCCGTCCGTCGGCTCGCTGGGCTGGCTCCCGCCTTGCGAACAGCTGGAGAGGGCGAGCCAGAGGAACGGCACGGCGGCGCGGGCGGTCGACATGGCCCTCGAATTCACATGGCTCGCCATGTGGATCAAGCAGCGACATCCTCTGGGCTGCGGCGTGTCCCATGCGTCCGCCCTTCGAGAGGTCCGAGAGGGGCGGCAGGTGCGAACCATGGGCGGTGGCCTCGTTTCGGTCGGCGAGCCAGCCGATACTACGCCGGGGCTGCGTCCCACCGAAAGGAGCGGTATGACCGCGCCGTGATTCGGTCGGCGCTCGTCCTCTGTCTGGCGGCCGTCTTCGGCTGCGACGGGCCGGAGCTGAAGCTCTGCGGCGAAATCCCCGGGGATGGCTGCCCGATCGGGCGCGGCGGGACGTGCGAGGACCCGTACTGCGCCGCCTTGTACGACTGCGCGGACGGGGCCTGGCGCCAGACCGAGGCATGCCCGCTGAACCCCGTGACGTCGGCGTCCGCGGGCTCGGGCGGGGGATCGGGCGGTGCGGGGGGCTGCGACGCCGTGGTGATCGACCACTCCGCCGAGGTGCCTGGGTGCACGCCGGATCTCCAGGAGCCGGACTGCCCCGCGGTCGCGGCGGAGACCTGCCCGAGCCCGTGCCTCACCGGCTGCAGCGACTTCTTCCTCTGCGTCGCGCGTGGCTGGGAGCTCGTGGCCTTCTGCACCGAGGACCTGGAGATCGTCGTGGTCCAGCCGTGACCCAGGGGCGTCACGGCGCCGAGCCGCCCCCGGGGGGCGCCTGGGAGCTCCCCTTGGGGGAGGCGCCGCTCGCGTTCGTGGACCTCGAGATGACCGGGCTCGACCCGACGAAGGATCGGGTGATCGAGGTGTGCGTCGAGCGCGTCGTCGGTGGCGAGGTCGTCGGACGCCTCGAGACCCTGGTGCGCTTCGAGGGCCCGCCTACCACGTGGGATCCCTCGGTGCACGGCATCGCCCCAGAGGCGGTCGCGTCGGCGCCGACCTTCGCGTCGGTCGCGGATCGAGTGCTGGCGCTGCTCGACGGCGCCGTGCTCGTCGCCCACGGCGCGATCTGGGACGTGCGGTTCCTCGAGGCGGAGCTGGCGCGAGCGGGCCGGGAGCGCAAGCTCCCCTGCTTCCTCGATACGCTGGTGCTCTCGCGGCGGGTGTTCGCGTTCCCGAGCCACTCGCTGGCGTTCCTCGCGAAGGAGCTGCGCGCGCCCGTCGGCAGGGCGCACCGTGCCGGAGACGACGTTTGCACGCTGCGGTTCGTCTTCGAACGACTGGTCGCCGCCCTGCAGCCGCAGAGCGCCAGGGACCTCTGGCACACCGTCGTGGAGTCGCGCCGCGCCCGACCGGTGATCCTCGGGATGCTGGAGGACGCGCGCGTGAGCGCCCTGCCCATCCGGGTCCGCTACCGGCCGAGCGGCAAGAAACCGGTCGAACTGGTCTTCGTGGTGACGAAGCTCGCTTCCGACCTCGACCCCCCGCGCGCGATTGGCTATTTGCTTCCCGGTCGAGGCAGGCGCGAGCTTCGGACCGACCGCATCCTCACGGTCGAGCCGGCCTCAGCTTGACGCGACTCGAAAGGCTCCCGTGCGCCACACCCTCTCCAGCGGCTCCCTGCTCCTCGTCCTCGGCCGTGCCCTCCTCGTCGCCTCCCTCGGGGTGGCGGTGCCGCTCGGCGCGGGGTGCGGCGCCACGCAACCCGCGGCGTCGCCTCGGCCGGAGGTCGCCGACAAGTGGTTCAAGCGCGCGCAGTCGGATTTCGGCGTCGGCCACGTGGACGACGCGCACGACGCCGTGACGAAGGCGCTAGCGGCCGCGCCCGAGGACGACGAGATCCGGACGCTCGGCGGGCGCATCGCCCTCGCTCGGCTGGAGTTCGACGAGACCCTGCGGCTGCTCAAGGACATCCCGGGCTCCGAGGCGCGCGGTATCCGCGGCAGAGCCCACTGGTACCGAGGGGATCTCACCCTCGCCGCCGACGAGCTGGAGGCCATGCTCGACGATCCCGACGTCCACGACGACTGGGCCAAGCCCATCGCCGTCCTGGCGCGCCGCGGCCAGGGGAGGACGCCGTTCACGCTCTCCGGTGCGCAGGTCGCGGCCGTCGACATGGCGAACGTGAACCCGGCGCCGTTCCTCGTGATCCCCGTGGAGCTCGACGGCGAGCAGGTCCTGGCGATGCTCTCCACCGGGATCGCGGAGATGGTGATCGACAGCGCCACCCGCGCCGAGCCTAGCTGGGTGTCCGTGCGCTTCGGAGGCGCGCTCGAGGTCGGCGACGTCCCCGCGCTCACCAAGGATCTTTCGGGGCTCAGCAAGGAGCTCAACGCCCCGATCCGCGCCCTCATCGGATCGAACCTCCTCCGCCGCGTGAACGCGACGTTCGACTACACCGGGCACCAGTTCGTCGCGCGCGCGTACGCGCCGCCGCCTCCACCGCACGCGACCCGCGTGCCCATCTTCTACGCGCGCGGCGGCGGCATGATGCTGACGACGCCCATCGGCCAAGGAGAGGACGCGAAGGCGTCGCTCTTCATCGACAGCGCCCTGCGGTTTCCTATCGCCCTCGACGAGCGGGGCTGGGTCAAGGCGGGCGTGCTGCCGAACACCCTCACGCCGGTGGACGCGGCGCCCGACCTCAAGGAGGGCGTGGTCCCGATGCTGAAGCTCGGCGCGTTCGAGCTGCGGCGTGTTCCCGGGGTGCTCGGCGACGGGGCGCTCGCGACGTCCATCGCCGATCTCGAGAAGGGGCTCCGGCAGGACGTCGACGGCGTCCTCGGCGCCTTCGTGCTGGCGAACTATCGCGTCACGCTGGCCGAAGGGGGCCGGACCATGTGGTTCGAGGACGACACGGCGCTCCGCATGATGATGCAGCAGATGGGCGTGGCGGGCCCGTCCCAGGGGCAGGCGCCGCCGGCGCCCGCCCCCGCTCCTCCGGGGGGGAGCCCCAAGAACGAGGGAGAGGCGCCCCGGGCCCCGGCGGGTGATCGATGAAGACGACGGCGGTGTACGCAGGGAGCTTCGACCCCGTCACGCAGGGCCACCTCGATCTCATCGAGCGCGCCGCCAAGCTCTTCGACGAGGTCATCGTCGCCGTGGGGGTTCACCCGACGCGGCACCCGCTCTTCACGTTTCAAGAGCGGGTCGCGCTCCTCGAGGAGGTCATCCGCCCGATCCCCACCGCGCGCGTCGACCACTTCGACGGGTTGCTCATCCAGTACTGCCAGAAGGTCGGCGCACGCGTCATCGTGAGGGGCCTCAGGGCCGCCACGGACTTCGAGTACGAGCTTCAGATCGCGCACGCCAACGCCGACATGGACCCCTCCGTCGACACGGTGTTCCTCCCTACCCGCGCCAACTACGGGTTCATCTCCGCTTCCCTCGTCCGGGAGATCGCCAGCCACGGCGGCAACGTCGGTCACTACGCCCCCGAGGTCGTCTGCAAGGCGCTCGCGGCGAAGTTTCCGCCGAAGCCCTGACGGCGTCAGCCCTCGCCGTAGCTCGCCCAGGGCGTCGGCATGAACAGCAAGAGGAAGAGCACGAGGCACACGGCCGCCACCGCCTGCCGACCGGGGGACAACGACCCGGTATCGGTGGGGGGGTGGTTCATCCCGGAGCGGCGACGCATCCACGCCAGGATCGCGTACCAGAGGAGCCAGAACGTCGAGTTGCCGATCGCCTGCCCGATCGATCCGCCGGTGCGCAGCGTGGGGACCAAGAACTGCACGAGGTTCAGCGCGAAGACCCCGAGCAGGCCGAGGTGCACCCACCGCGCGTACCGGTCCCACGCTGGGCCGACGAGGGCGTAGGCGATGTGGCCGCCGTCGAGCTGCCCGATCGGCAGGAGGTTGAGCGCCGTGACGAAGAGACCCGTCCACCCGGCGAAGGCGGTCGCGTTCATCATCACGTCGCTCCCCTCGGGGATCGGGCCGAGGACGAGCCGCTTGGAGAGCCAGTAGAGCAGGCTCTGTCCCTCCATCTGGTACGAGGCAGGCAGGACGTCGACCTCGCTCGTGCCGAGCCCGACCAGGACCACGGGGATCGCCACCACGAGCCCGGCGAGGGGGCCCGCAGCGCCGATGTCGAGCAGCGCATCGCGCCGCCGGATCCGATCCGGCATCACGATCAGGGCGCCGAACGTGCCGAAGGGGCTGAGCAGCGGCGCCGGCACGAAGTAGGGGAGCGACGCGGGCACCCTGTGGATCCGGGCGGCCACGTAGTGCCCGAGCTCGTGGACGAGCAGGATGGCCATGAGCGGCAGCGCGAACGGCGCGCCCGTCGGGAGCGCGCGCAGCACCGCCGCAGCGTCCGCCCCCGGAGGCACGTGGCCTCCGTAGAACGCTCCCGTGAGGAAGAGGGACGCGAGCGTGGCGAGAAAGAGCCCGGTGTGCAGCGCCCAGCGCTGGCTCGGGGGCGGCTCGGGGGGCGCCGAATCGTGGAGGGGGCTCTCGCTTCTCACGGACGGCGGAGCCGTACCTTGCGTTCGGCGCGGCGTAGAGTGTTTAGTCGGTGCGCGGCCGAAAACCCGCCATGTATCGAGGTCGATTTGCCCCATCACCGACGGGCCCGCTCCACCTGGGCGGGGCCGCCACCGCGATCTTCGCGGCGGCCCGCGCGCGCGCGGCGCGCGGCGAGCTCGTCCTGCGCATGGAAGACCTGGATCCTCCGCGGGTGGTGCCGGGTGCGGCGGAGGCCCTCGAGGTCGACCTCTCCTGGCTCGGGCTCGATTTCTCGGCCGGCCCCACCGGCGGCGGTCCATCTCGCCCCTACCGGCAATCGGAGAGGCTCGAGCTCTACGACGCTGCGCTGGGTCTACTCTGCCGCCGAGGGCTCACGTTCCTCTGCGACTGCTCCCGCGCCGACATCGCGCGCGCCGCGAGCGCACCGCACGCGGGCGAGGAGGGCCCGCGCTACCCCGGGACCTGCCGCGCGCTCGGGATGGCGGATCGCGCGTTCAAGCGAGCGCCCGCGGTGAGGCTCGCGGTGCCTCCTGGACCGGTGTCGTACGCCGACGCGGTCCAGGGCGAGGTGCGGGCGGACGTGAGCGCCGACACGGGCGACTTCGTGCTCCGGCGTGGAGACGGCGTGTTCTCGTACCAGCTGGCCGTAGCGGTCGACGACGTCACGATGGGCATCACCGAGGTGGTTCGAGGCGCCGACCTCCGCTCCAGCGCCCCGCGCCAGGCCCTCCTCGCGCGGCTCCTCGGCGCCGAGCCGCCGTCGTACCTGCACGTGCCCCTGGCGGTCGGGGCTGACGGAGAGCGCCTGGCCAAGCGAACGCGCCCGATCTCGATCGCCGAGCTGCGCTCCAGGGGGGCGTCCCCGGCCGCCGTCCTCGCGTACGTCGCGCGCGCGTACGGCCAGGTCCCGCCGCCCGAGGCGGGTGACCCGTTCGAGGCGATCGCGACGGTCCTGGACCCCGCGCGGTTTCCTGTCACCGATGTCGTCCTCGACCCCGCTAGGATCGACGAGATGATCCCAGGCCGAGGAGATGCCCGTTGACCTCGCTGCCCGGGCCGGAGGCGCTGCTCGGCGCCGATCTCACTGGCGCCACGGGGCGGTGGCGCGTCGCGCAGTTCCTCGCGAGCGGCGGGATCGCGAACGTCTACCTGGGCCAACCTCAGCCAGAGGGGTCGGGGGACCCCGTCGTCCTGAAGGTCTTGCGCCCGGAGTTCGACGACGCGCGTGACTTCGTGGCGCGCTTCGACCGCGAGGCCGTGGCCGCGCTTCGCGTTCGGCATCCGAACGTCATCCAGGTGCTCGCGCCGGTCCAGCGCTCGGGTCGGCACTCGTTCTTTCCAGTCGAGCACCTCGTCGGCGTGGACCTCGCCGACGCGCTCGCATCCCAGAAGCGCCTCCCCGCGCCCAGGGCGCTTCGGCTCGTCCACGCGATCGCGCTCGGCCTCGCGGCGTCGCACGCGGCCGGCGTCGTGCACAGGGACGTGAAGCCGGAGAACATCTTCCTCGTCCACGAGGCGGATGGCAGGGAGGTGCCGAAGATCCTCGACTTCGGTTCGGCGTGGCTGGACGGGGACAGCGCCAAGAGCGCGAGCCACCGCATCACGGTGAGCACCGGCTTCGTCGGCACGCCCGGCTACGTCGCTCCCGAGCAGGCGGAGGGCCACGTGGGGCACCCGACGGCCGACGTCTACTCCCTCGGGGTGGTCCTCTACGAGGCCCTCGAGGGGGGGCCCCCGTTTCGGGGACGGAGCTGGGTCGAGACGCTCCACCTCCACGCGACCCAGCCCGTCCCTCGCCTCCGGGGTTGCTCCCCCGAGGTCGAGGCGGTCGTGCAGGCGGCGCTCGCCAAGAAGCCCGAACAAAGGCCCCGAGACATGGCCGAGCTAGCCGCCGCCCTCCGGGAGGCCGGCGCCTCGAGCGGGGGCTGAGCCGGCCCTCCACGCTGGTCTGCGCGCCGAGGGTCTGCTATTCGCTCGGCTGCCTTCCCAGCGAGGGCGCCTGAACTACGCGCAATCTTTCGCCCAGTTTCGGCCGTAGCGCCAGGGGCGCTCCCCATGACTCCCAGTGATCCCCGCGATCCCCCGGCCCCCAAGTCCGGCCGGGGGGCCCGAGCGCAAGCCGCGCGCCAGCCTACCGAGAAGCCCGCTCCTCCTCCGGGTGACGACCGCCCCGCAGCACCGTCGGCGACAGACGACCCGGCGCTGCCGCCCCGAAAGGCCCGCGCACGCAGGGCCACCCGGTCGACCGCCGGACATGTCCCGAGCGACCCTCCCCCTCGACCTGCGCCTCGCGACTCGGCCCCGGAGCGTGAGCCGCAGCCGGCCCGCAAGAAGGGGACCGGCCACCCCCGGTTCCCCGTGACGCTCGAGGAGGAGCGCATCGACCCCGACGTCCAGAAGGTCGTTCGCCGCCTGGTTCGGCACGGGTACGAGGCGTACCTGGTGGGCGGGTGCGTCCGGGACCTCCTGCTCGACCGGCTGCCCAAGGACTTCGACGTCGCGACGAGCGCCCGGCCCGAGCAGGTTCGAGAGCTGTTCCGCAACTCTCGCGTCATCGGGCGGAGGTTTCGGCTCGTCCACGTGCTGTTCGGCGCCGGCAAGGTCATCGAGGTCGCCACGTTCCGGAGGAGCCCCCACGAGGATCTCGAGGAAGGGGAGGCGCCGGGCGGGGAAGGGCGCTCGGGCGACACGAGCCACCTCCTGATCCGCAGCGACAACGTCTTCGGCGAGGCGCACGAGGACGCCATGCGCCGGGACTTCACGATCAACGCGCTGTTCTACGACCTCGAGGCGGGGGAGGTGCTCGACTGGGTCGGCGGGCTCGGCGACGTCGAGCGCCGCGTCGTCAACACCATCGGCGAGCCCACGGTTCGCTTCCGCGAAGATCCGATCCGCATCCTCCGCGCGCTCAAGTTCGCCGGTCGGCTGGATCTCGGCCTGGCCCCGGAGGTCTACGACGCCGTCGTCTCGACACGCCAGGCGCTGGAGCTCGCCGCCCGCCCCCGCCTCTCGGAGGAGATCCTCCGGCTCATGCGCGGCGGTCAGGCGCGACGGACGGTGTTCCTCGCGTGGGAGACGGGCGTCCTGGACGTCCTCCTGCCCGAGCTCTCGGCGTTGCTCTACGACTCCTTCGGCGCTTCGACCGAGGGGGCGCGGGCCGCGGGGGATCGGGTGTTTCGTCTCCTCGAGTTCGTGGACCGCCGCTTCGCCGCGGGCGATCCGCTCGACGACTCCGTCCTCTGGACGCTGCTCCTTCTCGAGCCGCTGAAGGAGGTCGCGGAGGGTAGCCGCGACCGAGGCACGGCCTGCATGGAGGTGCTCGAGCCCATCATCGAGCGCCTCGCCGTGCCGCGGCGGTTCGCGGACTCGGTCCGGCGGATCGTGGCGGTGCTGCCTCGCCTCGTGACGGGCAAGGTCGGGCGGTTCGCCCGCACCGAGCTCTTCGACGTCGCGCTCGACGTCGCCGAAGCGGAGCTGTTCGCGCGCGGGCTCGCGACGGACGCGGTGACGGCGCTGAGGTCCGCGTCGCCGACCGAAGACGCTCCCCAGGCTCCGCGGTCGCGTCGCAGCGGCGGGCAGGGCGGGCGCGGCGGCGGCCGCCTACGGCCCACGCCGCGTCACTAGAGTCGAGCGGCTGGCGCCGACGCGAGAGGCGTCTCTGTCTCGGGATCCCTCTCCGCCCCACCGTCCGGCTGACTGCATCCTCGTCACGCAACCCGCGGCGCCCGCTTCTCACATCCCCGTGAGAACCGCCCGCGCTTCTCCACAGCGCCGCCGTG
>CAZBJI010000106.1:0-27808 GCA_964492175.1 uncultured Polyangiaceae bacterium | reverse complement strand
GAACAGGACGGACGAGCCATCAAAGTTGCAGAAGACGTTTGAATTCGGAATCACCTGCGTAATGAGCGGCGCGGGCGTGGGGCACTGCGAACAGATGGCGCCGCCGCCGAGCCAGTTCGAATTGCCCTGAATGGTGCAATCGAGTTCGGTCAGGATCGTGCAGGTGCCGTCGTTGAAGCAGGACGGGCAGCCGTTCTCGATCGCGCACCCCTGCCCCGGGCAGCAGATCAGCAGGAGGTTGCCGCAGCCCGGGCTCTGGTCCCAGAGGACGCAGAAGTCCCCGCCGCAGTCGGCCGCGGTGTTGCAAGTCGGACATGCGCCGGCGAAGGCGGTCGACGGCGCGGCGAGGGCGAGCCAAGCGATGGGCACGAGGGCGGCGAGGAGTCGGGATCTCATGCGCCGCATCAGATCCCCACGCGGAGACGACGTCAACGGCGCTCGCCGAGGCGGCGCCCGGGCTGCGTGGCCGGCCCTCACGAGGAAGGCAGCGGGTGGAGGATCGAGGCCGGATCCGGCACGCGACCCGGGCCCGCCTCACCGCAGCGTGAGCGAGCGGGCCCGACGCGCGCGGCGTCCCGAGAGCTCCACGCCCACGGCGTCGAGCCCGTGATCGTTCGCGACGGCGAGGATCGTCCCGAGCCCGCAGAAGGGGTCGACGACCACCCTGCACTGCGTCCGGGCTCGCAGGAAGACGCAGGTGCCTACGGCCGCGGCCATGGGCATCGCGCGCGACCAGGTCATGTGGCCCGGCTCGGCGACCACGTCCGGCGTCGACGCCCCGGGCGCGAGCCGGAGCCGTCGCGAGAATGCGAGCCAGTGCCCGAACGCCGGACGCCCGAACGTGACGGCGCCGGGAGGGACGCGGCAGACGATCTTGTGGAAGAGGCAGCGCGAGCCCGCCTCGTCCGCGCCGCGGTGGATCAGGTGCGCCTTGTCCACCCAGCGGCCCTCGCGCTTGATGTCGGTCTGGTAGAAGATGGCGACGGAGTCCTCGTGCACGCGGTCACAAACCAGCGCCGCGACCGCCGTGAACCACGCGACCCACGCCGCCTCGTCGAGCGCCGGAAGCTCCGAGACGTCCGGCAGAGACGTCACCACCGCGTGCTCGGGGCCGAGCGCGGCGTCGCGCAGCCAAGCCACGCCGTCTCCTCGATGCACGGCGCGCGTCGCCATCGGGGGCGACCCTACTCGTCGCGCGGGACGCGCGCGAGCAGGAGCGTCGGGTACGTCACGGCCTCCGTGACGAGCTCCGGCGTGACGGCCACGTGCCCGCACTCGAACTGCCCACCGTAGATGACCTCCTCCTTGTCGAGCACGGCGCCGCCCAGCCCCGCGCGCGGCTCACAGGTGCCTCGCTCGACGGTGACGCACCGAGGCTCGAACGCCCCGCCCACCGTCGCGATCGCCCAGAACCCCGACGCCGGCGCAGGGATGATCCCGGTGCACAGCACGGGGCCCACCGCGCCATCGGCGGTGCCAGCGACGAGCAGCTCGTCGGTCCCCACGCTGTCCGCCGAGCGGACGAAGCCCGCGGGGAGCGCGACGCTCCCGCTCTCGGGGCCGTTGTCCGTCAGCCGCCAGTAGAGGTTGCGCGCTCCCTGGGCTCCGCTCCCGAGCCACACCTCGCCATGCGCAGAGACGCGCAGGTTGGGCTCGGAGGTGTCCTGGATCGTCCGCAAGAACGGCAGCGCGTTCGGCGGGAGCGTGGGCGTGATCGTCGCACCGAGGAACGCGCTGAGCCCGTACGAGCTCCCGTCGGTCCCGAGCCCGCGGCAGGTGTGACCCGGGGCGTCCGTGGTGCAGTGGCCCCCGAAGCGGAGCCCGTTGGCGATCTGCAGGTTCAGGAGCTGGGGCACCATCTGAGGACCCTGGTCACCCGTCAGCGAAAGCAGATAGGTCAGCGTGCTCGAGAGGTTCACGTCCACGGACGTGGGGGCCGCCGTGCACCGGAAGCCCGTGTCGACCGTGGTCTCGAACGTCACGAAGTCACCGGTGATCTGCGGCGCTCGCACGAGGCCGTCGCAGTCCACCACGGCGTTCCCGGTGCAGGCGCCGGGCAGGGGCGCGCCCGGGGCCGCGGCCGGGGCCGCGCAGAGCTTCGTGTTGGAGGTCCACGCGACGAACGACTCGCTGCCGCCATGGGTGAGGTGGGCCTCGTCGTCGCCGTCGGCGGGTCCGAGGTCGTGTGCCGCGAAGCCGCACCCGGAGGTGGACACGGACGCGACGTACAAGCGGTCCCCCGAGCTCGCCGCGATCCCGGGGAGGCTGGCCCCGTCGAGGAGCCGCCCGACCAGGACCACCCCGCTCGGGGTGCGGCGGAGCTCGGTCACCGTGGCGCCCGAGAACGTCACGAACCAGACGTCGTCGTCGCCGGTGCGCCCCTCGCACGAGGCGGCGCCGCCGCCCCCGCCCGCGCCGCCAGGTCCCGTGGCCGTGACCGGAGCCCCGCCCGTGGCTCCCCCGCCTTGGGCGGCGCCGCCGTCGTTCGGGAGCGGATCGCCAAAGAGCAGCCCACACCCCGCCGACGCGGTCGCCGCCGCGGTGCAAAGCGCGACGAGCCCGCCCGCGAAGGGCCAGGTCGTGGAGCACGGACATCGCGCCAAGACCCAAGGCTAGTTCGGCAGAACCTGGGTTTCCACGCAAACGACCAGGAACGCTCGGCGAGAGGCGCCGCGCCTCGCGGCCGAGCCCGACCGGGCTCGGCCCGCCGGGCGACGCGCGCAGGCACGTCACTTGGACTTCGCTCTTGCCTTCCTCCACTCGGCGTCCAGCGCCGCGAGCGCCGCCGAGCCTCGCTCGAGCGAGTGCCCCGTCTCCCCCTCGGGTGTCCGGACGCGCAGAGGCTTGCTGCCGGCGACGTCCACCTGCAGGGCCTCGATCACGCCGAGCGCCTCCTTCGCGCGCGCGGCGATCTCCTTCCGCGTAGAGCCGGAGAGCGCCTTGGCCGCCTCGACCGCCTCCGCGGCCGCGTCAGCCGCCTCCTTGCCGCGCGCGAGGCACGTCGGCTGCGACACGTCGTACCCGCGGCAGATCGAGTTGAGGGTCATGAAGCTCTTCTGCAGCCGCACGAGCGCCGCCTCGAGCGCCACGTCGTCGAGGACGGGGGCGACCGGCGGGGTCGAGGCTTCCGGGGCGTCGCGCTCCGGGGCGCGTGCCGGAGCGGCCGTCCGCGCCGCCTTCGTCGCGGCGTAGCCGCTCGGATCGCTGGCGGTCACCTTCGCGTACTCGATGCTGCGCGGAGCGCGCGGGGCAGCCTTGACGACCTTCACGTCGACGGGACCATCCAGCGACGTCCAGCCGTCGAACATCGCGTCGGTGAGCGGCGCCGCGAGCCCGATGATCGTCAGGCCGCAGATGACGTCGAGCACCACCCACCCAGCGCCGACCGAGCTCTCGATCGGGACCTGCACGGTGCCCCCGTCCTTTCCGCGCACGAAGACCGACGGTGGATCCGACGGGCTACCGGTCACCGTCGCCTTGCCCTTGCCGACGACCGTGCCGTTCGAGATGATCTCCGCCTCTGGATCGCTCGCGGTCACCTCCACCGATTGTGAGATGCCGTTGAACATCATCCCGCACCCCGTCGCGCCGATCGAGAGCGCGGCCGCGGCCGCTGCGAGGACCCTCATGGCGCCTTGGCCGGAAGGCACGACGGCCCCTCGGGCGCGTTGTGGCAGCGGTACAGCGTGATCTTCTCCTCCGCCACGTTCAGGCGCTGGACCCAGACGACGTCGGCGTCCTGCTCCGGCGTGACCTTGAGCGTGTGCGACGCGACGGGCGCGTACGCCGGAACGAACTCGACGCAGCCGCCGAGCATCGATGTGACCACCAACAAAACCGCCATCCTCGTCATGAGCTCGTCTCCTTCGTGTTCTTGCACGTCACTTCGCCGGTCTCGTCGTCTGCCTCGCACCGCGCGAGGACGTTGGTCCCGACGGGTTGCGACCAGATCACGTGCTTCGTCTTGTCCCCCGAGCGCAGGACGAAGACGCCCATCACCTCGCTGCTGAGCGCCCCGGTGTCCACGCACCGCGGCCCCTTCTCCTGGTGCACGTGGCAGAAGCTGATCGCGCCGCCGAGCACGACGTTGCCGCCGTAGAGCGTCGGTATCACCAGCCGGGGAACGCTCGAGACCCAGACACCGAAGTGCGGGGTCGCGCGGAGCTTCCCGGGGCGCCGTGTCCCGCCCGAGGTCACGACGTACTGCGAGTCGGCAGCGAGGAAGCCCGCGCCGCCGAGGTTCGTCGGGTCGAGGAGCGTGGGCTGATACGCAGCGGTCGGGAGCGGGACGACGACGCAGTCCGTGGGCCTCTCGTCGAGGAACTGGCAGTGCAGCAGCGTCAGGCCGTCGTCCGTCAGCTTCCATACGCGGTCGCCGCGCGGCCCCTCGACCACGGACGCTGCGTGGCCCGTGCGGGTGAGGAGGGTGACCTGCTCCCGCATTCCCGTCGTCACGTTCGAGAGCGTCGTCCGCCCGAAGCCGGTGGACTCGACCGTGGCCTCCGCGTGCTCGATCGGCGTGTTGCGGCGCACCGTCGTGTTGCACGCCGCGAGCGGCAGCGCCGCGGCGAGGATCACCGCCTGGGCTCTCACTCGTCCCTCTCGTACTCGATGCTGCCGCCGTCGCCGGGCAGCTCGCACTCGAGCTCGTCGCCGGCCGAGTTCAGCTCGCACTCGATGCCGTCGAAGTCGCCGAAGTCGCGGCACTCGCCCGTGAACTCGCCGCTCACGTCCCAGCTGTCGCTGCCGGACTCCTCCGCCTCGAACTCGATCGGGCAGAGCACGCAAGCCCAGTCGCCGTCGATCTCGACGCACGCGGAGATGTGTCCCTCCCCTCGGTACCCGTCGTCGGTGCGCTCGATCTCGAGGTCCACGTCCTTGTCCTCTTTGGACTCCCACTTCCCGACGAGCGGGTCGGAGCAGCCGACCAGCGCGAAGAGAGCGACACCCGACATCAAGAAGCTGAGAGCGCGATTCGTCATCGTTTCCTCCGGGCCAGCGGCCTCGCCCCGGCTATTCCAAGTCGCGTGCCAGGACCGCCGCGCAGGCGGACGCCGCGAATTTCGCCGCGAAAGCGGGGGCGGTGCCGCGCGGGCGCACGGTCGGGGCAGCCCGTTGCCTCGAGCGAGGGCAAGCCGTTGCCCGGCGTCAGCCTCAGGGCGCTACGAGACGGGGCCGTCGTCCACGACCCACACGGCTCATCCCTCGGATGGCTTCGGCTGAACCAGCGCCCTTCCCTCGGCGACGAGCGCCTCCCCCCTCTGCTGCAGCTCGACCGCCCGCGGCGTCGCGCCACCCCCCGCGGCGAGCTCCTCCTGGATCTCCAGGTTGATCGCGCGGAGCTCGACGGCGATCTCGCGCACGCGGTTCGCGCGCGCGAGCCGCGCCCGAAGGTCGTCGCGCTTCGCCTTCGCCTCCTCCGTCTTTTGGTCGAGCTGACGGAGCGTCACGGCGAGCTGCTCGGCCACCACACCTTTCGCAGCCCTCAGCTCCGTGACGAGGCGCGCGCGATCCGCGGCGGCGTCGAGCAGCCACTGGTCCAGCGGGGCGACGGGATCCTCGTCGGACATCGTGGTGAGCCTACCGCGCCCGAGGCTCCCGATCCGCTCCGACGATCCTCGGCCGCCGGAATTCGGTCGAACCGACCGCTCTGCGCTTGCCGGCCGTCGCCAGGGTCGACTAAGGGACTGCACGCCGCCCCCCCCCGGGGCGGACACAACAGGAGAAACGAATGGTGCTTCGCGGTTTGACTTGTGCCGCTCTGACCCTCGGGCTGATCGCGGCGGGTTGCGAGGAGGTGGCTGATTGCCTCATCAACGACACCTGCGAAACGACGGCGGAGGAGGCGAAGCTCGGTGATCCGTGCAACGAGGCCACCGACTGCAACTTCGCTGACAGCGGCGCCCAAGCGACCTGTGCGGAGGACGCGGGCGGAGCGCTCGTCTGCGCCAAGCCGTTCGTCGGCGCGGGCTGCAAGTCGGACCAGAACTGCGCGCGCAACGACGTGGGCGGGACGAGCGTCCAGGTCGACAAGTGCCAGAGCGGTGTGTGCGTGGAGTACGACGCGCAGCCCCTCGGCGGCGCCTGCGCCGACAACACGGACTGTGAGCTGGCGGCCTTCTGCAACGACGGCGTCTGCGCGGACTCCCTCCCAGGCGGGAGCTGCGCGAACCTCACCGACTGCCCCCTCGGGGACGTCTGCTCCGACGGTGTGTGCGTGCTCGGCGTCGGCGCGTCCTGCTCGTCTCACCTCGACTGCGGGGTCGCCCAGTTCTGCTCGGGCGGCGCGTGCGCGGCCGCCCCCGCCGAAGGCGGCAACGAGTGCGTGGACCTGAGCGACTGCGCCGCACCGCTCGACTGCTTCCTCGCGGCCTGCGGCTGACCAGCGCCCCACCCGCGGACGCGCGCCGGTCGGCGCCGTCCGCGCGGCGGGACCGTCACCGCGGCCGCGGCGACGACTCGACCCCGCGCTTCAGCCCGCCGATCTGCTGCGCGCCGATCCGCTCCGCGAGCGGCAGCACGACGCGACGCGCGACGCCATCGAGAAGCCCCTGCCAGGTCTCCACCGATCGCACCCGCGTCCCCTTCCCCTCGGGCTCGAACAGGAACCGGTGCCGCGCGGCGAGCAGGCGCGAGCCGCCTCCCCAGGTGATCTCGTTCGCCCGGTCGACGACGTACACCTCGATGGGCGTCGGGAACGGCAGGCGCGCGATGTGCACCCGCAGGCGGTCCCCCGCGCGCATCGTTCCGCGGCCTCCCCCCTGCCACGCCGGGCGGAAGCTCCGCGGCATCCACTCGGCCCATGAGTCGAGATCCGCGAGCTTGTCGAAGGCGACCTCGGGCGGCGCGTCGATCCACACGGAGGCCTCGGCGAGGAACGATGACATCGCCGGATGAGACGCCGCCGGCGCCCGCGCCTCAAGCGCAAGAATGCCCGAGCCGGTTCGGCGTCCACGACCGTCGCGGCTCGCGCTACCCTGCGCGGAGTGTCCCCCCTCACGCCCCGCGTCCAACACCCCGCGCTCCTCGGGTGCGCGCCTCTCCTGTTTCTTTGGGCCGCGTGCCAAGGGCCCGAGGCGGCGGGACCGAGGTCGCTCCCGCCGGCGAGCCCTGACACGTCCGCGGCGCCCGCCGACCCGCCGGCGGCGTCGGCCAGCGCGACGGCGTCCGCCGAGGCGGCGCCGCCGCCCGACACACGCGTGAAGGACGCCTGCGCGAAGCTCTGCGCGCGGAAGGCCGCTGCGTGTCTCAACGACAAGGCCGAAGAGTGCGCGGCGGAGTGCGCCGGACACGAGACGAAGTCCAAGGGGTGTGAAGGCGAGCTCGAGGCCGCGCTCTCGTGCCAGGCCGACGCGAAGCAAGCGCCGTGCAGCAGCGTCGTGACCGCTGCGTGCACCGACGCGTTCCTCGCCGTGCGCCGCTGCCAGCGCGGGGAGGCCGCCCCCCGGACCTCGCAGCGGTCCGCGGCGCCGGAGGGCTGGAAGGCGGTCACCGACGAGACCTGGGGCGTCTCGATCACGATGCCGCCCGGCGCAGAGCTCGACGCCCAGGCCAAGTCGCGCACGTGGAAGGTGAGCTCCGGGGGCGCCGAGTACGAGGTCCGAGAGCTGGCGCGTCCGAAGGATCTCAAGGACCTCAAGGACAACGACCTCATCAAGCTGGTCATCGCCCACGTGGGCGTGTCGTGCCAGAAGGAGATGCGCGTCACCGGTCGTGTCGATCTGGAGCGCATGGTGCTGGCGCGCTTCGAGACCGGGTGCGGCAAGGGTGAGAGGCTCTTCGGCAAGCTGCGGGTCGACGAGCGCCGCGTCCTCTCGCTCCTCGTGCGCGGCGCGGCCTCGGCCGAGCACCGCGAGGCGTTCCTCGAGAGCGTTCGCTGACGTGGCCAGGAAGGGCCCGGACATGCCGGCAACCCGCTAGGGACCGAAGGTTCCGTGCCAGGATCCGGTCATGCTTCCGAACCCGGTGTACTGAGCGAGGCCCATGTCCCCGTCGTCGGCCAGCACCACGTCGAAGGTTCCGGAGGTCTCCTTGCCGACGCCGTCGAAGGTGGTGATGTCGAAGGCCCAAGAGGTGACGTTCGTCTCGCGGCTGTCGAGGTGCTGCTGGATCGGCGGCTGCAGCAGCGCGTAGTTCGGGTACACGTCGCCGCCAGTCGACGTCATTCCGGCGGGCCCCTTGAAAGAGAGCGTGAGGATGTAGGCGTCCGAGATGGGCTCGTGGCAGATGAACTGCATGGTCGGCTCGCCTCCCACGTCGGTGAAGACCTTGGCGTCCGCGCCCGCGATCGCGTTCGGCGGGTAGCTACAGCTGAACGCGAAGCTCTCGCCGTTGAAGGTCCCCGAGACCTCGACACACTCGCTGACGCAGCCCCCGCTCGACCCGCTCGTGGTCGCGCCGCTGCTGCCCGAGCTCACGCCGGGCCCGCCGACCGTGCTCGTCGATCCGCCTCCTCCACCGCCGCCCGTCGCCCCGGACTCCTGGTCGCCGCAGCCCACCGCGCCGAGAGCGCAGAGCACCGCGACGAAGGATGGCGCGCCGGACGCTCGTCCCTTTTCGTTTGACCTGCTCATGATCGATCATCGTGCTCCGAGGCGCGCGGCTCGGTCAACCCGTGCGGCGCCTCCGACCGCGAGGTCCCGACTGGTCCGCGAGATCGGAGGGCGTCGACGAGGTCGCCGCTCGACAGAGGGCGAGCTTCGTCGTAGAGGCGAGGCACATGCGCGCTCGTCTCCTCGTCGTCGCGCTCGCCGCCGCGTGCGGCGCTCCCCCCACCAGCGCGTCGCCCCCCGCGGCCCCGGACGCACCCGACCCGTCGCCGCGACCTGCGCCGACGCACGCGGCGGCGCGACAGCGCGAGCACCGCGAGGTCGCGGTGGGTGACTACCACCACGTGCGCCTCGCCGAAGGCGCCGAGATGACCTTCGTGGACGGCGAGCTCGTCGTCGCGCTGAACCGGAGCCCGAGCTCCATCTTCCTCGTCGGCATGGCGCCCGGCACCGCCACCCTCCTCATCTCCGGAGGCGGCGGGCCGGAGCTGGATCTGACGGTCGCGGTCGTCGCTGGTCGGACGCCGTGTCGGGAGGTGACCGTCCCGGTCCTGGGCCTTTCGGCCGTCGAGGAGAAGAGGGTGCGCATGTTCCGCGACGCGTCGAACGGGGCGGGTGAGCTCCACGTCATGGGAACGAGCAACGCGATCACCTTCGAGCGACCTGGTGCGCTGCTCCTTCAGACCGAGGACCACGACGGCGTGAGCCGCTGCACGTATTTCGTCGCGCGCGGACCTCTCGCGTGTCGAGAGTCCCTCACCGTGCGCGTCGGGGAGAGCGTCACCGTCTCGCTCCACCGCTCCGCCTCCTCCGTCCTCCTGACTGGGAAGAACGCGAGCGACATCCGGCACAGCCCCGATGGACGAAGCTTCACGGTGACCGGGAAGAAGGAGGGAAGCTCCGCGCTCTGGAGCGACCCCTCGGGCGCCTGGCGGTGCACGACCGTGGCCGTGACGCCCTGACCGCCCGGCTCACGGAAGACTCCGGTCCGGCCGCAGCGTCGCTCGGAGTTGACCGATGAGCCTGGACGCCGAAAGCTCGCGCTCGTGCCGCGCCCCTGGCCAGAACGGCGTGGCGCTCCACGACAGCCACTCCGACCTGCCCACGACACCATGACGAAGAACATTCCCGCGGCCGTCCGACGATTCGTAGCGCGCACCCGCACGCCCGAGGACGATGCCAAGCGCGTCGTGATCGAGCAACGCGGTACGATGCGCCTGAAGGCCACCGGCAAGTGGCTGCCGTTCACCGCCGAACAGTGGATGGCTGTTCGCGAGGTCGGGTTCTGCTGGCACGCGAGGGTGAAGATGGCGCCCTTCGTCACGGCGGTGGTGGAGGACAAGTACGAGGCTGGGCAAGGGCTGCTCGACGTCAAGCTGTGGGGTGCCGTCCCCATCGCACACGAGGACGGCCCCGACATCGACCGCGGTGAGATCCAGCGGTATCTAGCCGAGCTGCCCTGGAACCCGGGGGCTCTGCTGCTCAACCCCGAGCTTCGCTTCGAGGAGCGGCCCGATGGCGTGGTCCGCGTATGGACGGGCGAGCCCACGCTGTACGTCGATCTCTTCTTCGACTCGGCCGGCGATGTCGTCCGCACACACTGCGACAACCGCCCGTTTCAGAGCCGCGGGCCGTGCTCGTGGGAGGGCCGCTTCAGCGACTACGCGGACCACGGCGCCCTGCGCATCCCGACCCGCGGAGAGGTCGCCTGGCTGCTCCCCGAGGGGCCGTTCGAATATTGGCGAGGTGAGGTGACCTCGCACACGACGGAGCGATGAGCCCTGCTTGGCGTCCTCGAGCGGGAGCGGCGCCGGAGAGACGCGATCCCGGCATCGACGTCTCTTGCGTCAGCCTGTCGTCGGATCGGCTCGATAGACGGTGGCCAGCGTGTCGACGACGACCCGCACGCGAGGGACGTGCCTCAAGTCCGGATGGACGACCAGCCATCCCGTGGCTCGCGCGACCACCGGGGAGATCGGGCGCAGCGACGGGAAGAGACGCGCGGCGCGCTTCGGGAGGATGCCGAGCCCCAGCCCGGCGGCGATGGCCGCGCCGGTGACCTGCATGCTCGGAGCCGAGAGCGCCACCGTCGCCCGCGCGAACGCTCTCGCGCACCAAGCCGCCGCGGGGTGGCGGCCCGCGTAGACGACGACGTCGTGGTCGGCGAGGTCCTCGGGATCCGCGGGGGCGCCGCGCCGATCGAGATACGCCTCCGCGCCGTAGAGCAGGAACGGCTCCACGCCGAGCCTCCGCGCCACCAGCGTCGGCGGCTTCGGCCGAGAGGCCTCGGGGCCAAACCGGAGAGCGATGTCGGCCTCGCGCCTGAGCAGGTCCGTCTCCGTGTTCGAGAGCACGAGCTCGACGCAGATGCGCGGATACTTCCTGCGGACGTGCTCGAGCGCGCCGACGAGGAAGGAGCAGGCGAAGAGCTCGGTGGTGGCGATACGCACGACGCCTTCGAGATCGCGGTCGCTCACCGTGGCGCGGAGCGCCAGGTCCTCCGCGCTCTGCTCCATCCGCATCGCCGAGTCGAGCAGGACCTTCCCCTCGGTCGTTATCCGAAGCCCATCCGGGGTCCGGTCGAACAGCCGCAGCCCGAGCGAGGTCTCGAGCGCGACGAGTCTTCGCCCGCACGTCGGCTGCGTCACCCGGAGCGGGCCGGCGGCCGCGGACAAGCTGCCGGCGCGGTGGATGGCCAGGAAGAACCGGATGTCGTCCCAGCTCGCGACGGGCTCCCTTCCGGGGCGGCGTGCGCGTGCTTCTCTCTGCGGCGGCATGCCATGCATTTTTGCATAGGAGGTCGTCCGAATCGATGCGTGTCGTAGCGCCCGGGTGACCGTAGGGTTCCTCAGAGCGAAGCCGAGGTTCCCGATGATTCACGCAAGCCACGCGGTTCCGGTTCCGACGACCAGCAAGAGCTCCGAAGCAGCGCGCGCCGGCGCGCGCTGGGGCGTGGGCTCCGCCATGATGGGTGCGGGCCTCTGGCTCGTGGCCCCCTTCGTGCCGGTCGGTGCGCCGCCGCCGATCGGCTCGATCGAGCACCTCTTTCTCTTCATGCCCCTCGTCGCCGCGCCGCTCGCCCTCCTGCTGCTCTCGGTCCTCCTCCCGTCCGAGCGTCCTTCGAGCGACGGCGTTCACGCGGCCGCACGGCGCGCCCAACCCTTCGCGGCCGCGATGGTGCTCGCCTCGTTCTTCCTTCCGAACGGCACGCTCGCAGGAGCTCTCGCCGGCGGCTGGTTGGTCGTCGCCGCGTCGATTGCCGTCGGCGGTGCGCGAAGAGCGGCGCGCGCTCCCGGCCACCATCGCGCGAACGTGAGCCTGCTGGCCGCCCACGTGTTCCTGCCGATCGGCGCCGTGTGGCTCGTGCTGTCGAGGCTCGGCGTCGCGCCGCGGGACCTCACGGCGCTCACCGTGTTCCACGCCACGGTGCATTTTCATTTCAGCGGCTTCACCCTCCAGATTCTGATCGCCGCTGCCGGACTCCAGCTGCCCGATCGCGCCTGGTGGCCGAGCCGGCTCCATCGAGCCCTCGCCATCGGCGCCGCCGCCGGCATTCCCATGATCGCAGCCGGGAACATCGGCCACTCGCCCGCGCTGAAGTTCGCGGGCGTCTCGACGATGGTCGCCAGCACGATCGCGCTCGCGATCACGTCCGCCGCTGCGGCTCGGCAAGCGCCCAGCCGGACCGCGCGACGCATGCTGCTCCTGTCCGCCGCCTCGATCGCGGCTGGGATGGCGCTCGCCGGCGTCTACGGCATCGGCGAGCTCGCCGGTCGAGGCTGGATCGGAATACCGCGCATGGTCGCGATCCACGGCGTCCTCAACGCGCTCGGCTTCACGCTGCTCGGCTTGCTCGGGCACCTGCACTGGCGGCACGCGAGCGGCGCCACCGCTTCCCGCGCGGCTGCGCGGACGTAGGACGAACGGACATGGTGCTGCACGCCTTGGGAGCGGCGCCGCGCAAGCCGTCATGAGGAGCCCGCAGGCGTGGGTCGTCGGTGCCCTACTTGGCCCGGCAGGTGAGGTGGTCGTCCTTGTCCTCGCAGATGAAACCATCCGGGCAGCCGCGGTCATCCTCGCAGGCGACGAAGCATCGGGTGCCGGAGTGGCTGATGCAGAAGAACCCCTGGGGGCAGTCGTTGTCGGTCGCGCACTCGGGGCTGCACCAGCCCTCCGCGGAGCACTTGCCCGCCGTGCAGCAGGCGCCAGCTTCACCGCCGCAGTCGGCGTCGTCCGCGCAGGTGGCGCCGTAGGGAACGCCGTTGAAGCTCGTCACCGGGCGAGCGCCGTCGTCACCGGACGGAGCGTCGCCGTCGCCGTCGCCGCACGCAACCGCTGCCGTGACCAGAGCAATGTAGGCGAGGGCAACTCTCATGAAACAACCGTAGCAGCCGCCTTCCTGGCAACGCTCCCCATCGCGCTGGGCACGCCCCCTCATCCGGCTCCTAGCGTGCCGCGACGGCGAGCAGGTGGTGAGGTTCGAGCGGCCCGGCACCCACATGCTCATCCGGACCTCGGATGATCGAGCGTCAGCCTTGCCAAAGTCCGTGCTGCACGCCGTCGAGGATCACGATGGCGAACGTCCCGTGCTCGCCCTGCTCGGTCGGCGGGTAGGCGATCGTCGCCCCCTGCTCCTCGGCAGCCTTCGCTGCGGCCGCGATGTCATCGACGCTGACGTAGCTGCGGATGATCGGGGCCTCGTGCTCGGCCATGGGTTTGCGAACCCCGATCACGGTGCCGTCGGAGTGTCTCGCGGTGCGGGCCTGGCCCAGCTCGGCGACTGCCTCGCCGAAGGTCACGCCCCACAGCGCCCCGTAGAGAGCGCAGGTCGCGTCGATCTCGTTGGTGACGACCTCGAGATAGTGCACGGTGGACATCGCGGCCGCACTGTATCACTCGGGGCTCGTGGCCAGCCCTAGCGGACGCGTGGGGGAATCGCTGCCGGCGGGGCCAGTCGCGGCTTGGCGACGACGAAACGTCGACGATCCCAGCGGCTTGGAGCTGGCGTCCCCAGCGGGATTCGAACCCGCGTAGCAGCCTTGAAAGGGCTGAGTCCTGGGCCGGGCTAGACGATGGGGACGGAAGGACGCGCCTTTCTAGCGAGCCCTCCCCTCGCGCGCAAGCAAAGGACGCCGCCGCGCGCCGAAGCTGACATCGCCGCCCCACCCGCGCCTCCGGCCCAAGCGCGGCGCGAGTCCAGGAATGACGCGAGCCCGGGGACCGTACAGCATGGCGGTGATGCGTTCGGCGTTCGGGCTCCTCGTCTTGGTCGTGCTCGGGGCAGGCTGCGGCCCCACGACCGGAGAGCCCGAGCGAGCCGTGCCGACGCCGCCCCCTCCCGCTTCCGCGCTCGCGAGCGCGAGCGCCTCGCCGCCCGGCGCAGGCCCCACGGCGCTCCGCCTGAACCGCCGCGTCGACGGCGCGCTCCAGGCGGCGACCTTCAGCCGCGACGGCAAGACGTTGGCGACCTGGTGCGCGGGCGGCTGCGAGCGGTCGCCGGCGGAGCAGACCCGCGTCCTCTTGTGGTCTCTGCCCTCGCTCGAGGTGACGGGCGAGATCCTCCCCGACCCCGAGGACATGGGCGGCGGTCGCGTCCACAACGTCTCCTTCAACGCCGACGGCTCTCGCCTCGCGATCTCCACGCACAACGGGGTCAGCCTCTACCGCGCGAGCGATCGCGCGCCCCTCGTCTCGCTGAGCATCCCGGCCATCTATGGGGGCTTCGCCTTCAGCCCGGACGGGCGCTACCTCGCGGCGACGGGCGTCTACGGCCACGTCGCCGTGGTCGAGGCCGCCACCGGCGCGCAGGTGCTCGCGGACGCGCTCCACAACGGCGCCGGATCGATGAGCGCCGGCATCTCCTGGACCCGCGACTCGCGCTGGCTGGTCGCCGAGGGCAACGCCAACTTCGGGCTGTGGACGCCGGGCGGAGGAAAGAAGCTCACGCGCCTCCCCTTCGCCGGCGGTGGCACCGGCCACGAAGCGCTCAGCGCGGGCGATCGCTGGCTCTTGCTCTCGAGCTTGGAGGACTGCCACATCGAGGTCTTCTCGATGGCCACGCGGCGCCTCGCCCGCCGCATCAGCGCGCCGCGAACGGACACCACGAAGCCGGGCGTGCCGTGCGCGGCGACCTTCGACGCGACCGGGGAGCGGCTCGCGGTGCTCCACAACGACGGCGCCGTGAAGCTGTGGGATCCCTCCTCGCAGGCGCCCCCGGAGACTGTGCGCCCGGCGGACAAGCCCGAGAGCGTGACGCTGTCGGCCCTGCTCTGGAGCCCGGACCGCCGGAGCCTGCTCTACGCGGTGGGGCCGACGGCCGCCGTGCGCGGCGCCGACGGCAAGGTGGTTCCCCTGC
Source organism: uncultured Polyangiaceae bacterium (assembly GCA_964492175.1). Lineage (GTDB taxonomy): Bacteria > Myxococcota_A > Polyangia > Polyangiales > Polyangiaceae > Xiheicaenibacterium. The sequence goes on along the minus strand of CAZBJI010000106.1, from coordinate 12,904 downwards.
CGAGCGATCCGGACCGCACCGGCATCGACTGGGCGGGCGACCGCGTCGTCGCCCTCGCGCGCGGCGACGACACGACGTACCTCGACCTCGAGAGCGGCGCGACCACGACGCAGCCGCCGCCCGCGCCCCCCGAGGGGCTCGACGATCCCACGAGGAGCTACCGGGTGATCGCCTCGGGGGACCTGCGCTTCCTCCGCGAGGACGGCGCCGAGCTCCTCGTCCGCACGGTGCTCGACGGCGACAAGCGGCGGACCGTCGTCGTCGACGTCGCGGGGCACATCTCAGGGGACCCGACGCTCGCCGCCTCCGACGTCTACGACGAGCGCCGCGGGGCAAAGGACCTGCCCTCGGTGCAGCGCGGCGTCGCCGAGCGCTTCTTCGCCGGCGTGAGGAGCCGCCCCTGACGCACGCGGCCGCCGCGCCGGGGCGGCTTACGGCGCGCGCTCGATGTCCCACCACACGCTGACGATCACCTGTCGGAACCCGCTCGGCGAGATCCCCTCCGGCCGGCGCGCGACGACGAACGGATCGTCGAGGACGTTCTTCGCGCTCACGCTCGACCCGAGGCCCGTCTCGGCGTTGCGGTAGCGCACGGCGACGTCGAGCAGGGTGTACGCGTCGATCACCCCCACCCTCCCGGTCGCGTCGGGGAGCTCGGTGTTCAGGTCGTCGGCGAAGTGCGGCCCCACGTGGGTCATCGCCGCGCCGAACCCGAACCCGAACGAGAAATCGAAGTCCGCGGTGCTCGAGAGCGTGTAGACCGGCGCGTACGGGAGGGAGCGCCCCTCGACGTCCCCCTCCTCGAAGGTCGCCCGGAGGAGGCCGCCGCGGAGGCCGAGGTCGATGGCGTGCCCGAGGGAGAGCGCGTCTCCAAGCGCCGTCTCGGCGCCGAGCTCGCCGCCGAGCGCCTGCGTGCCCCCGCCGTTGATGAGCTCGGTCGTGCCGCCGGGCGTCGTGCTCGGGACGATCTGGTTGAGGAAGCGCTGGAGGAACGCCGCGGCCTCGAGCCGCTGCCACGGCGCCGGGCGTGCGCGCAGCCCGAGCTCCCAGTTCGTGCTGCGCTCGGCGTCGAGGAGCTGGGTCTGACCCTGATCCGAGATCGCCGTGGTCGCGCGCGGCGGGGCGAAGCCCACGTGCATGCCGGCGAACGCGTGCACCTCCGGCGTCCCCGCGTTGACGCCGATGCCTGGGATGACGCCCGTGCTCGACGAGGTGCCGGCGGAGGGCGAGGCGAGCCCGGGCGCCGCCTCGACGGCGCGGTCGTAGGCCGCGTGCTCGATCCGGAGCCCGGGCGTGACGACCAGCTCGTCGACGACCGCGATCCGGTCCTGCGCATACGCGGCGAAGGCGATCGTCTGGTGGCCCTCGCTCGCGACCACGGGCCCGGAGAGGGACGCCTTGCGCCGCCCCTCGAGCTCGTCGAGGCTCGCCCCCTCCCCGAGCACCCGCAGACCCGTGTCGAGGGTGTGGGCGACGCGGCCGGTGCGGAACCGCGCCGTCACGCGCGGCTCGAGCCCGAGCACGTAGTAGGTCCGGTCGAGCACGCGCGCTTCGTCGCGGAAGTAGATCGCCCCGCCGGGCACGTCCACGTCGCCCACGATGCGGTCGTAGACGACGGCGTCCGCAGGAGACCTGTCGTACCGCTGCCGGGTCCACGCGCGGTCGGTCAGCGAGGCGTACACCAGCGTCTTGAGCGAGACCTCGTCGGTGAAGCGGTGCTCGTGCGTGACCGACGCGTCGAGCCTCGTGAGGAGGACGAAGCTGTCGGGGGAGAGCGCTGGCCGGCGCGGATCCGCCTCGAACATGGCGCGCGTCAGGCCCACGTCCTCGCTGACCGCCTCGGTCCGGTGGGCCCCGAGCTTGAGCGTGGCCTCGCCGTCGGGGCCCGTGGGGAAGACGACCTTCACGAGGCCGTCGTGCTCGAGCGACCGCTGATCGCGCGCCCCGTCCGCACGCTTCACCACGATCTGGCCGACCGTCCGCACCGGAGCCAGGTCCTCGGCGACCTCCACGCCGGCCCCGAACCTCCCGATCGTCCGCACGTAGCCATACTCCCCGACGTCCAGCGAGACGCGGCTCGCCACCCCCTCGGGCGGGACGATCGTGGAGAAGTTGATGACGCCACCGATCGTTTGGGGTCCAAATAGGATGCTCCCGCTCCCCTTCAGGACCTCGACGCGCGTGTAGCGCTCCACCTGGGGGAGGAAGTAGAGGTCGGGCTCCGCGTACGGGTTGATGGCGAGCGGCATCCCGTCCTCCAGGATCAGCACGCGGCGGCTCCTCCCCGGATCGAGCCCGCGGACACCGATGTCGAGGCGCAGCCCGCCCGACGTGTCTTGCCGCACCAGCACGCCCGGCACGCGCCGCAGCATCTCGGCCGCGTCGACGGGCCGCGCGCGCTCGAGCTCCCGCTTGTTGATCGTCTGGAACGACCCCGGCACCTTCTGGATCAGATCGGCGCGCTCGCCGACGACGTGGACCTCCAGCGGCTCGTCCTCGGCGCCCTCCTCGACGACCGGCGCGGCCTCCTGCGCGAGCGCGCGGCTCGTCGCGAGGGCGCAGCACGCGGCGAGCCCCCAGCCGGACCTCCTCACGGGGCCTTGCAGACTCCCATCATGTTGCACCCCGACGACGGCGGCGGGCAGTCGTCGGCCGAGTCGCACGGCGAAGAGCACAGCGTCCCCTTCGCTGGGAACTCGTGGCAGAGCCCGCTCTCGCAGTCCGAGCTCTCCTGGCAGGTCTCGAGGAACCCGACCAGCCCGCCCCCCGCGCCTCCCACGCCCGACGTCGCGCCCCCGCCGGGGACCGTCCCGCAAAAGCCACACTTTCCGTAAGCATTCCCGGAGGCTTCACAGACCGCGTAGCCGGGCTCCCCCGAATCGCAGGAGCACGGCGCGTAGTCGCCTGGATAGCAGGTCCGCCCCTCCTCGAAGCAGGCGGCTCCGAGCAGAGCGACGAGCGCGAAGGGCACGGGCCTCATCGGCCTCCAGGCTAGTACATCGCCAGCGAGGTTTCTCGGCGCACCGCGAGTCGCCTCGGAAGAAGCTGGTCGTGAGCGCATGTGGGATGCGTCGTTGCGTCCGGCCTAGATCCTCATGGGCGCCCTCCGATCCAGCGACCTGGCTCCGAGGGGATCACAAGGACCTTGAACGTGATTTCGGGTAGGCTCACGTGCGTGGCGGTGTTGCCCGAGCTCGATCACCGGAGCGATCGCTTCGTGCTCGAAGAGCGCGCCGGGGGCGGCGGGATGGGGGACGTGTTCCGCGCGTTCGACCGAGAGCGGAACAATCAGGTCGCAGTGAAGGTGTTGCGCACGAGCGCGAGCGAGGTGGAGCGCGCGCGCTTCCAGCGGGAGATCGCGGTGATCGCGGATCTGCGCCACCCGCACATCGTCGAGTACATCGCCCATGGCTCGCTCCCGGACGGTCGCCCCTTCTATGCGATGGAGTGGCTCGACGGTGAGGACCTGGGCCAGCGCCAGCGACACGCCCCCCTCGGGATGCGCGACGCGGTCGAGGTGATCCGGCGCTCCTGCCAGGCGATGGCCGCAGTGCACGCGCGCGGCATCGTGCACCGCGACCTCAAGCTCGGGAACATCTTCTTCATCGAGGGCCGCGGCATGACCGTGAAGCTCATCGATTTCGGCGTGGTGCGGCTCCCCGATCACGATCTGGCCGAGGATCGCGGGGCGATCCTCGGGACCCCACATTTCATGGCGCCCGAGCAGGCGCGCGGCGAGGAGGTGGACGCCCGGGCTGACGTCTACTCGCTCGGCTCCGCCCTGTTCAAGCTCGTGACGGGCCGGAACGTGTTCGAGACCGACCACATCATCGCGCTCCTCGGCCGGCTCGTCCTCGAAGATCCCCCCACGGCCGCGAGCCTCCGGTTCGACGTCCCCGAGACGCTCGATCGCGTGATCCAGCAGGCGATCGCGCGCTCGCCGGCGGACCGCTTCGAGAACGCGGGAGAGCTCGCGCGGGCCCTGGCGCGTGTGGGAGAGCTGTCGAACGATCCGCCCGCGACCGACCGCTCGGCCTCCGCGATCCGACGGACGAACGCCGCGCTCCAGCGGGTCGCGGAGAGCGAGGTCCCGGCGGAGAACGAGAGGCCGGAGAAGGTCGTCGCCGAGCGGCGGGTGGTCGCGGCCCTGCTCTACGATCTCGGCCGCGCCTCGCTGGAGCCGTCCCTCCAGGTCGCGCTCACCGAGGCGCTCGGTGACGACGCGCGGACCGAGATGTTGTTCGGCGGGCGCATGGTGACGGTGCTCGGCGCGACGCGGTCGCAGGGCGACGAGCCCATCCGCGCGGCGCGGGCGGCCCTGCTCGTCACCTCGAGCATCCCCGACGCCCGCGCGGTCATCGCCGTCGGCCACGCGATCGCCACGACGGACTCGAGCTCCCGCGCCCGCGGATCGAACCTCGCCGCCCAAGCGCTCGAGCTGGCCGCGCGGCAGCTCGAGCAGGCCGAGAGCGGCACGGTCCGCGCGGACGCCGCGGTCATCCAAGCGCTCGCGGGGCGCTTCGTCCTGCAGGAGGATCGCAAGGGCGCGGTCATCCTCCGGGAGGATCCGACGGGCTTCGGCGCCCGGCTGCTGCTCGGCAAGCCCACGCCCACCGTGGGCCGCGACAAGGAGCTCGCCCTCCTCTGCAGCCTGTACGAGGAGCTGATCGACGAGGGGTCCCCGCGCGCGGCGGTGGTGACCGGCCCCGCCGGCATCGGCAAGTCCCGCGTCCGGCAGGATCTGCTCGGGCGCCTCGAGACCGCGCCGCTGCCCCCCGAGGTGCTCCTCCTGCGCGGGGATCCGATGGCGCAGGGGTCGAGCCTGTCCTGCTTCGCCCGGGCGATGCGGGCCCTCATCGGCGTCCACGACGGCGAGAGCTCCGCGGACCAGGTCGAGAAGGTGCGCGCCCACCTCCACTTCCGGCTGCCCAAGCCGCTCCGGTTCCTCACGAGCTTCCTCGCGGAGCTCCTGGGCGTCCCCTTCGACGACGCGGGCGACGAGCCGCTCCGCGCAGCGCGGCAGAGCCCTCAGCTCATGCAGTCGCGCATCCGGATGGCGCTCGAGGCCTTCGTGCGCGCGCAGGCCGACCTGATGCCGCAGATCCTCTTCATCGAGGACGCGCACTGGATCGACGAGACGACCGTGGACCTCGTCGACTGGCTGCTCGGGTGCCCCGATCTGAAGTTCGCCGTCTTCGGCTTCGCGCGGCCCGAGCTCGACGCGCGCCTGCCTTCGCTCTGGGCGAACAAGAACGCCATGCGCCTCGCCCTCTCCCCTCTCAGCCGGAGCGCGAGCGAGAAGCTCGTGAAGGTCGCCCTCCCCGAGGCCGACAAGCGCCTCCGGTCGAGCATCGTGGACCGCGCCGGCGGCAACGCCCTCTTCCTGGAGGAGCTGGTCCGCGCCACCACGAGCGGACAGGACGAGCTCCCGCTCACGGTGCAGGCCCTCCTCCAGATGCGCCTGGATCGCATGCCCAAGTCGGTCAGGGAGGTGGTGCGCGCCGCGAGCGTGCTCGGCCCCGTGTTCTGGACCGGCGCCGCCGCCCACCTCGCCGGCCGCGAGGTCGTGGACGACCTCGAGGAGCTCGACAGGAGCGAGGTCATCTCGCGGCAGCCCACCAGCCGCATCTCGGGCGAGACCGAGTGGACCTTCCGCCAGGCCCTGCTGCGGGACGCGGCGTACGCCTCGATCCTCGAGGAGGATCGCACCGAGCTGCACCGCGCCGCCGCGACCTGGCTGGAGTCGACGGGCGGCACGGACATCGGGCTCATCGCGCAGCACGCGGACGCGGGCGAAGACTTCGAGCGGGCCGCGCACCTCTACGTGCGCGCCACCCGCCAGGCCTACACGAACGGCGCGCACCTCGAGATCGCGCTCGAGCTCGCCGAGCGAGGGCTGGACTGCGGCCCCGCGGACGATCTCCGCGCCGAGCTCCTCCTCGCCGCCGCGCAGGCCCGCATCCCCCTCGGTCGGCTCGAGGACGGCGTGCGCGCCGCGGAGGAGGCGGCCGAGCTCACCGAGGCGGGCTCGGACCGCTGGGCCGAGGCGCAGTACCTCGCGGCCACCGCGCTGATCCAGAGCGGCCGCTCCAGCGAGGGGGACGCGCGCGCCGTCATGGCGCTCGCGCCCGGGAACGAGGGCATCTCCCGGCCCACACGGATCGGCCTCATGGCCTGTCGCGTCCGGAGCCTCGTGGACCTCGAGCGAACGCACGAAGCGCTCTCCCTCGCGGAGGAGGCGCTGGCCATGGCGCGTGAGGCCGCGTCCACCGAGGCGCTGCTGAAGGTCCTGGACGCGCGCCTCTTCGCGCTCATGCAGACGGCCGATCCGTCGGAGGTCATCGCCAACGGGCCCTCGGTCGCGGACATCGCGGACACCGCGGGAGACATGATCCGCGCCACGCGCGCGCGCACGAACACCGCGTCCTCCATGAACCTGCTGGGCCTCTTCGAGGAGGCCCGCGCGCTGCTGGATCGGGCCCTCACCGACGCGCGCGACCGCCGGATGCGGATCCTCGAGTCTTCCGCCCTGCACAACCTCGGCATGACCGAGGCTCGGCTCGGCCTGGTCGATCGCGGCATCGACATGCAGCGCGAGGCCGGTCGGATCGCGGACGAGACGGGCGCCGCGCGCCTCCGCATCAACGCCCGCGTCTATGAGGCGCTGCTCCTGCTCTGGAGGCACGCCGCGGCGATGTCGGAGGGGCGGGGCTCGCCGGAGGCCAGCGATCTCGGGGCGGCCCAGGCGCTCGCCGCGTTCGTGCAGGCCGAGGTCCGCGCCCTGCCGTCGCTCGCCACGACCTCGAAGTTCCTGTGCGCGGCCGTGGCGCTCGCCCGCGGGCAGCTGCAGGAGGCGCGAGAGCTCGCGACCGGCGCCGTCGCCGCGCTCGCGACCGTGCCGATGGAGGAGTTCGACGAGCTGCTCTACCTGACGCTGGTCGAGACGCACATCGCGCTCGGCTCGGAGGGCGAGGCGGACACCGCGCTCGAGGCGGGCTTCACCCTGCTCTGCGATCGCGCCCGGAAGATCGCCCGGGTCGAGCACCGCAACGCCTACCTCGATCGCCTCCCCGAGGTCCGGCGCCTGGTGGAGCTCGCCAAGACCCGGCTCGGCAAGTCGCTGCCCTTCTTCGCCGCCATCCCGCTGCGCCCGCCGCCGAAGCCGTCGTGACGCGCGAGCCGGCGCCGGCCCGACCCACGAGCGAATCAGGAGCAATATTCATGGCGCCCCGACGACCGATCGCCGCGGGGCGAGGTGACGCGGTCTCGTCGCGCGCCGACTTCGTGCTGCCCGCCGACGCCGTTTCTTGACGGAACGGTGACGCGCCGGTAAGCCGCCCGCATGTTCACCCGTGCGCTCCCCGTCGCCCTCGCCCTCGTGACGAGCCTGTCCACCCTCGGCTGGGTCGGCGCGGCCTCCGCCCAGGCGCCCGCCGCCGCCCCGGCGCCTGGCGCGGCGTCGATGCGGTTCGCGGTGCTGGACACCAAGCACGTGATCCTCAACTCCGAGGAGGGCCTCCGCATCCAGGCGAACCTGCGCAAGCTCTCCGAGAGCAAGCAGATGGAGCTCGCGCAGCGCGACAAGGATCTCGGCGACGAGCAAGAGCGCCTCAAGAAGGAGGAGAAGCAGAAGGGATCGAGCGAGGCGCTGGACAAGCGCAAGGCCGAGTGGCGCCAGAAGGTCGCCATGCTCCAGCAGGCGCAGCTCGACTTCCAGCGCGACATGCTCCAGAAGGAGTCGGACCTCACGAAGCCGATGGTCCAGAAGATCGGGAACATCGTGAAGACCATCGCCAGCGCCGAGGGCTTCGACCTCGTCGTCGACAAGAACGCGGTCGTGTACTTCCGCAACGACCTCGACATCACCGAGCGCGTCCTCGCCCTCTACAACCAGGGCCCCGCGTCGGGCTCGGCGCCCGGCGCGCCGAACGGCGGCGCGGCGCCGCCGAAGAAGAAGCCGGCCGAGAAGAAGCCGGCCGCCGCCCCCAAGAAGTGAGCCTCGCCGGGCCTCGGAGGCGGCCCGCTCAGAACGCGACGCGGACGCCCGCCCCGGGGCCGTCCGTGGGCGGCGCGAACCACGAGACGCCGGCATCCTCCGCGCCGCTCGAGGAGCTCGCCTTCAGCGCGAGGAGCACGATGCCCACGGTCGCGGTCACGACGCCCGCGGGGATGAAGCCCTCCGCGAGCCCGGTGTAGAGGCGGCCTTCGTCGTACGTGGCCTCCGCCGAGGCCGGACAGGACCGGTCGCCGCCGCAGACGTCGTCGAGCTCCGATATCGCGCCTTGGCGGAGCCCGAGGAACACGCCGCCGAGGACGAGCATCCCGCCCCCGAGCGCGGTGAGCACGGCCCCCGGCACGCTGACCGTCGAGGCGGGCTCGGCCCCTGGGCCGACCACCTCGCCGGGCTCCTTCGGCGCGGGGATCATGATCTCCACCGTCTTGTTCTCGCCGTCGGCGAGCTTGAGCGCCTGCGTCGAGACCGCCTTGCCGTCGACGAGGACGCGGAGCGTGTGGTCGCCGGGATCGACGGGCACGGCCGAGCCGAGCTGCCCCGCGGCGACCTCGACGCCGTCGAGCTCGAGCTTGGCCGCGGGGTTCTTCTTGGGCTCCTTGCGCTGGATGACCAGCTTGGCGACCCGCTGCTCCAGCGCCTTGATGCGCTCGGGTGCGAACTGCTCGACCTTCGCGGCGCCGCCCTCCGACGCCTTCGCCAGCGCGAGCCGGTAGTTGCCGAGCGCCGCGACGACGCGGCCGAGCTTCTCCTCACACTCGGCGATGTTGAACGCGACCTGCGAGGACATCCGCACGCGGCCGACCTCCTTGAACTTCACGAGCGCGCCCGCGAAGTCTTCGGCGGCCATGAGCGCCACCCCCTCGCGGAAGAGCTCCCGCGCTCGCTCCACGTCGCCCCCTGGCTGCGCCGACGCGTCCGCGGGGCCCTGCGCCCGAGCGAAGCCATGGGCGAGCAGCGCCGACGCGACGAGCGCCAAGCCGACGAGTCGGGATCCGACGGGCGAGGTCACGTTCCACACTGTACCACGCGGGGGCCGCGGGTAGACTTCGGGCCGTTCTCGGCCACCCGGAGGAGCCCGTGAAAATTCTGTACGGCGTCGTGGGGGAAGGCATGGGCCACGCCATGCGGTCGCGCGTGGTGCTCGAGCACCTCGTCCGCGAAGGGCACGAGATCGAGATCATGGCCTCCGGGCGCGCGGTCGACTTCCTCTCGAAGCGGTTCTCCGACGTGAACCGCATCCACGGGCTCCACATGATCTACGAGGAGAACCGCGTCCGGAAGGGCAAGACCCTCTGGTCGAACGTCCTCGCCGGCGCCGTGGGCGTCCCGAAGAACATCGCGGCCTACTTCGAGCTCTTCGCGAGCTTCAGCCCCGACGTGGTGATCAGCGACTTCGAGTCGTGGACCTACCTCTACGCGAAGGCACACCGCCTGCCGATCGTGTCGATCGACAACATGCAGATCATCAACCGCTGCGTGATCCCCCCCGAGGTGGTCGAGGGCCACGAGGCGGACTTCGCCATCGCGAAGGCCTTCGTGAAGGGCAAGCTCCCCTACTGCGACGAGTACCTCATCACCACGTTCTTCCGCCCCGAGATCCGCAAGCCCAAGACCCGCCTCTTCCCGCCGATCCTTCGCCCCGAGATCCTCCTCGCCCAGCGGTCGCGCGGCGAGCACCTCCTCGTCTACCAGACGGCCGAGGGCAACGACACGCTCGCCGCCTCCCTCGCGCGCACCGGCCTCCCGTGCCGCATCTACGGGATGAAGCGCGACCTGAAGGAGGACGAGGTGGACGGCAACTTGCTCTACCGGCCGTTCAGCGAGGCTGGGTTCATCTCGGATCTCGCGTCCTCACGGGGGGTCATCGCCGGCGGCGGCTTCACGCTCATGGGCGAGTGCGTCTACCTGCACAAGCCGATGCTGAGCGTCCCCATCGGCGGTCAGTTCGAGCAGGTGCTCAACGGGCGGTACCTCACCCGCGTGGGGTACGGCGCGATGGCCGACGACCTCACCGACCCGCAGACCGTGCTCGACTTCGTCGAGAAGCTCCCCGCGTACGAGGCCGCCCTCTCGGGCTACGGCCAGGACGGAAACCGCCTCCTGCTGGGCGCCCTCGACGAGGTCCTCGACCGCGCCGCGGCCGGCATCCTCTGAGGCGTCGATCGGGCGCGCCCTACTCCTTCGGAGGAACCGTCGACGTGCGCGGGCTGCGCTTGCTCCACGGCTCGTCGTCCTCCTCGATGCGCACCAGGACGGCGGTGATGTTGTCCTTGCCGCCGTTCTTGTTCGCCGCCTCGACCAGCCTCGAGCACGCCTCGGTCAGGATCTCCGTCTCCTGGATGATCTGGCCGATGACGGCGTCCTCGACCAGGCCGTGCAGACCGTCCGAGCAGAGCAGGAACACGTCTCCGGCCACGGCGTCGCAGCTGGTCACGTCCACCTCGACCGTCGGCGCGATCCCGAGGGCGCGGGTGATGACGTTCTTCGGCAGGTACGCGAGATCGCTTTCGGTGAGCTCGGGCCGCTCGAGCAGCGCGTCGGAGAGGAGCGAGTGGTCCCGCGTGAGCTGCTTCAACGTCCCCCCGCGGAGGTGGTAGGCGCGGCTGTCGCCCGCGTGCACCACGTGCATCGTGTTCCCTTCGGGCGCGTACGCGGCCGCCACCACCGTGGTCCCCATCCCGCGGTGCGCGCGCGAGTCGTCAGCGCGGGAGAAGATCTTGGTGTTGGCGTCGCAGACGGCGGACCTCAGCCGCTCGGACATGCTGGCGTCCTTGGGCTGGGCCCGGAAGAACCCGGCGATGGTGGTCGCCGCCATGCGGCTCGCCACCTCCCCGGATTGATGGCCGCCCATACCGTCCGCCACGACGAAGACGTTGAACTCCGGCAGGAGGATGAAGCGGTCTTCGTTGTGGGTACGCTCGCGCCCAATGTCGGTGAGCCCCGCCGCGATCGCGCGCATGTGGGCAGCATGCTACCAAGCAGAGCGCCCAGGGGGCTACATCAAGGTCACCTCCCCATGCGAACAGGCGCCCAGGGGCTCCCACCAGGCGGTTTCAGGTCCTGGCGACCTGGTAGCGAGCCCGGTGCTCGCCCTCGATCTCGACGAGCACCCGGCGCGGGGTGATCCGGAGCACCGCGTGGGCCGCCGCCGGGCGCCCCGGGGCGTCCTCGTCCAGGTTCTCGATGAGGCTCTGGAGGGTGACGTAGGGGATGCCTCGGTGGACGTCGAGGTGGTTCCAGTGGAGGTGCCCGTTCATCACCAGGAGGACGCGCCCGGACGCCTCCAGGATGCCCCGGAGCCGCGCCCGCTCCCGCACCAGGCAGATGTGGGGAGAGCCCTCGAACCATCGGTTGCCGACCAGGTGTTGGTCGGCCGCGCTGTGGTGCATGAACACGAGCGTGGGCCTCGGGCTCGCGCTCAGATCCGCCTCGAGCCAGGAGAGCTGGGCCTCGTCGATCGACACGCTGGTGTCCTTCACCTCGACCGTCCGGAGGACCACCACGTGGTAGCCGCCCACGTCGGTGGCGTAGTAGAGCTGGCTCCCGGGCGGCCGGCCCCACGCGGAGAGCAGATCTTCCGGGCCCAGGTGCACCGTGTCGTGGTTGCCGGCGACGTGGAGCGTCGGCGCGTCCAGCCGCGCGAGGATCTTCATCACCTCGGCGTAGCGGGCGCCGTCCGCGTCGCGCCCCTCGTCCTCGATGTCGTCGCCGAGGTTCACGACGAAGCTCGGCCTGACCTCCTCGTTCATCCGTCGGACGAAGTCCTCGAGCAGGCGCGGCGCGTGCGCCGTGAGCTTGCGGAGCTTGCCACCGAAGGTGGCCTGCGGTCCGAAGTGGAGGTCCGTGACGACCCCGACGGTTAGATCCACGGTCTAGCCGCCCGCCTTGGATCCCCCGAGGCAGGGCGGCGAGGCGGCTACGGCAGGCGAGGTCGCCCACTCCTCCGCCGAGTACGCGGCGATCGTGAGCGCGTGCAGGCCGGAACGAAACTCCTCGCCGAGCGCGCGCTGCACGGCGCGGTGACGCTCGATGCGGCTGAGCTTGGCGAACGCGGCGCTCGCGATGACCACACGGAAGTGGGTCTCGGAGCCCTTCGGTACGCTGTGCATGTGGCTCTCGTTGACCACCTCGAGGTGCGCGGGGTCGAACGTCTCCCTCATCCGGGCAGAGATCAGATCGGATCGGGTCACCCCCGAACCGTAGTCCCGTGGAAACGGAGTTTCCACGCGGGCGACGCGCCCTGCCCCGAGCGCGGACACTTTCGCCGCACCGCGTTGCAGGGTTGATTGACGCGGCTTTCAGGAATGAAAGGTACGACCTTGGATACCAGAGACCTACACGATCCTGGACCTACAACGATCCAGCTTGCCCCGAGATCCAGGCGTTTCGAGGGCGGTCCCCCCCAGCCGGCCGTCCGGGCCAAGTTTCCCGTGTGAGTTCTTGGCCCTACAGGAGAGACGGCGCGCCGCGACCCCCGAGAGCGGCGGGGGCCGCGGACGCCGACGGGATGCCGTGGGGCCCGCTTTCGGAGCGCGCGACGAAAATGGGGCGCTGGCCCACCGCGTGCTTATCGAACCTGCGTCGTATGAAGTTGAGCGTGCTGTCACTCTGGAACGGAATGCGTGGGACGAACGCCCTCGGAGCGACGCACGTCGTGACCCCGCCGGCTCGGAGCGGCGACGGCGCCGAGCCGCCGGCGCTCGAGGCTGGCCCCTTCGGGACCGCGACGAGCGGCTCTCCTCGCGACGGCGGCGGCCGGGCACGGCCCGTCGCCCTGCAGGTCTGAGGGAGCGCGCCCCCCGCCACGGCGTCCTCAGCCCCAGGCGATCCCGATCGCGACGATCTCCACGTCCCCCCGCTTGGGCAACAGGCGCAGCGTCTCGACGGCCG
>CAZBJI010000105.1:0-27976 GCA_964492175.1 uncultured Polyangiaceae bacterium | reverse complement strand
AGCCAGGGGGCATCGCCTCGATCCGGTCGCCGTGGCTCATCCAGACGTCCAGATCCTCGCCCGCGCGGAACCTCGCGAGGACGCCCTCCGGCCGATCCACCTTCACCCGGGCCGGGCCGTACTCGCGGTGCTCGGCGCGCTCCACCCGTCCACCCCCGACGTGGGCCATGAGCTGCATGCCGTAGCAGATTCCGAGGACGGGCACGCCGAGCTCGAGGAGCGCCTTGTCCATCGAAGGCGCGCCCTCGTCGTAGACGCTCGACGGCCCGCCCGAGAGGACGATCGCGCCGGGCGCCTTCGCTCGGACGACGTCGAGCGGCGTCGTACAGGGCAGGATCTCGCAGTACACGGCCGCCTCCCGGATGCGCCGGGCGATGAGCTGGGTGTACTGCGAGCCGAAGTCGAGGACGAGGACCAGCTGCCTCGAGGTCATGGCGCGGGGGTAGCATGGCGGGCGGCCCCGCGGTAGGGTCCGGCACGCATGGCATCGATGGGATCGGACGGCTCCGCGCTCGCCCTGGCAGAGCGAGCACGCCTCGCCGCTCGCCCCCTCGCCCATGCAGACAGGAGCCGGAAGGACCGCGCGCTGGTCGCGCTCGCGAGCCGCCTCGAGGCGGAGCGCGGCGGCGGGGACGTGCTCCGCGCCAACGCGGCCGACGTCGCCGAGGCCAAGGAGCGCGGCCTGCAGCGGGCGATGATCGACCGTCTCGCCCTCGACGCGCACGGGATCGACGCCATGGTCGCCGCGCTGCGAGAGATCGCGGCGTTCGACGACCCCGTGGGCGCGGTCGTAGGGATGACCCGCAGACCGAACGGGCTCACCGTGGGGCGGGTGCGCGTCCCGCTGGGCGTGCTCCTCATGATCTACGAAGCGCGGCCCAACGTGACCATCGACGCCGCGGCCCTCGCGCTCAAGAGCGGCAACGCGGTCCTCCTGCGGGGCGGCAAGGAGGCGGCGCGGTCGAACGCCGCGCTCGGCGCGCTCGCGCGCGCGGCCGTCTCGTCCGCCGGCTTGCCCGAGGACGCCGTCTTGGTCGTTCCGCCGGGCGATCGGGAGCAGACGAAGGAGCTCCTCGGGCTCTCCGGAAAGATCGATCTGGCCATCCCGCGGGGCGGCGAGGGCCTCATCCGCTTCGTCACCGAGCACGCGCGGGTGCCGGTCGTGCAGCACTTCCGGGGCGTCTGCCACCTCTACGTGGACGAGGGCGCCGACCTCGACATGGCCGAGCGGATCGTCGAGGACGCGAAGCTGCGCCGCGTCTCGGCGTGCAACGCGCTCGAGTGCCTGCTCGTGGCCGAGCGCGAGGCGGCGGCTTTCCTCCCGCGGCTCAGGCGGCTGGTCGCTCGGGGGCTCTCCGTGCGCGGGGACGCGGCGACGCGGCGCCACCTTCCGGAGGCGGCAGCCGCGACGGACGAAGACTGGGGTCGAGAGTTCCTGGACGAGACTCTGGCGGTGCGGGTGGTCGCCGGGCTCGAGGAAGCGCTGGACCACGTGGCCCGATACGGGACGAACCACACCGAGGCGATCTGCACGCGCGACTACGGGCGGTCGCAGCGGTTCCTCCGGGAGGTCGACGCGAGCTGCGTGCTCGTGAACGCCTCCACGCGGTTCAACGACGGAGGCGAGCTCGGCTTGGGCGCCGAGGTCGGGATCTCCACCTCGAAGATGCACGTCTACGGTCCGATGGGGCTCGAGCACCTGACGACCATGAAGTGGATCGCGTACGGAGATGGTCAGGTGCGCGGGTAGTCCTCGCGCGCACCCTGGGGCGCGGGAGTGGCAGAAGCGTTCGGAGGCGAGTTTGGCGAAGCAGTCGGGTAAGGATGACAAGGGTCGCGGGAAGGCGGCTGGCGGCGCGACGAGGAAGCCGCAGGCCCCTCGGATCAAGGCCACGCACTCGGAGCCGGCCGTGCCGGCCGCGCAGAAGAGCCGCGGACGAACCACGGCGGCCAAGAGCCCGGCCGAGATCGAGAAGCGCCGCGCGAGCGCACGCGCCACGGTCCGCCAGCTGGGCGGGCGAACGGGCCCGAAGCGTCTGCCCCCTGGGCCGGCGAAGGCGCGCGAAGCGCAGCCGCCTTCGCTCCGCGGCCCTGGGCCGCGAAAGCGCAGCGTGCCGCCGCCGTCGCCCTCGCACGAGGCCAGGGAGCGCGCGATCACGATCGCCGCGGCCGGCCTGGAGAAGAAGGCGATCGGGGTGGAGGTGCTCGACGTGACGGGTCGCGTGGACTACGCCGACTACCTCGTCATCATGACGGGGACGTCGGATCGACACGTGTACGCGCTCGCCATGGGCATCGAGGAGGCCCTGAAGCGCAAGAACGTCCAGGCGCTCAGCGTCGAGGGCCTCACCATCGCCTCCTGGGTGCTGATGGACTTCGACGACGTCGTGGTGCACGTCTTCCAGGAGGACACGCGCCGCATGTACGACATCGAGGGGCTCTGGATGGACGCGAGCCGCGTGGCGGTGGAGTCCGGGCCGGAGCGACCCCAGGCTTGAAGGTCGTGGTGGTCGCCGTGGGGCGCGTGAAGGAGCGTGGCCTGCGGGAGGTGCTCGACGACTACGCCCGACGCATCGGGCACTATACTTCCTTCGAGGAGGTCGAGATCGAGGACGGACCCGCTGAGGCGATCGTCCGCTCGGTGACGCGCGCGGCGCCCGCCGCGACGGTGATCCCGCTCGACGCCTCGGGGCGGGGCGCCTCGAGCAGGGAGTTCTCGGCGCTCCTCGAGCGGTGGGGCTCGCACGGCAAGGGCCACGTCGCCTTCGTCATCGGAGGGCGGGACGGTCTCTCGGAGCAGATCCTCCGCCCGGCGAAGCTCGTCCTCTCGCTGTCGGCGATGACGCTCCCACACCGCCTGGCGCGCGTGGTGCTCTTCGAGCAGATCTACCGCGGTCTGACGCTGCTCCGAGGCGAGCCGTACGGCGCGTGACCCGATGGAGCAGCGTGTCTACCCCCTCCTAGAAGCGCTCGACCGTGACGGCGTCGACGACGCGATGGGCGCGCTCGGCGTTCGGCTCGTCAACGTGGTGGAGACCGAGGCCGGCGCTCAGGTCCTCGCGATGACCGCCGATCGCACCGCGAGGATCACCTTCGTGCGGGGCCCGGGGGCGGGTGCCTCGGGAGACGCCTTCACCCACGTCGTGGTCGAGGGGTTCGGGATCGACGCGCTGTCGGCGCGGCTGCGAGAGCTCCTGGGGGTCGCGTCGTGATCAAGCGTCGGCCGCGGCTCGCCGATCACGCGCTCGCCCGCCGCCACGTGCGAGACGGAGAGGAGATCGTGGCCGTGCACGACGGCCGCTCGGGCGCCTTGCTCCTCCTTCAGCCTCGGACGTTCGCTCTGATCGCGTGCGCCGACGGGACCCGCGACCTCGAGGGCGTCGCCCTCGAGGCGTCGCGCCGGGGTGTCTACGGTCGGCGGAGCGAGATCGAGGCGGCGCTGGCGGAGCTCGACGCGGCCGGCTTGCTCGACGAGGGCGTCGAGCCCGGACCGGAGCTCGACGACCTGCCGCAGCGGCGCGTGGCGCCGCTCGTGGGCGCTGCGGCGGCTCGATCGCTGGAGGCGCTGCCGGGCTACGGCTTTCGGTGCACCGGCTCGGGAGACTGCTGCTCGCAGTACGCGACCATCGCCCTCACGGCCGCCGACGCGCGCCGGGCCGCGCGCGCCGGCCTCGACCTCCTCCCAGACGATCCCGAGGGCGAGCGCGTGTACCTGCCGCTGGTGGGCGCGGTGCGGACCGAGCGGCTCGCCATGACGCTCGTCGACGGTCGGTGCCTCCAGCTCGGCGCCGACGGGCGGTGCGGGCTCGAGGCGCGGGGCGGACCGGAGGCGAAGCCGGCCGCGTGCCGCGCCTATCCGGCGACCCTGGTCGACGACGGCTCGAGCGTCCGCGTCTCGGTCACACCGGAGTGCGGCTGCGTGTTCGCGAGCCTCGACGGCGCGTCGACGGAGCCGCTCGTCCTCGGGAGCGTCGGCGCCGACCTCCCGGCCGGTGTCTCGGTGAGGGTGTTGCCGGCACGGGTCGCGGTGGCCCGCGGACGTACCGTGGAGCGCGAGGAGGTCGCGGCGTGGTCTCGCGAGGCGGCGGCGGCTGCGCCTGGGGAGGGCCTGGCGCTCTCCTGCGTGACGCTCGGTCGCCACCTCGAGGATCGCGGGCTCGGCGCGTGGCCCTCCCCGGCGGGGATCGGCGCCGTGACAGAGCGCGTCCTCGCGGAGGAGGTCGCGCGGATCGGGGCCGCGCTCGAGGCTGGCGCTCGGTCGGCCGAGGCGTGGCGCAGCGCCGGGGACCGGACGCGGCGCGTCCGCCGCGCCGCCGCGGACACCGCGGCGGAGCTCGCGTCATCGACCGCGGCGCTCTCGCGCGCGCTCGCGGACGAGTCTCGCGCCGGCCACGAGGCGCTCGTGGTGCGCGCCGCGCTCTTCGGCCACGCGCTCGTTGGGGAGCAGGACCTCTCCTCCGGGCTGCGCGCGCTCGGCGCCAAGCTGCTCGTCGCCCGAGCGCTCGGCGCGCGCGAGGGCGCGCTCGGCCACCCGCTCGCCGCCACGTTCGCGGCCGTCCGCGGCATCACCGGGTAGTCCGTGGAGCCATCCAGTGTCGGAGGTACCGGTCACGGCGCTCGACGAGAGCTCCTGCTGCCATGTCCCGCCCCGGCCCCTTCACCTCGGCGAGGGGGATCGACGACGGACGCGGCGGATCATGGGCCAGGAGGCACGCCCGAAATTTGGCCGCCATCCCCTGCGTCCGGTACCCGAGAGCGCATGACGTCGAAGGAGCAGGCGCTCTCCGAGCTTCGCGGTCGCGTGTTGGACATGCTGAAGGCATCCAGCGAGGGGGCGCCGTTCCCTCAGCTTGCGCGAGCGCAGGGGCTCGTCGACGGCTACATGTCCGCGATGCTCACCACCGGGGTCGCGACGCAGCGCGAGCTGCTCGATCTCATGGCGAGCGCGCGGGCCGACGCCCACGGCGCCGCGACGCGTACGCTCGAGCGCGCGGTCGCCTAATCGGCGCCGCAGCTCCAGGGCGCTCGCCGGATCACGAGGAGACGCCGCGTCTCGAGGCGCAGTCTGCGCATACGTCGAGCCGTCCTCGTACCGCGACCCATCGATTTCGATGGGTCGCGGTGCCCAAGGAAGTGGAGGAGGGAGGACGGAGAGGGAGGTTCCACCCATCCCCCTCGCCTCGTCGCGGGGGTGGGAGGAACCGATCGAAATCTGTGGGGCGAGGTACTGGAGGCTCGACCCGCGCCGTCACGGAGGGCTGATCACCGCCACGTTGCCTTCGGTGCGCTCCTTGGACTTGCGCCACCAGTGCACCAGCCGGAGCTGGTTGTCGAGCTTCACCTGGCTCGAGAAGAAGCCGCCGAACCCGTCGGTCTGAGCCTCCTTCACGGTCCAGGTGTGCCCGGTGCTGGCGGGCACACCGACGGCGTAGCGAAGCTTGCCCGTCGTGGCGTCCTGGTAGCTGATGTGCACCTCGCCCTGCGGGGTCACGTCGATGAACGAGTCGTCGCCCACGACGTGGAGCCCGTCCGCGGTGCCGAGCCCGTTGCCGAGCCCGTCGTCGACGACCTCCACGGACTGGACCACTCCGCCGACGACCTGGGCGTACTTCAGCGCCTCGTTGTATCCGTCGACGTAGCTGAGGTGCCAGCCTTGGGCGTCCACGAAGAGCGACGCTCCGATGCCGACGTCCCCGATCGAGCCGTCGGGCGCGACCCCGCCGTCGACGACGACGCGCGACCACCCGCTCCCGCTGCTGGCGAGCGCCACGAGGGTGCCAGCAACCCGGTCGTAGTGCGCGATGGCGAGGCCCCCGGCCGGGTTGGGGACCATCGAGAGGTACGTCCCCGTGGCAAAGGGGTACGCGTCGAGCTTGGTCTTCGGCGCGGCGACGCACGTGGGGGCGCCGTTCTGCTGCACACACTCGTCGCCCGCCGCACAGTCGGGCGTGCAGCCGCTGGCCGACGCCGAGCAGAGCCCGGTGTCGATCGCGCAGATCGACCCAATGCAGAAATCGGGCCGGCACGGGGTGCTGGTGTTGACGTCCACGTCCTCGAACGTGAAGCCGCTGGCGCCGCCCCGCGCGAGCTTCACCTTGGAGGTGATGAAGCCGTCCGAGGCTGGCTCGATCGCGAGGTACGCGATCACGGCGGTGCTGCCCTCGACGACCAAGCTGGCGTAGCGACCGACGTCGTTCGAGGGGCCGTCGTCCACCGTCGTCACCGTCCAGCGGGTGCCGTCGTGCGACGCGTACTTGAGCGCCTTGTTCGTGCGGTCGTAGTAGGCGACCACCGGGTTCTCGTCGACGACCCCGATGGAGGTCCAGAGGCCCACGTCGTCACCGGGCGCGGACTGGCCCCCGCGGAAGCCGTTGAGGTCGAAGACCGTCCCGTCCGCCGCAGGCTCGGTGGGCACTCCGTCCACGATCTCCCACGCGACCTGGGTCCCGTCGTAGCGACCGACGACCAGGTCCCCGTACTGGAGGGGCTGGCCTTGGAGGTCCACGTTGTCGTAGTCCGCCTCGAGGTAGCCGGCGACCCACAGGGTCCCGTCGCCCGCGACCACCGTCGACGTGTACGATCCGATGAGGCCGGGCTGGAGAGGGACGCAGGGGTCGACGCACGTGTAGGGGGTCAGCGGCGTGTCCGGCTTGGTCTCGTCGTCGCAGGAGCACCCGCTGAACGCGCCCGTGGCCAGCACGCCTGCCGCCGCCGCCGCGTGGGCCGCCGACTGCCGCGCCCGCCTCCGGAGGCGCGAGGCGGTGAGGACCCCGGCGAGCGCGATCAACGCGAGCTCCCACGGCGTCCCCGAGCGCGCGGGCTGCTCACCCGGCAGGGCGCAGCCGCAGCCGCTCCCCGCGTCGCGCGGCGCGCCCCGGATGATCTCCTGCTGCGCCGTCCCGACGTTGCCCTTCTCGTCCGCGAGCTCGAACTCGATGAGCTCGGCCTCCTCCGGGACCACGATGGCCTTGAGATCGCCCGCCCGGCGCCACTCCGAGAAGGTCTGGCCGTCGAAGCGGAAGCGCACGAGCGTCGCGTCCCCGGACACGAGATCCCAGACGTCGACCTTCCCGACGCCCTCCTCGTCCACCGGCAGGAGCGTGACCGTGGGCGCCTGCGTGTCGATGAGCACCTCGAGCACCTCGGGCGTCGGGTCCACCGAGTAGAGCTGGCCGACGACGCGGCTGCGCACCTGGATCTCGTGGCGACCCTCGAGGCGCAGCGAGTCGTCCGTCACCCGGAGGAACCGGTCGCGGCTCCACGGCTTCCACACGCCTCCGTCGACCCGCGCCTGGTGCTCGACCGCGCGTCCGTCGGCGCCCGCTGCCTCGACCTGCAGGACCACCACCGGGGCGTTGTCGGGCGTGATCGTCTCGGCCCGGAGGCCCCTCTCGTCCGTCTGCACGTCCTCGACGGTCGCCTCGGTCTCGATGTTCGCCGGGTTCTGCCCTGCGACCTGGAGCGCCGCGAAGATGCCGAGGAAGCGCTCTCCGTCCTTGGTCACCGTGCGGAGGCCGGGCGAGCCCATCCCCTCCACGCTCTCCGGGATCACGAGCTCCATCCCGAGGCTCGCGAGCGCGCCGTTGATGTCGATGGGGCCGAGGCCGCTCCCGAGGAGGCCGCCGATCTGTCCGGAGAGCAGGCCCTGCAGCGCCGCTGCGAGGACCGCCGGGTCCTCCTTGATGAGCTCCGAGTTCGAGACCTTGCCGTTGGCGATGGTCAGCTTGTCCATCACCGGGACGAGGCCCTCCGGGGTCACCGTGAGGTTGATCGGCGCGTCGATGTCGAACTCCGCCGACATGAAGCGGATGAACCGATCGTGCGAGAAGATGTAGAAGTCGAACCCGGCCTCGCGGAGCTCCAGGTGGAGCAGGGGATCGGTGTCGAGGTTCGTCCCGTTGCCGAACGTGACGTGCGGCGGCTGCTTGGGCTTGAGGACGACCGCGACCGGCGCCTTCTGCCGCTGGAGGGCGAGGTTCTTCAGCGAGCCCGCGAGGAGGCCGAGCGTGTCGCTGTTCAGCAGGTCGACCGTCTCGGTCGAGATGCCGATGCAGAGGAGCCCGGAGTTGTACATGCCGTTGAGCGCGTAGTTGAAGTACGACTCCGAGACGCCGATGCCGATGTGCGGGCCCGCCATGCCGGCCGGCCAGCCGGTCGCGGCGAGCGAGTCGTCGATGAGCTCGTTCGGGATCTTCAGCCCCGTCGGCAGGGCGAGGGAGCTCATCGGCACGCAGCCGCTGATCGGGTTCGGCTCGACGCCGCCCATGGCGCCCACGGTCGCGCCGCCGCCGATCGGGTTGAGGTCGCCCCAGTGGAAGCCCGAGCCGTCGTCGCGCACCGACGCGCCGCCGCCGGCGAGGAGGAAGTCCATCCCGCCCTTCGTCCCCGGCGAGACGCTCGCGAGGAGCCCCGAGAGGTTCGCGTGGCCGTCGAGGCCGAGCGCCATCGGGACGCACTCGTCGTCGGGCGTGCTGCCGTAGCGGCAGATGCCGTCGACGTCGTTCGTGCCGGTGGGGCACGGGGGGCTGACCGCCGGGTTCGCCTTCTGGCAGAGCTGCTCCTGGACGGTGTCGTTGATCGTGCCGAGGAACGAGTCGTAGATGAAGCCGATGATGAAGCCGCGCGCGAAGTTCAAGAGCGCGCCGAAGATGCCGCCGTTGCAGAAGTTGATGCCGTTCTCGATGTCCGTCTGCGAGATCTGGACGTTGAGGATGCGGATCCGCGAGTAGCCGTAGCGCGCGTGGGTCGTGTCGAGGTCGACCTCGAGCGAGAGGTCGATCGTGGCCTGGACGTTCTGGAACGTGGAGTTCTCTCCCGGGCAGGACCCGTTGCCGGAGAGGGTGATGTCGAGGTCGTCGAGGGAGTTGTCGAGGGGGAGCTGCTGGATCCGGATGGGCACCGGGCCCGCCACCTGGATGTTGTGGTTCGGGAGCGGCGTGATGGAGAGGTTCGCGTTCGCGAGGTCCATCTCGACGATGCACCTCTTCGTCGCCGGATCGGGGCCGCCTGGGCAGATGGTGTAGTCGATGAAGCCCCCCACCGTGCCGCTCGACTCGTCGACGGGGAACTCGATGACGCCCTGCCCACCGCCGAGGAGCTGGGAGGCGAGCACGCCGATGTTGGCCTCGAGGAAGTCGATGCCTTGCTGCGTGAGGCGCAGCGCCGCGGCGTTCTCGATCCGCTTGTCGGCCGGGTAGCCTCCTGCGAGCGGCGTGATCCCGCCGCAGCCGCTGGAGCAGCCGTCACTGGAGCAGGCGCCTACCAGCAGCGCGAGCAGCGCGAGCTGAGGCCAGAGGAGAGCGGCGCGAGCCTTCTTCGAGCGCGGGCGGGCCATGGACAAGCACCTCCGTCGCTTGCACTGCGACCCCCGTGGCGCGCCCCTCTGGCGCGCCACCAGCGTGCTGGCGCAAGCGTAAGTCTTCCTGAACAGGCTAGCCGGTGTACCCAGCCCTCCGCAACCGGCGCGGCGAGAGGAACTGCCGTTTTCGGCCGTCCGGACCCGTCAGGGGCAGTCGGACCTGAGGGTCGCGCCGGCGGCCGCGAAGGTCGCCCCGAGCTTCACCGAGTCGCCACAGCCACCGGCGGCGCCCGGGTCGTCCGGGGTCGCACCCGTGCACCAGTCCCCCGGGTAGTCGATGACGCCCGCGGTCCGCTTGCAGGCGGTGCCGTCGACGTACTGGGCGTCGTTCACGATGAGGGTGCACAGCGTGCGGTTCGAGAGCTCGGGGATGAGCACCGCGTCGGCGTCCTCCAGGGTGATGTGCCCCTCGAGCTTCGCGCCGTCGATGAAGAGCGGCACCGCGCCCGGCTCCTCCTTGCAGAGGTTGTTCGGATCCAGCGCCTCTCCGTTGTAGCTGCCGATGCAGTTGTTGTCTGCGGACACCTTGCCGTCGAAGATGCGCACGCCGCGGAGCGGCAGCAGGATCACGTTCGCCGCGTTCGCGGGGTCCGTGTAGATGGGCACCGTGACGGCCTTCGTGGTCTGGGTGGCGAACGTGCCGTCCGCGCCGAGCGGCACGGCGACCTCGAGCGGCGCGACCGGGAAGCTGCCGATCGTCTCGTTCACGAAGCAGTAGCCGCGGTTCGGGTCCGCCTCGAGCTTCGCGCCGCCGGTCCGGAGCTGGCCCGCCGTCTTGTCGAACTCCAAGATCCAGGAGAACGTGCCGTCACCGGTGAAGATCGCGTAGCTCGGGTCCACTGCGCCGGCGCAAGCGGGGTAGTTGAGCGTGACGCCCTTCGTCAGGAGGTCGCTCACGAGCACCGTGGTCAGGGCCGCGGGCTGCGACACCGTGAGGTGGCTGATCCGCAGCGAGAACTTGTCCTTCCCGACGTTGTCCGTGAACGCGAGGCACTCGCTCTCGATGGCCGGGCAGCCGGCTCCGGGCTCGCACCCGAGGCCCGCGGCGCCGGTCGAGGCGGTCCCGCTGGTGGAGTCGTCGCCGCACCCGACGAGCGCCGAGGCGAGGGGGAGCAGGGCGAGCCAGGAAAAGCGCGGATCGTACATCGAGACATCCTCCGTTCGAGAGAGCGGGCGAGCGGCGGGCCCCGTGGCACCACCGCGCGGGACTACGCGGGGAGCTCGAACAGCGAACGGATCTGCGTGACCCGCGCCTCGACGTCCCCCAAGACGAGCGTCTGCACCTTTCGGGTGCCGACGGCCTCCACACAATAGGACGCGGTGGCAGTGCCATAGAGCATGGCGGCGCGCAAGGTTCGCGCCGTGGCCCCCGACCGATCGAAATGCGCGGCCAGGTACCCCACGAACCCGCCGGCGAAGCTGTCGCCCGCGCCCGTGGGATCGATGACCTCCTCCAGCGGGTACCCCGGGACGGCGAAGATCCCCGTCTCGTCGAAGAGCAGCGCCCCGTGCTCGCCGCGCTTGATGATGAGGGTGTGCGGCCCGCGCTTGCGGATCTCCGCCGCCGCCCGGCGCACGTTGTGGATGCCCGAGAGCTCCCGCGCCTCCTCGTCGTTGATGATGAGCACGTGGGCGCGCTCGAGCAGCGTGGCGAGCTTCGCGGGCTCCCCCTGGATCCAGAAGTTCATCGTGTCGGCCACCACCAGGCGGGGGGACCGGCAGGCGTCGAGCACGCTCGTCTGGAGCTCCGGGTGGATGTTCCCGAGCAGGACGATCGGGCTCTCGGCGAAGCTCGGCGGGATCTTGGGCTCGAAGTGCGCGAACACGTTGAGCTGCGTGTCGAGCGTGGTCCGCCCCACCAGGTCGGCGTCGTAGCGGCCCGCCCAGCGGAAGGTCTTGCCGCGGACGCGCTCGATGGCGCTGATGTCCACCCCGCGGGACTCCAGCGTCCTCAGGACGTCCGCGGGGAAGTCGTCCCCGACCACCGCCACGGTGCGGACGGCCGTGAACGTGGAAGCCGCGTAGGACGCGAAGGTGGCCGAGCCGCCGACGGTGTCACGGTAGGTGCCGCTCGGGAGCTCGAGGTCGTCGAACGCCATGGATCCGACGATGAGAACGGGTGCGCGCGTGGTCACGATTCCTCCAACGTCTACGGGGTCGGTTTCGCTTCGGCGAGGAGGCCCTCGCAGACCTTGGCCCAGCGCTCGCGGCGGCAGCGCTCGGCGAGCACGATGCCCCGCAGCTTGCCCTGGGCCTTGTCCACGTCGTCGTTGACGAGGACGTAATCGAAGAAGCCATAGTGCGCGATCTCGCGCTTCGCCGCGTCCAAGCGGCGCACCGTGGTCGCCTCGTCCTCCGTCCCGCGGCCGCGCAGCCGTCGCTCCAGCTCGCGGAGCGACGGCGGGAGGATGAAGACGGTGACCGCGTCCGGGAAGCTCGCCTTGATCTGCCGGGCGCCCTGGTAGTCGATGTCGAAGATGACGCCGTCCACGGCCTCGCTCCGGCGCGCCGCGTCGATCTCCGCGACGCTGGTCCCGTAGAGGTTGCCGTGGACCTCGGCGTGCTCGGCGAACCCACCCTCGCCGATCATCCGCTCGAAGGTCGGCCGCTCGACGAAATGGTACTCGCGCCCGTCGACCTCCGTGGGCCGGGCCTTCCGCGTGGTGTGCGAGACGCTGAAGCGGAGGCGGGGAAACTCCCCGCGCAGCCGGTTGCAGAGCGTGGTCTTTCCGGCTCCGGACGGGGAGGAGAGGATCAAGAGCAGGAACTCGTCGGCGCGGTCACTCCACATTCTGCACCTGCTCCCGCATCCGCTCGAGCTCGACCTTCATCTCGACGACGTCGCGGCTCATGCTGGCGTCCTGGGCCTTGGCGGCCATGGTCCCCGCCTCTCGGAGCATCTCGAGCAGCAGGAAGTCGAGGCGGCGGCCCTCCGGGGCCTCCGCGCGGCCGGCGAGGATCTCCTCGACGTGCCCGAGGTGTGTCCCGAGGCGCGAGAGCTCCTCGGTGACGTCGCACTTGTCGGCGTAAAGGACGAGCTCCGTCTCGAGGCGCGCGCCGTCGACCGCGACGCCGGTGCGCGCGAGGCGCTCCTCCAGGCGGCGCCGGTACGCCTCGGGCAGCAGGTGCGCGCGCTCCTTGGCGGTCGCGAGCGAGGCCTTCAGCCGCGCGACGCGCCCGAGCAGCTCCTCGCAGATCGCCGCGCCTTCGCGGGCCCGGTCCTTGTCGAGGGCGCCGAGCGCCTCGTCGAGCGCTCGGGTCGCGGTCTCCCGCATGCCGGGCTGGCTCCCCGAGGTCGCGACGAACACTCCGGGCACGGTCGCGAGCACCGAGACGGGCGGGGCCGCCTGTCCCTCCTGCTTGGCGAGCTCCGCGAACGCTTGGAGCGCCACGCGAGCGCGGGCCACGTCGATCTCGAAGCCGCCTGGGCCCTCGCCCTCCCAGCGGATGGTGACCTCGACGCGGCCGCGGCGCAGGCGCCGACGGACCTCGTGCTCGATCCACACCGTCGAGTCGGTCATGGAGTCGGCGACACGAGCGCGGACGTCGAGCGTCCTGGCGTTGACCGACCGGACCTCGACGACGACGCGCCCCTCTCCGTGGGAGCGCGTAGCCATGCCGAAGCCCGTCATGCTCTTCACGCGCCACCTCGCTCAGGATGCCCAGAGACCGGCCATGACGTGAGAGGCGGCCGTCAGCCCCTCCTGGCGCAGTCGGGTCAGGTAGTCGGCGGTGGGTCGGATGCCGTCCTCCCAGCGCACGGCGGGCTCGTAGCCGAGGAGCTCCCTCGCGCGCGTGATGTCCGCGAGGGAGTGGCGGACGTCGCCTGCTCGCGGCGCGGCGTGGACGACCTCCACGGGGCGGCCGAGCGTCTCGCCGATCACGCGCACGAGGTCGTTGAGCGCGATGCGGCGCCCGCCCGCGACGTTGACGACCTGTCCGCTCAGCTTCTTGGAGGTGCCGGCGGCGAGCAGGTTGGCGGTCACGGTGTTCTTCACGAAACAGAAGTCACGGGTCTGCTCTCCGTCGCCGTAGAGCTCCACCGGGCGGCCCGAGATCACGCGGTCCACGAACCGAGGGATGGCCGCGGCGTAGGGGCCGTCGGGCGTCTGGCCAGGACCGAACACGTTGAAGTAGCGGAGGCTCAGCGTCTCCATCCCGTAGAGCTCGCCGAAGACCTTCACGTACAGCTCGCAGGCGAGCTTGGAGACCGCGTACGGAGAGAGAGGCTGCGCGGCCATGCTCTCCTGCTTCGGGAGCACCTCCGTCTCCCCGTACGCCGAGGAGGAGGCAGCGAAGATGAGGCGCTTGACCCCGGCGCGGCGCGCGCAGTCGAGCACCGTCACCGTCCCTCCCACGTTCGAGGCGTCGGTGTCCCGCGGGAACGCGACGCTCTTCGGGACGCTGCCGAGCGCGGCCTGGTGGAACACGACCTCGACACCTTGGCACGCCCTGGCCACGGCCTCTGCGTCGCGGATGTCCCCCGCGACCCGCTCGATCGACGACTGCTCGCGGATCCCGTCCAGGTTCTCCCAGAAGCCGGTGGCGACGTTGTCGAGGACGCGGACGCGCTCGCCCCGCCGGACGAGCGCCGCGACGAGGTTCGAGCCGATGAAGCCCGCCCCCCCGGTGACCAGGTACTTCGCCATGTCGCTAGACGAGGCCCTTGCGACGCTGGATGTCCTCCATCACGCGGCGGTACTCGATCTCCCAGGTCTGCGACCCCTCCGAGACGTGCTTGAGCTTGCTGCGCACCTCGGCCTCCACGACCTCGTCGATCTCGAGGTACTTGCGGAGCACCGGGCGCATCCTGCGGCGGAGCTCGTGATCCTCCGCGAACACCTCCGCCACGTTGCCCGAGTGCATCAACATCTCGATGCACTGGTCGAGCAGGTAGTCGAACATGTCCTCGCCGATCTTGATGCCGGCCTGCTCGGCGAACACCCGCTTCAGCCGGCCGAGCTCGGACGGCGGCAGGCCGCGACCCTCCATGGCCTGCTTGGCCTTGTCGGTGGCGTCCTTCTCCGCCGTCAGATAGCTGCCGAACACGGCCTCGAGATCGCGGACGACCTCGCTCGGCTTCTCGACCTCGATGTCGTTGGCGGCGACCAGGGTCTTGACGAGATCGTCGGAGAGCGGCTTCACCTTGCCACCGTAGAGGCGCATATGCGCGCGACATGGCACGAATGGCTGCCGTCGTCGAGGGCCGCACCGCCGTGAGGGCCGACTACCTGCGCTTCGGAGGCCGCGCTGGGTTGTTGAGCTGGCGCGTCCCGATCTTGAGCCGGCGCTTCACGGCGAGGCGCTGGCGCTCCTTGTACCGCTCGTGGCTGGCCTCGCCGTCCTCGTTCCCCTGCTCGGCCTCCTGGTCCACGATCTGAAACTCGCAGAGGACGAAGACGATGTTGCCGAGAGACGCGGCGGACGGGGGCGCGAGCTTCAGCAGCTGGTCGGGGAGCCGGACCGGGAGGTCCACGACGAAGTGGATCACCCGGTAGCTCTCGGCCGAAAACAGGTTGTCGCTCGGGGTGTACGCGTCATCCAGCCCGGTCTGGAAGTCCTTGATCATGCCGCGCAGGTGCGGGTGCTCGTTGCAGTAGGTCCGGAAGTGGAAGATCGTGTTGATGCTCTCGCCCGCGAGGACGAGGCTCGCGGGGAAGAGGTGCTCGCTCAGATAGAGGAGCACGGGCAGGATGTCGTCCCGCGTCCGCGTCACGATGCGGAACCGGAGCTTGTCGTAGACCTGGGAGGCGGAGGCGTCCTTCTTGGAGAGCAGCTTGGTGTAGAGGGAATCCTTGTGTTTTCGGCCGCCCACGAACTCCACGATCGGGAAGCCGGCTGACAACATCCCTCCGATCACGCGGTAGACCTTCTCCTCGACCAGGTGGAAGACGTCCTGATCGGACATCGGGATGCTGAAGAGCAGCTCGCGGCCATCGAGGTGATGGATGATGTGCATGGCCTTGAGGATCGCGCAGGCGCACGTCTGGCGGTGCCCCTTGCCCGAAGCGAGCAGGAGGAGCTCCTCCACCGACGCGTTTGCCACGGGCGAGGGGATGGGGAAGTCGAACTGCCGCCGGAGGTACGCGATGGCCTCGGACTTCAGCGCGACCAGCCGGGCCTGGTCCGCCCGGTCACCGGGGCGAAACTCGTGGGCTTGCAGCAGCTTGCGTGCGTCGGCAGCCGTCTCGAAGTTGAGCCGGTACCAGTCGATCACCGAGTCGCCTCGGAGGATGAGCCGAACGGACTCGACCTCGTGGAGCCGGAACTCGTTCAGGCTCGTCAGGACGATGGGGTCCTGGGTCATGGCCGCCCATGAGGGAGGCAAAGCCCGCCAAAGGTCAAGGGCGGCGGGCGTCCGCGGGTCTTGCCACTCCGCGTGCATCAGCGCTGGCACCGTGCTCGGGGCCTACCCTCATTCGGCCGGGGCAGGCGGCGACCAGCGTCTGCCGGGGTGGCCTAGGGCTGCGCGGGGGCCCGACCAAGGGAGAGGGTCCCGAGGAAGATCCCGACCGTGAGCACCACCACCACCGCGTGTCCAAGATAGCCGCTGTAGGCGATGGCTCCGAACGGAGCGAGGGCGGCCAACAACCAGGGCGTGAACTTCATCGTCTCGTCATCTCCCAGCAAGTTCGCCCGGCATGCCCGTGCGAATCATGAGCAGTCTTCACGTGACGTCTCCGTCCGTCGCTTTTCTCTCATTCACGTGGGCGAACCATGTGAATTCAAACGGTTGCAGCGCAAGACAGGGACGAGGCGGTTGCGAGGTGCCGATGTAGGATAAGATGACACATCCGATCGAGCCGGGCCAACAAGTAGAGGGCGGCGAGGTCGTCATCAAGCGAAAAATACCATCAAGACTCGAGCCGAGCTGAACATCAGCCCCCATGAAGAATGGAAAACCACGTCAAGCCATGTGGTTAGTATCGACCCTTCAGGTAACAAAAGAGTAGGTGTACAGCGTCCAGTAGGACACGAGGTGCGGCCCCGCAGACACGCGGAGCCGCGGCGCTTTCCGCACCCCACCGAGGGTCGGGTCACTCGGCGGCGCGAGCCGCCCGGATCCGCTTGATCAGGCCCTGGACGAGCGAGTCCGGCAGGTCCGGGAAGCTGGGCATGCGGTTCTTGCCCTGGCGGATCACCTTCGCGAGGTCCTCGTCCGTCGTCTTGCCCTGCCAATCGGCGCGCGTGAGATCAGGGGCCTGCACCATCGGTCCCTGGGGCCCGTCTCCGCGCCCCTCCGGGCCATGGCAGGTCGCGCAGTTCTTTCGCCAGACCGTGTCGGCGAGAGCCGCGGACGTGTCCTCCTTGGAGGCGGGGGGCCGCTCCTGTCGGCCGCGGCCCTCGGGCTGGTCGTGGTCGGCCGACGTCCACCCACGGACCTCGCCGCGGTCGGGCGTGCACGCCGAGAGCAGCGCGAGGAGCGGCAGGACGACGGCGCGCATGGGGGACCGAAGCAATACAAAAACCAGAGGCCCCGCGCCACTCCATCGGTGGCCGGGGCCTCTGCCGTGCCGGCGGGTCAGCCGGGCGGTCCGCTCACGAGCAGGTCGCTGATGAGCGGGGCGCGCTCAGGAGCAGGGCTCGCCGGCGCTCTGGCCCCCGTTGTCCTTCGGGATCGGGTGGCCCTTGTCGTTCTTCACGGGCTGGCCCTTCACCGCGGCGTCGAAGAAGGATACCCGGCGGTTCTTGGCCTTGTTCTCCGGCGTGTCGTTCGCGTTGAGCGGGCGCTGCTCTCCGAAGCCGACAGCGGTGAGGCGCTTGCAAGCCACGCCGTTCGCCGTGAGCCACTTGGTCACGCTCATCGCGCGATCCTTCGAGAGCTGGAGGTTCATGGCGTCGTCGCCGTCCGAGTCCGTGTGGCCCTCGATGCGCAGGAGCGTCACGTCCGGGTTCTCGTCCATGTACTTCTTGACCAGCCCGAGGATCTCGTCGGCCCCAGCGGACTTGTCGAGCTCGGCGCTGCCGGTCTTGAAGGGAACCGGGGAGGGCAGCTCGATCTCGTTGCCGATCTTCCGGAACTTCAGGCTGAGCTTCGGCTTCTTCTTCTCGGGGGGCGGCGGCGGGGGCGGCGGCGGGGGCGGGGGCTCCTCCGCCTTCTTCTTCTTCTTCTTCGGCGGGTCGTTGGCGCCGATCTGGACGCTTGCCTTGCAGCCGGCGAGGACGAAGCTCGCGGCGATGAGGCCAGACCACACAACGGGAGCGACGGTGTTACGCATACAAGTTCTCCTCCAGGAAAGCTCTGCTTGGGAGGGAGGCGCGGCGCCGTCGAAGCGTGAGCTCCTCCTCAACGTTGGCACTAGGTCGGTGCAAGAGACGGTCAAAGCAAATAGTTGCTCGGGGCTTAGACGCTCGGGTCGTGCTTCTCTTCAGATCCCACACGATTCGCCCGACACGAGTCGCTTGGCGGCGCGAGTCAGGCCGAGATCGAGCCGCGCGATCCCACGGGCCTCCGAGAGGGGGCCCGTGGAGCCGCGCGGCCGCGGAGCAGCGTGCTCCCGAGCGAGCTTCGATGTCTCCAGATCCGTCCTGATACAGGTAGAAAGACCGTTGCCGCAAGTGGGGATCGCTAGGCTCGGAGAGGGAGAATCGCACGCCGGTCGACGGACCCGTCCGACACCCGACGAGGCGCGAGCCCCCGTGACGCCAGACGCGCGAGGGGTGGGGAACGGCTCAGAGCACGCGAAAAAGCCAGCGAGTCCTACGAGGACCTCGCTGGCTTTCTCCCGTCCGTTCCGGCGCCAGGCCGTCGCCGCGCCTAGGAGGCGGCCCGGGGGGAGGGCCCGAAGGACCTCCCCGCCGTGGCCCGCGTCAGCCCGCGCCGCCGCTTCCGCCGCCGCCGTCGCACTCGCTGGTGGCCGGCTCCGAGGGCGCGCCGACCGCGCCGAGGGTGACGACCGTGGCGTCGAAGCCGAGGCCGATCGAGATGCCGTTGCAGACCTGGCCGGGCCCGTTGGTGCCGTCCTTCATGATGTCCGAGCCCTGGCGGAGCTGGTTGAGGACCCCGTCGACCGCCGCGCCGTCGCAGGAGATGAACGGGCCGAGGACGTCGCGGACCTGCGCGATGAGCTCCTCGGTGTCCAACACACCGGCGATGACGCCGTTCTTCGCGCTGGTGTGACCGGCGTCGAGCTCCATGGTGATGACCGCGCTGCGGATGTTGAGCGAGAAGGCCTGTCCGCCGATCGCGAGGCTCAGCGCGACGATGCCCTTCTCCCCCGAGACCCAGGTGTTGTTGTTGACGTAGGAGCTCGCGAACTTGACGGGCGAGTTCAGCGAGCCCGGCAGCGGCCCCTGCGTCAGCGGCGGGCTGAAGAACTCCGGCACGAGGTTCCACACCGTGCCCATGCCCTCCTTGCCCGCGTAGAGCTGCGCGGTGATGGGATCGTAGTTGGAGTTGGCGCCCAGGTTGCTCAGGTCGAGCATGATGTTGAAGTCGCCGTCCGTGATCGCCTGGTTGAGCGACGCCTGAAGATCGTCGCCGCCCGCCGCGACCGCGGCCGTCTTGATGATCGGCAGCAGGTACTTGCCGAAGGAGTTGTCGATGCCGTCGGTCCCGTCCGGGAAGACGGACTTCGGCGGGGCGTTGCCGGCGGGCGTGCAGTGGTTCGTGAAGTCCTGCCCGGTGATGTGGCCGTCCAGGTCGTAGCCGTAGTCCGCCCACGCCTTGGGGTCCTCCACGCCGGCGCGCGTGTGCGTGCCGATGTAGAGCTGGGAGGTGCCGAAGATGACGCCGGTGCCGTCGCCCGGGCCTGCGCCGGTGGGCCGCGCCGGCGGCTGCTTGCCGGTTGCTGGCGCCCCTCCGCCGACTCCGCCGGTGGACGTGGTGTCGTCGCCGCAAGCGGCGTTGTTGAGGGACAGGAGCCCTGCGGCCGTGAAGGCGAGCAGAAGTTGGGAACGAAGCATACGGCACACCTCCCAGGATTCGCGCCCGGTGGGGCGAATCGAACTGCAATTCACATGGCGGCCACGTGAATCAGAGAAAGACCTCACATGGGTAGGCCATGTGAATCGGACAAGACCTCGACTGACGTCAGACGGACGCGGCCTATTAGCGCGGCCCCGGCCACTCGTGAAGGATGAACTGCCGGGGAGCCCCCAGCGCCGATCTCACAGGGCCCCCTCGGGTGGGGCCAGGTGAACCGGAGACGACTCCCGTGGGGTCGCCACGGGAAGGAAAGACGAGCCTCGGCTCTCGAGTCGCTCGGGCAAGCCGGGCGAAATCTCCAGCCTACGTAGCGAGGTGAGTCTAGCGCTCGACTCGGGGGGTCGGCAAGCGTAGGCGCACGATCGTGACTGGCAAGCCCGAGTTCGTTCACCTCCACGTGCACAGCCAGTACAGCCTGCTGGACGGCGCCGTTCGGGTGAAGGAGCTCGCAGGGCGCGCCAAGGCCCTCGGGATGCGGGCCGTGGCGCTCACGGACCACGGCAACATGTTCGGCATCCTGCAGCACCATCTCGCGGCCAAGGAGCAGGGGGTGAGCCCCATCTTCGGCTGTGAGGTGAACGTGGTCCGCCCCGGGAAGGTGACGGGGCCTACCGACGACGCCCCCGTCGACCACCTCGTGCTCCTCGCCGAGAGCCTCGAGGGGTACCAGAACCTCGTCAGGGTCGTCTCGGCGGGGCACCTGGACCCCCGGAGCGCGCGGGGGCCGAGCGTCCCGCTGGAGGTGATCGAGGCGAACCGCGCCGGGCTCATCGGTCTCACCGGGTGCCTCGGCGGCGTGGTCGCCCAGGAGGTCCTCGAGCGGGGAGAAGAGGCGGGGCGGGCTTCGCTCGAGCGCATCCGAGGTGCGTTCGACCCGGGCGCCCTGTACGTGGAGCTCCAGGATCACGGCCTTCCCGAGCAGCCGATCGTCAACGGCATCCTCGCGCGCGCGGCGCAGGACCTCGGCCTCTCGCTGGTCGCGACGAACGACGTCCACTTCGCCACGAGGGAGGACGGGCCGTCGCAGCTCTACCTCTCGTGCATCGCCGCCAACCGCGCGTACTCCGACGCGAACGCGGCGCACCACGGCAGCTTCGAGATGTTCCTCAAGACGCCCGAGGAGATGGCGCACCTCTTCCGGGACAGCCCGGAGGCGATCCGCAGCACGCTCGAGATCGCCGAGCGCTGCTCCAAGCTCAAGCTCAAGCTGGGCGAGCCCATGCTGCCGAGCTTCCGTGTCCCGGAGGGCTACGACACCGACTCGTACTTCCGCCACGTGTCCCGGGAAGGCCTCTCGCGGCGGCTCGAGGAGGCGCGCGCGATCGGCAAGACCCTCGACGAGGCGGCGTACGGCGCTCGGCTCGAGACCGAGCTCGACGTCATCTGCAAGATGCAGTTCCCCGGGTACTTCCTCATCGTCTGGGACTTCATCCGCTACGCGAAGGACAAGGGGATCCCGGTCGGACCGGGGCGCGGCTCGGGGGCGGGCTCGCTCGTCGCGTACGCCTTGCGCATCACGGACCTCGACCCCATCCCTTACAACCTGCTGTTCGAGCGCTTCCTCAACCCCGAGCGTGTGAGCATGCCGGACTTCGACATCGACTTCTGCATGGACCGGCGCGACGAGGTCATCGCGTACGTGGCCGACAAGTACGGCAAGCGCAGCGTGGGGCAGATCGCGACGTTCCACGAGCTGAAGTCGAGGAGCGTCATCAAGGACGTGGCGCGCACCCTGGGCGTCCCGCCGAACGACGCGCAGCGCCTCGCGAGCCTCGTCCCGCAGAAGGCGCCCGGCGTGATGTACACCATCCCCGAGGCGCTGGACGTCGAGCCCAAGCTGAAGGCGCTCGTGCAGACCGACCCCCTGGTCGCCGAGGTGATCAAGCAGGGGATCAAGCTCGAGGGCCTCACCCGCCACGCCGGCATGCACGCCGCCGGCGTGGTCATCAGCGAGGGGCCGCTCGACGACCACGTGCCGTGCTTCAAGAACGGCGATCAGATCGTGACGCAGTACCACAAGGACGACGTCGAGAAGGCCGGGCTCGTGAAGTTCGACTTCTTGGGCCTCAAGACGCTGACGGTCATCGACGTCGCCGAGCGCCTCGTGAACGCTCGGCCCGACGTCGCGAGCGAGGGGCAGCGGTTCGAGGTGAACAAGCTCTCGCTCGAGGACACGCGGACGTACGCGCTCCTCCAGTCGGGAGAGACCACGGGCGTGTTCCAGCTCGAGTCGAGCGGGATGCAGCAGCTCTTCAAGGACCTCCGCCCCGACGCGTTCGAGGACGTCGTCGCCGCCGTGGCCCTCTACCGGCCGGGCCCCCTCGGCTCGGGGATGGTGAAGGACTTCGTCGACTGCAAGCACGCGCGCAAGCCCATCCAGAAGATGCACCCGCTCGTCGACGCGACGCTCGCCGCGACCTACGGCGTCATCGTCTACCAGGAGCAGGTCATGCAGATCGCGCAGCTCCTCGCGGGGTACACCCTCGGAGGCGCGGACCTCCTCCGCAGGGCCATGGGCAAGAAGAAGCCCGAGGAGATGGCCAAGCAGAAGGTGACGTTCGTCGACGGCGCCGCCGCGAACGGCGTGCGCGCCGAGGACGCGGAGCGGATCTTCGGGCTGCTCGAGTTCTTCGCCGGCTACGGCTTCAACAAGTCGCACAGCGCCGCGTACGCGCTCCTGACCTACCAGACCGCGTACCTCAAGGCGCACTACCCGGTGGAGTTCCTTTGCGCGCTCATGACCGCCGACCGCGACAAGATCGAGAAGGTGGTGCGGATCATCGCGGAGGGGCGCGCGTGGGGCGTCGAGACGCTGCCCCCCGAGATCAACCAGAGCAAGATCGACTTCACGGTGGTCTACGCGGACGCGGGCGCGGGGCCGGAGTCGCGGCGGACCGCGCGGCGCCGCGCGGCCGGGCGACGGCGCGATCCGCTCGATCCGAAGATCCGCTTCGGCCTGGGCGCCATCCGCGGCGTCGGGGAGGCGGCGCTCGAGGCGATCTTGGAGGCGCGGGCCGAGGGGGAGTTCCGCGACGTCTTCGACCTCGCGGAGCGGGTGGATCCCCGTCGCGTCAACAAAGCGGTGCTCGAGGCGCTGGTCGCGTCGGGCGCGCTCGACGGCGCACACGCGAAGCGCGGCGTCACGCGCTCGCAGGCGTTCGCGGCGATCGACAGCGCGCTCGAGCGGGGGCGCACGGCCAGCAAGGACCGTGAGCGTGGGCAGACGAGCCTCTTCGGCCTCATGACCACCGCGGAGCCGGCGAGAGGCGCGGGCGTCGATTTCCCCGCGGCGCCCCCGTGGGACCTGCGTGAGACCCTCGTCCGAGAGAAGGAGGCGCTCGGGTTCTACGTCTCCGGGCACCCGCTCGAGCGGTACGGGATCGATCTCACGCGGTTCGACGTCACCGCGACCTCGTCGCTCGCCGGGCTCGAGCCGTGGTCCAAGGTTCGGGTCTGCGGGATGGTCGAGGGGTGGCGGGTGCGCATCTTCAAGGGCGGGGGTGGAAAGATCGCGTTCTTCACGCTCGAGGACACCGTGGGCCGGATCGAGGTCAAGGTGCGGGAGCGCCAGATCGAGGCGTACGAGGCCGTCCTGACGAGCGGGGAGCCGGTGCTCGTGAGCGGGAAGCTCAGCTTCCCGATGACCGAAGAAGGGGAGGACGAGCCCTCCGGCGCGCGCGAGCCGACGCTCCTCTGCGACGACGCCGTCGTGCTCACCGACGCCATCCGCGCCGAGGCGAAGGCGCTGCTCTTCCGGCTGCGGGCGTCGCGCCACGCGCCCGAGGACGTCGAGCGGCTGCGCGCCGTCCTCGAGGGCTGCCCCGGGGCCTGCTCGGTGACGCTCGCCATCGAGATCGAGGGCGGCGCAGAGGTGATCCTCGGCGTCCCGGGCATGCGCGTCGAGCCGAGCGACGCGATGTACGCGGAGATCGAGAAGCTGCTCGGCGCGAAGGTGGTCGAGCTCCGGTAGCGGGCGGCATCGTGGGTGGGACGAGGCTCGCCAGGGAGCTAGCCGCTACTCCAGAAACTCGACCTGCCGCAGGTCGGCTAACGTCATGTTCGAGCCCGGCACGAGCGCGTGCCCCATGCACCAGACGGTGCCGTCGGGAAAGAGCGCGCAGGTGTGGCTGTCACCGAGCGCCACCTGGACGGCGCCGCGGTACTCCTCGATCTCCGAGGGGACGTGCCCCGTGGACCCCCGGCCGAGCATCGACGAGTAGTTGTCGCCCCAGCAGTAGGTCCGGGCGTCGCTGGTGGTGCCGCAGGCCGTGCCCTCGCTGGCCGAGATCGTGGCGAGCGGCGGGAGGCCCTCCACGCGGACCGGGACGGCGGAGTACTGCCAGGCCGGGTGCTCGTGGTCCACCGGAATCCCGAGCTGCCCACTCGAGTTGTCCCCCCAGCACCAGACCTCGCCGAGCTCGTCGAGGGCGCACGTGAAGCCCGACCCGAGCGCCAAGGCCGCCGCGCGGACCCCTGGCACAGGCCCTGGCTCCAGGCGGTCCGTGGTGGTGCCGTCGCCGAGCTGGCCCGTTGGGTTGAGTCCCCAGCACCACACCGCCGAGCCGACGGTCATGACGCACGCCCGGTCCTCGGCGCGGGGTCCCACTGGTGGCGGAGACCGCTCGCCGTCAGCGTCACCATGTACGCGCCCCACCACCACAGACTTCCGTCGTCGCGGAGCGCATGGACGCTGCCGCCGTCGTACCGGACCGCGACGACGGGCTCCACCTCCGGGACGCGGATCGGGACTCCGGGCGGCGCGTCGTGGTACTGCGTGAGCTGACCGTTGGTATCACTGCTCCAGACGTAGAGCCCTCCGTCGGCGCGCACCGCGGCGCCGCCGCTCTCCCCGATCGAGACGTCGGTCACGCACTCGAGGCCGACGCTCCTCCGGGCCGGGGCGTAGAAGAAGCCCGGGGCGCCCTCGGCGCAGCACCGGTTGGAGGGGTTCTCGCCCCAGCAACGGACCGTGCCGTCGCTCATCACCGCCATCGTCACGCTGTGGCCCGCCGACAGCCGCGCGACCTCCGGCGGACCGTCGACGGTCGGGCACGGCGAGGGCGGAGGCGCCGGAGGACGCGGAGCGACGGCGTCGTCCTCGCACGCGATCATCGCGAGCGCGAGCGCGGCCGGCGCGAGGTGCACGCTAGTAGACGTCGAAGAGGTCGTTCGGCGAGAAGCCACCTTGGGCCGCGACGAGCGTAGGCGGTCCACCCCCCAGCAAGTCGAGTGCCAACACGGCGGGCGGTCACGACCGCCGACCGCGACAACATGGAGAAGGTCGTGCGGATCATCGCAGAAGGGCGCGCGTGGGCTCGCGATTCGGTCGCGCGCCTGGAGACGGGACGGGCCTCTCCGAGGCGGAGCTCCGCGACGAGACCGGCGTGTTCGGTCGAAGCGCGCAGGCTCTGTTGGTCGCGCGACGCTGAGATCGTCACCAGCGCCGGTAGGGCACCCGGTACCCGGGCCGCCGGAAGGTGTGGGCGTCGAAGAAGCGCTTCAGCTTCGCGACGCCCTCGGCGCTCCTCTGGTCCGACCGCGAGAAGAGGTTCCGGTCTTCGCGCGGGTCGGCGGAGAGATCGTAGACCTCCACGGTGCGCATGCGCGTGTCGTGGATGATCTTGGTCTCTCCGTCGACGAGCGCGCGCTTCAGGCGGGCCTCGCCGAAGATGGGCCGGGTGAGGCGCGGATCGTCGCCGAGGAGGAACGGGACGAGGCTCTCACCCATGTTCTGGTCCGGCGTGGGCAGCCGGAAGACGTCGAGCACGGTGGGGCCGAGATCGATGAGGCTGACGGGCGCGTCGACGCTTCGCGCCGGCAGCCCTGGGACGCGGATGAAGAGGGGCACACGGACCAGCTCCTCGTAGAGGGCCTGCCCGTGCGCGACGAGCCCGTGCTCGCCGAACGCCTCGCCGTGGTCGGAGTAGACGATCACGACGGTGCGGCTCCAGAGGCGCTGTCGGATCAAGGCCGTCCTCAAGCGCGCGAGCTGCTTGTCGACGTCGCCCATCCGCGCGATGTACGTGGCGAAGGCGGCGGGGTCCTTCCCCTGGCCCTTGAAGGGCCCGTGGGCGTCGAGGAAGTGCGCGAAGAGGAAGAGCGGCCCGTCGCGGTGCTCGGCGATGCGTTGCAGCAGGGGCGCGGCTACGTCCGCGGCGTCGGGGTAGGCGCCGCCGCGTCGCGCGCTCTGCTCGTCCGTGAACCCGCGGACGATCCCGAACTCGTTGAGCAGCCAGCCCGTCGAGTCGACGGTCACGGTCGGGATGCCGGCCTCGGCGAGCGCCTCGGGGAAGCGCTGCCGCTCGTCCTCGTGCGGGAAGGGCTCGCTCGGACGCTTCGGGTGCCGGACCCAGTAGAGCTGGGAGTAGTAGGCGCCCGAGAACAGCGCGGCGAGCGCCGGCGCCGTCGACGTCCCGGGGCTGCGCGCCTCGGTGAAGCTCACCGACTCGTCGCGCAGCCGGTGGAGGTGCGGCAGGGAGGCGCGGTGCTCGTCGCCCGCGAAGACGTCGGCGCGCGCAGAGTCGACGCCCAGCAGGAGCACGACGGGGTCGGGCTTCCACGGGACGCCGGGGGTCGGATCTCGCGCCGGGCCCTCGCTGGGCTCGTACCAGCGCGCGACGTCCGGCGGAGGCGTCCAGGCGCCCTCCACGTCGTCCTGAGGGAAGAGCGGGAAGGGCGCGAGGACCGCGGCCGGCTGGCGGGCGAGCTCGACGAGCACGGCGTTGGACGGCGGGACCACCAGGCCGGCGGCGCCGACGAGCGCCGCCCCGCCGAGCGCCGCGCGCGAGGCCGCGTGCGGCCGCACCACGAGGCGAGCCGGAACGCGCGCGCCGGCGAGGGCGCTCGCGAGGAGGACCGAGGCGGCGACGGCGGCGAGGAGGTGGACGCCCTCGTAGCTGTAGGCGAGCTCGGTCGCGTTCGCGTACGCGGCCGCCGTCGTCGCCGGGACCGCGAGCCAGCGGAGCCAGGGCCGCGCGATGAGGCGCCCCGCGAGGAAGGCGATCGGCACGACCCACCCACCGAGCACGGAGATCGCGGCGTGGAGGGCGGGGTAGGGGAGGCCGGTGAGGTCCGCCGCGCGTCCGGCCAGGCCCGACGCGTCGACCTCGAGCAAGGAGAGCCCGGCGACGCCCGAGGCGATCGCGAGCGCGGCGGCCTTCGCCGCGAGGTTCGGCGGACCGAAGCGTCGCCAGGCGAGGGCGAGCGCGGCGGCGGCGGCCCCGAGCGCGAGCACGTGAGACGCCGCGTAGAGCTCGACCCAGACGCGGGCCGACGCGCGCGTGGCGCCGAGGAAGCGCCCCTGGATCCCGACGCCGTGGGCGATCGCGGTCAGCGCCGCGCCGAGCAGCGCCGCGGCGCCGGGACCGAGGTCGTGCGCCCCGCGAGGGGCGGGATCTCCTGGCGGCGCCGGCGCGTCCGTCGCTCCGAGCGGCGCGGTGTCCTTCGGCACCTCGTCGTCGCTCAACGCGGCAAGAGCTCCGGCAGCCGCGCCCCCGCCGCGTCCCGATCCTCCTGGTGCTTGAGGATGACCCCGAGCGTCTCGCGGACGACGTCGTCGTCGAGCTGCGAGCGGCCGAGCGCGAGCAGGGCGCGGCCCCAGTCGATGGTCTCCCCGATGCTGGGGGCCTTCCGGAGGTCGAGCCTCCTCAGCCGCGCCATGAAAGCCGCCAGCGACGCGCGGAGCGAGGCCGAGAGCTCGGGCACGCGCTCGCCGAGGATCTCGATCTCGCGCTCCGGGGGCGGGTAGTCGCAGAACGCGTGCAGGCACCTGCGCCTCAGCGCGTCGGTCATGTCGCGCGTCGCGTTCGTGGTCAGCACGACCAGCGGCGGGTGGGTCGCCCGGATGGTGCCCACCTCGGGGATCGTGATCTGCAGCTCGGCCAGGATCTCGAGCAGGAACGCCTCGAACTCGGGATCGGCGCGATCCACCTCGTCGATCAGCAGGACCGCGGGCACCGGGCTCTCGAGCGCCTGCAGGAGCGGGCGCGCCAGCAAGAAGCGTCGGTCGTAGAACGTCGCCTCGCTCCCGGCGACCGCCTCGACGGCGGTCGCCACGCTCGCGGTGTCCGCCGTCGCCCGCTCGAGGGCCGCGCGCACGAGCTGCGTGTAGAGCACCTGCTTCGCGTAGTCCCACTCGTAGAGGGCCTTGCCCTCGTCGAGGCCCTCGTAGCACTGCAGGCGGATGAGGGGGCGGCCGAGGGCCTCCGCCGCGGCGCGCGCGAGCTCCGTCTTGCCCACGCCCGCCGGTCCCTCCACGAGCAGAGGCCTGCCGAGGGCGAGGGCCAGGTGGACGCTCACCGCCACGCCCGGGTCGCACACGTAGCCAGTCGCGCGGAGCGCGCGGATGAGATCGCTCGGGGTCTCTGGAGCCACGTGCTCGCCCACGGCGAGTTTGTACCACGAAGGGAGGTGCCGGTCGGGCAGCTCCGGCCGGTCGCGCGGATGCTGCCCGAAAAGGCCGTATCGAGCGGATGCCCGCCCCTCTCCTCGCTTCGTTCGCCGGCCGCCGGTGCTCGTGAGTGGAAAGCTCAGCTTCCCGATGACCGGGGAGGGCGAGGACGAGCCCTCCGGCGTGCGTGAGCCGACGCTCCTCTGCGACGATCCGTCGTGCTCACCGACGCCATCCGCGTCTGCCCTGCTCGGCGCGAAGGTGGTCGAGCTCCGGTAGCGGGCGGCATCGTGGGTGGGAC
>CAZBJI010000104.1:0-28125 GCA_964492175.1 uncultured Polyangiaceae bacterium | reverse complement strand
CTCCGCCAGCAGCTCGCGAGGGCGGACCGGCTCAGCTCGCTCGGCACGCTCGCCGCGGGTGTGGCCCACGAGATCAACAACCCGCTCGCGTTCGTGACCCTCGGTCTCGGTCTGCTCCGGACCAAGATCCAGGCGAGCGCCATCCCGGACGAGGCAAGGCGGGGCCTGCTGGCCACCCTGTCGGAGGTCGAGCTCGGGTCGGATCGTGTCGCCGGCATCGTGCGACAGCTCGGCGCCTTCTCGCGCGTAGACGAGTACCGCCCCCAACCGGTCGACGTCCGAGGCGTCGTCGACTCCGCCGCCCTCATCGTGGGTCACCGTCTCCGCCACGTCGCCGAGGTCGTCTGCGCCGTCCCGGATCTGCCGCCTGTCTTGGCCGATCCGGGGCGACTCGAGCAGGTGCTCGTGAACCTCCTCGTCAACGCGGGCCAGGCCGTGGAGACGAACGGTCGCGGGGTGATCCGGATCGTAGGGAGCCGAGTGGGCGACGGAGTCGCGGTGGACGTCGTGGACGACGGCCCCGGAATATCGCCCGAGCTCGTGAGCCGCATCTTCGATCCCTTCTTCACGACGAAATCCGTCGGCGAAGGGACGGGCTTGGGCCTCGCCGTCTGCCACGGGATGGTTCAACAAATGGGAGGAGAGATTCGAGTCGAGAGCGCGCCGGGCAAGACGACGTTCCGCGTCCTGCTCGCGGTCGCGCCCGCGCAAGCTCGGGCGCCCGCCGCCGCGGCGGCCAGCGGCGTGCTCCAGGGTTCGACGCTGCCCCCGCAGCGCATCCTCGTGGTCGACGATGAGCCGCTGCTCCTCGCGACCATCAAGCGGCTGCTCGGCGCCGAGCACCACGTCACCGTCGCGACCAGCGGCGCCGCCGCGCTGGCGCTGCTGCAAGAGGCTGCCACGTTCGACGTCGTGCTCTGTGATCTCTCCATGCCCGGGATGAGCGGCCTCGCCCTGCACGCGAGCCTCGCGAACCTCGCGCCGCGCTTGGCGAATCGGTTCGTGCTGATGACCGGGGGCGCGGTGACCGACACGATGGCGGCGAAGCTGATGGCGTGGGAGGGGGCGTGCCTCATGAAGCCGTTCACTCCGGAGGAGCTGGCGCGCGCCGTAGGGGCGGTCTGCGCCAAGCCGCTGGAGGCATGAGAGGAGCGGTGGGTCCGGCCCCACGCCTCGCTCTGCGCCTCGAGGCGCGAGGGTGGACGCGGCTCCTCACACGGTGAGATCAGGGGAGCCAGTTGCCGGGGGTGCTCTGGGCGCAGACGCTCTGGACGCAGGCGTCGGAGCAGCAGTCACCCGAGAAGAAGCACCCGCCTCCCCCTGGGACACACGGCTCGTCGGCGGTAGCCGCGACGCAGTAGCCTTGGATCCCGCAGACGCCCGAGCAGCATTGCCCGTGCGACCAGCAGCTCACCGTGTTGACCGCGCAGGGCGCTCCGGGCGCGGGGCCTCCGCAGTAGCCGCCGGTGCAGTCTTCGTCGCAGCACTCCGCGTGCGCGAAGCATGGCTGTCGAGGGGCGCCGCACTCCACGCCCGGGTCACACACGTCCGAGGGGCCGCAGCCGCCCTCGCAGCAGTCGGCGTGGGACGAGCAGGCCGCGCCCGCCTCGGAGCAGCCCCCCGTGGTGACCCCCGCCGTGGACGCCCCGGCTCCGGTCGCGCTCTGGGCGGCGCCGGTCGTGGGGCCCGCGGCGGCGCTCCCCGGCGAGGCGGAGGTGCTCGGCCCGGCGGCGCCGG
The DNA here is from genome assembly GCA_964492175.1 of uncultured Polyangiaceae bacterium. Lineage (GTDB taxonomy): Bacteria > Myxococcota_A > Polyangia > Polyangiales > Polyangiaceae > Xiheicaenibacterium. The sequence continues at coordinate 26,388 of CAZBJI010000104.1, read as the reverse complement.
AGGACGTGGCCGTCGTGGCCGTGGGCCCGCCTCCTTCCGCGGCCGCCGACTCGGGCGAGTCCGTGGAGGCGCAGGCGCCACCGGAGAGCAGAACGGAGAACGCGAGCGTCACGTGCAACCAGCGCGGCGTGGACATGCCCCGAGTGGTCGCCGCGGCGGGCCGGCGCGCCAAGCGACTCGCGGCTTACTCGGCCTTTCACCCGCCCCAGACCGTCACTGCTCGGTCTGCGGCTCCTCGGGCAAGGGGACCGGCGGGCGGCGACCGAGGAGCTCCAGCGCGGCGCCGCGCACGATGGCGGGGATGTCCGTCGCGGCGACGACCTGATCGAGCTCCGGCCGCACGAGGAGCGCGAGCAACGGCACGGAGATCGTCGGTGGCGTGAAGGGGTTCTGCACCAGCGTGATCCGCACGCGCTGGCTCACGGACCACCGCGCGTGCTTGGCGATCTCGGACTGGACGTCGGGAAAGGCAGGGCGGCGCGCCGCGAGGCGCACGACGTCGTCCTCCGTGATGCGCGGGTTGGCCAGGAGGTTCTTGATGACGGCCGGGTGTGGGTCGCGGAGCAGCCGGTCCAGGGTGAAGCGGTCGTGCTTGCGGGCCAGCGCCTTGCGCTCGCCGAGCGTGAGCGAGCGTCCCACGCCGGCGTCCCCTGGGTGGCGCTCGTCGGGGCCTGGAGGTGCCTCGGGGAACGCGGCGGGCCGGGCGCGCTTGCGCAGCAGCCGCCCGAGGGCCAGGAACCCCGCCTCCCGGGCGGCGCTCCGCAGCCGGTCGACGAGCTCGGCGTGCACCGGATCGGTGAGCGTCGGCATCGCGGCGGCGAGCACCTCCTGCGCTCGAGGGTCGGCCTGCTCCGCGAGCATGCAGGCCGACTCGAGGGCCTCCGCGACCTCGGCAGGCGAGGAGCGCGCGAGGTCGGACGCGACGAGTTGGATGCGCATGGGCATCTCCTTGAGGGCCGGCACGCCCTTCATCCAGCGCCGAGAGAGCTCCCGCGTCACCGCCTGACATCGTAGCGCCTGGTCGGCCACGCTCGAGCGCCGCGCGAGGACACCGACCGAGCGAAGCGACTGCCCGGTGAGAGGCTCCGCCGCGGTCCGCCCCGGTACCTGACCGCTTGAGCCCGGTAGGCGTTTCGCGCACACTGGCCACGGCATCAAGGCCACGGCATCCTGGCGGCGGCGGAGCGACGGCTTCGGCGCCCGGCCGGTTTGCGTGATAAAAGTGACAATTGGTCCGCGATCGCGGCACCACGGAGTGGAGTGAGCGCCGAGAGCACGCAGAAGCTGAGCCCAGCCAAGCAAGCTGCCCGCCGCGTCGGCACCGACCTCAGCGCGAAATGGCGCATCGACAAGGTGCTCGGGGTGGGTGGTATGGGGGCAGTGTTTGCTGCGACCCACAAGAACAACGGGACCCGCGCGGCGATCAAGGTGCTCCACCTGGAGTACGCGCGCGCCACGGAGGTCAGGGAGCGCTTCCTCCGCGAGGGACGCATCGCGAACCGGATCGACCACCCGGCTCGCGTTCCGGTCGTCGACGACGGGGTCAGCGAGGAGGGGGAGCCGTTCCTGGTGATGGAGCTGCTCGAGGGCATGACCCTCGCAGAGCTCTTCCGGCGCGGTCATGGGCGGATGCCCCTCGACAAGCTCCTCGGCGTCTTCGAGGTCGTCCTCGAGCTTCTGGAGAAGTGCCACGACATCGGGGTCATTCACCGCGACATCAAGCCCGCGAACATCTTTCTCACGAAGCAGTCGGCCGTGAAGGTGCTCGACTTCGGGGTGGCCCGGATGCGTGAGCCGGACGTCGGCGTCGAGGCCACCCGCGCCGGCATCGCGCTCGGCACCGCGTCGTTCATCGCCCCCGAGCAGGCGCTCGGCATGGAGCGGGTGGACGGTCGCGCGGACCTGTTCAGCGTCGGGGCTTGCATCTACACGGGGCTGACGGGGGAGCGGCTCCACGCGTCGAAGTCCGAGGCCGAGGAGTTCGTCCTGGCCGCCACGCAGTCGGCGCCGTCCGTCGCGCGCAAGGCGCCGGACGCACCCGTGGAGGTGGCCGCGTTCGTGGACCGCGCCCTCGCCTACGACCGCGCGCAGCGGTTCCAGTCTGCGAAGGAGATGCGGACCGAGCTCCTCAAGGTGCTCCTGGCGCTCCGCGCCGGCAAGACGCGGGCTGCGCGTAAGAACGCGACGGGCGTCGTCGTTCGGGGGAGCGACGCCATCGAAGAGGGGCCGGAGCCGACCGACGCCGAGAAGAAGGAGCAGCGAGACCGGCTGGCCAGCATCTTCAAGCAGCTCGCCTTGGCGATGGCGAGCGTGAGGCAGTACGGCCTCGCCCACCCCCAGACGCTGCGGGCGCTCGCGCAGGGCTACTCGGAGATCGGATCGGCCCTCGCCTCCAACGCCTACTCGGTCCGCTGGGACGTGATGAGCGGCGCGTTCTTCTTCGAAGGGAACGCGATCTGGACGCCGGATCGAGTCCCCTTCGATCGGATCCCGCACCAGCTCTTCGCCGACGGGATCCGCAAGGTGCAGTTCAAGGTCGGCCTGACGGAGGAGGAGCTCCGAGACTTCATCGCCATCCTGCTCCGAGACGTGTCCACGATCTTCGCAGCAGACGACGACTCGGTGACGGCGCTCTGGGATCGTCGGTTCGAGCACGTCGCGTACCTCGCGGTCGACTCGTTCGCGGAGGGGGACAACCTCGAGCCCGACCGCGTGGTGGACTGGAACGACCTCGCGGAGCAGGCCCTCCTCACCGCGCGCATCGACAAGGACTTCGGCGAGCAGACGCTCGAGGAGCAGGCCCTCGAGCTGAACCTACTCGGCCGCCTCCAGGAGGCCGGTGAGGCGGCCGCGGCCCTCGCGCTCGACCCGGCCATGAAGGCGACGCTCGGCGCCCAGATGGTCTTGCCCGCGGAGAAATGGCTGGAGTCCTTCGTCGACGGGTTCGTCCCGGCGTACCTGGACGCGAGGCGACGAGGCGACGTCGCGCTCTTGCACGCCGCGCTCGCGGAGTGGGTCGCGGATCAGATCTCGCTCCACTCCGTCGACAAGGTGTTCGAGCTGCACGAGCTCTTCACCCTCGCCTTGCGAGGCACCGTGCCGGAAGTGGAGGCGAAGGAGATCGAGCTCGCGACCGCCAAGGTGGTCTTCCCGCTCGACATCCTGCGGACGCTCATGGGGGAGATCTCCACGGAGCGGAAGGCGGGCTGGGGGGACGTAGCGACGGTGTCCTCGCCCGAGCGGCTGGTCGCCGGCCTGGGGCGCGCCCTGGACCTGCTCGCGAGCGACGCCGTGTTCGCCTTGGCGTGCGAGTGCATGGACTCGGCTCGGTCGGAGACGCTCAGCTCCGTTCTGATGCCCTACATCCGCCGGTGGGCGCCGGGCCAAGAGGCGCAGCTCGCCACGATGCTCGGGCGGGCGGGGCCCGACCTAGGGAAGTTCATCGTGGAGCTCTTCTCGGAGCTCGGCACGAGGGAGGCGACCTCGTTCATGGAGGCTGCCTTCAAGAACCCCAACATCGAGGTGCGCCTGGCGGCGCTCGCCAAGATGGGCGAAGCGATCGGGGATCGCGCGCGCGACGAGATCACCGCGCTCCTCGACGCCCCGGACCTCGACATCCGCATGCGGACCCTGGAGCTCGTGGCGTCGATGAACGTCGTCGCCGCGGGTCCCGTGCTCGTCCGGCGCGTGCAGTCCGACGCCTACCACGACCTCTCCGTGGCGGAGCGGAAGCGATGGCTCGAGACGGTGACCGCGCTCAAGCCGGCGCGAGGCGAGGCGCTCGCGGTCGAGCTCCTCTCGAAGCGGAGGCTCCTCGCGTCCGAAGCGTCCGAGCAGTCCCGGGCGATCGCGGCCGAGCACCTGTCCAATGCCGAGTCCGCCGAGGCGCTCGAGGCGCTGCAGGTCGCCGCGAAGCAGCGTTGGGGGACCTCCGCTGCGGTGCGAGACGCCGCGGCGCGGGCCCTCGAGCGCATCGAAGACAGAGCCGAGGCCCGCGTCAGGCGGGCCCCCGAGCCCGCGAGTCACGTGACGGAGGGCAAGGCATGACCGAGCCCCGCGCCGAGGCCGGCTCGACGGGCGCGCGCCCGGAGGAGGACCACCGAGCGCTCGCGGCGCGCCTCGTGAACGCCCTCTATCGGCTCGTGAAGGCGTGCCAGATCCACGCCGAGAACAACCAGGCGATCACGCAGGTCGTGGAGTTCGTCGTCGCGTCCATCAAGAGCTACACCGAGGGTGGCCGGGTCGCTTCCGCTGCGATCCTCTTCACGCCGAACGCGGTGTTCGTGAACCGGCAGATGCTCCGCGCGTCGCGCGAGACCTATCAGCTCGCGCTCGAGCTCGGCCAGATGCTCGAGCCCGTCCAGGTGACCGAGGTGACGCTGACGAAGGAGACCTCGCCGTCCGAGGTCGCCGAGTTCGGCCGAGCCGTGGCGGAGCACATCCGCGAGGGCAAGGTGTCCGCGCGCTTCGCGCAAGGGGGCTGGGACGGGCTGAAGCTGCGGAAGGTGCAGGGCCTCACCTTCTCGACGAACCTCTCTCCACCCCTCAAGGCGGCGCGCACGTACTCCGCCGCGCTGATGATCGTGCGAGCGTTCTACGACGATCTGCGCAGGGGAAAGTACGAGCTCAGGCAGGGAATCAAGCGGGTCGCACAGAAGCTCGTCTCGCAGAACGACGCCGGTGGGCGGCTGCTGCTGTCCATCGCGGCGGCGCCGCCCTCCGACGCCGACCGCGCAGGGCTCTGCCTCTCCACCGCGATCGTCGCCCTCGCCATGGCGAGCCAGCTCACCGAGGATCGAACCCAGCTCTCGGCGCTCGCGAGCGCGGCGCTCCTCTACGACGCCGGGCGGCAGCGCCTCGTCGGATACGCGACGGCGGACGAGCCTCGGCCGGTCCGTGTCCTCAACTCGGACGAGGAGGAGCAGCTCCCGGAGAGCACCGTCGTCGCGCTCACCGCGCTCGGGAAGTTCCACCCGCCCAGCATCACGCGCGCGGTGATCGTCCACGACGCGCTCGCCCTCCGCACGGGCGTCCCCTACCAGGGGAAGCGTCCCCCGAGCATGATGAGCCGGATCCTCGCCACCGCGCGGTCGTTCGCGGAGCTCCGGGTTCCGCAAGGGACCAAGGCCCCGCTCTCGATCGACGACGCGCTTCAGGTGCTCGAAGGCGAGGCGCGCGACTCCACCGAGCGGGCGCTGGTCAAGCTGCTCATCGGTGCGCTCGGCATCTTCCCCGCGGGGACCATGGTCGAGCTCTCGACGGGAGAGATGGGGGTCGTGCTGGCCACGCCCGCGCTGCCGGTCGACTTCGCGCGCCCGCCCGTCCGCGTGATGTACGACGCCCACGCGCAGCTGCTCGATCAGCCCATCGACATGGACCTCTCCGAGGCTCCGCCGCCCGGACAACCGGCGCGCTACGTCAAGCGGCCGATCGACACGACCGACCAGCAGATGAAGCAGATGCGGGCCTACGTCGTGCAGGTCGCTGCGAACCGCGCACGCCGGCACTCGCTCGACAAGATGCGCGCGGTCATGGCGAAGGGCGACGCGCCCTCGAGCTCGATCTCGCGAGGCGCGTCTTCGTCCGGGTCTCCGAGCTGGACGGGTAGCTCTCAAGGAGCCGTGGATCCGAGCAGCGTCTCGTTCCCGGGCATGGGGTCGCGTCAGGTCGAGCCCGTGTCGGTCTCCGACCGGAGCTCGCCAACCATCAAGCCACCCGGTCGGCAGTTCGACGATCGCTTCGAGAAGGACAGCGCGAGAGAGCCGCCTCTGGACCGCAGGTCCGCCGCGACGTCGCGGCCGGGGCGTGCGCACCGGTACGGCGCCGAAGAGCTCGCCGCCGCGGTGCCTCGCGCTCAGCCGGTGCCCGCCGGGATGGACAGGGCATCCCCGCCCACGCAGCCGCCCGCCGAGGACACCGAGGCCCTCCTCGCCGCCTATCTAGCGGAGGAGAAGGACCCTCTCGCCGAGACCGCGGAGGTGTCGGCGATGCCACCCTCGAGCGGATCTTCCAGGTCAGCGCAGTCGGCGCACGGAGAGACCTCGCGGCCCATTCCGGACGATGCGCGTGGGTCGGCGCAAGGAGAGGGCGATCGCAGCTTCGGCTTGCGCTGGGGGCAGGACCGGGCTTCGGCGCAGGGCCGGTCGTCGCCCGGGCAGTCCGCGGGCGACGCCGGCTCTCTCGGGGACTCTTCGATCTCCTCCGCGGGGCGCGCGTTCGCGAGCCGCGGTGTGACGGGGACGGTGCCGACGTCCGCGGCGAAGGGGCCCGTCTCCACGGGCCGTGGCTCGGTGCCGGATCGCAACACCGCGGGGTTCGGGGGGCCCGGCCGGGTCACGGGCTCGGCCGGTCTCCGGCTCGGCGGCGCCTTCGCGCGCGACTCGCAGAGCGGCGACAACCCGCTCAGCGCTTCTGGTCAAGAGCGAGGTTCCCGGGGCTCCTCCGGGGACTACTCACCGCCGCAGCGCGGCGGCACGAAGCTCGGGGTCGGGTCGACCGGGGGCGGGAGCGGGTTCACCAGCGCCGCGCCCCCTCCCCGAGAGGATGAGTTCACGTTCGAGGAGCGACCGTTCGACGCCCCGGCCCCGCAGGCTCGTCCTCAGCCGCTGCGCGGATCGATGAAGGCCGGAGACGGAAGCGAAGGCCGCCCGGGTCGCCGGAAGAGCGCCGGGTCCTGGGCCGTCCCGCCCGCGGCGGAGCCGGCTCCGCCCGATCCCGCGCCCGAGCCGCCTCCGCCGGTCCCCGCGCCCGACCCGGAGAGCCGCGCGCAGGACCAGAGCGCGACGTCGCGGCGCGCGAAGGCGGGCAGCATGAACTGGGGAGCGCAGCGGCGCGATGGCAAGAAGTAGCGTGCGGCGCGCCCGCAGCCGCGGCGCACCCTGGGCGGCGCTCCTCGGGGCGTTCGCCGCTTGTGAGCCGGACCTCCCCGACGTGCCGTACGCCTGCGACGTGGACGGCACCTGCCCCGAGGGTTTCAGCTGTCAGGCGACGGTCTGCGTCCGCGACGGCGCGGAGGTCGGCGCGCGGCGCCCCATGCGCGTCACCTGGATCAACGCCGGAGAGATGACCTGGTTCCCCTCGACGCTCGGCGGGGCGGCGCTGGTCGTGAACGAGGGCTTCTCCGACGGCGCGCGCGGCCTCTACGAGATCTCCGTCGGGACCGACGGTTCGGTGTCCGAGCCTCGGCTGATCCTCGACTTCGGCGAAGAGTTTCCCACCGCAGCCGCCGTCGTCGCGCTCGACGATCGCCGATACGGCGTCCTCACGATGGCGTTCCCCGGTATCACCTCCAACTTCCAGCGGCTCGCGTTCTACTCCGTCCCCCGCGATGGCAGCGGCGCCCCGGCCGAGCTCGTGGCGGAGCCGACCGAGGCCGTTGGGTTCGAGGGCGGTGTCGAGCCCGTCTACGTCGGCGCCGTCGCCCGGAACGGCGGCGTCGACGTCTCCTACGCCGACCCCTCCGAAGGGGGGCGCGTCATCGTCGCTCGCGTCGAGGGAGGCGCGATCGTCCCGCGCGTGACGTTGCCCCTCGGCACCTCTTTTCCGCTCTCCGCCGATAGCCTGATGTGGGACCTCGGCGACGCCGTGGCCGTCCGCGTCGGGCTGGAAGAGCCGGCGCTCTGGCGCGTGCCCGACGGGCCCTCCCCGGTCCTCGGCGAGCCGCTCGTTTTCGATGGTCTCCCTATCTACGCCTTCGCGGACCGCGTCATCGTCTGGTCCACCTCCGAGTCGGAGGCAGGCGTCACGACGTCGCTGGACGTCTACGACTGGTCGGGGGCGAAGCTCGACACGATCCCGAACGGCACGACACAGGGCGGCCTCGAGCCATACTCCGCGACCGCGTCGGGGACCGGCGCCCTCCTCGCGCCGGTGTCCGACGACGAAGGCTTCGCGACGCTCGGCGTGGCGCGCCTGGAGCCCTCGGGGTCCACGAGCCTCGTCGGTGCCGTCACCAGGGCGAGCACCGACGAGCTCTACTCGGCGCGCGCGTTCTCCCAAGGGGGCACCGTCTTCGTCGCCTGGACGAGCTTCCACGACTCGCTCATGGACCTGTGGGTGTCCGTGGCGCCCGAGGCTGCACCTTGAGGCACCCGAGGATCGCGCTCTTCGCCTGCGCCGTTGGCTTTATCGTCGCGGCGCCCGCGTGCTCGACGGATCTCGGCGAGCTGCCGGCGCGGTGCCCCGATGGTCGATGTCCCGAGGGCTACGCTTGCGTCCACGGGGTGTGCGCGGAGCCTGGATCCACGGTGCCTATCACGGTCGAGCGCCTCGAGTACCTCCGTGGTGGTGATCTGCGCGTGGTGCCGCAGTCGGGAGCCGCGCTCGTCGTGTGGGAGACGTACCCCTACTCCGCGGTCGGCCAGGCGGTCATGGCGCGGCGTGTCTTCCCCGACGGGAGCGTCAGCGACGCCTTGACGCTCGAGGCCACGTGGGAGGCCGACCCCGGGTTGGTCGAGCCTTACTTCGACGTGCTCCCGGTCTCCGACACGCGTGCCCTCGTCTCGCTGAGCTCCAGCCCTGTCGGCGACGACCCCCGTCCCCGGTTCGGCGTCTTCTCCGTGACGCTCCCACCGCTCGGCGCGGAGGCTCAAGGGGCGACGAGTGAAGTGTCGCTCCCGGAGACGCTGATGCCGACGATCGGGTACGGCGCCGTGTCGCAGACCCGCTTCGTACGCGTCGCGGACGATCAGATCACGCTGGGGTACCTCCAGTCGCTCGGCGTCTCGAGCGGCTCGGGAGGCGGAGGGGGCGGGGCGGGCGGCGGGCCGAGCGGCGGCGAGACGTTCGGTGCGCTGGCCTTGTTCGAGCTGGACGCGGCGGGTCGGTCACGGTCTGCCCTCCCCGACTGCGGCACGGACTACACGTGCTGCGCCGCCCACGCGTGCCTCGAGACGCGGGAGGATCTGCCGGTCGCGGTGGGCGTCGTCGGCGGGTATGCGCACGGCGCCGGGGTGACGTGGGTGCTGGACGAGCTCCGCCCGAGCGCGCTCGTCGTGGCGTCTGGCGCCGTGACCGCGGACATCACGCTGCCGATCTTGAGCGTCCCCATGACCGCCGACGCGGCTGGCCTGTTCGTCCTCGAGCCGTCCGCGCGGACCGGGGAGCAGCTGCCGACCGACCCCGTGGAGGGGCCGGCGCGGTTCGCCCAATACGACGTGAACGGGCAGCGCACCGCGTACGATCTGCCGACCATTCGCGACACGCCCCGGCCAGCCTGGGTGGCTCGCCCGGGGAAGTCGGCGCTGCTGATCACGCCGGGGGCCGACGCGGCGGCGCCCGAGCTGGTCGTCTACTCGGTCGATCCCGTGACGGGGGCGACGAGCGAGGCGGCGCGCATCGCGCGGCGGTCGAGCCTATCCGTCGGCGCGATCCAGGGTGTGGCCGTCGCGGGCACGCTCTACGTCGCGTGGCTCGAGTCGACCGACGTCGAGGCGGTGATCCGCGCCGCGGTCGTCCCCGAGCCGTGAGCGCGGCCTCGCCGAGCCCCGATCCACGCGTGCGGTGCGCCCACGGCTCGTCCAGAGGCTGAGACGGAAGCCGGTCATCCGTGCAGCGGTCTTCACGGCCCGCCCTCTAGGTCCCTCGCCGGAGGAACGCCGGGGGCACGTGAATTACGAGCCTATCCTCGCCGGCGCGGGTAAGATCGGCCCGAGCCTTCGTCCATGGGCAACGCCCCTCAAGAGGAGCTGTTTGCAGGCAAATTTCGGATGGTCCGCCTCTTGGGGCGGGGCGCGATGGGCGAGGTCTGGCTCGCGGAGGAGGTCGGCCCTCGCAACTTCCGGCGGCCGGTAGCCGTCAAGCGCCTGCTCGCCACCGAGGGGATCAGCGACTACGCCCGCGAGTCCTTCATCGCCGAGGCCCAGGTCATCGCGCGCCTCGATCACCCGAACGTGGTCCGGCTCATCGAGCTCGGCGAGTCGGACGAGCGAGGCCTCTACTTGGTGCTCGAGTACATCGACGGGGCGGCGCTCGACAGGCTGATCCGAAAAGGTGGCGCCCTCTCTCCCGCCGCCGTCGCGCTGATCGGCCGCGAGGTGGCTCGCGCGCTCGACGCCGTCCACACGATGACCGACCACACCGGACAGAACCTGGGCGTGGTCCACAGGGACGTGAGCCCCGCGAACATCCTGGTGGGTCGCGACGGGCGAGTCCGGCTCTCGGACTTCGGCGTGGCGCGCATCCACGGGCTCGGCGGCGAGAAGACCGAGACGGGCATCTTCAAGGGCAAGCTCCCGTACATGCCGCCGGAGCAAGCGCTGGGTGAGCCCTTCGATGGTCGAGCGGACGTCTTCTCCTTGGGCATCACCCTGTTCGAAGGCCTCATCGGCGGCCGCCTCCGGAAGGCCGAGACGCAGGGACAGCTCATCGCCAAGATCGCGACCGAGCGCGTCGCGCGCGTGGCCGAGATGGTGCCCGACGTGATCCCGGCGCTGGCCCAGGCCATCGACGCGGCCAACGAGTTCCACGCGGGAACGCGCATCCCCTCTGCAGGGCACCTCGCGCACGCGATGCAGGCCGTCCTGCACGGCCTCGGCGCGGGCGCGGAGCAAGCGGCGGCGGTGGAGCTCGCCGAGCGCGTCGCGGCGGTCGCCGGAGGAGCGCCGGCCTCCACCACGCGCAACTGGAGCATGGCGCTCTCCGGCGAGAACCCCTCGCTCGCGATGAGCGGGCCGCAGAGCGCCTACGTGAGCACGTCCGGGCCGCACAGCTCGGGGCCCCACAGCGTCGGCGCGCCACACTCGGGGCCCCACGGCTCGGCGAGCCTCGGCCCCTCGAGTCTCTCGGGGCCGAGCAGCCTGGGGACCGGCTCGGGGCCGCACGCGTCGGGACCCCACGGCTCCGGACCGCACGGCGGAAGCGGTCCCCACTCGCAGCCGACGCAGATGATGGCAACGCAGGCCTACCACGGCAGCCCGGCGAGCGTGCCTCCGCAGGGGCCCGCCAGCGTGACGCGCGTGGCGAGCATCACCGACGCGCAGCGCTCCAAGCCCGGGTCTCGGACGTGGATCGTCGCGGCCGCGATAGCGGCCTTGATGGGAGTGGGCGCCGGGAGCCTCTTCGTGATGTGCGGGCCGCCGCTCACGCAGAGCGCCACCGACAAGACGCCCGCCGAGCGCGCAGACGTGAAGCCGAGCGCGACGCCCGCCTCCGACCCGTCGAGCCAGGGCGCGGCCAGCGCGGCGACGGGGGCGGCGGCGAGCTCGACCGCCTCCGCGGAGGCTCCGCCCGCAGGCTCCTCGGGCACGCCCCAGAAGCGAGCCCCAGGGCCGCGGCCGCCCGTCGTCGCCACGAGCGACTCGAGCGCGGAGGCCACCGGTCCTGGGACGCTCCAGGTCACCGTCAGCCCGTGGGGCAACGTCGTGGTCGACGGTGTCCCGCGCGGGACCACGCCCATCGGCCCGATCTCGCTCGCTCCGGGGCCGCACACCGTCAGCGTCACGAACCCCGACCTCGGCGCCTCGCGATCGGCGACGGTGAAGGTCGTCTCGGGCAAGCTCTCCAGCGTCGGCTTCGACCTCAAGAAGGCACAGTGATGCGTTCGAAGCTTCGATGGTCGCGGACGTTGCTGCTCGGCGTGTCGCTCTCGCTCGCGGTCGGGTCGTGGGCAGACGAGTCGGGCGCCCAGGACCTCGCCGGGTTGGTCGCGCGCGCCCGTGACCTCGTCGACTCCGGGAAGTACGACGACGCCGCGCGGGTCCTCGCGACGCTGAAGAACAAGACGCTCCCGCCGCAGCTCGCGGTCGAGGCCGCGCTGCTGGAAACGACGGCGCTCGTCGTCACGCAGGGGGCCGACGCCGCCACGACGGCTTGTGGCCGCGCCGTCACGGCGAGCGGCTTCGACCCCGAGGTGGCGCGCGACCAGTCCCCGAAGATCCGCGAGATCTGCCGCGCCGCCGCCAAGCAGGTGCGCGGGGGCCGGCTCTCCGCCGAGGGCGCGTCGCTCGGATCATTGGAGGTCAAAGCTCCGGAGGTCGCCTACCAGGCCCTCCGCGCGTCGACGACCCTCGAGCAGCGCCCCACCTGGCTCAAGGTCGCCTTGCGCGTGCGCAGCTCCGAGATCGAGGGGACGTTCGACGTCCCGCTGATCGCCAGCCAGGAGGGCCCGCTGCTCGGCACGCTCGATGCCGCGTGGATCCGACCCGGTTCCAAGCTCACCCTCGCGCTGGTGGCGCAGGACAAGTTCGGCGATCTGGGCCCGCCGACCGGTGAGCGCGTCATCACGGTGCCCGAGGCGGAGGCGGCGATCGCCCTCGGCGCCGTCCCCAAGGGGGCGAAGGTCGAGCTCGACGGCGATCCCGTCGTACCCGACGCCACGGGCAAGGTCCCGGCCACGCCGGGCAAGCACGACATCTCGCTCACGCTCGAGGGCGGCGCGTCGGCCGAGGCCAGCGTGGAGCTCAAGCGCGGCGTCGTCACGCGCGTCGCGCTCACGCCGCAGCAGCAGGAGCCGTCCCGCGTCCTGCCGTGGGTCGCGACCGGCACCTCGTTCGCGCTCCTGGTCGCGGGCGGAGTCCTGCTGATCAACGCCGAGGCGCGCCGGACGGAGCTCGAGGACGCGGCGGCGAAGCGAGAGCCCGGGACGGACCTCCCGGCGACCGACTACGCGGAGCTCGAGGCGATCGACGACGAGCGCGCGATCTTCCAGAACGTCGGCATCGGCCTCATGGCCGGCGGGGGCGGCGTCGCGATCCTGGCCACCATCTTCTGGCTGGTGCCCGTCGGCGGCTCGACCAGCACGGCCTCGGTGCGCCCGCTGATCGGTCCCGGGGTCCTCGGCGTCAGCGGGGTCTACTGACCATGGCGCGGAGGGGGCCGCGATGATGGCGCTGAAGGCCGGGGTCCTCTTCGCGGGCCGCTACGAGGTCGTGCGTGTCCTGTCGGCCGGGGGCATGGGCATCGTCTACGAGGTGATCGACCGTGGGACCAAGCGGCACAGGGCGCTCAAGGTCATGCTCCCCCACGTCCTCACCGACGAGGACATGCGGGAGCGGTTCGCGCTCGAGGCGATCGTCACGGCGGAGATCGAGAGCGAGCACCTCGTGGAGGTGTTCGACGCGGGCATCGAGGCAGAGTCCGACTGCCCGTATCTGATCATGGAGCTCCTCCGCGGGGAGGACCTGGGTGCGCGTCTCCGGCGCGGCGCCCGCATGGGCAGGGACGAGGTGGTGCTGTTGCTCGAGCAGGCGGCGCTCGCGCTCGAGAAGACGCACGCGCACGGCATCGTCCACCGGGACCTGAAGCCCGAGAACCTGTTCGTGACGAAGCGAGACGACGGCTCGACGCGGCTCAAGATCCTGGACTTCGGGATCGCGAAGATCGTCAAGTCCACCGCGCCCGACCCGAAGTCGACGACGAAGACCTTCGGCACGCCGTACTACATGGCGCGCGAGCAGGTCACCGGGGAGGCGCTGCTGATCGGACCTTCCTCGGACACGTACGCGCTCGGGCAGATCGCGTTCGCCCTCCTCGTCGGCAGCCCCTACTTCGAGGACGAGGCCGCCAAGGGTCAGGGCAACATGCTGAGCCTGCTCCTCGCCGTCGGCGCTGGCGCCGAGGAGCCCGCGAGCCTGCGGGCCCGTCGCCGCGGCGTGGAGCTGCCTCCGGAGTTCGACGCGTGGTTCGCGCGGGCCACCAGCATCACGCCGAGCAAGCGCTTCGCGTTCGCCCGGGACATGGTGACCGAGCTCGCGGTGGCGCTCGGCGTCACCCCCTCCGCGCCGCTCCGGCACAGGAGCTCGCCCGAGGTCGTGGCCGCCGTGACGAACCACGCCACGTCGTCGACCCCGAGCGGCCCCGCCGCGATCGGTGGCACCATCCCGATCGCCTCGGACGCCCCCGCGCGCCTCGAGGCGCGCCCGGCGGCGCCGCCCAGCGCGCCTCCCCCCTCCGCCCAGGCCTCTGGCACGCCCTCGGGCTCGGCGGCGGCGTCGCAGACCGGCGCGCAGTCCTTCTCCACCACGCAGGCCAAGCGCCTGGACGCGCGACCGCGGCGGCGCTGGGTCCCCGTCCTGGGCGGCGCCGTCGCGCTGGGCGTAGGCGTCGCGGTGGTGACGATCGTCACCACGGGCCCGGGCCCTGCCGGCATCACCGCGACCACCGACCCCGCCAGCGCGGCGCCCACCGCCGAGCTCCACCCGGATCCGAGCGCCCCGCCGGCTCGGGTGGAGGTGAGCGGCGCGGTGGAGTCGGCGCAGCCGGCGGCATCTTCGAGCGCCGCGCCGTCCGCGAGCGGGTCTTCCGAGCCAGCTCCGAAGGTGGAGCGCTCGGGTCGCCCCGCGCCGCCACCTCGCGTACCCTCCACGGGCGCCGGCGAACGGCCGGTGTGGCAGACCCGATGACCTCGTCCCAACGCCCACGCCGGGCTCCCCCATCCGGATCCTGCCGCCTCGGCGAGCGCGGGCTCCGCGCGGCTCTCCTCTTCGCCCTCGCCGTGATCCCGGCCGCGGCGTCGGCCCAAGCGCGCGATCCAGCGGGGGCCGAGTCCCTCTTCAAGAAGGGCCTCGCGCTGCTCGAGAAGGACGACTGGGCCGGCGCGTGCCCCACGTTCGAGGCGAGCATGAAGCTCGATCCCTCGGTGGGCGCGCAGATCAACATCGCGCGTTGCTCCGAGCACGAGGGAAAGATCGCCCGCGCTTGGGCGGAGTACGAGAAGGCGCGCGTCCTCAACCGGGAGACCGAGGGAAAGCTCCGGAAGAAGGACGTCGACGCCTTCCTCGAGGCGGCGATCGGCAAGCTCGAGCCGCGGCTCCCTTGGATCACCCTCCGCGTCTCGCCTCGGCCTGCCGGCCTCGAGCTCGAGCGCGACGGCGTCGCCATCCCGGTCGAGGGGATCGATCAGGCCGTGCCGGTCGACCCCGGCAAGCACGTGTTCGTAGCCAGGGCGACGGGCTACCGTGAGGTTCGGGTCGAGATCGAGGCGAAGGAGTCGAGCAAGCAGGACGTCGTCATCTCCCTCGAGCGCCTCCCCGAGGGCGCCGCGCCCCCCGTGGGCTCCGTCACCGCGACGGCTCCGCCGAAGCAG
Source organism: uncultured Polyangiaceae bacterium (assembly GCA_964492175.1). Lineage (GTDB taxonomy): Bacteria > Myxococcota_A > Polyangia > Polyangiales > Polyangiaceae > Xiheicaenibacterium. The sequence goes on along the minus strand of CAZBJI010000104.1, from coordinate 11,366 downwards.
CCTCCGCCGGTGCAACGGCCCCCGCCGGACGATGCTGGGAGCGGGGGCACCTTGGTGATCGCCGGCGCGCTCGTCGGCGGCGTCGGCGCCGTGTCGCTCGCGGTCGCCGCCATCACCGGCGGCCTCGCGGTCTCGGAGCACGGCAAGCTCGAGGAGCTGTGCCCAGGGAACCCGGAGGGCGCCGAGACGCTGCGCTGTCCCGGCACCGCCCTCGACGACGCCGAGAGCGCGCGGTCGAGCGGCGAGTCGCTCGCCCTGGCGAGCACCGTCACCCTCTTCGCAGGCGCGGCGATCGCCGCGACCGGCCTCACGCTCGTGATCGTGGGCGCCACCCAGGCGCCCAAGACCAGCGTGGAGGCGGCCATCGTGCCGATCTTCGCGCCCGGGCACGCCGGCCTCGGGCTCCTCGGGAGGTTCTGACCGCCGTGGGGGACCTCAAGGAGATCGTGGACGGGGTCGCGACCAAGGCCGCCATCGCGGCCGGCAAGGACGCGGCGAAGCGCGCGGCGAAGGAGCTCCTCTCGTCCGACGAGGACATCGCGGCGAAGGAGCCGGAGCGGGACGAGCAGCGCAAGGGCCGCCGGACCAAGCTGCTCGTGTATGGCGTCCTCGGCCTGTTCCTCGTGGTCGGCGTGATCGGCCTCCTCTTGAGCTACTGGCAGTGGTTCTTGCTGGCCGGCCTCGCCGGTCTCGGCGGTCTCTACGGCTGGTGGCGCCTCCGAAAGCGCCTGGCCGCGCGGAAGGAGGCCGCCGACGAGGCCTCGCGCGCCGCGCAGGCGGCGGAGGCCGAAGCGACGCGGAGGGCCGCCCTCGAGGAGACGGAGCGCGCCCGCGTGGCCAGCGCGAAGCAGCTCGCCGAGGCGCGGGCCGAAGAGGCCCGCGCGGCGCTGGAGGCCCGCGCCGCGGACGAGCAGGCCGTCGAGGACGAGCTCGCGGCGATGAAGGCCCGGCTGAAGAAGTAGCGGCAGAAAGCGAAGAGCCGGCGACCCGAAGATCGCCGGCTCCAGCTCCTCCCCGTCTCCGGGGCGGCGCGCGCGCAGTCAGCCGTCGGTCACTCGCCCGTGCAGGTGATGAACACGGTCGCGCCGGGCTGCGGCAGACCGTCGTTCACGAACCGCACCAGGCGGCGCTCGTCCGCCGGGCAGTCCGCGACGAGCGCGGGGTTGCCGGTGGGCGGCACCGTGGTCGCGTCCACGTAGCACCAGCCGTGGATGTCCGTGGGCGCCGGGTCGTCGTTCTGGCACGAGGCCTTCTGGGTGTCGGCGAGCTGCTGGATCTCGCAGAAGCAGTTCCAACCGGGGTTGAAGTCCGCGAGGTTCTCGGAGCCGCCGCAGTCCGGGGGCTCGCCCGTCGTGCAGGCCGCGGCCTTCACCGCGTTGTAGTTGGGGTTCTCCTTGCCATCCACCGTCTTGGGGATCTCGACGCGACCCTTGGAGGCGTCGCACTGGCAGCTGTCCGTGACGCTCGCCTCGATGACCAGGCAGGGGACGTTGCCATCGAGGTCCGGCGTCAGCTTGCGGGGCAGACACTGTCCGCCGAGCTCCTGCTTCAGCCGATCGATGATGGCGCCGACGGCCGGGCGGTACCCGTAGTCCGGCGCGTTCGTGTCGGAGATCTCCGAGGGGCAGATGGAGGCGAAGATGCCTTGGTCCTGCATGCCGCGGAGCAGCGCGAGCTCACGGAGGCCCGGGTACGCCTTCGCGTTCACCTGGGTGGAGCGGTTCGCCGGATCACAGAGCGGGTCGTCGCACATCGGATCGTTGCCGCACTCCGCGCCGCAGTCCGGACCCATCGGCACCGGGCTCGCCAGCGGGAAGATGCACGCGTACTGGAGATCGTCGTTGCCGGGGATGTTGCGATCGTTCCCGTTCACGAGGTTCATCCCGGGCAGGACCGCGCCGGTGAGGGGGCTCTGCCCGGACCGCTTCGCGACCGACTCCTGCATGATGGGATCCCCGGGCGGGATGAAGTTGTCGGGATCGCCGATCAGCGTGTCGAGCGCGTCTTCCTGCGCGAGCTCGTTGAAGGTCTTGAAGCCGAACGCGAGGTCCGGCGCCGCTCCGGGGCACATCTCCCCGGCGGGGCACCCGCGCGCGATCGCCTGCCAGGGCACGCCGACGATGCCGGCGACGAAGACGAGGCCAGGATCACGCACGGCCTGGCCCGTCTCCGAGAGGTCCTTGAAGAGCGGGTTCTGCACCGCGTTGGCGTCGCTCGTTACCTCCAGATCGCGCGCCTTGGGATCGATCTTCGGCTGCGTGAAGGCGTTGATGTAGCGCTGCACCGGGTAGAGGAAGTTCACCCCGTAGCGCTTCTTCTGCTCGTAGCAGCGGAGGTTCGGGTGGTCCTCGGCGGCGGCGTACTTGGCGGCGCCGCTGGTCCCTTGGGCGCCGCACGCAGTGTCCGGAGAGCAGCCGCTCGGGTTCGCGAGCGCGCAGCTCGTGCAGCAAGGGTCGGCCGGATTCGCTGCGCACTCGTCGGTGCCGCGGTAGAACGGCGCCGAGCCGAGGACGAAGAAGCCCTGCCCGCTCACGTCGACCGAGCAGTCGTTTTCGTCCGTCAGGATCAGGATGGCGAGCAGCGAGTTGGCGCGGAGGAAGTCCTTGCGCTGGGTGAGCACCGTCGCGTCGGTGCCGTTCTCCTGGAGGTAGCCGCTGACCTGCGCGAGCGAGTCGTACGGGTCGGGATCCGCGAGGAACCGGTAGATCGACTCGAGCTGCATCTCGTAGCCGCAGCCGACCTGCCCGACCCCGATGACCATGTCGGTCAGCGTGCTCGAGAGCGCGGCCGCGTCGCTGGTGCCGCCCCGGACGCCGTCCGGATCCCACGCCAGGAAGCCCTTGTTCTGGTACGTCGTGGCCATCCCGCCGGCGGCGGTGCGGCTGAGGAGCCGGCCGCGGTCGTTGTCCGTGGGATCCGCCATCGCCGCGCCGTCGCACTGGTTCGCCGTGAGGGCTCCGAGGCTGGAGCTGATGATGCCGACGTTGATGTCCTTGATGGGCGGGAACTCCGGCTTGAGCCCGGCCGCGCAATCGCCGTTCGCGTCCACCGTGCTGCCCCCCGGATCGGGGGCGCCGGTGTCGACGTTGACGCAGATGGGCTGCACGAGGCGGCTCACGAGGTCGGGCACGGCCGCCGCGAGGATCGCCTGCTTGTCGGCCATCGAGATCGAGTTGTCGATGGCGAGCAGGAGGTCGATCTTGTCGACGGCGCTCTGGGTCAGCCGCTCCACCACGGTCGAGGTCGTGCGCGGCTCGAGGCGGTCGATGGGCCGGTTGAGGCAACCCGACGAGACGCCGCCGAAGCCCACGCCGACGAGGCTGAGGGCGGAGACGACCTGGAGCGTGCGAATGTTTCGCTTCATGTGCCCTGGTTCCTTTCGACGCGCGACACGTCGATGATGCGGCGCGCGGCGCCGCCACGAGAAAAAGAAGCTCTGCGAAGGTATCAGCCTTGGGCCTTACTCTTCAAGCACTCCGCGTGCCGCGCCGCGAGCCACCCGACAACGACCAAACAGGCCGGAATCTTGGCGAAAAGTTGGTATGTCGGGCCCGGCGGAACCTGCTGATCCGTTCCCCTCGGCAGCCAATCTGATTGGCTCATGCCAACTTTGTTGGCGATGCAGGCCGCCCCTCGCAGGCTCAGGGGGGCGGTCCGGCGGCCAGGATCATCTCGGCGAGCAGGACCTTCGCGACCGAGAAGTAGATGACGATCCCGAGGACGTCCACGAGGCTGGCGATGAAGGGCGCGGAGCTCGTGGCCGGGTCGAGCCCGAGGCGGCGCAGGAGGAGCGGGCACATCGATCCGACGACGCAGCCCATGGTGACGATGCCGATCAGAGTGATGGCCACCGTCGCGGCGAAGAGCGCGCCGTCGCCCCAGGCGAGGGCGCGGAACGCGCCGATGGCCCCGAGGGCCAGCCCCATCACGATCCCCTGGCCGAGCTCCCGCCAGAAGATCCGGCGGAAGTCGGAGAGCTGGACCTCGTTGGTCGAGAGACCGCGGATGATGAGCGTGGCCGACTGAGAGCCGGAGTTTCCGCCCGTGGAGATGAGCAACGGCACGTAGTACGAGAGCGTCGCGACCGCGTGCAGCACGTGGTCGTAGCTGCGGAGCGCCGTCCCCGTGAAGAACTCCCCGACGAAGAGGACGCAGAGCCACACCAGGCGCTTCTGGATGAAGGTCCAGAACTTGGTCTGAAAATACCCTTCCTCGGTGGGCTCCATCGCGGCGATGCGCTGGGCGTCCTCGTGGTGCTCCTCGGTGAGGACGTCCATCACGTCGTCCGCGGTGATCACGCCGAGGAGCCGCTGCCCCGGTCCCACGACGGGGAGCGCCGAGAAGTCGTACTTCGCCATCGTGCGCGCGACGTCCTCCTGGTCCGTCACGGGCGAGACGGCGTGGACCATCTCGGTCATGATCTCGTCCACGCGGTCGGTCGGCTTCGCGAGCAGGATATCGCGGAGGGAGGCGACGCCGAGGAGGCGGTCCATCTTCCCGACGACGTAGACGTAATAGACCGTCTCGGCCTGCGTCCCCTCGTGCCGGATGCGCTCGATGACCTCGCTGATGGTCTCCGTGGGGGACGCCGACACGTAGTCGGTCGTCATCAGCCCGCCGGCCGTGTCCTTCGGCCACTGCGTGAGCTCCTCGATCTCGGCGGCGGCCTCCGGATCGACCTTCTCGATGCTCTCGAGGAGCGGCTCGCTCATCGCCTCCGGGAGCATGGAGACGAGATCGGCCCGGTCGTCGGCCGCCATCTCGCTCACGATGGGGGCCATCGTCTCCGGCCCGATGTCGCCGACGAACTCCTGCTGCCGCTCGTCGTCGAGGCGCTCGAGGATGCGCGCCGCCTGCTCGGGGCGGACCGCCATGAGGAGCCGGGTGCCCTCCTCGCGGCCCAGGAGCGTGACCAAGTCCGCGAGATCCTCGTCGTGGATCTCCTCCAGGAACTCGTCGAGCTCGCGCGGATCCTCGGCGAGGATCTGCCTCACCTCGGGGGCGATGGCCACGGCGACGCGGAGCACGCACCGCCCGTACACCCGCTCACGCCTCGACGCATTTCTTTTGATGGCGACGTGGGCCGGGGCCCACAGAGGGTACATCGGGCGCCCCCGACCCACGCGCGCCCCCTTGGAGGTCCGATGGCCACTCGAAGGCGCCCGCTCGGCGTCCGCTCCGCGCTTTGTCTCGTGGCCGCCGCTTCCGCGGCGGCGCTTCCGTCCGCTTGCCTCAATCGACCCATCGATCGGCTGGAGCCGAGGACGACGTCCACGTTCGCCGAGCCGCTGGCGCAGAGCCGCGTCGAGCGGATCGACATCCTCCTCGCGATCGACAACTCCATCTCCATGGGCGACAAGCAGGAGATCCTGGCAGAGGCCGTCCCGGACCTGGTGCGGCGGCTCATCACGCCGAAGTGCATCGGGGTCGACACCGACCTGCCGACGGGGACCTCCGCGGACGCGAACGGGGAGTGTGGGGACGGCGCCGAGCCCGAGTTCGAGCGGGTGATCGACATCAACATCGGCGTCATCAGCTCGAGCCTCGGCGACCTCACGACGGGCTCGTGCGACAACCCGGCGCAGATCAGGCACCCGAACGACAAGGCGCACCTCCTCAGCAGGCCGCAAGAGAGCGCGCCGCCGTTCCCCACCTACCAGGACAAGGGCTTCCTCGCGTGGGACCCCACGAACCAACGCGCCGGAGAGTCGAACGCCGACACGCTCGGCCAGAACCTCGCGGCGATGGTGCTCGGCGTGGAGCAGCTCGGCTGCGGGTTCGAGATGCAGCTCGAGTCGGTCTATCGGTTCCTCGCCGATCCCGACCCGTACGCGGACCTCGTCAACGAGGGAGGGAGGCTGGTGGAGGTCGGCACCGATCAGGAGCTCCTGGGGCAGCGCGCCGATTTTCTGCGCCCCGACTCGCTCGTCGCCGTCATCGTCCTCTCGGACGAGAACGACTGCTCGATCGACATCGGGTACCAGGGCTACCAGGACGTGATCGACACCGCCCCGTTCTACAAGCAGACCGACGAGTGCGCCGTGGACCCGAACGACAGGTGCTGCACGAGCTGCGCCCTCCCCAACCCAGAGGGCTGCGCGCCGGACCCGGTGTCGTGCGGCCCCAACCAGGGGACCAAGACGGCGCAGCGCTACGCGACCGCGGACGATCAGCTCGGCTGGCGCTGCTCCGACCAGAAGCGTCGCTACGGCGTGAACCTGCTCTACCCGACGAAGCGCTACGTGAACGCCCTCACGCAGGCTCGCATCGACCCGTCCCGGTCGGACCTCGCGGCGGCGAGCGGGGAGGGGGTCGAGAACCCGCTCCTCTTCGGGGTGAAGGACGGCGTTCGCGTCCCGCGCTCGCCTGGGTTCGTCTACATGGCAGGCATCGTGGGGGTGCCGTGGCAGGCGATCGCGAAGCGTGACGAGACGGGCGCGCCCAACCTGAACCTGGGCTTCCAGTCCGTGAACGAGCTCGTCGCCTCGGGCGCCTTCGAGGCGCTCGTGGGCGATCCCGACGCGAACGTGCCCCCGACCGATCCGTTCATGATCGAGACCTACCAGCAGCGATCGGGCACGAGCAGCCTGCTCGGGCTCTCCCCCGCCGCCGACAACCCCATCAACGGCGGGGACCGGACCTTCGGCGTCGACGACCTCCAGTACGCGTGCACGTTCCCGCTCGATCCGATCCCCGACGGCTACGACTGCAAGGCGTGCACGACGTCGGCGTGCGACGACCCGCTCTGCAACGGGACGACGCAGATCGCGGCCAAGGCCTACCCAGGGACGCGCGAGCTCGCGGTCTTGCGCGGGCTGGGCGAGCAAGGCATCCCCGCGAGCATCTGCCCGGAGCAGGTCTCCGACGAGCTCGCCGACAACTACGGCTACGCGCCCGCGGTGAGGACGATCATCGACAAGCTCAAGGCGAACCTCCGCGGCAAGTGCCTTCCGCGCCAGCTCCAGCCGGACAGGACGACCGGCGACGTCGAGTGTCTGGTCATCGAGGCCCGCATCGCGGGGGAGGCGTGCGCGTGCGATCCGGCGACGGGTCGCAGCGACGTCCCGACCACCGTCGACGGCGAGCCGAACCCCCAGTACAACGCCGTGCTCCTCGCGCAGCAGAACGAGTTCAACCCCGGCTGGGACTGCTTCTGCGAGATCGACCAGCTCCACGGCGACGAGCGCAAGCGCTGCCAGCAGGAGGTGAAGCCCGACGGTGTGCACGGCTGGTGCTACGTCGACGCGACCACGGTGCCGCAGATCGGGAACGTCGAGCTGGTCGAGGACTGCCCGCCGAACGAGCGGCGCAAGATCCAGTTCGTCGGGGACGCGGACCCTCTGTCGGGCTCCACGGCGTTCATCACGTGCACCGGGGAGTGACCGGGGCGGCGGCGCCAGGCGGGACCGCTGCCGAGGTCCCGACGCGTCGCTCCAGCGTCGGGCCCTGCCCTCGGCGGGCCGGAGCGCGCCCTTGGCGCGAGCGACGGGGCTGACGGGCGGGGGGGCTGACGGGCGGGGGGGCTGACGGACGGGCGCGGGGGCGTTGTATGGTACGGGGAGCCCCGTGACGCAGCCTCGCCGCAAGATCCTCATCATCGAGGACGAGCCGCACATCGTGCTCGGCCTCACCGACGCCCTCGAGTTCGAGGGCTTCGCGGTGGTCTCGGCCAACAAGGGGAAAGACGGCGTCACGCTCGCCCGCGCGGAGAAGCCGGACGCGGTGCTCCTCGACTTGATGCTGCCGGACACGAACGGCTTCAAGGTGTGCGAGGAGCTGCGTCGCTGGGACCCCTTCGTGCCGATCGTCATGCTCACCGCGCGCTCGCAAGAGGCCGACAAAATCCGCGGGCTCGACGCCGGCGCCGACGACTACGTCACCAAGCCCTTCAGCGTCGGGGAGCTCACGGCGCGGATGCGCGCGCTCCTGCGCCGAGCCCAACGCCCGAGCCAGGCCTCGGCCCCGGAGACGTTCATGATCGGTGACGCCGAGGTGAACCTCACCGCGCACACCGTCACGCGCGCGGACCAGATGCACCAGATCTCCTTCTACGAGGTGGAGCTCCTGCGCCTGCTCCTCGAGCGCATCGGGCAGCCCGTCTCGCGGGACGAGATCCTGCACAAGATCTGGGGCCTGGAGGCGGGGCCCTCGAACCGAACCGTCGACAACTTCATCGTGAAGCTGCGGAAGAAGATCGAGCGCGCGCCGGACAAGCCCGAGCGCATCCTCACCGTCTACGGCTACGGCTACAAGCTAGCGCCCTGACCCTCGTGGGTACCGCGGTTGGTCGTGGCCCAGTCGCCACCTCTACGGGACAACACCGTACACCAGGGGGTCGAGCGCCCTCGGGGCGCGCCGGGTCGGCGGGTTGAGGGATCCCCGTACGCACGGGTTGACGCGAAGCTCGGGCGGCTCCACGACGCGCTCGCGCATCGCCGCGGGACCTCGGACAGGCGACCGAGCCGCGTTCGATCGAGGATCGGAGCTCGCAATGGGTGTACAGGATCTGGTTCGACTTCTGCTCCCGAAAGAGGACCACTTCTTCGACTTTCTGGAGGAGCAGGCGAAGCTCGCACACGAGGGCGCGCAGCTCTTGCTGAAGTTCTCCGAGACCGGGAGCGAAGCGGCAGACGTGGCTCGGATCAAGGAGGAGATCCACGCCGTCGAGAAGCGCGGAGACAAGGTCACGCACCAGCTGGAGGACGCGCTCGCGAAGACCTTCGTCACGCCGCTCGACCGTGAGGACATCCATCGGCTCTCCTCCCAGCTCGACGACATCCTGGACCGGACCTACGCGTGCGCGAGCGCCTTCGACATGTTCTGCTTCGAGCGCCCGAGCGAGTCGGCGCTGGCGTTCTTCGGCATCCTGCATCGCGCGAGCGGGCTCCTCGCCGAGACGCTGCCGGCGCTGAGGAAGCACGACTTCGAGGCCATCCGCGAAGGCGTCCGCAAGCTGAAGGCGGTCGAGAAAGAGGGCGACGAGATCTATCGCCAGACGATGAAGCGCCTCTTCTCGCAGCCGGACCTCGACGCCCGCAGCCTGATTCGAGAGAAGGAAGTCATCGAGATCCTCGAGACCGCCGTCGACACGTGCGAGGACGTCGGCGCGTTTCTCGCGAACCTGGCGGTCAAGCATGGATGAGCTGCTGATCATGCTCGTCCTCGTCCTCGTGACGGCGCTCATCTTCGACTACATCAACGGGTTTCATGACGCGGCGAACGCGATCGCGACGGTGGTGTCGACGGGCGTCCTGCCCATCCGCACCGCGGTGCTCCTGGCCGGCGTCCTGAACTTCGTCGGGGCCATCACCGGCACCGCGGTCGCCAAGACGATCGCCTCCGGCTTCGCGGACGCCGCGGACGTCACCCAGAGCGTCGTGCTCGCCACCCTGATCGGCGCCTCCGCGTGGAACCTCATCACCTGGTGGTACGGCATCCCCTCCAGCTCCTCGCACGCCCTGATCGGCGGTCTGGCGGGGGCCGTCGTCGCCCACGCCGGGATCGGGCACTTCAACTGGTCCACGCTCGTGAAGAAGGTGATGGTGCCGCTCGTCGTCTCCCCCGCCTTCGGCTTCGTGCTCGCCTTCGTGGTCATGGGCGTGACGCTGTGGGTGATCAAGCTCGCACGGATCACCCCGCGCAGCGTCAACCGGGGCTCGCGGGCGTTGCAGCTCGTCTCTGCCAGCGCCATGGCCTTCGCCCACGGATCGAACGACGCCCAGAAGAGCATGGGCATCATGACGCTGGCGATCGGCTCCTACGTCGTGACGAAGGGCGCCACCACGCTCCCGAGCTGGGTGACGGCGCATGGCCTCGGGCCGGCCTGGCTGGGGTCGTCGCAGAGCACGGTCCCCTCGTGGGTCATCCTTTCCTGCGCCCTCGCGATCGGGCTCGGGACCATGGCGGGCGGCAAGCGGATCATCAAGACCATGGGCACCAAGATCATCAAGATCAGCCCGCTCCAGGGGTTCGCAGCGGAGTCGAGCGGCGCGTCCACGATCCTCATCGCGAGCGGGCTCGGCATCCCGCTCTCCACGACCCACTGCATCAACTCTTGCATCATGGGGGTCGGGGCCAGCAAGAGGGTGTCGGCCGTCCGCTGGGGCGTCGCGGGGAGCATCGTCGTCGCGTGGGTCCTCACGATCCCTGCCGCCGCCGCCATCGCGGCCGCCTCGATGTTCGTGTTCGACGCGTTCGGGCTGTGAGCGTCTTCTTCGTGGGACGGCGCGACGACCTGACCCGCGCGCACCTCGTCGTCGAGTCCGTCATGCTCACGTCGCTCCGCGAGCTGCGCTCGGCTACCCGGCGCCGCCGCCGGCGAGCAGCCACACCTCTTTGCAGCACCCTGGATCGATCTCGCAGCTCAGGATCGACTGGACGCACTCGCCGAGCGGGGCGCCGTCGGCCGCGCACTGGCAGATGATGAAGTCGTCGGTGATCTCGCAGTCCTGGAGGATGGTCGCGCCTCGGCACTCGCCGGTACACTGGCAGGTGAACTCGGTCGAGGAGCAGGGGCCGGGGACGCAGGGCGTCGGGGCGAAGCAGTTCTCGTACACGGCGAACTCCCCGTCGCAGCTCGGCCCGAGCTCGCAGCCGGGGCCGAAGTTGTGCGCGAGACAAAGGACGTAGGCGTTCGTCTCGTCCTCGCAGCCCGGGACGTAGAGCGCGGAGCACTCGGCGACGCAGTCGGCTCCGCCGAGGCACCGCGGGTGCTCCATGCACAGGCGCTCGCAGGGGCTCATGAACCCCGAGGTCGACGAGATGGCGGCCGTCGCCCCGGTCGCGGCCCCGGTCGAGCCCGTCGCGCCGGCCGCCGCGGCGGTCGCGCCGCCTTGGCCGTCGTCCCCGACGAACACGACCTTGGCGCCGCACCCCGCGGCGAGGACCCCGATGTAGAGGACCCCGATGCAGAGGATGCAGCGTCTGGGCATGCGAGGAGGATGCTAGCGGAACCAGCTTTGTCCGTCTGGTCGAGGCCTCCATTGACAGGGCGGCTTGCCTGGGCGACCACGGGTCGAGAGGCACCATGGCTGAGGGTCTGAATCGCGTGATGTTGCTCGGGAACCTCGGGGCCGATCCGGAGCTCCGGTTCACCCAGGGAGGTCAGGCCGTCCTGAACCTCCGGCTCGCCACCACCGAGTCCTACCTCGACAAGGACCGCGTCCGCCGCGAGCGCACCGACTGGCACTCCGTGGTCGTCTGGGGCAAGCGCGGCGAGGCGCTCGGGAAGATCCTCGGCAAGGGGGATCGCATCTTCATCGAGGGCTCGATCCGCACCTCCAGCTACGAGGATCGCGAGGGTCAGAAGCGGTACAAGACCGAGATCGTCGCCAACAACGTCATCCTGGGCGGTGGGCGCGGCGGCG
>CAZBJI010000103.1:0-28244 GCA_964492175.1 uncultured Polyangiaceae bacterium | reverse complement strand
CGCGAAGCGCCGAGCACCGCCCGGTGGGGGGCATCACATGCTCATCCTCTCGTGTGCCGTCACGACCCTGCCGCGGACCCCACGACTTCCGCTCCCTGCTCGCTCGTACCTCGCGGAGACGATGGGGCGAGGACGGCGTCACGTCGAGAGCGCGCGCTCGAGCAACGCGAGGCCTTCGCGGACCTTGCGCGGCGCGCGACGCCGGGCGCGGTCTCGCGCCGCCTCGAGCGCGGCGACCACCGCGAGCCTCGCGGGCTTCTCGAGCCCGAGGGCGCGGCCCATCCGCAGCCGCGCCTCCTCCAGGTCGTGGAGGTGGCCCAGCTCCTCCTGGAGATCCGCGCTCACGCGGCGGATGGTCGACGCGTCGAGGGCGCACAGGCCAGTCACCAGCTCGGCGTTGTAGCGCAGGCGTTTGATCGCGATGCGCAGCTTGTGCACGGCGGCTTTGTCCGTGATCACGAGATCCCGCCCGCGCTCTTGGACGCGGGCCGCGGACGCGACGAGCGACGCGAAGGCCAGGTCCTCTGCCGCGGAGTCCCACCTCGACCGCGAGGCGAGGCGGCTGCGGATGCGCTTCAGGGTGCGCCTGAGCTCGCGAGACCGCGCCAGGGACGACACGACCCGCCCTCGCATGCCGGCCTCACGGCGGGCCCGTCCGACCTGCCACCTGGTCAGCGCGGCCCGCGTGTCGCGCGCGATCTCGAGCTCGCCGAGGGTCTCGCGGAGCACCTCTTCGTCGCGGAGGTCGCCCGTCACGGCGGCGACGTCGCGCAAGGCGTCGGCCAGCGCGCGCAGGCGGCGCTTGCCCCAAGCGGGCCCGAGAGGACCGAGGCAGCTGCGCAACCGCCGCATCGCCACGCGCAGATCGTGGATCGCCTCGGCGTCGATCTGTCCCGCGCCGTGCGTCTCGACGAGCCGCGCCCGCGCCGCCTCGACCTTGTCGACGAGCGCGAGGCCGCGCGCGCGGAGCTCGAGGACGCCCTCGTCCTCCTCCGCCTCCTCTTGGGGCGCCGCGTGGAGGTCCTCGGCTCGCGCGTCGCCGGCTGGCGCCGCTGCCGTCTCGGGGCCCGGCGCCGGCGGGGGATCGCGCGGGCGAGGCGTGACGTCCGCCGAGGTCTCCTCGGCCACGCTCCGGATGGACCGACGGTTAGCCATGGTGGATGGAGACGAGCACGATGGGCCGGCCGGCCGTGTGGGCGTCGACCGCGCGTCGCACCGCGACGCGGACGGCCTCCTCGAACGCGGCGGGGTCGAGGCGGGGCGCCGCGAGCTGCGCCTCGGCGGCGCGGGTCGCGGCCTTGGTCGCGTCGTGGAGCGCGTCCTTGTCGAGCGGAGCGACCACGCCGTACGCCCTCACCTCGGGGCTCGACGAGAGGCGGCCGCCGTGGAGCGCGACCGACACCGCGACGACGCCCGAGCGCCCGAGCTGCTTGCGCTCCCGGAGGACCTCTTCGGCGATGACGCTGCCGGAGGCCGCCGCCACGCGCCCACTCGCCACCCGCCCCACCGTCTCGAGGGGGGCGTCTCGACCGAGCGCCACCACGTCGCCGTTCTCGGCCACGTGTACGTCCGCGACGCCCATGTCGCGCGCGAGCTCCGCATGTCGCCGCAGGTGATGGAGCGTGCCGTGCACGGGCACGAAGCTCCTGGGTCGCGTGAGCTCGATCATCCGCTCGAGCTCCCCGCGGTGCGCGTGGCCGCTCGCGTGGATGCCGGCGCACGTGGTCCGCGTCACGACGTCCGCTCCAGCGCGGAGGAGCGCTGCGTAGAGGTCGAACACCTGGCGGTCGTGGCCCGGGATGATCCGGCTGGAGAACACCACGGTGTCCCCCGGATCGAGGCGGAGCTTGGGGTAGTTGCCGGACGCGAGGCGGCTGAGCGCGGCGTGAGGCTCCGCCTGCGTGCCGCTGGCGATCACGAGGACGTCGCGGCGCGCCATCGACGCGGCCATCTCCGGCGGGACGACGAGGTCGCTAGGCCACGCCAGCCTGCCGACCGCCGTCGCCGCGGCGACGTGGTTCACGACGCTCCTGCCGACCAGGCAGATCCTCCGCCTCGTCCGGCGGGCGATGGCGCCGAGGAGGATCAGGCGCTGGACGTTCGAGGCGAACATCCCCACGACGACGCGCTCGGGCGCCGCGGCGACGACCTGCTCGAGCGCGAGCCCCACCGACGACTCGGTCGCGCCCGTCCCTGGGCTGTCGACGTTCGTGCTGTCGCTGAGCAGCAGGCGGACCCCCTCGTCCCCGAGCTCCTCGAGACGTCGCACGTCCGTCAACTCACCGTCGGCGGGAGCCTCGTCGAGCTTGAAGTCACCCGTGTGCATCACGAGCCCGGCGGGGGTTCGGATCGCGAGCGCGGTTGCGTCGGCGATCGAGTGCGTGACCCGCAGCGGCTCGACGCCGAACGGGCCGAGGTCGAAGCGCTCGTTCACCCGGACGGTCTCGAGGCGCACGCTCGACGCCGGAAAGCCGTGCTCGGCGAGGCGCGCCCGGATGAGCTCGAGCGCGTGCGGCGGCGCGAACACCGGGACGTCGAGCTCGTCGAGCAGGTACGGGAGCGCGCCGATGTGGTCCTCGTGGCCATGCGTGATGACGACGCCGAGGACGTCCTGCGGGCGCGCGGTCACGTAGTCGAACCGCGGGTGCAGCACGTCGACGCCGGCGTCATCGGACGGGAACGTGACGCCGCAATCGACGAGGAGGACGCGTCCCTCTGCCTCCAGTGCGAGGCAGTTCATCCCGATTTCGCCGAGCCCGCCGAGGGGGATCAGGCGCAGCTCGTCGGCTGCCGGCGGGCGAATCGGGGACACAGGGCGGGAGTCTCCACCCGCCCCCACGAGGTTTCCAGGGAATGCCGCGGTGGATAACCCTCGGCTGTTCTGTGGGCGACGTGCGCGGGACGGGGGGCATCATGTGGAGGGGGGTGTGAACAGTTTCTTTCGTTCAGGAGGATTTCCCGAGCGAAGTCCGGTGGGTTACCAATGTAGGACACTATGTGCAGTATATTTTGTTTGCCCGACCCCAAGATGTTGGGGTACTTGTCGCTCTCCTGAACGGCGGACACGCTGATCGTCCCCGGCCCCGCTCCCTGCTCGGCGCCTGAACAGCCTACGAGCTCGAGACCTGGGAGGGCGGCGTCACCGGCTCGTTTGTTCAGTGTTGGACGATGACTTCCCACAGGCTCCAGAGGCTCGATCCAACGAGCTGCCGCGCGCGGACCCATGTCGCCCCAAGGGGGACCAGGGAGTCCGCGCGCCGGTCAGGTACTCGGCGTCGTGAGGACGCTCGAAGCGCGCTTCGGCGGACTGGCTGAGGCGCAGGCGAGGGGGAGCGGGGGGCGGACGGACCGTCGTCCGCTCGTCGGCTCGTCGAGGTGTTTTTTCGGAACCGTGATCTCGGACTTCTCAGGGGAAAAGTGTGGAGGGACGCATGGCGCAACCGACGACTCAGAGCGAAGCTAAGAACGCAGCCAACGGATCGCACAAGAACGGAGCCAGCGGTCCGTCCTCGAGTCGTCGGGGAGCTCACCAACTACACGTTCGAGCCGGCGCACAGGTCCGAGACGGGAGCCATGCGATGAAGGAGACACGGAGCGCGCGGGCGGCCGTAGAGGTCACGAAGAGCAAGAAGGTGGCTGCGACGTCGGCCAAGAAGCGACCCCAGCGCGCCAAGGGCGTCACCTTGGAGCGGCGCTACACGGAGCGCGGGATCGATCCGCTGGACGAGGTCACGTGGGAGCGCCGCTCCAGCGTCATCACGAACACCGACGGGTCGGTGGTGTTCAAGATGGACGGCGCGGAGATCCCCTCCGGCTGGTCCCAGCTCGCGACGGACATCGTCGTCTCCAAGTACTTCCGCAAGGCAGGCATCCACGGGGACAAGACGAAGGGTGAGACGAGCGTTCGGGAGGTCACGACGCGCATCGCCAAGACGATCCGTGAGGTCGGCGAGGAGCTCGGCGGCTACTTCGCTACGGCGAAGGACGCCGACACGTTCGAGGCCGAGCTCTCCTACATGCTCGTGAACCAGTACGGGGCGTTCAACAGCCCGGTGTGGTTCAACTGCGGCCTCTACCATCGGTACGGCATCGAGGGCTCCGGCGGGAACTTCGCGGTCGCCTGGGATCACTGCAAGACCGGCTCGGCGACGCTCCCGGGCAAGGCGCCCGTCGTCGAGACGGCAGGCGCGTACGAGCGCCCCCAGTGCTCGGCCTGCTTCATCCAGGCGGTGAACGACGACCTCATGGGCATGTACGATCTCGTCAAGAGCGAGGCCCGCCTCTTCAAGTACGGCTCGGGCACCGGAACGAACTTCAGCGCGATCCGCGGTCGGCAGGAGAAGCTCTCCGGGGGCGGCACGAGCTCGGGGCTGATGAGCTTCCTCGAGGTCTTCGACCGCGCCGCCGGCGCGACGAAGAGCGGCGGGACCACGCGACGCGCGGCGAAGATGGTGTGTCTGGACATGGACCACCCCGAGATCGTCGATTTCATCCAGTGGAAGGTCCGCGAGGAGCGCAAGGCGCAGGCGCTGATCGCCGCCGGCTATCCGTCGGATTTCAACGGGGAGGCCTACCACACGGTCAGCGGACAGAACTCCAACAACTCCATCCGCGTGACGGACGACTTCATGAAGGCCGTCGAGTCGGGCGGATCGTGGCAGACGCACGCGCGCACCACGGGCGAGGTGGTCGACACCTACGCGGCGAAGGACCTCTGGAAGATGATCTCGGAGGCGGCGTGGGGCTGCGCGGATCCCGGTGTGCAGTACGACACGACCATCAACCGATGGCACACGTGCCCGAACACCGCGCGCATCAACGCGTCGAACCCGTGCTCGGAGTACATGTTCCTCGACGACACCGCGTGCAACCTGGCGTCGCTCAACCTGACCAAGTTCCTCGACTCGGACGGCGCGTTCGACGTCGCGGGCTACCGGCATGCCGTCCGCATCTTCTTCATGGCGCAGGAGATCCTCGTCGATTTCTCGTCCTACCCGACGAAGACGATCGCGATGAACTCCCACGACTACCGGCCGCTCGGCCTCGGCTACGCGAACCTCGGGACCGTGCTCATGCTCCTCGGCCTGCCCTACGACTCCGACGAGGGCAGGGGGCTGGCCGCGGCGCTCACGGCGATCATGTGCGGCCACGCCTACAAGGTCTCCGCCGAGATGGCGGCGACGAAGGGACCGTTCCCCGGCTTCGCGAAGAACCGAGAGCCCATGCTCCGCGTCATGGGCATGCACCGGGAAGCCGCGTACGCGATCAACCGCGACAAGTGCCCCGAGGACCTGTGGCGCGCAGCCTGTGAGGACTGGGACGACGCCGTCCGCGTCGGCCAGCTGCACGGCTACCGCAACGCTCAGGCGACGGTCCTCGCGCCCACCGGGACGATCGGCCTCCTGATGGACTGCGACACCACCGGGATCGAGCCCGACTTCTCGTTGGTCAAGTTCAAGAAGCTCGCCGGCGGCGGGTACTTCAAGATCGTCAACCAGTCGGTGCCGGAGGCGCTGCGCCGGCTCGGCTACGGGCCGCACGAGGTGGCGGAGATCGTCGCGTTCGTGTCGGGCACCAACACGCTCCTGGCGGCGCCCCACATCAACCGCGCGACCTTGAAGCACCGCGGCCTCTCCGACGACGATCTGGCCAAGGTCGAGCGCGCCGTCCCGGCGGTCTTCGACCTGTCGCTCGCGTTCGCGCCCTGGGTCCTCGGGGAGGAGTCGCTCACGCGGCTCGGCGTCACGCCCGAGATGGCAAAGAAGCCCGGCTTCTCGGTGCTGAAGTTCCTCGGGTTCACCACGACGCAGATCGAGGAGGCCAACGACGTCATCGTCGGGCGGATGACGATCGAGGGCGCGCCGCACCTCAGCATCGACCACTACCCCGTGTTCGACTGCGCGAACCGCTGCGGGAAGACCGGCGAGCGGTTCTTGGCGCCCATGTCGCACGTCCGGATGATGGCGGCGACGCAGCCCTTCCTCTCGGGCGCGATCTCCAAGACCGTCAACCTCCCGAACGAGTCGACGGTGGAGGACGTCCAGCGGATCTACGAGGACGGGTGGCGCCTCGGGCTGAAGGCCGTGGCGCTCTACCGCGACGGCTGCAAGGCGTCGCAGCCGCTCTCGGCGTCCCACACGAAGGAGGCGGCCGATGACGCCGACTCGATGGCGGATGATCCGAGCCCGATGCTCCCGGTGCTGCGCCCGACCGGCGTCCGCGTGCGGCTACCCAAGAAGCGACGCGGGTTCACGCAGGAGGCGAAGGTCGGGGGCCACAAGATCTTCCTGCGCACCGGCGAGTACCTGGACGGATCGCTCGGGGAGATCTTCGTCGACATGCACAAGGAGGGCGCCGCGTTCCGATCGCTCATGAACTGCTTCTCCATGGCGGTCTCGGTCGGCCTCCAGTACGGCGTGCCGCTCCAGACCTTCGTGGAGCAGTTCACGTTCACGCGGTTCGAGCCCCAGGGCATGGTCGAGGGTCACGAGAACATCAAGCTCGCGACGAGCATCGTGGACTACATCTTCCGCGTCCTCGGCGTGGAGTACCAAGGTCGGTACGATCTCGCGCACGTCGTGCCCGAGTCCAAGATCGAGGATCCGACCGAGACGCGCCACCACGAGGCGGCCACGGTCCCGCCGCCGGCGCCCGTCGCGCCGACGCTCTATGCCCTCACGGGGGCCCTCATGGGGCGGGACGAGGCCGCGGGGACACCCGGGACCCACGGCGCCACGGGCAGCGCGCTCGACGCGCACCTCGACGAGCTGATGGGGGACGCCCCGGTCTGCGACGGGTGCGGGCACATCACGGTGCGCAACGGCGCTTGCTACAAGTGCCTGAACTGCGGCAACAGCATGGGCTGCAGCTGAGCGGGCTCTCCGGTGGGAGCTCCCCTCGCGGGAGCTCTCGCCGGGAAGGTCGCCTGATTCCGGGCACCTCGGAGCCGACCTGACCAGATCCTGACGGAAGATGACGCCATCCTAACGCCGGCCTCGACCATGATGCGGGCGTGCTCATCGTCGTCACGTTCTTCGTCGCCCACTGGGTGCTCAGCGTGTTCATGCAGACGTTCTTCCTGCATCGCTACGGCGCGCACCGCATGTTCACGATGTCGCCACGGGCGGAGAAGGTGTTTCACCTCCTCACGTTCCTGTTCCAGGGCTCGAGCTACCTGAACCCCCGCGGCTACGCGATCCTACACCGGGAGCACCACGCCTTCAGCGACACGGATCGTGACCCACACTCCCCCCACACGTCGCGTGGGTTCGCGGACATGAACTGGAAGACGGCCACGCGGTACGCTGGGATCTGGCGCGGGAGGATCCAGCCCGAGCCTCGCTTCGCCGGCGGCTACCCGTCGTGGCCCGCGCTGGAGCGGCTCGGTGACTCTTGGATCGTGCGCGTCGGATTCGGCGTGGCGTACACCGTCCCGTACTTCCTGTTCGCCCCCCATTGGGCGTTCTTCCTCCTGCTGCCGGCGCACTGGTTCATGGGCCCGCTGCACGGGGCGATCGTGAACTGGTGCGGGCACATGTACGGCTACCGCAACTTCGACACGGACGACCGGAGCAAGAACAGCCTGTGGTTCGACTTCGTGACGCTGGGGGAGCTCTTCCAGAACAACCACCACCGGTTCGGCCAGGCGATGAACTTCGCGGCACGTCGCTGGGAGATCGATCCCGCCTACTGGGTGATCCGCGCGTTCCTTGCGCTCGGGTGGATCGCGGTGGAGAAGGAGCAGAAGATGCGGTGGCCCGAGGTCCGCGAGGTCGCGCTCACGGGCGCGGTGCTGACGGAGAGCCCCGCCGACGCGGAGTGAGCGCGGCCTTCGCGGTCGCGCCGCTCACGGCACCGTGAGCGTCGCCTTGCCCCAGCTCGTGCCCTTGATCTCCTTGATGTCGATGGCGTACGTGCCGCGCGCGAGCAGGATCAGCTCGATGGGCGGCTCGCTCTGGGGCTGGCCCGTGGGGAGGTCTCGGAGGATGCGGTCCATGACGACCGCGCCGTTCGGAGCACGGATCTTGAGGGCGTAGGGCGGGTTCGGGTCTTCGGTGGCGACGAAGCAGAGGAGGACGCGATCGCCGACCTCGAGCTCGCTGTACGAGTGGACGCTCCTCCGGCTGGAGGGCGCGTCCGACCGGGAGCAGATGGCTTCGATGGGACCCGAGCTGTCGATGGGACCGGCCACGTCACCCAGAAGACACCAGCGGAAGGCCTGGCTTGTCAACGAAAGTGATCGAACCCGCTCGCGGTGAGGGGGCGCCGCTCGCCGCCCGGAAGGACGAGCCAAACCTGCCCCGCGCCTTCGACGCAGCGGCCGACCTCACGGAAGCCGGACGCGGACACGCCCCTCGGCAAGAACGCGACGAGCGCGTAGTCCTCCCCGCCCTGGAGCACCCACGCGTCGGCGGACCCACCGAGCGCCAGGGCAAGCGCGGCGAGATCCGGGTCGCCGAGCGCGCTCTCGTCGAGGAGGAGGTCCACCGAGCTCCCCTTCGCCACGTGCGCCAGGTCGGCCGCGAGGCCGTCGGAGACGTCGATGGCGGCCGTCGCGCCAGCCTGGACGGCCGCGAGGCCGCGCGCGAGCTGCGCGCGAGGGCGCCGGAAGGCGCGCAGCGCTCTCTCGGTGCCCGGCGCGGGCTCCACGCGCGCCCCGGCGCGGAGGAGCGAGAGGCCGGCGGCGGACCAGCCGAGCTCCCCCGCGACGAAGATCCCATCGCCCGCTCGCGCGCCCGCTCGCGTGAGGGGACGCGACGCGCGACCGAGCACGGACGTCGTGATCGACAGCTCGTCGCCGCGCGCCAGGTTCCCCCCGATCACCGCGGTGGATGCGTCCGCCGCGGCGTCCCGCTGGCCGCGCGCCAGGGCCAGGAGGTCCTCGTCCGGCATCGCGGGCGGGCAGATCAGGCTCGAGAGCACGCCCGCGGCGCGGGCGCCCATGGCCGCCAGGTCGCTCAGCGCGGCCATCGTCGCGCGGTACCCCACGTCCTCGAGCGACATGAAGCCGCGCCGGAAGTGGACACCCTCCACGGCCGCGTCGATCGACCAGACCAGGGGCTCTTCGCCCGGATCCAGCACCGCCGCGTCGTCGCCGATCGAGAGGGTGACCCCGGCCGGCGGGGCGCCGAACAGCGCGCGCAGGAGCTGGATGCGCTCGTGCTCGGACGACCACCCTGCGCGCGAAGGCGCGCTCACGGCTCGACGCGGTGAAACGGGACGACCGACATGACCGTCCCGGACAGCGGGAGGCGGACGACGAAGACCGTGCCTTGTGGGCGGTTCGCCTCGACGTGGATCGTGCCCTGGTGCGCCTCCACGAGGCGCTTCACGATGGCGAGACCGAGACCGGCGCCGCCCTGTTCCCGCGTCGACGACTGATCGACCTGGTAGAACGGGTCGAAGACGCGCGTCCGCTCGTGCTCTGGGATGCCGACCCCGGTGTCCTTCACGCGCACCTCGACCTCCCGGCGGATGGGGGCAAGCAGGACCAGGCCCGAGACGTCGCCCGAAGGCGCCTCGATCTCGCGGACGCTGACCGTCACCGAGCCGCCGCGCGGCGTGAACTTCACGGCGTTGTCGAGGAGGTTGACGAAGACCTGGCGGAGCCGGTCCGGATCGAGCCGCAAGGGTGGGCCGGCGGGACCGGGCTCCAGGCCGAGGTGCACGCCGCGCTTCGAGGCGGCGGGCCCCACCGTCGAGAGGGCGTCGTTCACGACGACCTCCACCGGGAGGGTGACCAGGTGCATGCGGAGCGTCCCGCTCTCCAGCTTGGACAGATCGAGCAGGCTCAGGATCAGCTGCAGGAGCTGATCCCCCTTCTTGCGGATCGTCTGCACGTACTCCAGCTGGTCTTTGGTGAGCGAGCCGCACATGCCTTCCGCGAGCATCTCGCTGTAGCCGATGATGGAGGTCAGCGGTGTCCGGAGCTCGTGAGACACGGTGGCGAGGAAGCTCGACTTCAAGTGGTCCAGCTGCTTGAGCCTCGCGTACGCGGCCTCCAGCTCTTCGTTCTTCTGAAGGAGCTCGGCGTAGCTCTCCTCGATCGAGGCCAGGTGCATCGTGGACGCGTAGAGGGCGCGCTGAGCCGCGTGCAGGATGAGGTCCAGGCTGAGCCTGAAATGGTCCAGGAGCGCCCGCGCCCGCTCGTGGTCGACCTCCTCCACGGGGCCGACGCCTACGCGTCCGATGACGTCGTGGTCGTACTCGATGGGCGCGACGAGGTAGGTTCCCCGCGGCGGTGCGACGTGCTCTGTCACCTCGCCCAGGCCGACGCTGACCGTGTCGAGCAGCTCCTGGGCGCCGAGGAGGGACGCGCCGGAGGACGATCGCAGGTGGATATCCAGCCCCGAGATCGCCCGAAACGACGCCGCCAGCTCCTTCAGGTTGGGGACCGAGACCAGCTCCTCCAGGACGGGGGCCGCCCCGAGGGGAGCCACGGAGGTGCGAAGCTCGGCGCTCGACTCCCGCGCTTCCGGCATCGGCGCGGGCGGCGAAGAGCCGGTCCTGGAGCTCACCCGGAGCTCCCGTGGCTGCGAGGAGCGCCCGCCGCCCTGCTGCCCGGATGGCCCGCGCCTCCCACGGGCTCGAACGCTCCGCCCACGCGCCGGGACAGGAGCTCGTCGACCGAGCTCGTCGCGCCGAGCTGCGTGGCAGCGCTCGCGAGGAGATCGGCGCCGGAGAGGTTCAGCTTCTGCGAGAACGCGTGCCGCTTCTCGAGCGTGAGCCACGTGAGGTGCAGGAGCGCGAGGAACGTCTCGAGCACGCCCTCCCCGTCCTTGGCCACGGCCTTGTAGACCGGCTCCCGTCCGCGCGCGGCCATCTGCGCGAGATCCGCCTCGGATCTGATGTCCGGAAGATCGCGCTTGTTGAACTGGATCACGAGCGGCATCTTCGCGATGTCCGACCCGTTGGCCCTCAGGTTGTCGCGGAGGTCCAGGAACGAGGAGGCGTTGTTCTCGGTCTCGGTCAGCCGCGAGTCCGCGACCAGCGCGACCCCGTCGGCGCCTTGGAGCACCAGCTTCCGGGTGGAGGTGTGGATCGGCTGGCCGGGGACGGTGAAGAGCTTGATGCGCAGGCGCGCGTCGCCCCTCTCGGACTTGAAGGTGAGCGGGAGCAGATCGAAGAACAGGGTTCGGTCGTTCTTCGTCTCGAGCGTCATCAGCCGGCCGCGGGCCTGCTGGCCGGCCTTGTCGTGGAGCGCCACGAGGTTCGTCGTCTTCCCGCTGAGGGCTGGCCCGTAATAGACCAGTTTCATGGTCACTTCACGGGCGGCAAAGTCGAGCTGCACGGCCTCAGATGATGGCACAACCGCAGCGTTTGCTCCACAAACCACGCCGGATGTGGCGCGGGAGCGGAGGATCAGCTCGAGGTCTGGGCGCCCGAAGAGCCCGCGGCGGGAGTCGTTGCCTCGCCGGCGGCGGAGGCGCGCTCGGGCCAGAGCCCGCTTCGCAGGGCCGACAGGTGATCGAGCGCTCGCTCCAGCTGCTTCGACTGGCCGTCGCAGAGCTCGACACCTGCCCGCACCTCGTCCGCGCCGCCTTCGCGCTCGTTTCTGGCCTGCTTCAGGATCTCGATGAGCTCCCGGTGCAGCTCCTCACCGGCGGCGACGACCCACGCGTCGAGCCTGTCGGCGAACGTCTGCACCATCTCCTCGAGCTTGGGGCCGAGCTTGCTCGCGGCCTCCCGGATGGCCGCCGGCGCGAGCTCCTTCGCCTTCTCTCGCGTGAGCCGATCCGTGCGCGACCTGAGGTAGAGCGCGAGCGGGACGGACGCGACGATGAGGCCTCCGCCGAGCATGAGGTTCGTCAAGAGGACGCCCACCCCGACGGTGAAGAGCGCGACCACCCCGACGTCCTGTCCGAGCGTGTCGACCCGCACGTCGGGCGCCTTGATGTCGCTCGCTCCGAGCTTCTCCGAGAGGCGCTTCGCTGACTCGTTCGCGTCCTCTCGAACGAGGGCGATCGTCCGCTCCGCGAGCGTCTCGAGGGCCTGGCCGATCTCCTTCGACTCCTTCTCCGCCCAGCCGATGAACGTGCGCTCGAGGAACGGTCCGAGGTGGAGCTTGATCTCGTCGGTCTTGGCCTCGTCCACGAGGCCGGGGACCTGCTTGATCACGTCCTCGACGAAGTGCTCGAGGTCCCGCCGCACCCACGCGCGGATCGCCGCGATCTCCTCTCGGATGAAGGCGCGCCGCTGCTCGACCGTCTTCGCCTGTCCGGCGAGGTCCTTCTCGAGGATCTCGATGCGGCGGGTGAGATCCTCCAGCGGCATCTGCACCGCTCGCCGCCTCGCGTCGACGCCCTTCTGCAGGAGCTGGCCAATGTCGACGCCTTGACCGAGGGCGTTGTCGAGGAGGATCCGGCCGCGCTCCTCGGCCAGGAAGGACATGAGGTGGGTCGTAAGCTCCGGCATCCCGCTCGCCCCGCCGTCGCGGCTGAGGGCGCGCTCCGCGGAGACGGGGAAGATCGGGGCGCCCGGGAGGATCTTGTCGAGCTCCGTCCGGATGTACGCGAGCGCCTCTTTCTCCTCCGCCTCGTCCCAGATGTCCCGCTTCGTGACCACGAAGATGATCTTGTTCCGCGACTGGGACAGGAGCTTCTCCTGAAGGAAGATGCGCTCGCTCTCCTTGAGCGGCTGGCCCGCGTCCAAGAGGAACAGCACCGCGTCGCTCTTCGGGATGTAGTTGTACGTGATGTCTGCGCGCTGCAGGCTGAGATCGTTCACCCCTGGGGTGTCGACGAGCACGATGCGCTCCTTCAGGATCGGCGACGGGACGAACACCTCGAGGTAGCGGACCTCGCGATCCCCGCTGCCGGCGCCTTCCCCGCCCGCCACGGCGAACCGCCGCACCTCGTCCACGGGCAGCGGCGACCGATCCCCGTTCTCTCGCACGACCGCGGCGCTCGGCGTCTCGCCGTACTCGAGGTGGTGGATCACGGCGGTCGTCGGGGTGACGCCCACCGGGAGGATGCCGTCGCCGAGGAGCGCGTTCACGAAGGTCGTCTTGCCGTGGTTGAACTCCCCCACCACGACCAGGTGGAACCGATCGGCCTCCAGCTTCTTCACCAAGTCGGCGTCGACCTTGGCCGCGAGCGACTTGGCGCCGATGCGGGTGCCGAGCGTGACGAGCTCCGCGATCGCCGCGGTGACCTCGCGCTTCTTCGCGTGGAACGATTCGAGCATGCCTACCCTCTCTCTGCGAGCACTCCCCCGCACCTCATTCGCGGCGCCTGCATCAGCCCAGCGCCCAGGTCAGCCCAGCACCTTGATGACGCCGTGGACCCGCTCGTCCACCTCCGGCATCGTGAGGCCCCCGTCGCCAGCGTCCGTGTGCTGGCGGTAGAGCGCGCTCTCGGCGAAGTGGCGCAGCGCGATCACCCGCTTGGGCAGGAACGGGTGGCTGGCGCGGATCTCCGAGTAGCGTCCGATGGAGTCCTTCATCTCTTCGTACTGGTCGATGAACGCCTCCATGTTGAGCTCGTCGTAGAGCTTGGAGCTGCCGAGGGCGAGCTTCGTCAGCGCGCGCGTCGAGACCTCCAGGTCCTTGCAGCAGAGCAGGCCCGCGCGGTCGCACGTTATCTCGGCGCGGCGGAGCCACCCCATCAACGCGACCTCGGCCGGGGCCATGAGCCACCGGACGAAGGCGCCGGCGATCACGCGGAGGTAGTGCAAGGCGGTCAGGTACACGACGTGGTCGTTGTGGATGTGACCGCACTCGTGGCCGAGGACGCTCAAGAGCTCGTCGTCAGAGAAGTGATCGATGAGGGCGCTGTGCACCATGATGACGCTGTCGTCGTTCGTCCCGAACGTGGCGGCGTTCATGACCGGGCTGTTGACGATGTAGACCGTGGGGGTGGCGATGCCCAACGTCTCCGACGCGCGCTCGGCGAGGCGGTGGACCCGCGGGAACTGCCGGGGACCCACCTTGACGGCGTGGCCCAGCAGCTCGCTCTTGCCGATCGATCGGAAGAGCCGCACCGAGGCCGTGACGACCGCCTCGACCGGCTTGACGGCGTCGAAGGCTCGGCGCGTGTGCTGATCCGAGATGTAGGCGTACGACCGCCCACCGGCGCGGCCGCCGTCGGGGAGCTTGTGTCCCCGCTGCTCGATGAACCCCTGGAAATCCAGCGCGCCGACCTCTGCCATCGAGACGACAAGGTACTGTCCCGGGCCGCTGCGCGCAAACCCGGTCTTCGCCTCGGCGGGACGTCGATCGAGCCGCGGCTCGCCTCCAGGGCCCGGGCGTCGCGGTTTCGCGTCCGCCATCGCTCCCCCTCGCTCACGCCCCAGCGCCCGTGAGCCAAGCCGCGAGCTCCGGCCGCCGCGTCTGCACCTCGTCGAGGCGCGCGATCCACCGCCGGAAGTCTTTGTAGATCCCGACGCCGCGCGGTCTGAGCTCGTAGTCGGTGATGCGAGTCGTCGCGAAGCGCACGCTCGCGAGCCGGAGCGCGCGGGGCAGGTCCGCGGCCTCCGCGGCGTCGATCGGGCGGACGGATCGGTAGCCCTCGCCGAGGGCGCGCACGAGCGCGCCCTCGAGGGCATCGCCGAAGCACCAGGCGAGGAGCGTCACGGCGAGGTCGAACGACGCCCGACCGACCGACGCGCTCTCGAAGTCGAGGAGCGTCAACGCAGCGTCATGGAAGAGGACGTTGTCGCGGAAGAGGTCCCCGTGCACGAGCGGGAGCTCGGCGCCGCTCGGTGCCTCGGACGCGAGCGCGTCGAGCTCTCGCCGGAGGCGGTCACGCGCCGCCGCCACGTCCGGCGGGAGCACATGCGCCGAGAGGCCCTCGAGGCGCCGCCCGATCTCCGCCGGTCCGAACCGGGTCGGTCCGGTGAGGCCGAGGCCGGGATCGAGCCTCGCCCCGGCGACGTGCACGCGCGCGAGCGCAGCGCCCACCGCGAAGGTGTCCGCCGGGGTCACGGAGCGCTGGCAGCGGATCACCCCCTCGACGAACGGGAAGAGCGCCGCCGGCTTGTCCCGCACCGTGACCACGCGCCGCGTCGTACCCAGGGTGACGAGCGGCCGCGGGGTGGGCACCCCGAGCCGCACGAGCTCTTCGGACAAGGCCGTCTCGCGCGTCGCCCCCGCGTGGTCCTGCTCCTCGTAGAGTCTCAGGAAATAGCGCACGCCGGCCGGCGTCGCGACGGCGTAGTTCGTGTTCACGCTGCCGCCGAGGACGCCCTCGAACCACGCCACCTCGACCCCGAAGGCCTCGCACGCTCGGCGAACCTCGTCTTGCCGAAGCTCGGTCAGGATTGCCATGAGGCTCCGTCTGAGGGACGTTGAGAGAGCCGCAGCATCGTATGCCCGAAGTCTACGGAAACACCACCGGCCTCAGCCCCCAAGCCGCGCGCTTCCTCGAGCGCATCTACCGCCGCCGGGTCCCGCTGGACGTCGTGAGCACGCCGGAGCTCGCGCGCGCCCTCGCGGACGCCTCACGCGAGACGGGCCGCCAAGTGGGCGCGCTCGTCCACCGGTCGGGGCAGATCGACCACGTGGTAGTTGGAGACGCGACGCGCCTCATGCTCCCCGACATCGGCCGCCTCCGAGCCGCGGAGGGGAGGCTCCGCGGGCTTCGGCTCGTGCACACGCACCTCTACGGAGAGGCCCTCACGCGCGACGACCTCGTCGACCTCGTCCGGCTCCGGCTCGACGCGGTCGCGGCGCTGCAGCTCAGCCCGGAGGGCGAGCTCAAGACCATCCAGTTCGCGCACGTGGTGCCGACGGATCCGCGCCGGGAGAAGACGGAGCGCGTCGACCCCTTCGCCGTCGTCGGGCCGGTGCCCGTGGGAAGACCGCTGGGAGACTTCGGTGAGCTCGTCCGATCCCTCGAGGACGAGTTCGCCCGCGTGCGGCGCCTGCGCACGCACGAGGGAAAAGACGGGCGCGCGATCTTGGTCCACGCCGGCGACAAGTCGAAGCCCAACGCGCACAAGCTCGCCGAAGAGGGCCTGCGCGAGCTCGCGGAGCTCGCCCGGACGGCCGGCGCGGAGGTGGTGGACAGCGTGCTCCAGCTGCGGGACCGGATCGATCCGCGCCACGTCCTCGGCAAAGGCAAGCTCGACGACGTCGTGCTCCGCGCCGCCGAGCTCGACGCGCAGACGCTGGTCTTCGACCACAACCTGACGGCGACCCAGGCCTCGACGATCAGCCAGCGGACCGATCTCAAGGTGATCGACCGCACCCAGCTCATCCTGGACATCTTCGCCCAGCGCGCGGAGTCGTCCGACGGCAAGCTCCAGGTGGAGCTGGCGCAGCTCAAGTACGCGCTCCCGCGCCTCGGTCAGAAGGACGACTCTCTGTCGCGCCTCACCGGTGGGATCGGCGGGCGCGGACCCGGCGAGACGAAGCTCGAGATCGGGCGCCGCAGGGCGAAGGAGCGCGTGAGCCACCTGGAGGCGCAGCTCCGGCGCCTCTCTCGCGAGCGCGGGGAGCGACGCAAGCGTCGCGGCCGCGCGGGCGTCCCGATCGTGAGCATCGTCGGGTACACGAACGCGGGGAAGAGCACGCTCCTCAACACGTTGACCGGCGCCGGCGTGCTCGCAGAAGACAAGCTCTTCGCCACGCTGGATCCCCGCTCGCGCCGCCTGCGGTTCCCCGAGGAGCGCGAGGTGGTCATCACCGACACGGTGGGGTTCATCCGCGATCTGCCGAAGGACCTCTTCGCGGCGTTCCGGGCGACGTTCGAGGAGGTGCAAGGCGCCGACCTGATCCTCCACGTGGTCGACGCGAGCGACGCCGCCATGGATCAGCACGTCCGGACCACGGACGCGCTGCTGGTCGAGCTGGGGCTCGGCGGGATCGAGACGATCCTCGTTTACAACAAGGTCGACAAGCTCGATCCGGAGCCGCGCCGGCTGCTCGGACACCGCGCGGACGCCGTCCTCGTCTCCGCCACCGCGCCGGAGACGACGAAGCCGCTCCTCGCGACGATCGCGGAGCGGCTCCAGTCGAGGTGGGACGACGCGAAGGTCGGCCGCTGGGAGGCGCGGGCCTGAGCCCCTGGGTCCCCGATCAGGGCCCCGATCCGTCCGGCACCCGAGCTCGCCGGGGGCCGACGCCGCTCACGTGCAGAGGCCGGCGGGGGCGCCGATGCACGGACCCAGGCTGCACTCCGCGTCGTCGGCGCACGCGACGCCGGTTCCCTTCTTGGCCTCGCAGGCGCCCATCGTCGTGCCGGTCGTGTTGAGCGCCGCGTCCACGCAGTAGTGTGTGGTGAGGCACTGCGCGTGCGCCGTGCAGGGCATCGTGAAGCAGCTCGTCGCCGTGTCGCACACGAAGTTGCCCGCGCAGGCGGCGGGCGTCCCACCCTGGCAGACGCCGGAGGCGTTGCACGTGTCCTGGGGATCGAGCGTGGCCGTCATGCAGGACGGGCCCGAGCCGCAGTTGTCGCCGCTCGTCTCGAACTCGCAGATGCCGCCGGCCTGGCAGTTGGCCCCGTCGCAGTTGGCGGCGGTGTCGTTGCAGAAGTTCTTGGGGTCGATCCCGGCGGTCACGTTGCCGCAGGTGCCGTCTGCGAGGCCGGTGTGCGCGTTCGCGCAGGACTGACAGCCGCCACCGCAGGGCGTGTCGCAGCAGAGCTGGATGGCGCCGGCGGACGCGCAGTTGCCGTTGGAGCACTGCTCGCCGGCCGTGCACATGACGCCGTCGCCGAGCTTCGGATCGCAGACGCCCGCGTTGCAGTACTCGGTCCCGCCGCACTGGCTGGTGAGCGTACAGGCGGCGCACGTGAGCGCGTTGCAGAAGCCGCTGATGCAGTCCGTGGGGTCGTCGCACCCCTGGTTGTTCGGGCACGCGCCGCACGTGGGGCCGCCGCAGTCGGTGCCTGTCTCGTCGCCGTCCATCACGCCGTTCTGGCACTGGACCGGGACGCACTCGTTCGACGTGGTGTCGCAGACCGTCTCGGGCGGCGTGACGCACTGGGTGTTGTCCACGCACTCGACGCAGTCCCCCGCGCCGTCACAGACGCCCATCGTGCCGCCACCTTGGCCCATCAGCGTGTCACACGCCGTCCCGGAGGCGAGGGGCGTCGGCTCGCACATGTCCATGGCGTTGCAGGCGCGCTGGAGGCAGTCGCTCCCCGGATCGGGACAGTCCATGGGGTCGCAGCCGGCGCCGCCGCCCTGGCCACCCATTCCGGTGGTCGTGGTCGCCGTGGTGGACGTGGCCGTGCTGGTCACGCTCGCCCCGCCGGCGCCGCCGCCGCCTCCCGGGGCGCCGCCGCCGTCGGGGATGAGGTCGTGGTCCACCGCGGCGATGAGCTCGCAGCCGGCGGCGCCCAACGCCATGGCAGCCAAGGCTCCGAAGCTTCCCAAAGCGAACGTCGTCATCCGCATGATTCGAATCCTGATCTGAAGGTCGTGGAAGTCAGAAGGTGAAGTTGCCGACGACGCCGGCGCCGCCGGGACCCGCGAAGGGCGTGACGAACGCCTTCTTCTCGGGCTCCGCGGGCTTCTCTTCCCCGCCGCTGTCGGTGAGGAGGAGGACGAGCCCGGTGACGCCGAACGTGAGCGCCACGCCGAAGGACATGTCGGCAATGAGCGCGTTGCGCTCCGTCTCGTCGAAGAGGTCTTGCGTTGGGGTCTCTTCGAAGTCGCCCTTCGACTGGAGCGCGAGCACGCCGAACACGCCGCCCACCACGGCGCCCGCGCCGGCGAGGCTCAGCGTGACGATCGCGGGGATGAGCGTGGACGTGCCCTCCGACTCCGTGGTCGGCGGCTCCTTCGGGGGGACGGGCTTCGGCGGCTCCTTCGGCCCCTCGGCGACGGCCCCGCCGCCCGGCTTGGCGGTGAGGGTCAGAGGGACCTCCTTCTTCTCGCCTCGCTTGACCTCGACCTCCACCTTCGCCTCGTCGAAGCCCTCCGCCTTCGCCGTGATGGTGTGCTTGCCGGGCGGGACCTTCACCGGGTTGCCCTGCTGCGGCTGGCCGTCCACCGAGAGCACGACGCCGGCCGCGTCCGGGGGCGTGATCACCACCTTCACGTCGGCGGGCGCGTTCTGGAGCGCGGCGACGCGCGCCTTGGCCCCGTCGATCCGCTCCTTGTGCTTGGCTTCGTCGGGCTTGCTGGCGAGGAACGCCTCGTACGCCTTGATCGCGCCTTCGACGTCTCCGGCCTTGTCCAGGCTCTCGGCCATCTTGAACTTGGGAACCGCGCCGGGGACGAGCTCGTCGGCCTGCTTGTAGAGCTCGTACGCGGCCGCGAAGTCCCCCGCCGCGAACTTCGCCTGCGCTTCCTCGAAGTTCTTCTTGGCGGCCTCTTTCCGCTCCTTCTCGGTCTTGGGCTTCGCGGGCTTGTCCGCGGCCTTGGAGGCGGCCGGCTTGTCCCCCGGTTTCCCCTGCGCAAACGCGCTCGTGCTCGCCAAGGCGAGCAGGCAGCCCGACAGCGTGGCTCGAGCGACGACGGACCGGCACACGTTGAGACCCATAGCGAGATCCTCCTGGAACCTGACGGCTCGCGCCAGCCTACACCAGGCCCGCGGCGCGGTGCCGGCAGATTTCGCTCGTCCACGAGCCCCCCGCGGTCTCCCGAGCGCCGCCCCTGGCTGGCGAAGCGCCGCGGCGCCCGCCCAGGCCCCGTCCCTCGTCGACCTACCTTCCGCGGAGCGGGCGGATCGCTCGATGCGGGACGACGGTCATGGCCCTTGGAGCTCGACGTCGAGCGTGTCGGCGACGGCGTCGAGCGCGGCCCAGGTCTCGCTGGCGAGCGCGCGGAGCGCCGCCACGTGCCCCGCGAGCTGGGCCTCGAGCACGCTGCGATCCCGCTCGAGCGCCTCGTTCGCGAGGCGGAGCTGCGCCTGGAGCGCCTCGATCTCCTCCGCCATCTGGGCGGCCCGGGCCCGCGTCAGCTCCTCGCCGTGCTCGAGCGTGGCCTCTTCCCAGAGCATGCGGTCCACCGTCGAGACGAGGTGCGCGCCGGACTGCCGCTGCGTGCGGAGCTTGTCGCTCTCCTCCGCGAGCGAGCCGGCCCAGCCGAGCGCCTGCGACCGCTGCTGCGCCAGGTCGTCCAGGCGCGCCCCGAACTCGGTCCTGACGACCCTGCCGCGCTCCTCGGCGGCGCCGAGGGCCCGCGTGTCCTCGCCCACCGTCGCGCCGAGCCGCTCCACCATCCGCACGAGCTCCGCCAGGTGCACCAGGTCGTCGCGGAGCCCTGGCCGGACGTCGTGCTGCGCCGCCGCGTAGACGTCGGCCCACGCACGCTGGATCAGGACCACGATGCGATCGAACGGGATCGTGAGGAGCCGTGGGGCCGGCGGTCTCCTGCGGTCGTGCCGCAGCGTCGGCGGGTCCTGCTCGGCGGGCTCTTCGGGCGGCGAGAGGACGTCGCGGAACATCGCCGCGACCTCGAACGCGTCGCGGGGGCGCTCCTCGGGCGACAGCGCGAGCAGCCTGAGCACGGCCTCGTCGAAGGCGCGGGGCGCACCGGTCCCGTGCGCGACCGTCGGGTGGGGCGGCAGGCTCGCCGCCGACGCTGGCGTCTCTGCGCCGTAGGGGAGCGACCCGGTGGCGCACTCGTAGACGATCACCCCGAGCGAGAAGAGATCGCTCCGGCTGTCGAGGGCGCCGCGCTCGTGCAGCTCGGGCGCCACGTACTCCGCGCTGAGCTGGGTCGCGAGCAAGGCCGTGGCCCCGGCGGTCGGCGGCGCAGCGCCGGTCACGAGCTTCGCGACGCCGAAGTCCGTGAGCTTCACGACGTCGTGGCCGCCCCGCTGCGGCACGACGAGCACGTTCGACGGCTTGAGGTCGCGGTGCACCACGCCCATCTCGTGCGCGCGCGACAGCGCGAGCGCCAGCCGGAGCCCCACGTGCGCGGCGCCGCGCCAGCCGAGCGGCCCCCGCGCCAGCGTCCGCGCCAGCGACTCTCCGGGGACGTACTCCATGACGAGGTACGCGGTCTCCTCGGTCTCGCCGTAGTCGGTGATCTCCACGATGTTGGGGTGGTTGATGCGGTTGACCGCCTTGGCCTCGCGGAGGAAGAGCGCACGCAGCCCGCGGTCCCGCCCCACGTCGGTGCGCAGGAACTTGATCGCGCTCAGGCGGTCGATCAGCACGTGGCGGGCGAGGTAGACCTCCGCGACCTGGCTCTCGCCCAGCCGCGCGATGAGCCGGTAGCGGTTCGCGACGAGGCGCCCGAGCCACGGTGCGTCGTCGCCGCCCGTCATTCCTCGAGCTTACGCCTCGTCCACCCACCCAGGGAAGACGAGCCGGCCCTCGACGCGAAAGCCCTCCACGCGATCGCGGAGCGCCGCGGCGCGCTGGTCCGCCGGCAACGTCGTCCGCAGCGTCGAGAGCTGGACTACGAAGCGTGCGAGGCGCGCGTCCGAGAAGATCCCTTGCAGGTCCTCACGGATCCGCTTGACCAGCGCGGGCGCGGCGCCGCCGCTGGCGATGCTGATCCGGAGGCCCCCGACGTCCGTCGAGGCCGGGTTGAAGAACGTGCAAGCGGCGGGGCGGTCCAAGGTGCAGAGGGGAACGCCGGCCTCGCGCGCCGCGTGGGAGAGCCGCTCGCCGGAGCCCTCCTCCTGCGGTGAGACGAAGACCGCGGCCGCGCCGAGGATGTCGCCGGGGTCGCAGGGCCGCTCGACGAGCGCGACGTCGCCTCGCCGCACGAGCTCCTGGAGCGCCGGCGAGACGCGGCCGAGCTCCGCGAACAGCTCCACGACCGCGCCGGCTCGGAGGAGGCGCGAGACCTTGCCCTCGATCGCCTCGCACGCGCCGACGGCGACGCAGCGACGGCCACGGACGAAGAGCTCGATCGGGATCGTGTCGTCGAGGCTCACTCGACGACCCGCGCCTTCTTCTTCTTGGTCTTGCGGCGAGGCTTCGGCGTCGAGCCGGCGGCGTCCGTCGGGATCGACCGCGGCTCCGCGCCGCTCTCGGGCTCCGAGGTCTCGGGCTCCGCCTCCGCGTCCGCGTCCGCCTTGCCCGCCTTGGCTGCGGGCTTCGCGGCCTTGGCCGCCGGCTTCGACGCCTTGGCGGGCCTCTCGTCGCGGGAGTCGCCGGCGTCCGGGCGTTCCTTCGGCTCCGAGCCCTCCTCCTCGTCTTCCTTCGCGGGCGCGCTTGGCGTCTCCGCGTCGTCCCCCGTCCACGCCGGGATCGCCATCGCCGCGACGGGGTGCGCCTGCGCGTTCTTCCAGAGGACCCGGAACGCGAGCGCCGCCGCGGCGGCCGAGGCGAGGCCGATGAACTGGGACGTCGACAGCTTGACCGACGGCGCGAAGCCGTACTCCCCCGGCTGCAGCTCGATGGCCGCCCACAGCGCGGGGGCGAAGGAGGCGGCGCTCCAGAGAGCGCGCGCGCCCCGGGTCCGGATCGCAGGGGCGACCCCGAGCGTGATCGCGAGGCCGAACCCAGCGAGCGCGAGCGGGTAGAGGACGTGCGCCGGGAGCGCGGGGGGCACCGCGCCGCGCTCGAGATCGTCGCGGAGGAACTCCACGCAGAACCTCGCGAAGCCGTAGACGACCGCGAGCGTCAAGAACACCTGACCGCGGAACGACTGCCGTCGCCGGAGCCACAGCAGCGCGCCGAGCAGCGCGAGCCCGATCGCCGCCTCGTAGAGCTGGGTCGGGTGCACCGGCAACGACGTCCCCGCGCCTGGGGCGACCCACTCCTGCGTGACGTGGTGCGCCCACGCGGGCGACCCCTCGCCCTGCTCCACGGTCCCCTCGGGCCACTGGGGGAAGGTGCCCAGCCTCTGGAGCGTGGTCGACGCGGTGGGCTCGAGCCGCGTGCCGAAGTCGCACCCGTAGAGGTAGCAGCCGATGCGCGTGAAGAAGAGCCCCACGGCGATGCTCGGCGCGGCCACGTCGGCCCACGGCAGGAGCGGAAAGCCCTTCCAGCGGAGGTACGCCGCGCTGGCGAGGACGCCCCCGACCATCCCGCCGTAGGCGACCATGCCCCCGCTCCGCACCTCGAACATCGATCCGATGCCGTCGAAGCTCTCCGGGTTCGACGCGACGAAGAGCAGGCGGGCTCCGAGCAGCGCGGCGAGCGCGGTGATCACGTAGCAGTTGGCGAGCATCTCGCGCGGCATCCCGTCGCGCTCGGCCAGGCCCAGCGTCAGGTACCACCCGACGATGAGGGACACGCCGAGCATGACGCCCCAGGTGTAGATCGGGACCTCGCCCCAAGAGGGCACCGGAAGCCGAAACAGGATCGGGTGCACGTCTCCTGATACGCACGGGCGGTTTCGCTCTGCAAGCGTCGAGGCGTGGTACCCTGCGCCGCGTGCGGATCAGCACCCCGGTGACCTTCCTCGGCGGTGCCCTGCTGGCCTGTGTGTCGGAGGGCCCCGCCACGGTCACGGAGGAGGCCGCGCCGGCGGCCGAGCAGGAGTCCTCGGACCCGCCGCTCTCGGGCGTGTTCCGCGACGAGTTCGAGCGAGCGGAGCTCGGGCCCGACTGGCTGCCGCTGTCCGAGGCGTGGCGCATCGAGAAGGGCTGGCTGTGCGTCGAGGCGGCCCGGAACAGGGGGGCGTGGCTCAAGCGCACCATCCCGCACGCCGCGCGCATCGAGTTCGACGCCGTCGCCCACTCCGCGGAGGGCGACCTCAAGGTCGAGCTCTGGGGCGACGGGCGGTCCGGCGCGACCAGCGCCACGTACGACGACGCGACCGGCTACGTGGCGATTTTTGGCGGGTGGCGCAACTCCCTCCACGTCCTCGCCCGGCTCGACGAGCACGCCCCCACCAGGATGGAGCTGGCGCTTTCCCAAGCCTCGGAGGATCCTCGCGCCCTCCCGGTACAGGCCGGGAACGTCTATCACTTCAAGTTCGAGCGGAAGCAGGGCAACATTCTCTCCTGGTCCGTGGACGGCCGGCTGCTGTTCGAGCACAGCGACCCCCGCCCGCTGACGGGACCCGGCCACGATCACTTCGGCTTCAACGATTGGAACGCCCGGGTCTGCTACGACAACCTGGTCATCACGCCCCTCGCATGGAACCCGTAGAGCTGCAGCAGAACCTGGAGGAGCTCGAGGAGCGGATCGATCGGGTCCGGGCGCTCTACGAGCAGTACTT
Organism: uncultured Polyangiaceae bacterium; assembly: GCA_964492175.1. GTDB lineage: Bacteria > Myxococcota_A > Polyangia > Polyangiales > Polyangiaceae > Xiheicaenibacterium. The sequence continues at coordinate 4,226 of CAZBJI010000103.1, read as the reverse complement.
CTGCGGCATCGAGAAGATCGAGCCACAGATCCCCCGCAAGGACGTGGATCGGCGCATCGTCATCCTGCGCAAGGAGCAGATCCGGAACACCGCCATGCGGTTCAAGTTCCAGACGCTGGTCCAGCGCTACAACACCATGAGCCAGCACTGGGGCCGCGTGCTGCGTGAGATCGAGAACGGCACCTACAAGCGCGACCTCGCCCGCGCCGCCGCGCGGTTCGGGGTCGAGGAGGCGCTGACCGCCGTCGGGAAGAAGCGCGCCGAGCGCTACGCCAAGGGGCTCCAGGCGCAGGTGGAGCGCGACGCTCGCCGCCGCAAGGAGAAGGAGGAGGAGGAGTACCAGTCCGTCGACGACGCCGACCTCGAGGAGTTCGACGACGACGCGCCGACCCCGCCGCCCGTGCGCCCCGCCGAAGCTCCGGCGCCGTTCGCCCCGGCGCAGCCCTCGGCGTGGGCGATGGGGCAGCCGTACCACGCCTCGGAGGAGGCCCCCGCTTCGAAGGCCGGGAGCGCGCCCCCGCCGAGCGTCCCCGGCGAGCTCGCCGCCGCCACCGTTCAGCCGAAGAAGACCGGCGGAGGTCTCCGACTCGGCGGCGGACCCAGCAAGCGCGCGAACCAGGACGCGCTCACGCGGATCGCCTCGTCGCTCGTGGGCGGGGTCTCGCCCGACGCCGCAGAGCAGCCGGCTCGCAAGCCTCTCCTCTCGAGCCCGCTCGAGGTCGACGTCGCCCCCGACGCGTCGCCCGCGCGGCCCGAGCGCAAGCCTCTGATCTCGAGCCCCATCGACGTCGACGTCGCCCCCGAGCCGGCGGCGCGGCCCGAGCGCAAGCCTCTGATCTCGAGCCCCCTCGAGGTCGACGTCGCCCCGGGGCCCGCCGGCGTCCCCGCCCGCAAGCCCCTCCTCTCGAGCCCGCTCGAGGTCGACGTCGCCCCCGAGCCGCCTGCCCGTCGTCCGCTCCTCGCCGGCCCGCTCGACATCGATCTCGGCGCGGACCTCGATCCGCCGAGCCGCGCGCCCGCCGCGGCCGGCCCCGCCAAGCCGGCGACCCCGGCGGCCGCGCCGCCCGCCCGCGCCGCGGGGGGAGGCCTCGGGCTGAAGCCACCTCCGAGAGAGAAGCCCGCGGCTGCGACACCGGCCGAGACGCCGGCGCCGGCCTCCGCCCGCCCGCCTGCCCCAGCCAAGCCCGAGCCTGCCGTGAAGCCCGAGCCTGCCGTGAAGCCCGAGCCTGCCGCGAAGCCCGAGCCTGTCGCGAAGCCCGAGCCCGCGGGCAAGCCGGAGCCCGCCTCCCGGCCCGAGCCCGCCAAGCCGCGCCCCGCGCCCGCGGTGAAGCGACCCGCCGCCGGCGCAGAGGACATCAGCGACGGTCGCCTCCGGGAGATCTACGCGCAGTACGTCAACACGCGCCGTGAGCGCAACGAGTCGACGGCCGGCATCACGTTCGACAAGCTCGCCGATAGCCTCCGCACGCAAGCGGACAAGCTCAAGCAGAAGCACGCGGCCAAGCGCGTCGACTACGAGATCGTCGTGAAGGACGGCAAGACCCTCATCAAGCCCATCGTTCGCTGACGGCCGCCGTCGGACGTCAGGGGCAGGGGACGCCGAGGGTCCGGATCGTCGCCGCCGACGCGTTCGGATCGTTGTCCCCGCGCTTGACCGCGTTCGAGATCGCGTGACACGTCTGACGCTTCGACTTGTCGCGCACGGGGATGCGCGCGCAGCACTGCGCGAAGCCGGGGTGCGGCGGGCGCTTGCCGGCGTCCGGCTTGGGCGCCGTCGGCCCGGGGCCGGTCGGGTTCGTCGTCGGCTGCGTCGTGGGCTCGCTCGAGGGCGTGCTGCTCGGCTCGGCCGACGGCGTCGCCGACGGCGCGCCGCTCGCCTCCGTCGTGGCGGTCGGGCTCGCGCTGCTGTCCCCGCCGCCCGTCGTCGCGCTCTCGCCGCCGCTCGTCGTGCCCTCCTCGGGCGGATCCTTCTTCTTGCCGGTGCTGGTCGGGATCGACGCCGTCGGGCCTTCGTCGTCGCTGGGCTTTCCCTTGAGGTAGAAGAACCCTCCCGCGACTCCTCCGATCAGGAGGAAGGCGAGGACACCCACGATCGCGAGGCCACCCCCTCCGCCCTTCTTCGGCGCCGCGTGCGGAGGGGGCGCCGGGTACGCCTGCCCCCCCGCGGTGGGCCCGCCGTGGTGCGCGCCGTACGCGGGCGCGGGCATCTCTCCCGCCATGGTCTTCGCCGGGGCCGTCGCCCCGGGAGGCATCGCGTCCGGAAAGAGCGGCTCGCCGACCTGCGTGCCGCCCGCGCGGGACGCGGCGGAGCCGGCGGCGAACATGGCGGTGCCGCCCGCGCCGGGGTGCGTGGGGATCGCGGCGACGCCGCCCGGCGCGAGGCCGAGGACGCTCATGCGCGCGCCGCCCGTGCTGAGCTCCTCGAAGAAGTCGCGCGCGGTCTGGGGTCGGTGCGCGACGTCCTTGCTGAGCGCCCGCATCACCGCGTCCTTCATCTTCGGAGGGATCGTCGCGCCGAGGGGCGTCGCCTCGAAGGGGAACGGCTGCGCGCTCATGTGCGGCGTCATCCACTGCCACGGCGTGTCCGCGACGTACGGCAGGCGCCCGGTCAGCATCTCGTAGACGACCACGCCGAGAGAGTAGATGTCGCTCCGCGCGTCGAGCTCCTTGCCCCCGAACTGCTCTGGGCTCATGTAGGGCGGCGTCCCGAGGATCGTCCCCTGCTGCGTGAGCTTCTGCTCGGCCTTGGTGTCCTTGGTCTCGGACTGCTTCGCAATGCCGAAGTCGAGGACCTTCACGACCTCTTCTCCCCCGCGCACCGTCAGGAAGATGTTGGCGGGCTTCAGGTCTCGATGGACGATCCCTTTGTCGTGCGCTTCCTGAAGGGAGCCGCACACCTGGCCGGCGATGCGCTCCACCCGCTCGGCCTGCAGCGGCTGCCCCTTCGCGAGCTCGTCGTCGAGCGAGCGGCCCTCGAGGAACTCCATCGCGATGTAGAGCTCGCCCGAGTCCTCGACCTTTCCGAAGTCGTAGACCTGGATGGTGTTCGGGTGGTGCAGCTCGCTGACGTTTCCGGCCTCGCGCATGAACCGCCCCACGGTGGCCTGGTCCTTGGCGAACTGGGAGAGCAGCGTCTTGACCGCCACCTTCCGCACCTTGGTGCCCATCTGCTGCTCGGCCGTGTACACGCGGCCCATCCCGCCCTCGCCGAGCACGCCCGTGACGCGGTACCGGCCCCCGATGGTCTTGCCGACCATCGGGTCGGCGTCAGCGGACTTCTGGATCGGCAGCGGCGCGCCGCACTTGGCGCAGAAGCGCGCACCGTCGATGTTCGTCGTGTGACAGGCGAGGCACTCCATGGTCCGTGTCGCAGGCTAGGGGGAATGTGGAACGGGCGCCGACCTCGCGGCGCCCCGCCGGGGTCTAGGTCCCGCCAACGTACCCGAGACAGACGTCCCCGGTGTGACGAAGTTCTGTTCGGAGCGCTGCTGTGGCTCGTGGCTGAAATCGCCGGAGTATCTCCGAGCGGCAGCTCCCCGCCCGTCACCGTCCCGTTCCGGCTTCGGGCGGCGGCTCGGCGCCGGGGGAACGACGCCTTGACACGGGTTTTGCAAGGCGCTAGAAGGCGTTCCCCCTTCCGGCCTCGGTCTTGCACTGCGCGCTCTCGTCACCCGAGGAGCCGCGTCAGTGGCGGGTGGCGACCCCCTTCGTTGGGGTACGACATCCGCGCAGGTGCCCTCGCGGCTACCTCGCCCAGATCGTCAGGTGCGGGCGGGGGAACCGTCGATGTCCCCGAATTCCCGGGCGATCCCGGCGGTCCATACGAGCAGCGTTGACGGCCGGCCGCGCAAGCGTCAAAGGCCGCATCGCCGGGACGAACCACGAGGCAAAGCTTGGGATGAGACGTTCGCGGCGAGCATCGGGCCGCGAGCAAGCGCTGACGTAGCTCAATCGGTAGAGCACCTGCCTTGTAAGCAGGGGGTTAGGGGTTCAAGTCCCCTCGTCAGCTCTACCGATCTCACCCCGAGCAGGAAGGCAAAGAGAAGGACCCAAACGACAGAAGGCTGATCTCTCACACGATGCTGCGCGCAACGTTTGGGAGGGTTGCCCGAGCGGCCAAAGGGAGCAGACTGTAAATCTGCCGGTCACCGACCTTCGATGGTTCGAATCCATCACCCTCCACTGGGTCGCTCCCAGTGGGCCACCTTGCATCAGGGCATCTTGGA
>CAZBJI010000102.1:0-28505 GCA_964492175.1 uncultured Polyangiaceae bacterium | reverse complement strand
ATCGGCTATCTCGGCAATCTCTCGACCTACAGGGTGAAGCTCGACAGCGGCAAGCTCCGCGAGACGTTCGGCGTGGAGCTGCGCCCGTGGCGCGACGCGCTCGCCGCCCTCCTCGCCGAGGAGGCGCGGTGAACTGGTTCATCGGGCTGCCCGTCGATCCGCTCGGCTGGTATCCGGATCGCGTCCCCGCCGCGCCGTCCGGGCTGCGCCCGTTCCACCGAGACGATCTGCACCTGACGGTCGCCTTCCTCGGCGCGTGCGGAGAGGACAGGGCGCGCGCGGCGTTCGAGGCGATGGAGTGGCCGCTCGGCCCCACGGAGATCGGGCTCGGTCCGGTCGCGCCCATGGGCCCGCGCCACCGCTACTCGGCCCTGTCGGTGCTGCTCGACCGCGGCCGCGTGGCGATCGAGGCCGCGACCTTCGTCGCTCGGTCGACGGCCTTCAAGGTGGCCGCCGTCCAGGGTGACACCCGCCCGCCCAAGGCCCACGTGACGATCGCGCGCCCCCGACGCGAGGCCAGCGCGGCCGACCGCAGCGCTGGCCTCGCGTGGGCCGCCTCCGTCGACGTCCGCGGCGTCACGACCACCGCCGGCCCGGCGTCGCTCTACACGTGGAGCGAGGATCGCGCGACGCGCCTCTTCCGCGTGGTGTCGCAGGCAGGCGGGTGAGGCCTCACCCCGCGGAGAGGAGCGCGGCGCGCGCTCCCTCGGGATCGGCCGCGACGATCGCGTCCGCCGCCGCGTCGCTCGGCGCGGCGCTGACCGCGTCCATGAGCTTCAGGGCGCGCTTCCAGCGCGACGCGACGAGCCCGAGGCGCTTGGCCGGGGTCTCGGCTGGCTCGCCGAACACGCGGACGGCCCGCGCGAAGACCTCCGCGTAGGCGGCCTCGGACAGCCGGAGGGCGAGGTGGTCGAGCGCCAGGTGCGGGACGGGGAGGAGCCCCGCCCGCATCAGGATCGCGCCGACCACGTTCATCGCCACCGACTGGTTCGCGCAGCGGAACGGGTGGAGACGCACGTAGCGCCAGTGGAACGCCGCGGCGTGCGCGCACGCCTCCTCCGCCCGCCCCTCGGCGGCGGAGGAGAGCCCGCGCGCCGCCGCGCTCCGCAGCGCCTCGACCGCGTCCTCGTCGAGCGGCCTGCGCGGCAGGAACCAGGGCCTGGCCTCGGCGTCCCGCTCCCCGCGCGCGACCACCACCGTCCCCCAGGCCGACTCACGCTCGTGGGCGGCGCCGGCGTCTCCGAGCCCCTCCGCCAGCCTCCGAAAGAACCGCGCGCCCCCGACGAGCGGCGCGAGGACGCGCGGCCCATCGAGGAAGACGCAACCTCGGGCCGTCGCCGCCGTCCGAGGGACGGCCCTCCAGAGCGCGCCGGGCGCGACCGCGACCTCCGTCGCGGGGCTGGCGGGCCGGTAGAAGCGCTCGAGCGACTCTCCCATCAGCGCGACGACGTGGAGCCCCCGCACGAGGCGCTCGAACGCCGGGGCGCCCCCGAGCGCGGCCGCCGACGCGAGGAGCCGCGCCCGCACCTCGGCCATGTTCTCCCAGTAGGCGCGGTCGACGGCGTACGGCGAGGTCGGGAACCGCACGATCTCGATGGCCGAGATCCGCGCCTCGAGATCGGCGACCGAGCGCGGCGCGAACAGGAGCAACCCGAACGCCGCGCGGAGCACGCGCGCGAGGACGTCGGCATCGACCTCCCACGAGATCTCGGCGAGCGTGCGCTCTCCGTCGATCGCGGCGAGGACGCGCTCGACCTCCCGCCGGGGTGAGGCGCCGACCGGCACCTCCGCGGCCGGCGCGGTGGACACGAGGCTGACGCGGCCCCCTCGCTCGCGGGCGGTGAGCCCGGGCGGCTTGACGAGGACGTCCTCGCGGCGCGGCTCGAAGCGGACCCGCTCGTCGAGGAACAGGTAGTCGCGCGCGGCCGCAGCCCCCTCCTCCCGCGCGTCCGCGAGCCAGCGCTCGTACGCGAAGAGCTCGGGCGCACAGGAGAGCACGCGGTCCACTCCCTCGGAGGTCGGCTCGGACACGTCACCCCCTCACGCGCGCGTGCAGGACCCGGGCGCGGGCCGCGACGGCCGCGTGGACCTCGGCCCACCCAGGGTGCGCCCGGACGGGCTCGAGCGCCGGACAGTGATCCATCCACATCAGATCGGCGAGGCCGAGCTTCACGGCCTTCGCGATGAGGGACACGGCCTCGTCTTGGCTGTGGAAGCGCCCGTTCGCCTCCGCGGCGAGCTGGTGAAAGAACAGCGCGCGGCGGGCGCTCCCCTCGTCCGGGGAGAACGCGGCCAGGAGCTCGTCCACCTCGGGGGCCCGCGACTCGTCGATCGCCTTCCCCAACTCCTCCATGAAGCGACGGAACGCGAAGCCCCCGGGGAGCTCCTCGCGGATGCGCTCCAGGTCCTTCCGCCGCGACGCGATCGCCGCCACGTCGCCCCGCCAGAGCAGGAGGCGCATGTGCATGACCAGCCGGCCCACGCGATCGAGCATCTCCCCGCCGGGCGCGTGCTCGAGGAGCGACTCGGCCTCGTCCCAGCGGCCGAGCAGCGCGAGGAGGCGGACGCGCTCTCGGAGCGTGAGCCCGGACTGCGGATCCAGCTCGGCGGCGACGCCGAGCGCGCGAAGCGCCGCGTCGGCCGGCCCGGTCTCCGCCAGGATCCGCCCGATCATCTGGTGCGCCTCCGCCAGCGAGGGAGACTTGCCGACCGCGACGACGGCCGCGTCGTACGCCTCCGGCATCCGTCCGAGCTGCAGCGCGACGGCGGCGGCCGCGAGGTGCGCCTCTCCCAGATCGGGCGCCAGGGCGAGCGCCCGCGCCGCAGCCTCCTGCGCGGGGCCGAGGCTCGAGGCGGTGAAGAACGACAGACGGGCGAGCGCCAGCGCGTGCCCGGCGATGAGCAGGGGGCTCTCGGGGGCGCGCTCCACCGCCTCGGCGTAGAGGTGCGCCGAGTGCACCGCCCCCTCGATCCAGAACTCTCGATAGCGCGCGCGCGCTCGGAGGTAGAGGTCGATCGCGACCGGATCGGTGAGCGCCCGCTCGGGCGGCGGGGCCTTGATCGCGACCGCGTCCGCGATGGCGGCGGCCGCCTGGTCGTTGATCGTGAGCAGCTCGCTCGCCGGAACGTCGAACCGTGAGGCCCAGAGCTGGATCCCGTCGCGCACGCCGATCAGGCGGACGGTCAGCCGAAACAGATCCCCTGGCATCGGGCGCAGCGACCCCTCCGCGACCACCTCGACCCCGAGCTCCTTGCCGATCGCGCGGGCGTCGCGGGCGTCCGCCGATCGAAAGCGCGCGACCGAGGCGTGCGCGGCGACGCGGAGGCCCTGGAAGGCCGAGAGCGAGTCGATCAGATCCTCGGTGAGGCCCTGCGCGACGTAGTCCCTCTCCTCGGGCCCCAGGTGCTCGAGGGGCAGGACCGCCATCCGCACCAGGCGCGCTCCGACCGGCGGTGTCTTCGGCGTGGGGGGCCGGCTCGTCTCACGCCCGGGCAGCACGGACGGGTGGCTCACCGAGACGCCAGCCAGCGCGGCCTCGACCTGAGGCGCGCCGCCGAACCGCTCGTCGGGGTCGCGCGCGAGACACCTCCTGACGAGGAGCGCGATCTCGGCCGGGATGGAGGGCCGCTCGGACCGGGGGTCGGGCGGCGGGTGGAGGAGCCGCGCCGTCGCGACCGCGAGCGGCGTGGCTCCGGTGAAGGGTGGCGAGCCGGTCAAGAGCTCGTAGAGCATGACCCCGAGGGCGTAGACGTCCGTCCGCGCGTCGAGCGGCCGCGACCCGTCCACCTGCTCGGGCGCCATGTAGTGAGGCGTCCCTACGAACGAGCTCTCGCCAGCCCGGCCCGACGCGTCGAGGGACGACGCGATCCCGAAGTCGGTGATCGCGACCCGCCCGTCGCGGGCGACGAGGACGTTGTCGGGCTTGAGGTCGCGGTGCAACACCCCGACCTCGTGCGCCGCCGCGAGCCCACGGCAGACGCAGGCCCCGATCGTGACCACCTCCCCGATCTCCAGCCTGCCCCCGCGATCGAGGCGGCTCCGCAGAGACTCGCCCTCCACGAGCTCCATCGTGAAGAACCGCATTCCCTGGTGCTCCCCGAGCTCGAAGACGCGCGCGACGTTCCGGTGCGTGACCCGCCGCGAGAGCTTCACCTCCCGCCGGAAGCGCTCGAGGTCCGTCGGAGAGACGATCTCCGCGCGGACCACCTTGAGGGCGACGTCCTCGTCCAGCTCGAGGTCGCGCGCCCGGTACACCGTGCCCATGCCGCCGGACCCGAGGAGGCTCGCGATGCGCCACCGACCCGCGAGGACGACGCGATCCGTCAGGCTCGCAGCGGGGGGTTCGGCGTCCGCCAGCGTCCGCGCGGTGTCGCTCGCGATCGTCTCCGCGAACGCGTGGTCATCCTTGGCCATGCGACCCGCATCGTAGCATCGCAGAGTCTCAGTGGGCCTTGGCCCCCTGGAAGACGACCTCGACCTCGACGCGCTTCTTGTCACGCATCACGACCACCTTGGCCTTCTGCCCCGGCTTCGACTCGCCGAGCACGTACATGAGATCCTCCACGGTCCTCACGTCCGCTGCGCCGATCTTCACGATCACGTCGCCGCGCGCGAGGCCGGCCTTCTCCGCGGCGCCGCCGGGCCGCACCCCGGAGAGCAGCACCCCCTCGGTCCCGGGCGGCGGCGCGTAGTCCGGGATCGTGCCGAGCGACGCGCCGAAGCTGCGCACGTCGCCCATGGGCGGAGGCGCGGCGACGCTCTGGTAGGTGAGCTCGCCCTTCGCGGCCGCGCCGCGCGCTACGGCCGCGACCGCCCGCGCGACCTGCGCCGTGCCCCCGAAGTGCACCTTGTCCGGGGTGTCGGACGGCTTGTGGTAGTCGGAGTGCGTCCCCGAGAAGAAGAAGAGCACGGGGACGCCGGCCCCGTAGAACGGGGAGTGATCGCTGGGCCCGTAGCCGCCCCCCTGCGCGAGCCCGCAGGAGAGCAGCGCCGAGGCGCACGCGGGCGCCAGCAGGTCCGGCCACTCTTTCGCGGTGTCGTGACCGATGACGTCGATCTTGGGCGTCCGGACGCGCCCCACCATGTCCATGTTGATCATGGCGACGACATCCTTCATCGCGGTGCCCGTGGGCGGCTGCTTCGTGAAATGCGACGAGCCGATGATCCCGCGCTCCTCCGCCGAGAACGCGACGAAGAGGACGTCGCGCGCGAGCGTCGCGCGATCGTGCTGCAAGAGGCGGGCGACCTCGAGGAGCGCGGCCGTCCCGGAGGCGTTGTCGTCCGCGCCCGGGTGAATCTCCGTCTTGTCCGGCGCGAGCGATCCGTGGCCGCCTCGGCCGAGGTGATCGTAGTGCGCCCCGATCACGATCGTCCCTGGGCGCTTCTTCTCGGGGGCCGCGCGGAGCCGCGCGACGACGTTGAAGGCCTGCGTGACCTGGGGCACGAGCTCCGCGCCGACCTTCGCGCGCACCTTCTGCCTGCGCACGAGCCGATCGACCACGGGGCCGAGCGCCGCGCGCGGCGCGACGACCGCAGGGAGGCCCTCGCCGCCGAAGCCCTCGGCCGTCAGGGCCGGCAGCTTGGCCTCCTCCGGCGGCGTCCAGGTCGCGCCGCCCTTCGCGGGGCGCTCCGGGTGGTCGACGACCACCAGCCCGATCGCCCCTTTGTTGCGCGCATGAAACGCCTTCTTGCGGAGATCCCCGTGCCGGCGCTTGTCGGCGGCCTGCTCGAACCCCGCGCCCTCGGGGACGAAGCGACGCACGACGACGATCTTTCCCTTCACGTCGAGCCCCCGGTAGTCGTCACGCTTGTCGGAGACGATCCCGTAGCCCGCGAGCACGAGCTCCGCCTCGACCGACGGCCCGGACGCCGAGAACCCGAGCGGTCGCGCGCCCTCCACCGCCTTGCCGTCGATCTCGAGCGTCGCCTTCCCGGTGAGGCCGGTCGTGACGTCGAAGGCCTGGCGGTATCCCTTGCTCCCCGCGGGCTCCAGCTCCAGGGACTGGAAGCGCTTCTCGACGTGCTCGCCGGACCTCTCGAGCCCCGCCGTGCCTACGCCGCGGCCCTCGCGCGCCGGATCCGCCAAGAACCGCACGTCCGACGCGATCCGGTCCGCGGCGCTCGCCATCGGCTGCGGCGTCGCGTCGAGCCACTTCGCCAGGAACACGTTCGTGTCCCGCTTGCCCGGGAGCGTGGCGCGGTTCGACGCGAAGGCGAGCGTCTTGCCGTCGGGGGAGAACATCGGGAACCCGTCGAAGCCGGGAGACGACGTCACGCGCTCGAGCTCGGTCCCATCGACGTTGATGGCGAAGAGATCGAACTCTCGGCCCTTCGGATCGCCGTAGTTCGAGCTGAAGATGATCCGCTTGGCGCCGGGGAAGAAGTAGGGCCCGAACGACGCCGCGTCGAGGTACGTGACCTGCGAGGCGTCGGTGCCGTCGGCGTTCGCGACCCAGAGCTCGAGCTTCGACGGGCGCACGAGCCCCTTGGCGAGGAGCGCCCGATAGCCCTCGAGGTCCTTGCCCGTGGGTCGGGACGCGCGCCACACGATCTTGGAGCAGTCGTCGCTGAAGAACGCGCCGCCGTCGTAGCCCGGCGTGCTGGTGAGCCGCTTCACGTTCTTGCCGTCCGCATCCATGCGGTAGAGCTCCAGGTCCCCGTCGCGGACCGACGTGAAGAGGATCGAACCGTCCTTCTTGCACACGGTCGCCTCGGCGTCGTACCCCGGCGTCTCGGTGAGGCGCGTGATCCCCGACCCGTCGGCCTTGGCCCGAAAGATGTCGTAGGAGTCGTACAACGCCCAGACGTAGCCCTCTCGCATGTCGGGCTTCGGGGGACACGCGTCCCCGCCGAGGTGCGTCGAGGCGTAGAGGATGTCCTGGTCGCCTGGCAGGAAGTACGCGCACGTCGTGGCGCCCTTGCCGCTCGAGACCTGCGTCCGCCGGGGGCGTTGCCCGGGCTCGGCCGGCACCTCGAGGCGGTAGATGCGGTCGCACCCGGCGCCGTCGATCGACGCCTGCAGGATGAGCTGCCGTCCGTCGGTGGACCAATACGCCTCGGCGTTCTCCCCGCCGAACGTGAGCTGCCGCAGGTCGGCCAGGTGCGGCTCGAGCTTCGGCGCCGCCCCCGCCGGCACGATCGGCGGCCTCCGCCCGAGCGGCAGGAGCGGATCCTCCGCCGGAGCCGAGCAGGAGGCCGCGAAGAGCACCGAGAGGAGCACCGAGTGGGCGGGGACGCGCATGGGGCAGCTACCTTAGCAAGGAGGCGGCGCGGAGGGCCGGGGCGCGTCCCCTCTGCCCCCCCGGGCGCGTCGACCTCGCGAAGTTGGCGGGCCCTCGCGGCGCACACTACGCTCAAGAGGTGCACCTGCGGGGGTCCATCGTCCTGGTCCTGCTCCTCGGCGGGGCGGCCCTCGGCAGCGCGGCGTACGCCGTCACGTCACCGCGGCGCACCCTGGCGCCCGCCCCCATCCATGCGTCCCGAGCGCCGGCGCGCTTCGATCTCGACCTCGACGTCAGGATCTTCCACAAGGGGAACCTCCATACGCACTCGCTCGAGAGCGACGGCGACAGCGTCCCCGAGGACGTCTACCGGTGGTATCGCACGCACGGCTACCAGTTCGTGGCGCTGACGGATCACAACCGGCGGATCGAGCCGGCGGTGTACCGGCATCTCGAGCGGCCCGACTTCAAGATCCTCGCGGGCGAAGAGATCACGATGGCGGGCGCCGGGCGGCAGGTCCACGTCAACGCGCTCTGCACGCACACGAAGATCGGCGGCGGCGGCTTCGCGACCAAGGCGGAGGCGCTCCGGTTCGCCATCGACGCGGTGGACGCTCAGGGCGGCGTCTCGCTGATCAACCACCCGAACTTCGACCGCTCGCTCGGGCCGGACGATCTCTGGGAGGGGCGCGGGGCGACGCTCCTGGAGATCTACAGCGGTCACCCGTACGTCTACTCCGATGGCGTCGACGAGCGGCCCTCTCACGAGGCGCTCTGGGCCGAGCTCGCGACGCGCGGCGCAGGCTTCCACGGGACCGCGGTCGACGACACGCACCACCTGAAGCCAGGCACGTCGCCCGAGAAGACCGCCCGCCCGGGGAAGGCCTGGGTCGCCACCTTCGCAGAGTCCGCCGAGGTCGAGGAGACCGCCACCTGTGAGGCGCTGCGCGCCGGCCGGTTCTACGCCTCGAACGGCGCCACCCTCATGCGGCTCCACGTGAGCGACAGGACGCTCCGGGTGTGGCCGCTGGATCCGCGCGCCACCGTCGTCTTCTTGGGACCGGGGGACGAGGTGCTCGCCACCGAGCGGGCCGAGGTGGGCGAGGGCGCGGGCTACACCCTTCGCGGCGACGAGCGCTGGGTCCGCGCCCGGATCGAGGAGCCGGGCGGCGCGAAGGCGTGGACCCAGCCGCTCCGAACGCGCTGAGCGACGCGCCGGATCCGCTCCACGGGCACGAACGGGTGGAGGAGCTGGGCCGGGTAGCTGCGGGGCCACGCGTCGACCAGCCCGAGCTCGTAGTCCTCCTTCTCGGGCCGGTGGTAGGTGCCGAAGAGGACGTCGAGGTACGGCGCCAAGTTCGCGAAGTTGTGGAGCGTGCGCGGCACGCGCGCGTGATGCCAGTGGTGGAGCGCCGGCTCCCCGACGAGGTACCGCAGCGGCCCCACCGAGATATCGACGTTCGAGTGGATGAAGATCGCCCACATGCCGCGGAACACGACGAGCGCGGCGAGCGCCTCGAACGACACGCCGAGCAAGATCCCGGGCAGGTTCACGAACAGCTGGGTGAGCACGCCGTCGAGCGGGTGCTCGCGGTGCGCCGCGACCCAGTCCAGGTGCTCGCTCGAGTGGTGGACCGCGTGGAACCGCCAGAGCAGCGGGACCTCGTGGCACGCTCGATGGAACCAATAGATCGCGAGGTCCCCGAAGAACGCGGCGAGCGCGCCCTGCACGACCGGGTGCTGCGCGGCGATCGCCCCGCGGAGGCCGTCGGCGGGGAGGCTGCCCTCGAGGAGGCGGTGGGCGAGGCCGACGCACGCCACCGCCGCGGCGGTGAAGACGAGGTACTGACCCGCGAAGAAGCACACGTCCGTCACGATCTCGGGCCTGAGAACGCGCTGCCCCGGCCGCGCGCTCCAGAGCCGCTCGAGCGGGCCGAACACCACCGCGAGGATGAGGAAGCTCGCGACGGTGAAGGTGAGGATCTCGAAGGCGGCGCTCACTGGGGCGCCTGCTGCTGGGGCGCAACGTTCTGCTCGCCGGGCTCGAACACCGGCGCCGCCTTCGAGCCGCCGAAATGCCTCGGCAGCGGCTTCTGCGCCCCCGAGGAGCTCGACGCCGCGGGCTCCGCGGAGCGGAGCAGTGCTCGGGTGCCGGTGCCGCCGGCCGCCTTCGACGGGCCCATGTGCTCTTCTTCTCCTCTCTTCCCGTCCGCCGTCCCAGCGCTGGAGGCCGTCGCGGATCCGGCCGCGGACGCGGGGGGCGGCTCTGCGCCGATGCCCGCGCGGTCGGAGCAGCCGGCGCTCGCGCGCACCATCATGAGCGCGACGATCCCCACCGACACACACAGGGCCGCGCCGCGGGCCACCACCAGCGCCGTGCTCGACTTCTTGCTCATGCAGTCTCCTCCTCCGGTGTCATCCGAAGCGCCGGACGGTGCAGCAGGCACCCGGTTCGCCGCGTCTGGGTGTGACTCTCAAGCTGACGTCTGGGCCGCGACATTCGCCACCGGCTTCCTCCTCACGGGCGGGGACCGTCCTCACGGCGCGACCTGCTCGCGTCGCGAGAGCGGCTCAGCCAGCGTCGGTCCCAGACTACACCCCGCGTCACGGGGGCGCCCGCTGGTCGGGCGCCGGTTCGTCGTTCCCACGCGCCCCGGGCGCGCGTGAGGTGCCAGATGGCGCGGGCTCGGAGGAGCGGAGGAGCGCCCGGGTCCCGGTACCGGCCGCCGCCTTCGATGCGCCAAACCCCTCCGTGCCTCTCTCGCGCGGCCCCGACCGGTCGGCCGGCGACGGCGCAGGCGCGATCACCGGCGGCACGACCGACCCGGCCGTCGCCTCCACGACAACCCCGACACCGTCGCTGCACCCAGAGCCCGCGCGGAACATCATCCACGACACGATCCCAACCGACAGCGACAGCGTCCCGCCGCGTGCGACCGCAGAGCCAGTGCGCGAACCGTTGGTCATGCCACTCTCCTCGTCGCGAGTCGTCGCGCCCCGCGGCCACGAGTGGGACCGACGAGCCCGCGAAGGCTTGGATCCACCCCTGGATCACGCGCACCTCTGCGGCGGGACCGCGCACGCGATGCCGTTAATGCCGCGTCGAGGCTTCCGTCGCGAAGAGGTCGCAGAAGCGCCGACGGCGCTGGGGGACGGCCGCGAGCCTCCCCGTCGGCTCCCATGTAGGTGACCCATGGATCGGCGCGCTGGCGCGGCGGCTGCATCGTGGGCCGTCATGAGAAGCGTCCACGTCGGATTCACGCTGCTCGCGGGGTGGCTCACCGTCTCGGTGCTGGCGTGCACCGACGAGGCAGGAACCGGGGGCGGCGGTGGCAGCGGGACCGAGAGCACGACGGCGGCGGGGAGCGGCAAGCCGCTGGCGGACCCTGGCTGCGAGGGCCCGCTCGGGCGGCCCATCGATCCGTCGACGCTCCCGGCTTGCTGCCCCGACTACGGCGCCGCGCACTGCCTCGACAGCATCCCGCCGGAGCTCGAGAGCGCCGCGGCGCCCTGCGACGGTGGCGGGTACTGCGTCCCCGACGTCTTCCTCGAGACCGGCGGGGTCTACACGCCGCCGGCGTGCACGTCGCTGGCCGGCGCGGCGGGCGTCTGTCTGTCCGCCTGCATCCCCGACGTGGCGGCGAACGCCAACCTGCTCCCGATGGACGTCTGCGCCGAGCACGAGCGCTGCGTGCCGTGCATCAGCCCGCTCGATCAGACGGAGACGGGCGCGTGCAAGATCGGGTTCTCCTGCGGCGGGCAAGGGACCGGCGGCGGGCCACCCACGGTGCCCCCCTGCGACGATCCGGCGACCTGTGAGTACGATCTCGACACCACCTGCGAGGGTCAGCCGGCCGCCGACCCGGAGCTCTTCGCTGCGTGCCCCGCGGACGTCTGCCAGAGCGGCGGGCACTGCGTCCCGGCGGGCGCGATCCCCGCCGAGCAGGCCGGGCTCCTGGCCGACTGCGACGCCAGCTCGAAGTGCGTGCCCGACGTGCTCATCGAGACCGCGGGGCTCTTCACGCCTCCCTCCTGCACCTCGGTGGCCGAGGCCGAGGGGCGCTGCCTCTCGGTGTGTCTCCCCGACGTCGCGGCGCAGTCCGACCTGCTGCCGGTCGACGTGTGCGGCGCCGAGGAGCGCTGCGTGCCTTGCTACGACCCGTTCGACGGCACCGAGACGGGCGCGTGTGGTCTGTCGGAGTGCGACGCCGGCCCCACGCAGCCGCCGAAGACGTTCGCCAAGTGCTGCGCGGAGAAGGGCGGCGGCACCTGCCTCCCCGTCTCTCTCGTCGGACAGGAGGCGGCCGAGCAGCTCGACACCGAGGAGTGCCAGGAGGATCTGCTGCAGGCAGGCTCGGTGTGCGTGCCCGACGCGCTCTACGAGGCCCACGCCCAAGGCCTGCTCTACCAAGGCGCCCCTTGCGAGACGGGCTTCCTCGTCCAGCTGTTCGGCGCGAGCGAGGAGGGAGCGTGCTTGCCGCAGTGCATCCCCGAGGTCGACGACGCGCTCTTCGTGGGGCAAGAGGACTGCCAAGACGGCTTCAACTGCGTCCCGTGCACGGACCAGAGCGGCGAGTCCACGGGGGCGTGTGATCCCCAGTAGCGGAAGAAGGCGACCAGGTCGCGGCTCGGTCAGCTCTTCGGCGTGAGCCCCGCGGACCGGAGCGACGCCACCTCGACGTCGATGTCCACGTCGATCTCGACCTCCCAAGGCACGCTCGGCGGATCCGTCCGCCCCGTCTCGCGCGCGGGCAGCTCGGCGATCGCCCGCAGGACGTCCCACATCTTGCTCATGGTCGCGAAGCGGTCGCTCGGCTCGATGGCCAGGGCCTTCTCGAACCACCCGTCGATCGCGGGCGGAAGCTCCCGGCGCGCCTGGCGCACGCTCGGGCGGGGCCCGCGCGTGACGGCGACGAGGAACCGATCCATCGGCTGCTTCGGATCGAACGGCGGCGCGCCGGTGAGGGCCCGGAACAGCACGGCGGCGAACGAGTAGACGTCGATCCGCCGGTCCGCTTCGCGCGCGCGACCGCGCCACACCTCGGGGGCGATGTAGCCGGGGGAGCCCGCGATCATCCCGTCGGCCGTGAGCGACGTCGCGTTCAGGTCCTTCGCGAGGCCGAAATCGAGGAGCCTCACGCCGCCGCGGACGAGGTTGTCGAGCACGAAGATGTTCCCGGGCTTGACGTCGCGGTGCACGATCGAGAGCTCGTGAGCGGCCTCGAGCGTGTCGGCGATGGGCCCGAGCAGGTCGACGAGCCGCTTGAGGTCCATGCGGCCCCCGTGCCCCTCGATCTCGCGCAGGTACACCTCGAGGTCGCGCCCCGCGAGCAGCTCCATCACGATGTACAGGCCCCCGTCGGCGGACTTGTTGAAGGCGAAGATCTGCGTCGCGCTCGTCCCCGAGAGCGCCCCCATCGCGCGGGCCTCGCGGTGCATCCGGACCTTGAACGACGGGTCGGCGGCGATGTCCGCCGAGAGGACCTTGAGCGCGACGCGGCTGCCGAGCATCTCGTCCTCGGCGGCGTACACCACGCCGTGCGCCCCCTGTCCCAGCACCCCGGTGATCCGGTACCGCTCGTCGATCACCCGGCCGGGGGCGTGCGTGGCCATCGAGGCCGATGGTAGCGCGGGCCCCCCCGCGTGGCCTAATCGCTCTCCGGCTCGATCAGCTCGTCGTCGAACATCGGGGCCATGGCGTCGTAGATGAACTCCTCGAAGCGCTCACAGCGCGCGGCGTCACACGCGAGCAGATCCAGCTCGAGCCCGCGGAGCCCTCCGTCGTCGACGATGCGGCGCACCTGCCCGCGCAGCTCGAAGACGTCCTCGGTCAGCGGGTGCACGACGTTGATCGCCAGCTCGTCCCCGATGAACGCCTTGGCGCGCGACGTCAGGAAGATGCGCTGGCTCTTCAGATCCCGGCGGAGCATCGTGAGCAGGTCCCTGACGTGCCGCACCTCGACGCGCAGGGTGCCGACCTGCGCGCTCGTCCTGAGGTAGGAGGCGTCCACCGGCTCCGCGGTCGCCAGGGTGGCGCTGCGCTCCTCGGACCCGGGGTACTGCATCCGCACGTACTCGATGAACGCGTCCCAGCGCGCCTGGTTCTCGCGCCCGAGCCCGTAGAACTGCACGCCCGCCCCGCGCCGCTCGTCGCGGGCCAGCGCCGGGCGCCGGTGGACGAGCTTGGCGGACGCGCAGAAGATGTTGGTGAGCGTCGGGAGGGCCATCTCGACGCGGATCAGCCGGCCGACGACGAGCGCGTCCTCGGCCGCGGGGCCCGTGATGAGCTGCTCGGGCGTGAGCACGAACATCCCGCCGTGCGCGACGTCTACGGCCTCGGCCTGAATCCGCCGGTGCGGGAGCACGAGGAGCACCGGCAGCGCGACCATGTAGCGGACGTCCCGCCGCCGGACGGGGGCCGGCGAGAGCCGCCGGAGCGGGCGCGGGGTGACCCTCCGCATGGGGCCCGGCGTGGGCTTGCGCGCCATCGACTCCTTGTATCACCACGTGGATGAGGTACGCCTGGTCCGATGTCCGACGAACCCCAGGAGGCCGCCGCGGAGGAGGCCCCGCGACGCGAGGGCGGCCCGAGGGCCTTCCTCCCACGCTACACCCGCGCCTGGTACATCCTCGGAGAGAGCGACGAGCTCGGCGAAGCGCCGATCCAGCGGACCTTGTTCGGGGTGCCCTACGTGCTCTTCCGGGACGGCTCGGGGGCGCCCGGGGCGCTCCTCGATCGCTGCCCCCACCGCAACGCGCCGCTGTCGCTCGGTCGCGTGACCGCGGGCCGGCTGGAGTGCGCCTACCACGGCTGGCAGTTCGACGCGGGAGGGACCTGCCGCCTCATCCCGAGCCTCACCGGGCCGTCGGAGGGACGAGGGCGCCGCGCGCCCGCCCTCGCGGTGCGCGAACGAGACGGGTTCCTCTGGGTGTACGGCCAGCCGGACGTCGCGCCCGACTCCGAGCCGCACGCGTTCGCGCTGCTCGGCAAGCCCGGCTACACCACGGTCCGCCGCCGGGTGAAGGCGCGGGGCACCTTGTACTCGACGATCGAGAACGCCCTCGACGTCCCCCACACGGCGTTCCTGCACAAGGGGCTGTTCCGATCGGAGAGCCGAGGCGTCACCATCGAGGCCCACGTCCATCGCACCGCCGATCGCGTGGAGGCCGAGTACGTCGGCGAGCCGCGCCCTCCCGGGATCGTCGCGCGGATCCTCTCGCCGTCCGGCGGCGTCGTCACCCACTTCGATCGGTTCCTGCTGCCGTCGATCGCGCAGGTCGAGTATCGCATCGGAGAGGAGAACCACATCCTGGTCGACAGCGTCATGACGCCGGTCAGCGACTTCGAGACCCACATCTACGCGGTCGTGAGCTACCGCATGCGCATCCCCGGGTGGGTCGTGAAGCCCGTGCTCGAGCCGCTCGCCCTGCAGGTGTTCGCGCAGGACGCCGAGATGCTCGGCAGGCAGACCGACAACGTCACCCAGTTCGGGGGCGAGCTCTTCCTCTCCACGGAGATCGACGTGCTCGGAAAGCACATCCGGCGGCTCCTGCGGTCCGCGGAGCGCGGCGAGGTGGTCTCGGAGGAGCGCGGCTCGGTGAAGCTCGTCGTGTGATGCGCCGCACCGCTCCCGGGGCCCGCGCCGTCGCGCGCTTCCTCGCGGCCTCGATCTCGGCCGCCTCGGCCGCGTCCGCACCGCTGCTCGCGTGCTCCGACGGCGGCGCCTCCCCGCAGGCGAGCCCGTCCGCGTCGGCGCCCCCTCCCCCGCGGTGCACCGAGGCCCTGCCCGAGGAGGACCGCGAGCGCCGCTGCGTGGAGGGCGAGACGCTGTGCTGCACGGCGATGATGTCGACCATCCCCAAGTCGTCGCCGGTCTACTGGGAGAAGCTCGCGATCGCGTGCGGCGGCGGGGCAGAGTCGTCGTGCGAGATCGTGCGGGACTCGGACCGACCCACCCTCTACAAGCTCGAGGCGCTCGATCGAGGCTGCACGCGCATCGGCCGCTGGCCCTGCCGCACCGCCGCCATGCTGGCCGTGCTGGTCGCCCCGGAGCGCGCGCCGAAGATCATCGACAACTACTGCCGCCAGACGGACGACACGACGTTCCGCATGGGCGGCGACACCATCAAGTGCGCCGGCGTGGACGCCGCCGCGATCGCCCCGCTCGCCCCGCGCGCGAAGGGCTGCCGCGAGGGGGACCTCTCGGCGTGCAAGTCCCTCGCGGACATCGACGGCGGCGCGCGCGAGCTCTACTACGACGTCGCCTGGCAGGCGCGCGGCGTCGACCGCGCCCTCGCCGAGCAGCACCGCATCCGCCAGGCGCGGCCGAGCGCCGAGCCGAAGGGCAAGGTCGCCCTCACGGTCTCGGACGCGCCGCGGCCGGACGACCCGTCGCTGCGCGCGGCGCTCGACGGCGTCGGAGACGAGCTCCGCGCCTGCGTCGGGGCAGCGGTCGAGCAAGGCGAGAAGCTCGCCCCGTTCACGCTCACGGTGGTCGTCGACAGGGTCGGGCGCGTGGCCTACGCCGAGCGCCCCGTGGACGAGCGCGAGGACACCAGCCTCTCGCTCTGCGCCCGGCTCCTCCTCCAGGACCAGCGGCTCGGGACGGCCGGCCCCGAGCCGCGCTCGCTCCGCGTCCGGGTCGAGCCGCGCCGCTAGTCCAGGGCCGCCCTCCCGGCTCGTGGTAGGCTGTCGCCGTGGGTGACGAGGATCGCGCGAGCATCCTGGCGCGCCGCGCGCGCTTCATCGCGACGGCGCTCGCCGGGCTCGTCGCGACCACGGGGGGCGCCCCCGCCTGCGAGGGCGACGACGACGGAGTCGGCGCCCAGGCCGGCGCGCCGCAGCCCTGCCTCGACATGGGCCCGGGACCGACGACCGGGCAAGGGATGGGCGGCGCGGGCGGCACCCCGGAGCCGTGCCTCGGCGTCCCCCTGGGCGGCGGCGGCATGTCCGGCGCCGGCGGAGACGGCGGCGCCGGCGGAGAGGGCGGAAGCGGCGGCTGAGCCGGGGCGCGATCGCGCCCGGGGCCGCGCGGACGCGTCGCGGCGTCCGTGCCGCCGCCCGCCCGCGCCCTCCCCGCGGCCGCGCGCTTGGCCCGCTGGTCGAGCGCCGACTAGCGTCTCGGCGTAGATGCTCCTTTCCCGGGTCACGAGGCGAGACGTCCGACTGCCGTGCCAGGTCGTCCGCGAACGGGGCTTCGTCGAGGTGGGCAGGCACGCCCTCGATCTCTCGCCCGACGGCATGCTGGTGCTCGCCGACCGCCCCGTCCTCACGGGGGAGCGCGTGATCCTCACGCTCAAGATCCCGATGGGCTCGCGCCTGTTCTTCGACGCCGAGGCGGTCGTCGCGCGCGTGGTGCACGGGCGCCGACCGACGGACCGAGGGAGAGCGCTCGGCCTCTCGTTCACCTGGAAGGACGCTCGCGGCGGCGCCGAGCTCGAGCGACACCTCGCGTGGTTCCGTGAGGCGCGCGCGGCGCGCAGGCTCGAGGCTCCGGCCTGATCGCCGCGGGTGCCGGCGCG
Source organism: uncultured Polyangiaceae bacterium (assembly GCA_964492175.1). Taxonomy (GTDB): domain Bacteria; phylum Myxococcota_A; class Polyangia; order Polyangiales; family Polyangiaceae; genus Xiheicaenibacterium. The sequence goes on along the minus strand of CAZBJI010000102.1, from coordinate 11,762 downwards.
GCTCGAGGCCTTCTGGCGAGCCGTGCGCCGTGGTAGCGCGTGACCTCCATGGGCGAGCCGTCCCTCCATCAGCTCCTCGTCGGTCCCGACAGCGGAGGGCGTGACCCGGCCGGCGCGCGGAGCCGGCGCGCGCTCGGGACCCCATGACGGAGGCCGGCGCGCCTCCCGCCCCCGCACGCGTGGGCGCCAAGAGCCTCGCGGGAGCGGTGGCGTTCGTCCTCCTCTTGCCGCCGCTCACCCTGTACCTGTGGATGGTCGTCCACGAGGCGGGCGGCGCCCTCTTCGTGCCGACGCTCGAGACGCTCTCGCGCGTCCCGGCGCCCACCGCGCGCGGCGCGCTCTACGTCGCCGCGTGGATCGCGTTCCAGGTCCTCCTGGACCTCGCGCTCCCCGCCCGCGCCGTCACGAGCCTGAGACAGCGCGACGGCCTCCGGGTCGAGTACCGCCTCAACGGTTGGCTCTCGCTCTGGGTGTCTCTCGGCGCGTTCTCGGCGCTGGTGTGGCTCGACGTCGTCCGCGGCGCCGACGTCCTCGCCGAGCTCGGCCCCATGCTGAGCATCTCGCTGCTGCTCTCCTTCGGCCTCGCGGCGTTTCTCTACGCGTACGGCCTCCGCTCACCGCGCGAGGAGCGCCGGAGCGGCAACCCGCTCTACGACTTCCTGATGGGGACGGCCCTGAACCCGCGGGTCGGGCGCTTCGATCTGAAGTTCTTCTTCGAGTCGAAGATCGGGATGACGTCGTGGGCGGTGATCGCGCTGGCCATGGCGCGCGCGGAGATCGAGCAGCGCGGCTCGCTCTCTCTGCCGATGCTCCTCGTCTGCGCGTTCCAGCTCTTCTACGTCGCCGACTTCTACTGGTTCGAGGAGGCGATGCTCTCCACCTGGGACATCAACTACGAGAACTACGGGTTCATGCTCGCGTTCGGCTTCGTGACGTGGATGCCCTTCACGTTCTCCCTCCAAGCCCAGTACCTGGTGCACCACGATCCGGAGCTCTCCGTGGCCGCGGCGGGCCTCTTCACGGCGCTGAACTTCGCTGGGTACTACGTGTTTCGCACCGCGAACCTGCAGAAGCACCGGTTCAGGACGGAGCCGACCGCGCTCATCTGGGGCAGGCCGGCCGAGTTCCTGGAGACGAAGCGCGGGACGCGCCTCCTGGTCTCCGGGTGGTGGGGCCTCGCGCGGCACACCAACTACCTCGGCGATCTCACGATGGCGCTCGCGTGGTGCCTCCCCTGCGGGTTCACGCACCTCGTTCCGTATTTCTACTTCCTGTACTTCGCCCCGCTCCTCATCGACCGGGAGCGCCGCGATCACCACGAGTGCCAGGCGAAGTATGGCGACGACTGGAAGGCATACTGCGAGCGCGTGAAGTACCGGATCATCCCGTACGTGTACTGACCGTGTGGGTCTCGGACTCGGGGCAGGTCTTGGCGATGCCCTCTCCGGCCGCATCGAACGGGTGATCGAAACGCCTCGCCGCGGCGTGAGGAACCGTCCTCGCGGGCCCCCCGCCGTGGCACGCCTTGGCGCAACCCGGACGTGGCCACCCGGGCTCGCCGACGGACGCCCGGCTTCCTCGGTCGGCCAGGGCGGCTCGCCCACCGTCGACCGGGCGGCCCCAAGCTTGCACTGCGGCTCACCATGAAGACGACCTGGCCTGCTTTCCTCCTGATCGCCGCCTCAGCAGCCGCTGCCCTGCCGGTTCGCGAAGCCCAGGCGTGTGGCGCGTGCTTCGCCCCCCCGAGCTCTCCCACCGTCGTGTCGGGTCACCGCATGGTGATGTCGATCTCGACGGATCAGACGGTCCTCTGGGACCAGATCCAGTACCAGGGCGAGCCGGAGGACTTCGCCTGGGTGCTCCCGGTCAAGCCCGGCGCCAGGGTCGAGGAGGCCAGCGACGCATTCTTCGAGACGCTCGAGGCCATGACGCGGACCACCGTCCTGTCGCCGCCCGTGAGCTGCGTCTTCGACGACGGTGACTACTACGGCGGCGAAGACGGCTGCAGCGGCGGGTGCGGCGCGCTCGCCGCCGGCGACGACGGCGAGGGCTACGGCGGCGCGTCCTCGGGGGGCCCTCCCGCCGATCCCGTCGAGGTGATCCACCAGGGCAGCGTCGGCCCCTACGAGACGGTGACGCTGGCGACGGACGTCCCGGGCGCGCTCAACGACTGGCTCACGCAGCACGGCTACAACGTCGACGCCACGGCGCAGCCCATCATCGATCAGTACGTCGCGGAGGGCTTCGACTTCATCGCGCTCCGCCTCCAGCCCGGGCTCGGCGTCCAGCAGATGAAGCCGGTGCGGGTCGTCAGCCAGGGCGCGAACTTCTCCCTCCCGCTGCGCATGGTGGCCATCGGGACGGGCGCACAGACGCCCGTCGTCCTCTACGTCGTGTCCGAGGGTCGGTACGGGCTCGACGGGTTCGCCTCCGTCTCGGTGCCGACGGACGCGCTCGAGTGGGACTTCGCGACCTCGAGCTCGAACTACGCCTCCCTCCGCCAGACGGTGCTCTCCACGGACGGGGGACAGTCGGCGCTCACGAGCTTCGCGACCCGCGCGTTCTTCACGGAGTACGCCCGCACGAGCGGCGGGACGATGAACGGCGGCGGACCGCCGCAGCAGGTGTCTCGGTTCCTCCCCCTCTACGCCGAGCAGCTCCGCCTGAACGGCGAGGCGGGGAGCTGCTCGATCGCCGCCCCGCTCACCGGCAAAGTGGGCAACCCCTGCGCCCCCGGTGAAGCCCTCGACTCCCCTACCTGCACCGGCGTGGACGATGGCGAGATCGACGCGCGCGACCTCGGCTGCCCCGGAGGCTACGACGTCTCGATGGCCCTCCTGGGCCTGAACGTCGAGGACGCTTGGATCACCCGCATCGAGGGCGACTGGCCGAGGAAGGTGCTGGAGAGCGACCTGCGACTCGTCGCCGCGGCGCAGGTCGCCATCGACAGCTCGCTCCTCGCCCCCAACGCCAAGAACCCCGACGCCGCGTGCCCGGGCGGGAGCGCGGCGCAGTCCGCCCCTCCCCTCCTCACGCGCGGTGGGCCGAAGAACGGACCTCTCCGGTCGGCGCCGGCGCTCGGCGCCGCCGCGATCGGCCTCCTCCTCCGGCGGATCCTGGGCGAGCGCGCCCGTCTCCGCGCACAAGCGGCCCGCGGAGCTCGCGCCGCGGTGTAGCGGCGGTCGCGTCGCCCGCGCGAGGCGGCCGCGGCCGCCACGCGGGCGTCCGCCGTGCTGCGGCGCCTCTCGCTCACGGTCAAGAACGCGACCGCCACGAGCACCAGGCCGAGCGACAGCCAGTCGACCAGCTTCGGGTACTTGCCGGTGAACGCCACCGCCGAGAGCACGGTGGCCGCGGTGCCTGCCACGAGCGACGTGAGGCGGTTCACGAGCCCCGCGAAGGTGGCCGTGCGGCCCTTGAACATGAAGATGAAGACCGAGAAGAACGCCACGGCGCCGTAGGCGGTGCCCGCGAGGGTGGCCCAGCCCCAGGCGGGATCGGGCGACAGGATCCCGCTGCGAAAGTCCACCACCTGCGCCGTGTCCCACGGGCCGAGGAGCAGCACCACGGTCACGAGCAGCATCACGGCGCTCGCGGAGATCTGCTCGAGCGCGAAGAAGCCCTTGTTGTCCTGCTTGACGCCCTTGCCGCGGGTGTTCTTGTAGTAGTTCATGATGTAGATGCGGAAGCTGTAGGCGAACAGGTAGGTGCAGAGGATCGACATCGCCGCCACGTTCGTGACGAAGTCGAAGCCGCCGCCCGAGGTGAGCCCGAGGTGGACGGCCACGGCGCCGAGGGCGAACACCACCGCCGCGTCCTCCTGCCAGTACACCTTCTTCTTCAGGATCCCCTGTCGGATTTGCACCGCGTCCACGGCGCGCGAGATCACGATCACGCTGCCGCGCATGATCACCATGGCGACCATGACGCTGATGGGCAGCGTGTACATGAGCGTCGTCGTAGGGATGACCACGGCCGTACAGACGCCGGAGGGCACGATGTACGCGAGCTCTCCCGGCACCCGCAGGCCGAGCAGCGTCGTGGGCTGGTTCGACTCGAGCCGGTACCAGCCGAGCGCCACCGCGACGGCCAGGCAGATCACGGTCCCTCCGAGCGTGCTGTACGCCAGGAAGTGCATGTCCTTCATGCCGGAGCCGAGGAACCATTTCACCGCGACGCCGGTGATCACGTAAAAGAGGAAGTAGCCCCCGCAGAGCTGCAGGAGCCGTGCGCTGCTCGCGTCGGCGGGGCTCTGGGCGGCGTCCACACCTCCCTTGTAACGCGAACGCGGGGACTCGGCACAGATTAGGCAGCCGCCCGGCGAGACCGCGACCGGTCCGCCGCGGCTCGCCGCTCGGGGTGGTGGGCGCTCATCTCGAGAGGACCCTCGCAGCCTCGACGATCCGCGCGGGCGTACCGGGCGTGCGAACCAGCGCCTCGCGGAGCGCAGCGCCGTCCGCGCCGCCTCGGCGGAGGCGCCACCAACGCGCCACCAAGCTGGTCGTGTTGGCCGCCGCCCCGACCGGCTTGCCCACGTGACCGTGTCCGCTGGCGGAGAGGAGGGCGCCGAGCAGCTCGACGGAGGCGACGCTGGCGTTGAAGACCTCGACGCTCCTGCCGGAGAGCAGGCGGAGGAGCGTCGCCCGCCCGAGAGAGATGCTCGGCCCTCCGAGAGACGAGGCCGCGCTGAGCACCCGGAACGTCGGGCCGTGGGCCTCCTCGCCCACGTCGCCGACGGGCTCTCCCCCCACGACGACGGTCGGATACCCGTCTGCGAGGACACCGGCGCACGCCGTCCGGTCCCCCTCGCGGGAGGCGTTGGCGTCCTCGAAGATCACCGTCCGACTGCCCTCCGCGACGAACGAGCCGTGGCAGTCCACGCGGCAGCCGACGCTCGCCTTCGCAGCAGGTCGCGGCGCCTCGCCGATCGAGATCGTCGGCGCGCCCGAGACCACGTGCCCCCAGGCGCTCGCCCGGCGGGAGGCCCGAAACCAGTTGCCGACGATGAGCCCCGTGCCGCCGGCGTTGGCGGCCACCCCCGCTGCGCCGACGAGCGCCGGGACCGTCAGCGGGGCGCCCAGGAGCACCACGGCGGCGCCCACGAGCGCGGCCCCCGCGCCGAGGAGGTTCGTCTGCCACTCGCTCCGGTGCGTGACCGGATCACCGACCCGGGCTGCGTGCCGCATCGCCATGGGCGACCTCCCCTCCCGTAGGTGCGTCGCGGACCCAGCGCTGCGACAGCGCGTGCCGCACCATGCGCTCCGCCTCGGGGCGCAGCGCCGCCGTCGCGGTCGTCGCGGTCACGACCAGCACGGTCCGCCCGAGCTCCGCGAAGCCCTGCGCCTGACAGACGATCCCCCCGTCACCGTGCCACCGGAAGGTGAGCAGCGAGGAGGGCACGGGAGCGCCCTCGAGCGCGTGGCGGGCGTCGATCCGAAACGACGAGAGCTCCGCGTAGAGGTCGGTGATCGTCCTTCGGACGTAGCCGTCGAGCTCCTCCCCCGCGCGGAGCGATTCACGCTGCACGGTCAGCGCGATGACAGCCCCGTCCTCGCTCCGCCACTCCAAGATCTGGATCGACAGGTCCCGAAAGCCCGGCGGCACGTCCAGCGTGCCCTCGTTCATGTGCAGCCGCTCGTTCATCGCCGCTCCCCCAGGTGAATGACCGTCTCCGCGAGCTCCATCACCTTCGGATCGTGTGTCGCCACGATCCACTGGCTCGCCGGGCACGCCGCCAGGAGCTCGCCCAGCAAGCGCGGCGTCTGGTCCGCGGGGAGGTGCAGCTCCGGCGTGTCCACGAGGACCACCGATCTCCGCAGCCCCACCATGAGGGCGGTGGCGGCGAACAGGAACGCCATCTTGTCCGCGCTGCCCAGGCGGTGAACGTCCACGACGTCGCCGCGCCCCGTGTCGAACGCCACGCCGCCAGATCCGTCCTCCACGGCGAGGAGCCGCCGCCCGCGCGCGAGGCGCTCGAAGAGCTCGGTGAGCCGGCGCCAGCCGTCTTCCGCCGTCCGCGCGAGCTCTCCGGCCCACCGAACGAGCGCGCCGTACTTCCCGCTCTGGCTCGACAGACGCAGGAGCCGCTGCTGCGCGACCAAGCTCCCCAGGTGCGGGGACGACGCCGGGATCGCGCGATCGGCAGGGAAGTAGTCGACCTTGGCGATCTCCGGATCGTGATCGTAGCGGCCGAGCACCGCGCCGAGCCCCGGATCCACGTGGGTCCTCGGGAGCTTCTCTCGGGCGAAGATGGTCTCGGCCGTCTGGAGCGACGACTCGACCCCCGCGAAGGCGGCCTCCGCCGGATCGAGCCACCACTCGACGCTCACCTTGGCCGCGCCGCGACCGCGGGCGATCCACGCGTCGCTCGCCGGCGTCGATCCGTACGGGGCGGTCGCCTCCTTGGCGGCCACGACCACCTCCAGCCACCGCGTCTTGCCGGCACCCGGCGGACCCGCGATCGCGACGAGGCGAGCCGGCTCTGGCTGCCCTCGCGTCAGATCCACCCAGCCGTCCGGTACGCCACCGACGCCGTGCACCGCGACTCGCGCGACTCGCATCACTGCCTCCTCGGGTTGTCTCGAAGCCACTGCTCGATCGCCTCCCGCCGCTCCGCCTCCGAGAAGCCTCGGTTCTCGAGCATGCGGTCGAAGTGCTCGCGCTCGGCGTCGGGCGGGAGGCGCGTGCCGCCGGCGAGCTGCTGCGAGCGGTTCAGCGCGGCCCGCGCCTCCTCGGCGCGACCCTGGGGGCGGGCCGCCGGATCGTAAGGCCGGACCCCGACCTCGTCGCGGCGCGCCCGCTCCGCGGCCTCGTGCGCCTCCCGCGCCGCGCGCTCCTGGGGCGTCTCGGGGCGGCGCCCTCTCTCGACGAGCTCGTCCACCGCCGACGCGCCTGGATTCACGAAGACGTGCGGGGCCTGGATGATGATGCAGTCGGGGCGGAGCACGATCTGGCTGGCGCCGACCCGGAGGACGAGGAGCTCCCGAGCGTCCAGGGCGATCTCCTTGGCCCCGGTGAAGAAGTGCTCCGCGACGAGGTGCCGCTCGCTGCCCGTCACCGACTCGACGTCGATGTCGCCCTTCACGGTCGTCCTCTGCGCGCCGCCGATCCGGAGCGTCTGGTCGCGCTCGACCTCGGTCTGGTCGGAGTTGCCGATGCGGGCGAGCCGGTCGGCGCCGATGCGGATCGCGTCGTTGTTGCCTACGACGCTCACGCGGTCGTTCTTCGTGACGGCGTGAAAGTCGCGCTGCGCCTGCAGGTAGACGAGCTCGGAGCCGGCGTCGTCGCGGAAGGTGATCTCGGACCCGCTCCACCGGTGCGTGGCGCCCCCAGGCGAGGCGGCGCGGAACGGCGACCGCGCGCTGAGCAACTCGTCGAGGGTCCCCTCATCCATCCCTACCCCGCCGCCGAGCGGGGACGACCGCGGCCCCGGCGCCGGGCGCGGCGGCGCGGGGCGACCGCGCGGCGTCGACTCGGATCGGATCCCGCTGACGGCGCGGTGCGCGGGCAGGGCGTACGGCGTCGGCTGGCTGCGCGTGAACACGCGCCCGACGACGACGGGCCTATCCGGGTCGCCGTTCAGGAAGTCCACGAGGACCTCCTGCCCGATGCGAGGGAGGTTCACCGCACCGAAGCCCGCACCGCCCCACGCCTGGCTGACCGGGAGCCAGCAAGAGGAGCGCTCGTCTCGGGCGCCCTCGCGGTCCCAGTGGAACTGGACGCGGACGCGACCGAACTCGTCGGTGTGGATCTCCTCTCCCGCCGGGCCCACCACGGTCGCCGTCTCCACGCCCCGGGTGACCGGCTTCGGCGTGTGCAAGGGCGGCCGGAACGGCGCGGACGTCGGGCGGGCTTCGCACCGGATGACCCACGGATCGCTCGTGTCTCCGTCGATCGTCGTCGCCGCGACGTAGAGGTGCGCGCGCTCCGACAGGGTCGCGCGCGGGTGCGCGCCGATGGAGAAGACGGCGCCCGGCGCGAGCTCGAGCACGCTGGTGACGAAGGTGACCACGTTCGAGCCCGCCCGCTTCGCCTCGAGGCGCACCACCGCCTGGCGGCGCCCCGCCTCGAGATCCGCGCGCGCCGCGCCTCGATCGTCGGCGTTGGGCGTGTCGCCGCTGGCGTCGGATCCGTACACGAAGGCGCCCGGGGCGTAGTGGAAGCGCTCGAGGCGCCCCTCGACGCCCTCGGTGTCGACGTCGGCGGCGGCCGCGACGGGGAAGTCGGACCGCCGGCGGTAGTCCACGTCGCGGAGCACGTAGCGCCCCGGCCGGACGCGGTGCGCGACGCGGACGGCCGTCACGAAGTCGCGGGTGCTCCTCCCCATCGGCTGGTCCACGAACGGGATCGGGACCGGGCGGGGCTTCGCGGCGTGGACCCTGTCACACAGGACGAGGACGGTCCGGCCCTCCCGCTCCTCGAAGAAGTAGGCGACGCCCGCGTCCTCGAGCAGGCGCGAGATGAACGCGAGATCCGACTCGGCGTACTGGACCCTGTACTTGCGCGCCTTGTACGCGCTCGCGTCGATGTTGAGCGCGACCTCCACGTCCCACTCCTTCAGGACCCGCGCCACGATCTCCGGCTCCGAGAGGTGCTGAAAGATGCGGTAGTTGCGGCGCTGCGACAGGAGCCAGAGGCGGGGGACGACGACCACGCGGTACGTGGAGAGACCGTCGGCCTCCGTGCGCACGAGCTCCATGTGGCTGCAGATGCCCTCCCAAGCCCGCGCCCGGGCGCCGAGCGGCAGCTCCGAGCGGAGGGTGAAGACCGCGCGCTTGCCCGTGATGGCGGCCATGTCGACGTCGGGGCTCGACGAGACGACCGTCAGCCGGACGGTGAAGAGCGCGCTGAGCGCTTCCTCGACCGAGAAGTCTCGCACCTCCAGCTGCTCATCCGACTCGACCTCGAGGCGGAGCTCTTGACGAAACACTTCATCGACGACGCGGGCGACCATGGTGGACCTATCGCGGGGTGGGTTGGGAGCCGAGGTGGACGAGCACCCGCTCGACCTCCGGCCGGAACAAGAGGACGCCGTTCGGGATGGGCTCGAGCCCGAAGCTCGCGCGCAGCCGCGCGGCGCCGAGGTCGCGCGCTTGCGCGTCGCCGAGGGTGCCCCCGGGCACGCGGACGTAGGTCGCGCTGACCGCCGCGCCGATCGCGGCGCGCGCGACCGCCTCGGTGACGATGGCCCCCACCACGTCGCTCGGAGACGGGATCGGCGCGATCTCGATCGGGGTACCGAGCAGGCTCACGACGCGTGGCCTCGGATCCGGGCAGCCCACGCCTCGCTGCGCTACGAGCCGAAGCTGCTCGACGTTCTGGCGAAGCAGGGACTCGATGTGGACCACCGCGAAGCGGCGCGAGAGCGGGTCGGTCTCCAGGTCGCTGAAGAGCCGGAAGCGCTGGAGGTCCTCCCATTGCCGGGTCGTCTCGGCGACGCTCGTGCAGGGCGCCGCCCACCTCGGGCGGTCGGGGGCGTCGCCGATGGGCCGAAGCGCCTGATCCTCGAACAGCCGCCACGCGTCCTCCGACCTCCGCTCCGCGCGATCGCGCTCCCGCTCCGCGCGACCCTCGATGCGGTCGAGGATCCTCTGGTTGAGGGGACCGATCACGAGCCGACGCGCCTGCTCGCGGAGCGGCGGGGCCTGGTGCATGCGAGACGTCACGGGCCTCGTGATCCTGGCTGCGTCGTACGTCGGTCCCCTGGAGCGCGGTGCCACGAGCTTCCCCAAAGCAGGTCGCGTGCCGCGCTCGCGTTCGCTCGATCCCGGCGATATCGGGGCTCCGGAGCCCCCGAGTGAGATCTGGCAGGGCCCACGGGCCGCAGCGGATCCCGAGTTGGCAGCCTCGACGCCGGCTGGCTACAGTCGCTCCTCGATGAAGCTCCGGGGCCGGAAGGCTGACTACGTCATCGGCGCGCTGCTCGGCGCCGGTGGCATGGCCACCGTCCACCGCGGGCGGTCGCTGAAGGCGCCCTACGCCTCCGTCGCGATCAAGCGGATCCTCCCGCACCTCGCCGCCGCCGACCCGACCATGGTGAAGCGCTTCGAGCGAGAGGCGCGGCTCACCGAGACGCTCGAGCACCCGAACATCGCCCGCGTGGTCGACGTCATCACCTCCGACGAGGGCCCCGCGCTCGTCCTCGAGCTCGTCGACGGCGGCTCGCTCCAGGCCCTCATGTACACGTCGTGGAACCGGGGGGACCCGGTCCCGCCGGGCGTCGCCGCCGCGGTGCTCCTCGACGTGCTCGCGGGGCTCGGCTGCGCGCACGAGCACACCGAGGGTGGCGCCCCGTCCCCGATCTTGCACCGCGACGTCTCGCCTCACAACGTCCTGGTCGGGCGGGACGGCGTCGCCCGCCTCGCCGACTTCGGCATCGCCCGCCTCGGCGACGTGGGATCGACCGACACCGGCCAGCTCAAGGGCAAGCTCGGCTACATGGCACCGGAGCTGTTCGGCAAGGCCAAGCCCTCCGTGCGGAGCGACGTCTACGGCGTCGGCGTCATGGCGTGGGAGCTGCTCGCGAGCGAGCGCCTCTTCGAGGGCGAGCTCGCCGGAGTGCTCGGTCAGATCCTCTCGACGGATCGCGCTCGAGCGGACCTCTCCTCACGCGGTGTCGCGGCGGAGGTCGCCGCGGTGGTGCGGAGGGCGCTCGATCCAGACCCGGATCGGAGGTTCGAGTCGGCCTCGGTCTTTGCCGACGCCCTGCGGAGCGCGCTGCCCCCTGCGAGCCGCGCAGAGGTCGCCGCGTGGGTCGAGGGCGCCGCGCTCAGCCTGCCCGGCGAGGCCGAGATCGCGCCGCCGAGCTCCGCTGCGCAGACCACCGTGCTCGATCGCGACGCCGCGCCCCAGCCTCGGCGGCGAGCCCGCGTGGGGCTCGCGGTCACCGCCGTCGCGGTCGTCGCCGCCGGCGCCTGGGCCGCCGCGTCCCTGCGATCCGAGCCCGCCCCGGCGGCGCCCGCAGCGAGCGCCCCGCTCAGCGCGGCTCCCGACGACGCCGCCCCGCCCCCCTCGAGCGCTCCCGCGCCGTCGGCCGCTCCGTCGGACGCCGTCGCCCCCTCCCCCGTCGAGGGCAGCGCCTCGGCCACCCCCTCCGCGTCCGCGCCGCGGACCCCGAAGCGTCGCACGCTCGACAAGGCGCTGGCGGAGCGGGAGGCCCGCGCCGTGTACGACAGCACGCGGCAAGCCTGCGTGCGGTCGAACCCCACGGCCGTGCTGGGCGGCCTGTACACCGTCACGTTCAACCCGAGCGGGGCCGTCCAGGTGCCGCCGCCTGCAAACCGCGCAGAGCCGTGCATGATGAGCGGCCTCGCGAGCATCCGTGGTCAAGGCGCGTTCGACGGCGAGCCCTACTCGGTCATCGTGGGCGGGGTCGGTCGGGAACGGTCCAGGCCTCCGTGACGTAGGGGATGGTCTCCGGGAGCACGGGCGCGTCCACCGAGGTGGGGACCCCGTCGCCCAGGGCGGGCCGGGCAGGCGCGGGCAGGCGCTCCGTGGGATCGAGGATCCCGGCGTCGAGGAGATCGGCGAGGCGCTCGGCGACCTCCCCCGCGCGCAGCGACCGCGAGATGCGCGGGCGGAGGCACTCGCGGACGAGCGATCGCACCTGGCCCGAGAGGCCGGGCCGGAGGGTGTCGATCGACGCCGGCGGATCGCTCGAGATGCTGCGCAGGAGGTCGAGGACGTCGCGGCCGTGGTGCGGGAACGTCCCGCTGAGCCCCTCGAACAGGATGACGCCGAGCGACCAGATGTCCGCCCGCGCG
>CAZBJI010000101.1:0-28696 GCA_964492175.1 uncultured Polyangiaceae bacterium | reverse complement strand
CGCGTTGTTCTGGCCCGGGATGCCCCCGTAGTAGCTGTCCTCGGTGTTGTCGCACGGCCCGAGGCAGTCTGGGTCCTGGTAGTCGATGAGTCCGTCCCCGTCGTTGTCGACGAGGTCGCCGCACTGGTAGATGTGGCCCTGGCAGTCGGCCGTCATCGTCGGGGCGCCGCCGACCCCGGACGTGTACGTGCCGGCTGTCCCGGTCGCGGTGCTGGTCGTGAGCGACCCCGTCCCGCCGCCGCTGCCACCCTGCGCCGTCGCCGTCGACGTCGACGCAGTACCGCTGGTGTTGCCCCCCGCCGCGTCGTTCTCGTCCTCGTCCGAGCAGCTCAGCGCGATCGCCGCGACCCCGGCCCCTGCCCAGACCAGCCAACGTAAGTGAACCATGAGACCTCCGCGTTCCATGGTCTCACGGTCTCGCCGTGAGGGAAAGTGAGGAGCGACCCGAGGGTGGTTGACGGGGGAGCCGAGGAAAGCGAAACACCCCCGGAGAGGACACGTGCACCGCCCCCCTGATCGAACGGACTCCACATCGTCGTCGGAAGATCGGATCGGAGACGCAGACGCCGGGGTGGACCACCTGGCGCTCGTCCTCGTCGCCGACGGGGAGCACGTCGCGGACGCGGGCAAGCTCATCCCCCTCGAGGGCGTCGCGAGCGTCGGCATCGGCCGCGGGGACGCCCGCGGCGTCGAGGTCGCGACCGTCAAGCCGCTGCGGCTCAGTCTGACCCTACCCGACCGCAAGGTGTCCTCTTCGCACGCCACGATCACGGTCTCCGGGCGGCGCGTACGCGTCCGTGACGAGGGCTCCACGAACGGTACGTTCGTCGACGACGTTCGGGTCACCGGGGAGGTCGACCTCCCCCCGCACGTCGCGCTGCGCGTGGGCCACACCCTCCTCGTCCTCCTCGACGACGCGAACCCCATGCTCGGGGGGCGCGCGTGGCCGTTCCCCACGACGAGCGGCGCGTTCGCGCGCGACCTCAAGCGGCTCGAGCGGGTCGCGCCGAGCGCGCTGCCGGTCATCCTCCTCGGCGAGACCGGCTCCGGAAAGGAGGTCGTGGCGCGGGCGGTGCACGAGCGCTCCGGGCGCTCTGGCGGCTTCCTCGCGGTGAACTGCGCGGCGCTCCCGCAGCACCTCGTGGAGGCTCAGCTCTTCGGCCACGTGAAGGGGGCCTTCAGCGGCGCCGTTCGTGACGAGCCGGGGTTCTTTCGATCGGCCGACCGCGGCACGCTGCTGCTCGACGAGGTCGGGGACCTTCCCGCGGCGTCCCAGGCGGCCCTGCTCCGCACGCTGCAGGAGGGTGAGGTGACGCCGGTCGGCGCGGTCAAGCCCACGCGCGTCGACGTTCGCGTCATCGCCGCCACCCACCAGGACCTCGAGGGGATGGTCCGAGACGGGCGCTTCCGCGCGGATCTGTTCGCGCGCCTCAGCGGCTTCGTCTTCCGGGTCCCGCCCCTCAGGGAGCGACGGGCCGACCTCGGCTTCCTCGCGGCGGGGCTGCTCGAGAAGGAAGGGCTCAGCGCGCGCATCCGCCCCGACGCCCTCGTCGCGCTCTATCGCTACGGCTGGCCGCTCAACGTCCGCGAGCTCGGAAAGGTGCTGACGGCGGGCGTGCATCTTTCCGAGGACGGCGTCGTGCGGCTGGAGCAGCTCCCGCCTCACATCACGACCGGCCGCGCGCCCACCGGCTCGGCGCTCCCGCCCAGCGCTCCGCTCCTCGACACCGAGGACGCGGCGCTCCGGGACGACCTCCTGCGGCGGCTCGAGGCCACCGGCTACAACGTGAGCCAGGTCGCTCGTGACATGGGCAAGGCGCGTCAGCAGGTGCAGCGTTGGATGCGGCGCTTCGGGCTGCGGGAGCGGGCCTAGTACCTCGCCCCACGGATTTCGATCGGTTCCTCCCACCCCCGCGACGAGGCGAGGGAGAGCAGTGCGTGAGGTGCCCGAAGGGTGAATGGCAGCAGACTTCGTCGGGCACGGTGACCGGGACTTCGTTCCGGCGACCCACGAGACGCGGACGGCCGCCTGCGCGCGCGGCTTCGCCCTCGCCGACCGCCCGGATCCGCGGTAAAGCGTCGCGTCGATGACCTTGGCTTCGGATCAGAGCGACGCCGCCGCCCCCATCACGGGCGCTGCCGGCGCTGGCCTCACCGTGTCCGTGGTCACGTCGTCGACGCCCCCGGCGCCGCGGATCCCGCTCTTCCGGCGCTTGATCCCGTTCGTGGTGGCGGTCCTGCTCCTCGGGTTCGTCGCGAGCCGCATCAACTTCGACGCGTTCGGCCGCGCCCTGGCGGCGCTCGACTACGTCTCGTTCCTCGCGTTCAACGCCGGCTGGTGCGTGGCCCTCCTGGCGGCGGACGCCCTCGGCAACTTCGCGGCGTACCGCCTGACCATGCCGGGCGTGCGGTGGAAGGACTTCTTCGTCTACCGGGGCGCATCGTACCTGCCGTCGCTCGTGAACCATCACCTCGGGCAGGGGTACATGACGTACCTCATGGCCAAGCTCGCGGCGGTCCCCATCGCGCGGATGGCTGGCGCGACGCTCGTCTCCTACGCGTCGTGGATGGGCTGCCTGCTCGGCTGCGTCGTGGTCGCGCTGCCGTTCTCGCGCCTCCCGGTGGTGTACGTGCCCGTCATCCTGGTCGCGGGGGCGCTCTACCTGGTGGTGATCGCGCTCCGCCCTGCGCGCCTGGCGCGCGTCACGCTCCTCTCGCCGTTGTTCGAGGCCGGCATCGGGGGGCACGCGATCGCGTTCACCGCGCGCCTCCCGCACCTGGCGGTCCTGGTGCTCGGGACCTGGGGCTCGTTCTTCTTCTTCGGCATCCGCATCCCTCTGGTGGAGGCGCTCGTGTACCTCCCGATGCTGCTCGTCGCCACGACGCTCCCCATCACGCCCCAGGGGTTCGGGACGCGCGACACCGCGGCGCAGCTCTTCTTCGAGGTCTACGCGCCGGGCGCGACGCAAGAGGAGCGGTTCGGCGTGCTCGCTGCGTGCACCACGTCTTGGGGCGTCGCGAGCAGCATCGTCGCGGCGATCATCGGGCTCGTGTGTGGTCGCATCGTGAGCGCCCGCCTCGCCGCGCTGCGCGAGCGCGCCTGACTCAGCGGGAGAAGCGTATCCGCAGCGGCGGTGTCGTCCCCGCGACCGGCTGGCCGTCGTCGTCCTTGGCCGGGGCGTACCGCTGTGAGAGGGCGCAGCCGCGCGCGGCCTTTCCGAACCCGTGGCCCGGATCGGACACGACGCTGACCCCGGTGGGCTTGCCGGACGCGTCCACCGTGACGAGCAGGGTGACCGCCGCGGAGTCGACGCCAGCCGCGTCGGCCTCGGCGGGAAACGGGCAGGACCAGGCGGCGCCGCCGAGGAGCTGGGGCGGCGCGGCCCGCGACGATCTCGCCGAGGACCCGGCGGCCACCTGGGGAGCGACGCCGCCGCGTTGGCGATCATCGGTGGCGCCGGAGACGGCCCCGGGCCGCGGCTCCGGCTCGTAGTCGTCGCCGGGAGGCTCGTACTCCTTCGGGGCCGTGCGCTCCGTCAGCGCGTCGGGCGGACGGTCGAGGGGCTCGGGCCGCTCCGGCTCCGGCGGCGGCTCGTCGTCCAGACCACCTCGCAGCGGCGCGGGGACCTCGGCGACGGCGGGCTGCTCGCTCGGCGAAGGCGGGGCGGACGCCTGCTCTGCTGCGACCGGCTCCGACGTCGCATCGGCGCTGGCGCTCGGACCCCCGTCGGCACCGGGCGCCGGCCCGAGGCTCGTCGATGCCCCCGCGGGCGCCGGGCTCGGCGGGGGGTCCGCGCAAGCGAGGAAGAGCGCGCAGCAGACGACGCGAGGCAGGAGCACCGCGCCGTTCTACGCGCACGAGGCGCGGGGCCCCCCCCGGTCCGCGTCACGTCCCCGCGTGCGGCTCGCCCTGGGCGGCGGCTTCCGGCGGGTCCCACACGAGCGGACCTCGTCTCGGCGGGCCATGGCTGGGCGCACCGTACTCGGCGGGTGCGTAGGCGGGGCCGGCGGGCGCGTAGCTGGGGCCGCCGTGTACGTAGGAGGGGCCGCCTTCGCTCGGCCTGACCCGCCCGAGCACGTCGGACCAGCGCACCCGACCGGTGAGCAGCATGAGCAAGAAGAGGGTCCCGATCGAGAGGACCGTGATCGTGAGGCCGGTCATGCCGCGCCAGAAGTGCGCGAGGGAGAAGCCCACCAGGTAGACGAGCTGCGCGAGGCCCGACTCCACGAACGCGAAGCGAGCGGACACGACGAGCCGGAGGTAGGCCGTGACCATCACCACGCTCGCGATGCTCGAGAGCGTGAAGGCCGTCCAGACGGACACGTGGTCCACCGTGTAGGCGAACAGCAGGTGGAACGAGAAGAACGTCGCCCCGAGGAAGAAGTAGTTCACGGGGTGGATGTCGAGGCCGCGGAGCTTCGCCAGCACCGCGATGACGAGGAAGAAGAAGAGGAGGGAGATCGGGGCGGAGTACGAGAGGCTCGAGGCGAGCTCCCCCGGCTGGATCCGCGTCGGCATCACCATCCCGATGCCGTGTCCCGAGACGACCTGCTCGAAGTCCCAGAGGAGGCGGCGACCGTCGGCCGTGTCCTCGTGCACCGAAGGCGAGAGCGTGTGCTCCGGGAAGTCGACGTGGTCGAAGTTCGTCGTCAGCTCCAGCCGGAACTTCTTGAGGCTGCTGGCGCCGACCGTCGGCCGGTACTCCCAGGTGTCGAGCCCGCGGCTCTTGTAGCCCGCCGCGATCTTCACCATGTCCCCGGGCGCGACCGGGATGCGCGCGCTCACGCCGCCCCCGCTCGGCTCGGTCGCGACGGGCTCGTCGTTCACGAGGAACCGGAAGTCGTCGTAGACGCCCTGCGGGTCGGGGAACGCGAGCGTCACGACGAGCACCTCGGGCTCCTCGCCGTGATGCTCGTAGGTCCATGCGCCGTCGAAGGTCACGTCGTAGAGCGAGTACCAGGTGAGTCCCTTCAGCCGCTGGTCGAGGCCGAGGTGCACGCGCAGGTCCGAGCTGGAGGGCTGCAGCGCAGGAGGTGCGGCCGCGGGCGTGGCGCCCCCGGGCGAAGGCGGGGCGGCGCTCGTGGTCGCCGATGGGGCGCTCGGAGGGCCTTCGAAGGAGAGCTTCGGCGCCTCCTGCACCTGTGGCCTGCCCCAGAGGGTCTGCACCTCGTTCGTGAGCGAGCTGCGCTGGTAGCTGGAGCGGTGCATCGTGAGGCCTCCGAGGATCAGCCAGGCTGCGCACGTGGCGAGGTAGATGGCGATGACCGCGAGGGCGCGAGGAAAGGAGCTCATGGTGATCGTGGATACGCTCCGCACGTCGCCGGGCGGCGGAGGCGCCGTGGAGCGTCCGGGGAAGGATCGTGGCAGGTTTGTGGCAGGCCCCCCCGACCTGTACGATCGTGCCGCCATGTCGCGACTGGCCGTCCCCCTCCTCGCCCTCTCCTACCTGGCCTGCTCCCAGCCTAAGGCCTGGGATCCGGCTCTCGCGCGCGATCGCCAGGAGTGCACCCTCGGCGTCACGCTCCCCAACATGGCGTGCTCGGACGCGTGCCCCACGAAGGTGAAGGCCGCGATCGGGGCCGTCCGGGGGGTGGAGGAGGTCCAGGTCGACTACGAGGCCCGGAGGGCCACCGTCTACGCGCGCTGGCCCGCCTGCGGGGAGGAGGGTTACCAGCAGATGGTCGACAACCTCTACCGGGGCGGATACTCGGCGCGGATCGTCTCGGCGCGGTAGGCGTTCCCCGCGCGTGGCCCGGGCCTCCACGGAGCCGGGTTCGGTCGGGGCGCTCGCTCGTGGCACCGGCGCCGGCCTTCGTCCGCCGGCTGCATCCGGGGACTACTCCACGAGGGCTCCTTCGGCCGGCGCCTCGGCGGGCGCCGCGGCCGCGGTCGCGGAGGCGGCTTCGCGCGACGCGGCCGTCGCGTGCCGGCCCGCCTCCGGAGCCGTGAGCGTGAGCGTGATGCGCCGGCCATCGCCGTCGGCCCACGCGATCTCGGAGACGTGCTCGGCGCCGCCGACCACCGCCACCGTCGGGCGCCAGCTCACCTGGCGGCCCTCGGGCGTCTGCTCCTCCCACGAGATCTCGACGGCGTAGGCGTCCTTTCCTCGCGGCTCGACGTTCAGCCGGAGCTTCGAGCGCTGCGGTTTTCCGACCTCGCTCGTCTCGAACTCCGTCGTCCGGTTCGCCTCGAGGTCTCCCCGCGCGGTCGCGACCGTCTCTCCCGTACCCAGCCGCGTGACCCGCACGTCCACGCCGACGCGCTCCGCGCTTCGCCTCCGCGCGGTCGCCTCCGCCGCCCGGTCGGCGCCGCCTCCGATCGACTTGCCGGGGGCCGGCGCCAGCTCGGGGGACCGGGCGATCTGGCATCCCGCCAGGGAGAGCCCGAGGCCAATCATCGCTGCGTGTGTCACGTTCATGTCCGCACCTCCTCGTGCGGGGGAAGCAGCGCCGCCCCGCCTCCGTACATTCCGCGCGCGCGGGCGTTTGCCAAGTTGTCCCCGAGTGTCGTGCACGGGTGACAAGAGCCCTGGTCGATCCTAGGGTGGCGCCCTCGTACAGGAGGCTGTCATGGGACTTCTCGATTCGATGTTCGGCGGCGGTACCAAGCTCGAGCTCTCCCTCGACACCCCTCAGGCCTCGGCGGGCGGCGTGGTCGGCGGCAAGATCGCCCTCTACGGCGGCAAGAAGCCGCTGAAGGTGACCGAGCTCACGGTCAAGCTCCTCTACGTCTGCGTGACGTCCCGGGACGACTCGCCCCTTCCCGACATCGACACGCGCGTCCTGCTCACGCAGACCGTCGCCGCCGGGGAGGACCTCCCCCCGGGCTCGCAGAAGGCGTTCACCTTCCGGTTCACGGTCCCGCACGGGACCGAGACGACGGCCCACAACGTCTCGTACAAGGTGCTCGCGTCCGCCGACATCCCCGGCGTGAAGGATCCGGGCGCGGACGCGGAGCTCCGCGTCGTGGACGCGGACGAGGACGAGCACCGCCTCCTCCCGCTCGAGGAGGTGTTCGGGCGCTTCCCCGGCCTCCGCAGCTCCAACGAAGAGGAGCTCAAGGACGCGCTCCGGGACCTGTTCCTCGAGTGCTACTCGCAGGGCGCACAGTTCATGGAGGTCGAGCCCTACCTCGCGGACCTCATGCGGCGCGGCACGGTCGGCGTCCGCCGCGGCGCGCTCGAGGCGTGGGCGAACCTCGTCGACAACCGCGTCACGCCGCAGCACCTCCAGACGCTCTACGCGGTCGCGAACATGCCCGGCCTCGACCAGGAGACGTTCGACCAGGTCATCGTCGCGGGCTGCAAGTTCGCCGAGGAGGGCGGGCTCGGGCTCGTGCAGCAGCTCGCCGTGCACCCCGAGGCGCACGTCCGCAAGGAGGTCGCCTCGAACCTCCGGTTCAACGCGTCGGAGAAGTTCGCGGGCAAGCGCGAGCTCGTCATCCAGCTCGCCCAGGATCAGGACCCGTCCGTGCGCGCCGCGGCCATCGGCACCTTCTCCTGCTTCCGCGACGATCAGCAGATCATGCACGGGGTCGCCGGTCAGATCGATCGGGACCAGAGCCCGGCGGTCCAAGCCGCCGGCATCTCCACGCTCGCCCTCGCGCACCACCACGGGATGGGGGAGCTCACCTTCGTCACCTACGAGAAGCACCTCGCGAACCCCAACCCGGAGGTCCGCAAGGAGATCGCTCAGAACGTCAACTGGCTGCCGAAGCAGCAGGTGCAGCGCATCTGGGGCATCGTGCAGCGCCTCCTCGCCGACCAGGACGAGGACGTCCGCGCGTCGATGGCGTTCCAGTTCCACAACCTGTCGGAGCTCCCGCAGCTCTTGCCGCTCGCCCAGCAGACCATCCAAGGGGATCCGTCGCCTCGCGTCCGCCGCGAGGCGCTCGGAGGCGTCGCCAGCATGATGAAGCCGGAGCAGGCCGTCGCCCTCTACGCCCAGGTGCTCGCCGCCGACCAGACGGAGGACACCATGTGGGCGGTGTTGAGCGGTCTGCGGACGCACCGCGAGCACCCGCAGGCGAAGAAGCTCCTCACGCAGCTCGCGGCGTCTCCCCATCAGTACCTCGCGGACGCCGCTCGCGAAGAGCTCACGTCCCGCTAGGCGGTAGGAGCCGACATGAGGTCGAACGAGCGAAAGGCGGGGCTCCTCGGGCTCGCCGTCGCCGCGGTCGCGTGGCTCGCCTGCGGCGGCCAGGTGGTGTTCGAGCCGGGCGGCGGCGAAGGGGCCGGCGGCTCGGGCTCGAGCTCCGCGACCGGCTCGTCCAAGCCGGCGCAGAGCTCCACGGTCGCGTCCAGCACCGGTGCCTTCAGCGCGTCCACGGGCCCGGCGGACCCCTGCGTCGGCGCTCCGTGCGGCGCGCCCTGCACCGTCTGCAACGACTTCGAGTGCCTGCAGGGCGTCTGCAGCGCGCAGGGCTCCTGCGACCCGAGCGCGGAGTGTGACGCGCACCAGGCGTGCTACGTGCCGGAGGTCGGGGAGGCGTGCGCGGGCCCGCTGCGCGCGCCCTACGCCCTGTGCGCCGGCTGCGGCGGTGGCAAGGGCTGCTCGTTCTTCGGTCAGGTGGTGGAGGGCCCGTTCCCAGGCGCGGCCGGGGAGTGTTGCTACATGGTGATCGGGGAGTGCGTCCCGAACCCGTGATCGCCGCGCCCGCCGGAGATCAGGGCGCAGCGGCGCCGGCGAGCGGCAGCATCGACTTGAGGTCGTTGTCGGTGAACCGGAGCTGCAGCCCGACGAAGTAGTCGCGACCCTCGTCGCGGAGGATGTCGTCCACGCCGCCGAGCAGCCAGAGCTGATCGATGAACTCGTACCCGATGGTGATGCGCCACCGCGGGATGAGCTGCTCGCCGAAGCCGAAGAGATCCTGGCTGAGCTCGAAGCGGTCGTCGATGAGGTGCAGGTCGAGCCCGATGCCGCCGGTGGACTCCAGGATGCCGAAGCGCCCCGTGAGGGCGACCGACGGGTCGCGGCTGAGATCGAACCGCTTCGCGAACTGGAAGCTGATGCGGAAGTCGTTGGAGGTGGTGACCCGCGTCTCGCGGTAGCTCGACGGCTCGTTCGGGTTCGTCGTGTCGACGGTCGTCTGCTCGATGCTCGTCTTGCCGCGCGGATCGTTGACGAGCTGCACCATGTAGTACTTGTCGACCGCGGGCTGGAGGCGCAGCTCGACGTAGGTCTTCACGGTGTTGCGGAGGAAGTTGTAGTCGGTGCGGAGCCCGACGACCGTCTGCAGGCGGCTGATGCCTCCAACGAGATCGCCGACGTCTTGGACGACGGTCTCGACCTCGTTGATGAGCGTCTCGTCCTTCACGAGCCGGCCGACGGTTCCCTCGCCGCGGTCGATGCGCGCCGCGATGTTGTCGGCGCTCTTGAGCGTCGACTCCAGGCTCGCGCTCGCGCGGTCGATGCGCTCCAGCGCCGAGCGGACCTCCCCGGGCTTGCCGTTCGGATCCGGCGATTTTTGCGTGAACTCTCGGACGTCGGCCGTGACCTGCCGGATGTTCTCGAGGATCTCCTTGAGCTGAGGCCGCGCGTCGCCGGTCATCTGGTTGACGTTGGCGATCGTGCCCTTCACCGCCTCGCGGTTCTCCTTCACCGTCTTGTTGAGCTCCTCGGTGATCTCGGCCAGGTTCTTCAGCACCTGGGCGATCTGCTCCTGACCCTTGTCGGAGCCGACCGTGTTCTTGAGCGACTCGGTGACCGCCTTCACGTCCTTCAGGATCTCGGAGACCTGACCCTGCAGCGACTGCAGCGAGGGCTCCTCGATGTAGTTCAGGATCTGCCCGCCGTCGGGGATGCGCTCCGTGCCCTCCGTGCCGGGTGTCAGCACGATGTAGTACTCGCCGATGAGGCTCGTCGCCCGCTTTCCGATCGCGGCGTCCTTGTAGAGGTGGACCTCGGGCTTCATCTTGATGTCGACGCGCGCCTTGCCGTCGTCGAGCCAGATGCGGTCGACGACGCCCACCTGGATGCCGGAGATCATCACGCGCGACTGCGGCGCGACGCCGGTCATGTCCGGCATGTAGGCCCACACCATGTAGCCGCCGCCGGTCCCCGTGGACCGCGAGATGAAGCGGTACCCCACGATCACGGCGATCGTCAGGACGATCGCCATGAGGCCGACGCGCACGGCGCGGGAGGTGTCGCTCACTTCGGGCTCGCCTGTTCTGATTCACCTGGCGGGCCAGGTGAATCACCGGCGTGAGCCTACCATGAGCCTGCTCAGAAGTGCGGTAGGGGCCCCAGGCGCGGCGTGTGTTAGGGAAGCGGCACCGATGGACACCTCCAAGCTCTCCGGACTGGTCGACGCCACCTGGGACGGCTCCATCCTGCCGGCCCTCGACGCGTACATCCGCATCCCCTGCAAGTCGCCCGCGTTCGAGAAGCGCTGGCAGGAGGAGGGGCACCTGGACCGAGCGGTGGAGCTCATCGAGGCGTGGTGCCGCTCCCAGCCCATCGAGGGGCTCACCGTGGAGGTGGTCAGGCTGCCCGGGCGCACCCCGGTCCTGCTCTGCGAGGTCCCGGCCTCGGACGGGAGCGCCGACGACACCGTGCTCCTCTACGGACACTTCGACAAGCAGCCCGAGATGACGGGCTGGGCGGAGGGCTTGAGCCCCTGGACGCCCGTTCGACGGGGGGACCGCCTCTACGGGCGTGGGGGCGCCGACGACGGCTACTCGGCCTTCGCGTCCCTGCTCGCCATCCGCGCGCTGCGCGACCTCGGCGGGCATCACAAGCGCTGCGTCGTGCTCATCGAGGGCTGCGAGGAGAGCGGGAGCTTCGATCTGCCGGCGTACCTCGAGCACCTCGGCGCGCGGATCGGCAAGCCGAGCCTCGTCGTGTGCCTCGACTCGGGGGCTGGCAACTACGACCAGCTCTGGGTGACGACGAGCCTCCGCGGGTTGGTCGGCGGGACGCTCAAGGTGAAGGTCCTCGAGCAGGGCGTGCACTCGGGCGACGCGAGCGGTATCGTGCCCTCGAGCTTCCGGATCGCCCGGCAGATCCTCTCGCGCCTGGAGGACGAGGAGACCGGGCGGATCCTCGTGGAGGAGTTCCACGCTCCCGTGCCCGAGGGGCGGCTCGCGCAGGCCAAGATCAGCGGTGAGGTCCTCGGCGAGAGCCTGTTCGCGCGGTTCCCCTACGCCGGCGGCACCAAGGCGGTCTCGGCGGACAAGACCGAGCTCGTCCTGAACCGCACGTGGCGCCCGACGCTGTCGGTGACGGGCGCGGGCGGCCTCCCGGCCGTGGACAGCGCCGGCAACGTCCTGCGACCCGAGACGTCGCTCAAGCTCTCCGTGCGCCTGCCGCCCACGGTGCCCTCCGGCCCCGCGTCTGCGCGCCTCGCGGAGCTCCTCACGGCCGATCCGCCCTACGGCGCCGTCGTGACGTTCACGCCGGACACGCCCGGTGACGGCTGGAACGCGCCGGCGCTGGCCCCCTGGCTCGAGAAGGCCACGGACGCCGCGTCGCGCGAGCTCTTCGGCAAGGAGGCCTGCTACATGGGCGAGGGGGGCTCGATCCCCTTCATGGGCATGCTCGGTCGCAAATTCCCCGAGGCGCAGTTCGTGATCACGGGCGTCCTCGGTCCGCAGTCGAACGCGCACGGCCCCGACGAGTTCCTCCACGTGCCCTTCGCGAAGAAGCTCACCAGCTGCGTCTCCAAGCTGCTCGACGCCCACGCCAGGCGCGGGGCCTGATCGGCCGCGCCAGAGCGGCGCGGGCGGTCCCCGAGGCTACGCCTTCTTCTCGCGGAGCCAGCGGTTCATGAAGGCGGCCTCCTTCTCCCAGCCGTCGCGGATCTCCTTCTCGGCCGTGCTCTCGAGGATCCCGCCGAGGCCGAACACCTTGGCCTCGATCGAGGCCTCGGAGACGCGCCGTACCTTGCCCTCCCCGGACGCCTCGACCTTCACCGTCCCCTGCGTGGTGAGCTTGTCCGTGAGCGTGTTGGGGATCATCTTCCACCGGTAGAGGCTGGCCGCCTCGTCGAAGCTCCCCTGCTCCTCGTAGCCGAAGCTGTCCCCGAGCAGCTTGGCCACCGGCGCCGGGGCGTTCAGCTTCGGGACCCCGCGCATGCGGCGCTTGCCCTCCGACCGCTCGAGGATCTCGAAGGACTTGAACGAGAGGCCATCCTTGTAGAGGCGCTGGTTGTACTCGTCGTCGAAGAAGGTCTTCCAGAACGTGGCGACGTCGCAGTCGAGGACGTGAGTGACGGAGAGCTTGCGCATGCGGGACGAGGGTACACGACGCTCCTCGGAGGTCGAGGGAGACATCGAGGCGAGGAGCGGCTACGCATCCGGCGTGCTCGTGAGATCGTCCGCGCGCGCCCCGCGTCGGTTCTGGGACGCGCTCCTCTCGCCGCTCCGGATGCGGCGCGCCGTGCTGGCCGACCCCTCGGCGCGGGCTCTCTACCGGCGGGTCCTGTGGGTCCAGGCCGCGGCGACCGTGGCGGGCGGCGTCGCGCTGACCGGCGCGCTGGCGATTCTCGGATACTTCCTCCTGCAGGACGCCGACACGCAGCTTCGTCTCGGGCCCGGAGGCCTCACCCTCCACACCGGGGGCGACGGCCCGAGGGACGGCAGGGCCGTGACCACCGACAGCCCCGTGCGCCTCGCGGAGGGGCTCCTCTACGTCCTCTTCGCCTCCCTGACGATCGCGGAGTCCGTCGTCATCGCGCTCTCCCGCGAGTACCACGATCAGATCGGGCGGAGCGCCGCGCTCCTCACCGGGACGCCCCCCGAAGATCCCGAGGCCGCGCCGCGCGTGCGCCTGGATCTCCGATGGGTGTGGCGCAAGCTGAAGCGCAAGGTCCGCGGGCTCCGCGTGTTCGTCGTCGGCCTCCCGGTCCTCGGCGTGGTGGCGCTCGCGCCGTGGGTCGGCTCGTACGTGTACGCCGTGCTGGTGGCCGCGTGGAGCGCCTACTGGGGCGTCGTCTTCGCCGGCGCGAAGTCCGCCCTCGCGTGGACCGACGAGGCGACGGCGCCGGAGCCGTTCTTCCTCCGCGCCGTACGCCGCGTCCCGGTGCTGAAGTGGTACGTCCCGGTGTGGCGGCGCTTCACGCGCGACGTGTTCGCCCCGTGCCGTCGCGTCGAGGAGCACCCGGTCGAGCTCGCCGCGCTCGCCGCCGCGCGCCTCGTCGGGCTGCTCCCGGTGCTCTACCTCTTCTTCCGCCCGTTTCTCCCGGTCGCCGCGGCCCGGATCCTCGCCTCCGACCGGGCCGAGGCTGAGGCACCTACTTCGGCACCCGGTTCAGCCGAGACGTCAGCGCGAGCGTGACCGGGTCCGCCACCTGGCTCACGTAGTACGCGTACCCGCCGTGGAGCGCGAGCGCGGTCGGCGCCGAGATCCCGCTCTTGAGCGTGAGGGGCGCGCCGCTTCCATCCGCGGGCGCCCGCATCAGCCGCCCCGTCGGGGCCTCGAGCATCGCGAGGCCGATGTCCAAGAGCTCGGCCTCGCAGAGAGGCTGGAGCAGCTCGATCCAGTAGACGTAGGCGTTGTCCGCAGCCAAAAAGAACGGCTCGGGCCGCCCGTCCGCGACGAGCTGAGGCTCCGCCGAGAGGTCCTCCAGGTTCAGCCGCCACACCTCCCCGGCGTCGCAGCGGGCCCAGTGCAGGAAGCCCGCGGCCTGCCGGAGGTTCGCCGGGACGCCTCCGGATTGGATGGTGACCGGCCCGTCTCGGTAGACGCCTCCCGCGGCGTGCCTCGCGCTCCAGTACACCCGGGAGCCGTACGCGACGACGTTCCACACCGACTCGGTCTCCGGGGAGGGGAGGGGTCCGTCCGCGACCCCGCCGTTCAGGAAGAAGGCGTCGATCGCGTCGGCCGCCTGGACCGACCGGAACAGCGTGAGCGCGCTGGCGTCGAGGTGATACGGCCCGCTCGCCCCGGTGCTCCCGCTGAGCAGGTTCGGCGTGAGGTCCAGGAACGGGCCGGCGCCGTCGGTGCGTAGGACGTAGACGCCGAGCATGTCGGCGCCGAAGACCCGCGGCCCGAGGCGGTAGAGCGACCAGGGGGGCGACTCCGGGGTGGCGTACCAGGTCGTGTCCAGGATCCACGTCGGCTCGGCCTCCGCGACGCGTCCCACGAAGTGCGCCGGGCCCGGGCCGCCCCCCTGGCCGAAGCTCGACAGGCCGACGTAGAAGTGATCGTCGCCCGGCACCACGTCGAGCAGGAAGCCGATGTCCGAGAGCTCCACCACCGTTCGCGCGACGCACTCGCCCTGCTCGCAGGACGAGGCGAGGCAGTCGTGTCCACACGCGCCGCAGTTCTTCGCGTCGCCGAGGACCCCGTCGGGACAGCCCACGTCGCCGCCGGCCCCGGTGCTCGACGTGCCCGTCGTCTCGGCGCCCGACGCCGCCGACCCGTACTCGTCGAGCGGTACGAGCAGCGAGCAAGAGAGCGTCGGGACCGCCCAGGCGAGCCCGAGGAGCGCGCGGCGCATCTCCGAACCGTAGCCGAACGGACGGGCGGGCGTCAGGCGCACCTGGGGCGCCGCTGGTCTGCGCACGGACGCGACGCGCCGGCGGCGCACGCGCGCTGAATGAAGCGCCGGCACACCGCATCGGACTTCACGTGCTGGCTTGCTCCGACGCACCCGATGCGGAGGAGTCGGGTTCGCGGGCGCCTCGCGCAGAGGGCTCGAGCCTCCCCGACCTGGTGGGCAGCACGCTCCCGGGGGGGTGGCAGGTGGTGCGCCACGTAGGCATCGGGTCGATGGGCCACGTCTACGAGGCCAAGCACGTCGAGGACGGCCCCGCGCGGGTCGCGGTGAAGGTCCTCCACACCGAGCTGGTCGCGAACAAGGAGGTCGCGTTCCGGTTCCGGCGCGAGGCCGAGATCCTCGATCAGATCGACAGCCCCCACGTGCCGCGGCTGTTCGACCGCGGGCGGGACGCGAAAGGGCGAGCCTACTTCGTCATGGAGTACGTCGCAGGCGTCGAGCTCTTCAAGCTGCTCGACGCGCAGAAGTGCCTGCCCGCCGGGCTCGCGCTCGAGATCGCCCGGCAGATGTGCCGCGCGCTCGGCGCGGCGCACCGCGCCGGCGTGATCCACCGCGATCTCAAGCCGGAGAACGTCATGCTGCGCGGCGACGTCGCCGCCCCTTCGGTCAAGATCCTCGACTTCAGCGTCTCCAAGATGGACGACTTCGCCTTCACCCACGCGGGCACGGTCCTCGGGACGCCGTCCTACATGCCGCGCGAGCAGGCCCTCGGCGCCGAGGCGACGCCGCTCGTCGACGTCTACGCGGTGGGCGCGGTCCTCTACGACATGCTGTGTGGGCGCCCCCCGTTCGACGAGGGCGACCCCGGCAAGACCCTGGGCGCGCTCCTGACGACGGAGGCGCCCCGCCCGCGCGAGCTCGAGCCGACGATCCCCGAGGAGGTCGAGGTCGTCTTGCTGCGGGCGATCGCGCGCGAACCAGAGCGCCGGTACGCGTCGGTTCGCGCGCTCGAGTCCGAGATCGATCTCCTCCTCGGGGGCATCTCCGGGCGCCGGATCCGCGTCGCGTCGACCTCGCCGGAGACGCCGCCGCCCGCGCGCGACGACGACGACGAGGGCGATCGACAGACCAGCGTCCCGGACGGCGCTCGCCTTCCGGTCCTGGCGGCCGGAGCGGCCCGCGTGGAGACCTCGCCGCCGCCGCGCCCCCGCGCCGCTGCCGTCGTGGTGTGGGGTGTGCTCGCGGTCCTGCTGGGAGTGGCGCTCGCGTTCGCGGCGTGGGGTGTCGTCGGCTCGCTGGGCTAGCCCGCGGGCGCGGCTCGCACGGCCGGCTTCGGGCGAGGCGCCGCCGGCGCGACGCGCTCCACCTCCACCGAGCCCGGGGCGCAGAGCGGCGCCCGCCAGGGGCCCTTCATGCGTCGCGCCCTCGGGTCCACCAGGGTGTAGCCGCCCTTCGTGCACCACTCGAGGAAGATGCCGAGGTTGTCCTCGATGACCTCGGCGTCTGCGTAGTAGAGCGTGTTGCCCTCGAGGCGCCCCTCGAAGCGGAGGACGCCCCAGTACTCTCCGTCGACCGTGCCGAGCTGCGTCGTCCCGCGCACGCGAGCGCCGTGCTGCTCGAGCTCCATGTGCAGATCGTACGTTTCGTACGGTCCGCCCGGCTGCCGCATGACCCCACGCCACTCGCCTGTGAGGTCGAAGTCGCCTAGGCCCAAGGGGGCGAGATCCAGCCAGAGCGGCGCAGTGTCTTCGGCGCCGCCGCCGGGGAGCGAGCCGACGGACGCCGCCGCGACGACGTGCGTCGCACCGTCGCAGGCGCCCGACAGCTCCTCTGCCGACACGCCCGCGCGATCGAGCTCCCAGCGCTCCCGGATCGTCCCTCGCTCCCCTGGCTGCGGCGTCACGCTCGCGACCTCGTAGGCGCCGGTGGCGCGGCAGCCAGCGAGGACCTCGGAGCGGCAGCCGAGCGCGCTCACGACGACCGGCGAGTCACCGTCGAGCGCCGCTTCGAGCGCCGCGCGCGAGGTCTTCGTCCACGCGTCGCTCAGCGGGTCGGAGAGCGCCGAGGCCTTGCACTGCGCGTCGGGCTGATCGGCGCGCCAGGTTTGCGCGGGCATCGTCCCGCTGAGGGGGACGCAGCCCGGGGCGAGGGTCACGAGCGCGGCGAGGAGGCATGCGGAGCGGGGGCGGTTCATCACGTGCCGCACTGCAGCAACGCGCGTACCACGACCATCGCCGGAGTCTGACGAAGCCTCCGCGCCTCGTTCGCGTCGAGAGGTGCACGCCTCGTGCACGGACGTTCCCACGATGTGGGACAGGGATGTCAGCGCGAAGGGCGGGTGGCGGCGCGTCCTCGCCGCGAGGCTACGCGTTGAGCGGGGCGATACCGCTGAGCGCCATGTGCTTCTGGCGCTCCTGCTCGCGGTCGAGCTTGCCGTACTTGCTCTCGAGCTTTGCGACGTCGACCTTGAGGATCCGTCCCCAGAGCATGAACACGACGGGCAGGAACGAGTCGTAGCACTCCGCCTTCACCTTCTCGTCGTAGTGGGGGTACGCCGCCTCGTGGAAGCTCCGCAGGTTGTACCAGGGGATCCCGGGGTACTTGTGGTGCTCGTTGTGGAAGCTGACGTTGTTCCAGAGGAAGTTCAGGAAGTGACGCTTGGTCGCGTACGTCCGCGAGCTGTACGCGTCGTCGTCGCCGGGCTCCATCTCGTAGTGCTCGATGAGCGACGTGATGCTCGCGAACACGGACCCGAACACGAACGGGATCCAGTACATGAAGAGCATGAACTTCCAAGGGAGGTAGTAGGCGGCCGCGGCCACGCCACCCCAGAAGACGACCAGCTCGACGTTCATCCGGACCTTCTTCCAGGTCGAGAGCCGCTTCGTGTAGCGGAACATCTGGAACATGAAATAGATCGGGTAGCCGAACGAGTAGACCGCGAGCAGGAGGAGCTTCGCCGCGGTGGGGCTCTTCGTGTAGTCGGTGACGACGAAGTTGTCGACGTCGGGGTACGTGTTCGTGATGCGGTGATGGTGCAGGTGGTAGTTGCCGTAGATCGTGAAGCTCATCCCCGTGGGCATCCAGCAGAGGAGCCCGATGAGGTACGAGCCGAGCTTCGACTTCATCACCGTGCCGTGGACCGCGTCGTGCGCGATGGCGCCGAGGCCTCGGACGAGCTGCGTGATGAAGAGGGAGGCCGCGGCGCCCACCAGCGCCCACCAGGGCGTCTCCATGGTGAGCCAGACGCAGACCCCGGCGAGCGCCCACAGGGCGAACAGGAAAGGGGCCTTGAGCACGTAGTACGGCTTGCGCTTGTACGCCTCTTGCAGGATTTCGCGGGGGACATCGTCCATTGCTGCCATGGTCCGCTCCGGGTCCCGGACCTTAGTCCACGCGCCCGCGGAAAGACAATGTCTTTGGGTGGGAGAGGGCGCCCCGAGTTGGTACCGTGCGGCCCATGCGCACGCTCTGCATCGACGTCGGGGGGACGGGCATCAAGGGGACGGTGCTCGGCGCGGGCGGCGCCCCGCTCGCGGAGCGCCGCAGGATCCCGACGCCGCGCCCCGCCAGCCCCGCGGCCGTCTACGCCACCATCGAGGAGATCGCCCGGGGAGGGCCAGAGTTCGATCGCGTCGCGTGCGGCTTTCCCGGGGTCGTCGTGGAGGGCATCGTCCACACCGCACCGAACCTGGACGGGGACTGGACCGGATCCCCCGCCGCCCTCGAGCTCGAGCGCAGACTCGGGGCGCCCGCCAGGGTCGCGAACGACGCCGACGTCCACGGGCTCGCCGTGGTGGAGGGCAAGGGCGTGGAGCTCGTGCTGACGCTCGGGACCGGGATGGGGAGCGGCCTCTACGTCGAGGGCGCGTGCGCCTGGAACCTCGAGCTCGGCCACCACACGTTCAACGGCACCGAGAGCTACGAGGACCGCGTCGATGAGGCCGCCCGCAAGCGCATCGGGACCAAGAAGTGGCGCCGCAGGGTGTCGGCGGTGATCGAGGCGCTGGCCCCCATCTTCAACTACCGCGTCCTCTACCTGGGCGGCGGCAACGCGGAGCGCCTGGACCGGCGCGAGCTGCCCCCGAACGTGGTCCTCGTGGACAACGCCGCCGGCATGCTCGGCGGTCTCCGGCTCTGGGCCTAGCGCCTCGGCCGCGGGCTCGCGCGCCGCTTCACCAGCCCGCTCTCGCGGCTGACCGGCGGGTCAGCGCGGACCGACGCGCGCGAAATCGTCGGAGATCCAACGATCTCGCGGACGTGATGCAGTGCGCCACGGAACCGCGGGCGCGGCGTGGATCGGAGAGGAGCGCTCGAGCGCCTGAGCCGGCCGAATTGCCTTGGGCCTGTGCCTGTTCGACGCTAATCCTAACGCTTACCAATCCGAGCGGAGGCACCCATGGCCCTCGAGATTCGCACGACGAAGACGACCAGCCCGAAGGCACGGACGCCCGAGAGTGAGCTCGGTTTCGGCAAGTATTTCAGCGATCACGTCTTGGTCGTGGACTACTCGGAGCACCAGGGCTGGCACGACGCGCGGATCGAGCCCTACCACGCCCTCTCGCTCGACCCGGCCGCCAGCGTCTTGCACTACGCCCAGGCGCTCTTCGAGGGCTTGAAGGCGTTCCGCAACGACGCGGGCGACGTGCAGCTCTTCCGCGTCATGGCCCACGCGGATCGGATGGCGCGCGGCGCGCCCCGCCTCTGCATGCCGGCCCTGGAGCCGTCGGACTTCGTGTCGGCCGTGAAGACCTTCGTCGCCCTGGAGCAGAGCTGGGTCCCCACCTCGCCCGGCACGGCGCTCTACCTCCGGCCCACCCTCGTGGCCGACGAGGCGTTCCTCGGCGTGCGCCCGTCCCACCGGTACAAGTTCTTCCTCATCGCCTCGCCCGTCGGCTCGTACTACGGCGGCGACGCGCTCAAGCCGGTCCGCATCTGGATCGAGACCGAGCAGGTGCGCGCCGCGCGCGGCGGGCTCGGCGCGGTGAAGGCCGCGGCCAACTACGCCGCCAGCCTCCAGGCCGCGGTGCGCGCCAAGAAGGCCGGCTACGACCAGGTGCTCTGGCTCGACTCGAAGGAGCACGCGTACGTGGAGGAGGTCGGCACGATGAACCTCTTCGCCGTCATCGGCGACACGCTCGTCACGCCGCCGCTCTCGGACAGCATCCTCGCCGGCGTGACGCGGGACTCCATCCTGGCGCTCGCCGGCGGCCTCGGCATCCGCGCGGTCGAGCGGTCGATCCCGGTGGCCGAGCTCGTGGAGACCCAGAAGAACGGGTCGCTGAAGGAGGTCTTCGGCTCGGGCACCGCGGCGGTCATCAGCCCCGTGGGTGAGCTCTCCCTCGGGTCGGACAAGATCGTCGTCGGCGGCGGCCAGCCGGGGGAGGTGGCCCGCAAGCTCTACGCCGAGATCACCGGCATCCAGCGCGGGATCCGCCCCGACTCGAAGGGCTGGCTGACCAAGGTCGTCGCCGCGCCCGCTCAGCCGGCGGCGCTCCACGCCTGACCGAGCGCGCGGGCCTACTCGTTCACGACGGCCATGAACATGTCCGTGACGTGGTCGTGGCCGGCCGGGTTCGGGTGGATGCACGTCAGATCGAAGTACCCGACCTGCCCCGGGCCCCGGTAACAAGGCGCGGCGGGGTTGTCGCGCTCGAACCCGTGCCCGCAGAACTCCTCGAGCAGGAAGATCACGTCCACCTGGTAGTCGACGGCGATGCGCACGTATTGCTCGTTCGCCCAGATGACCATCGCCGCGAGCTCGTCGGGCGCGGGCACGGGCTGATCGAAGCCCGCCAGCCCGGAGACGTCGCACGCCTGCACGTTGCCGGTGCCGTCCGTGAACTCGTACATGTTGCCGAACACCACGAACACGCCGTTCGGGAAGCGGCCCGGCTCTTTCAGCCACGCGACAGCGTCCTCCATGTTCTGGACGAACGCTTGCGTCGAGACCCAGAGCTGGTCCATCGGCACCCCGTCGATGGCGTCCTGGGTGAGCGAGGAGATGTCGTTGCCGCCCATCGTCATGACCACCAGCGTCCGCTTGTCGAGCTCCGACATCGGGAAGCAGTCGGCGATCTGGGCGCCGCCCATCAAGAAGTCGTCGGTGCGCGCGCCCCACTTCGCGCAGCTCGAGAACGCGCCGTCGTCCTGCTGGTTGACGACGCCGGTGAAGACGTTGACCGTCTTCCAGAAGAAGCCCGGGGAGCCGAGCCCGAACTTGGACGCCAGGGCGTCGGCTACCTGGGAGCGGAAGTAGTCGCTCGAGAGCGTCGGCGGCGTGCCGACCGTCACCGAGTCGCCGAGGAACACGACGCGCTCGACCCCGGTGATGTCCTGGTGGTTCGTGCCCAGGCAGTGAGAGCCCACGACTGGCCCGAACTGATCGTAGTCGAGGGAGATCGTCGGGTTCACGAAGTCGTCGGCGTAGCACTCCGCGACGGTGAGGGGCGGGGCCCCGCCCGCGCCACCTGCGCCGCCGGCGCCGGCGGTGGTGGTCGACGCGCTGGACGAGGAGCTCGGGCCGGTGGTGGCGGCCGAGGTCGCGCTCGGCCCGCCGGTTACGCTGGCCCCGCTCGCGCCTCCTCCGCCTCCTCCGCCGGTCGGACCGGCCGGCGTCTCGTCGGAGCAAGCGAAGAGGAGGCAAGCCGTGAGGCAGGCGGCCGCGGTGCTGCGCATGGCCCTCTCTACCAGGTACCGGCGGCGGGGTCGATTGGGCCCGGCCGGCGCGCGCGATGCGACGCGTCGACATCGCGGCCCGGCAGCTGGCCCGCGTAGGATGCGAGCCGGATGACGCCCGGCGGGCAGACCACCTCGAGCGACGGCGCCCCCCTCTTGCGGGATCGCCTGGTGGCGCTCGGGAAGGCCGGCTCCGCGATCGGCTCCGTCGCGCTCGTCGTCCAGGTCGCGCTCGCGTACCAGGTCGAGGGGTACTCCGAGCCTTGGGGGGCACAGACCGCGGTGGTCGCCGGAGGCGCGGCGGCGCCGCTCCTCCTCTGGTGGTGCGCGGCAACACGCGACCTCGCTCCCCCGGCGCTGCGCGCGGTCGAGCTCGTGGCGCTGCTCTCCACGAGCGCGCTCTACTCCAGCTTTCTCCTCTTCGCGTCCGCGCAGCACCACTTCGAGCGGCTCGCGCTCCTCGGGCTGACGCTGGTCGTCATGTTGCGGACGGCGCTCGTGCCGGACACCGTGCGGCGGACGGTGATCCTCACCGCGGCGCTCGGTCTGCCCCTCATGGTCGCCACGTACCTCAGCTACCGGCGCTTCCAGCCCGACCCGACCGATCCCTTGTCCCTCGCCGAGACCCCGCTCGCGATGACGGCGTGGACCGCGATCTGGTGGTCGTCCACGGTCGGGGTGTGCGCCGCGGTGTCGATCATCATCTTCGGGCTTCGGAAGCAGGTGCGCCGCGCCCTCCAGCTCGGGCAGTACACGCTCGGAGAGCGGCTCGGCGCGGGGGGGATGGGCGTCGTCTACCGCGCGCAGCACGCGATGCTGAGGCGACCGACGGCGGTGAAGCTCCTGCTCCCGGGCACCGCCACGGAGCGGAGCTTGGCGCGGTTCGAGCGGGAGGTGCAGCTCACCGCCCTGCTCACGCACCCGAACACCGTGACGGTGTTCGACTTCGGGCGGACGCCGGAGGGGGTGTTCTACTACGCGATGGAGCTGCTCGACGGCGCGGCCCTCGACGACGTGGTGGCGGTCGGCGGACCGATGCCGCCCGGCCGTGTGCTCTCCATCCTCTCGATGGTCGCGGGCTCGCTCTCGGAGGCGCACGGGATCGGCCTGATCCACCGAGACATCAAGCCCGCGAACATCATCCTCTGCGCGCACGCCGGGCGCCTGGACGTGGCGAAGGTCGTCGACTTCGGGCTCGTCAAGCCCATCGAAGAGGAGGTGGGCGAGCGGGAGGGCGAGCCCGGCGGCGACGTCGCGTTGAGCCGAACCAACCAGCTCGTCGGCACGCCCCTCTACATGGCCCCGGAGCTGATCGAGGCGGCCCAGAACGCCAGCCCGAGCAGCGACCTCTACGCCCTCGGCGCGGTCGGCTACTTCCTGCTGACGGGGAACCACGTCTTCGACGGCGAGAGCCTGGTCGAGGTGTGCCGGCAGCACCTCGACGACGAGCCCCAGCCGCCCTCGCAGCGCGCCCCTGCGGCCGTCCCGGAGCAGCTCGAGACGCTCATCCTCGGGTGCCTGGAGAAGGATCCCGCGCGCCGCCCCCAGAGCGCCCTCGTGCTGCTCGAGCGGCTCGCCGGGTGCGCCGGGATCGACGGCTGGACGCAGCTCGACGCGAGCGCGTTCTGGCAGGAGCACGGCCCCGCGATCGCTGCGCGGAGAGCCGCCGCGCAGGGGTCGGTCGAGTTGGACGAGATCGGGACGATCGTCCCCCGCGAGCGCGACGCCGTGGACCTCACGCACGCCGAGGCCTCACGCACCGCCGCGGGCGACGGGTGACGTCACCCCTCTTCGCGAAACGCGAAGGCGCCGTCGTGCACGTAGACGAGCTTGCAGTCGGCGAGGTACTGCGCGTCGTGGATGCGCCCCGCCTTCACGTAGCCGGTCTGTCCCTGCTCGAGCACGACCGGGGCCCCGTCCTCGACGAGCCCGTCACCGCGACGCTCGTAGAACTGGATCTGCATGCGGCCCTCGACCACCACGGTCATGTCGTCGCCGGGGTGGGAGTGGGGCGGCTCGCTGGTCCCCGCCAGCCAGCGCTCCAGCATGACCTCGACGCCGTCGGGGTTGCCGGGGAGCGTGGTCCGTACCGTGAAGCCCTCGGGGGTCCCCGGGGCTCGGACGTGGTTCGCCCACACGGCGCTGGTCTCCGAGGTCATCACGTTGGTCATGGTCTTCCTGTTCGCGGGGGGCTGGTCTCGGTCCTCACGAGGTCGCGACCGTTGTAGCATCCCGCCGCCAGGGGAAAGGAACGAGGATCGACCATGTCCAAAGTCATGCTCCGCCTGCGGGACCTCAACACGGGCGACGGCTTTACGAAGGAGTTCGACGACATCGAGGCGACCATCCCCTGGCTGAAGGACCGGCCCCGGTTCACCGAGGTGCTCGGCGTCGTGTTCGAGGGGCTCACCCGGGAGGAGAACGACCGCATGAAGGCGGCGATGCGGGGCCTCGACGACGACGAGCGGGTCAGCATGGGCCGCCTCGACGCCGCCGAGCGAGAGCTGAAGCAGAAGCGCGCGGACGAGCGCCGCAAGGAGGCGGAGGCGTCGGAGAACGCTCAGCGCGAGGCGGCGTCCAAGGCCGATCCCAAGCGGCCGATGGAGGTCGAGTACCGCTTCGACAAGCCCGACCTCACGAAGGTGGACCGCTTCGACGACCGGCCGATCACCGACGAGGCCAAGCAGGCCATCGCCGCGTGGGTCGCCGAGCGCATGGAGTGGGTCGCCGACCGCGGTCAGACGATCGGTCAGGCGAAGGTGACGGTCTACCCGGGGGAGGTACCCGCCGGAAAGGACCGCGTCGTCCACGGCACGTTCATCCCCGTGACGGCGCCCAAGAAGGGCGAGAACTGAGCCCTCTTCGCCCACGCTTCCCCCCCGGGTTTGCCGCCGCCGTAGCCCTCGCCGCGGTCGGGTGCTCTGCCGGCACGGCCACGGAGGGTGCCATGCCCCCGTCCGGCGCGTCGGCATCCTCGCGCGCCGAGGCGCGTGGCGAGAGATCCTCGCCGGGCCCGAGCGCCGCTCCGCCAGAGGGCGCGGGCCCGGCGGGCCGGCAGCGCGCCACGGTGAGCTCCCTGTTCGCCCCGCTGCAGGCGTGCTGGGGCGAGGAGGCGGCCCGCGCGGCGCCCGCCGAGGCCGTGACGGTCGAGATCTCGATCGATCGCCGTGAGGCCGAGATCGTCCGCGCCATCACCGCCACGGAGGGGACGATCAGCGCGCCGTTCGCCGCCTGCTTGCGCTCGGTCATGCGGCGCGCCCCCTTCGACGCGGTGGACCCGCCCTTCACGACGCTGATCGTGCCGATGCGGTTCGTCCCGACGCGGGCGCCGGCGGGCGGGGCCGGACCGGAGCAATAGATCGATCGTCAGGGGCGCCGAGGAGCGCGGACGAAGTGAGCGTGCGGGTCGCGTCGGGGCTGCCGGAACATGAGCACCAGGTTCCGACACTTCTCGAACGAGGCGCTTGGCCCGCTCGATCGCAGCTCGGGGTGGCGACCCGCTTCCCTCCAGCTCGAACCGTCGGGAACGCGGAGCAGATCACTCCGGCGGGGGCTTCTGGCAGAACCCGTCGACGCACGTGGAGAGCGGCGCGTCGCAGCAGTCCCCATCGGTCACGCAGGCGTTGCCGTCCTGCGCGCACTCACCCGGGACACCGCACACGTACTCGTTGGTGCTCGGGTCCTTCACGCATGTGCCGGCGCAGCAGTCGACGCCCGAGGTGCAGGGCTCGCCGATCTCTTTGCAGGGCTCGAGCGCGAAGTAGGCGTTCTCGCTCTTGCCGCAGTCCTCCTGGCCGCGGAGGTAGAAGGCGCGCTGGGAAGGGTCGGCGTCCGTCGGGGGATCCGTGATGGCCGAGATCCAGAGCTGCTGCCGGTTCGCGCCGACGAGGCGGTTTCCATAGTCGCGGCGCGAGATGAACACGAGCCAGAAGTACCCGCCCGCCCGGAGGGGCGCGAGCACCGGATTGAAGCTCCGGTCGTCGAGGCCGAAGTTGTCGGTGCCGGTCGCAGTGAGCTGCTTGACCTCGGTCCCGGCGAGGTTCGTGAGCCAGAGGGTGCCGCCGCCGGTGGAGCGCGAGCCCGCGGTCGGGCGGCCGAACACGATCCACTCCGACCCGGGCGTGAAGCTCGGGTAGGCGGGGCGCCCCGGGGACCCCTGCGGGATGATGACCTGCTGGTTCGACACCGTGAAGCCGTCGGGGCCGACGTCCGCGATGCTGAGGTTTCCGGTGAACGAGTCGAACGCCCAGCCGCCGCCCGAGACGCCGCAGATGGCGGCGAGCTTCGTGCCGTCGGGCGACCACGCCGGTTCGGCGCAGTTCGCGCCCATGGCGTCGGGGTTCAGGATCGCCCCGTTGTTGGCGTCGGCGATGCGGAGGATGTCGGTGGCGCCTGCGCCGTCGTTCGAGACGACGACCTTGGTGCCGTCGTTGTTGAAGGCGCTGAAGGTACCGCCGAGCCCGCTCGCGGCGGTGATCGACCCCGCGACCGCCGGATCCTGCGTGAGATCGATCGTCACCTGCGGGAACGGCGAGCCGCTGTCGAGCGTCGCCATCATCTTGGCTCCGTCCCGGCTGACCGTGTGGCACCCCCAGCAGCCGCCGGGCGTGTAGAACTGCTCCGGCACCGGGGAGCTCGGCTTGATGCGGAGCACCCTGCCGTTGCCGCCTCCGGAGGGGCAGGCGTCGGGGAGCTCCCAGTAGTAGACGACGCCCTTCAGGCGCCCTTGCGCGATCTTGAGCGTGCGGGTGTTCGGCGTGAACGCCGTGCCGTTGCTCCAGCGGGTCAGGGACATCGCGAGCGGATCACTCTGGGCGCCGGACCCCGAGAAGCTGATGGCCGTCCAGTCCGCCTCGGCGATCAAGTGCCGGCTGGGCGGCGGGGCCGCCAGGTACTCGGTGTACTCGTAGTACTTCTCGATGAGGGTGAGCTTGTAGACGTCGCCCGCGGCCGTCCCGTTCCACATCATCTCGGGGGCGAGCACGTCGAGAGGGAACACCGTCTGATCGTACGGATAGACGACGTTCATCGCCGGGTCGGCGCCGCCCATGGGGTTGTCGAGCGCGTCCTTCTGGGCCTGGGTCACCGCCGCGAGGCCCACCGTCTTCTTGATGTAGACGTTCGCGATCGCCGTGCCGCTGCTGTTGCCGAGCGTCGCCTGCACGGCGCCGCTGCCGCCCGTCGAGCCGGTCGGGGTGAAGAGCGCGGCGTTCACGTCGCCGATCAGGGGCTTCTCGAACGCCCACTGGACCTGGCTGGTGACGTCCTGGCCGTCCAGCGTGGCGGTCAGCGCTTGGGTGACGATGACGCCGTCCTGGATCGTCAGGTCGAACGTCGCGGGCTGGATGACGATCCCCTGGCCCTGGATGCCGCCGCCGACGTTGAAGCCGCCGCCGCTGCCGGTGGGCTTGCCCGAGGCCGTGCCCTCCGTACCGCTCGACGCGGCGCCGGTGCCGTCCACGCCCGTGCCGGCGCTGCAGCTCGCGCCCACGACGACGGCGAGCACGAGGACCAAGAAAAGGAAAAGCGTGCGCTTGCTCATGGATGCTCCCGCGGTCGAGCCCTACCGCGCATCGTACACGCGTCCGGGGCCGGCGTGGGAGGTGACAGGCCTCCAATCCGCGACGGCCCACGAACTCGAAAAGGCTGCCCCCTCTCGAACGCGCCGCCGCCGCGCGACCTCCAGGAGCGTCGTCCGGCCTCCACCTCCGCCACGAGCTCGACCCAGGACGACCTCGTATGTCTCTTCATGTCCCAGAGGCCCCACGCGCCTCACGCCCCGCGTCCAGAGTACTCGCTCACGTCCGAACCTGGACCGTTGCGCCGCTTCTCGTCGATCTTGAACGGCCACTCGACCTCGCCCGAGCTCGCGTTCGAGCCGACGGTCAGGCCCACTCGCGCCTCCGGCGCTCGCTCCCGTTGTAGAGCGCGGGGATAACTGACCCCTTGCGCGGCCAGTTCCTCTTTTTGACCCCCTCGGCCGCGCAGGGAGGCCGCATGGAAGGCGATGAGACGCGAGCAAACTGACCCCCCTGGCAGTGGTGCCGTGGAGGGTGGCGGGGACATGTGCGTGCCCGCCTCGAGGCGCTTGGCGAGCACGCACCAGCCCGAGCCGTCGAACCAGAGCGCCTTGGCGATGTGCCGTCGCTTGTTGAGGAACAGGTAGAGGTGGCCGTCGACTGGATCGAGCTGCAGGCGCCGGACGGCGCCCGCGAGGGCGTCGAAGGAACCGCGCATGCTGATCGGCGCGACCGCCACGAAGACGCGCACGGTCGGGGAAAGGCTCAGCACGACCGCAGCACCTCGAGCACCCGAAGGAGGGTGTCGGCGCACACGTCGTCGCCGAGCTCCAGCTCGGCCCCCATCACCCGCAGCACGTACCGAGGCGGCGCCACCTGCTCCTTGATGCGCCCGGGCGGCAACAGCTCGACGAGACCGCCTCGCGCGCGGTCCTCGCTGCCCGGGCTGGCCCCCTTCCCCTTCACCCGCGCGAGGTTGTTCCGCCAGGCGTTGAGCGAGCGGCCGTCGACCCCGTGCGCGAGCGTCACGGCCCGGACGTCCCCGCCAGCGCGCGCCGCCTTCGCGAGCAGCGCCCGCGCTTCCCTCTCGTCCGAGATCTTCCGCCGCACCACCACCTCCGTGATGCCGAGCCTCGCCGAGGCGCTGCGGCGGATCACCCCGGCGTCGCTGAGCGGCACTCTGGCAGGGTGAGTGGAGCGCACGCTACACTTAGCGGATGAACCCGAAGCGCGCCATCGATCGGCTCCTGGCAGCCGTACGCGCCGACCCCACCGACGCGCGCTCCCTTCTGAAGTTGGGCGACCTCTACGCGAAGTTGGGCGACGTTCCGAACGCCCTAGCGATGTACGAGGAGGTCGCTAAGTACTACGAGCGCCAAGGGTTCTCGCTGAAGGCGCTCACCGTCTACAAGCAAATCTGTTCCATGGTCATGGCGAATGCGCCGCACCTCCGCCATCTGTACACGCATGTGCCCCCTATCATCTCCAACCTCTTCCAGCGGCTCGGGTTGAACGATGAGGCTGTCACCGCGCTCGATGCACTCGCCGCTCACGAAGAGCACGGACCGTCGTGACAATCACGGTGAGTCACTCCCCGCCGGACACCAGCAGCCCTACGGACAGATGTTCGGCCTCGGCGGAAAGTGGGTGTTACAGAACTTCAGACACGTCTCGAGGACGCTCTCGCACAGCCAATCGGGTCCGGTGCAGAAAATGTACGCAAATACGCAGCCTACGATGCATGCTTCGCGCACGCCTTGACCCGATGGATTCTCCGGCGGTCCATCAGGACCCTCAGGGTCCGGATAAGCCGGAGGGCCACCTTGCGCGCCGCTATCGTCGCCGTAGAGACCGAGCGGGTCGCGACGGTTCACCGGATCCCCATCCGCGTACGCGAACACGTTCGGTCCGCCGACCGCGAGGAGCAGCGGATCCCGCGAGGTGAAGCGCCCCACCTCGGCGTCGTAATCCCGCGCCCCAAATCGCACGAGCCTGGTGTCCGGATCGTAGAGCCCGCCCGCAAACCCAAACGGCTGCAGCCCCGGCGCGGTGTCGA
>CAZBJI010000100.1:0-28834 GCA_964492175.1 uncultured Polyangiaceae bacterium | reverse complement strand
CTCCCTGGCCCCATGACCCTGCAAAAGGCTGGCCCCATGAGCCTGCGAACTGGCACTCGTCCGCGCACTCGATGAATACCGCGGGGACGGAGTCCTCGTTCCACATGGACCAACCGCAGAAGTGGAATGCGAGTTGGTTCGCGCGCTTTTACGTGGACGAGCAGAGACCCTCCATCGTGCCCTACGTGTCCGTGTTCCTACATGACCGAGGCGGCACCGACGACTTCACGAAGCGTCCGCTTGTCACCGAGCCACTCGTGGTGGCGGGCTTCATCCGAAGCGCGTCATCCGAGCGATGCAAGTGGGCCTACTGGCACGCCAAGTATTGGTTCTGGGAGAACGGCGAGCCGGACGGTCCTCCCGTCGTTCACGAGTACGACGCGACGAACACGGACGGGCAGGCGAGCAACACGGCGTTCGCGGTCAGGCTCGATCTCGTGCGCGGCGTGGCTGAGCTGGATGCGCGCGTCGTCGAGCCTCTTGTGAAACTCATCGACCGCCGCTAGCCATCGCGGTGGGACCGTCTCCTGACGGTTCAGGTCCATGCCCAAGAGAATGCGAATCAGCGTAACCGTCCAGGTTCGGACGTGAGGAAGTAGCCGGGACGCGGGTGAAGCGCGTGAAGCCTCTGGGACGTAACCGTCCGGGTTCGGACGTGAGCGAGTAGCCTGGAAGCGGGTACCCGCTCGGCGGACGGTCCCCCGGTCGGGTAGCAGGATGACCTTGACCCGCGCAGCTCGCGAGCGCTGTCGATGGTCAGGGGGGAGCCGACGTAGCCGTGCGACGAGCCGCCGCCCACGCGGCGGGAGCCATCCGCGTCCCCATGAATCTCTGCGACGAGTTGCTCGTCGTCGCCGCTGAAGGGGACCTCGCTCGGCTCGACGAAGAACTCTACCTCGAGGTCTTCGCCCAGAGCCCCAAGCCCAAGCAGCATCGAACAAGAGATGAGTCACGACCTCCTCGCCCGCTTCGTGGTCGCGCGCGAGCTCTGGGTCGTAGCCCTCGTCGACCGTGCCCTGGAGACGCTCCTGCTCGCACTCGCCGTCGAGCATCCCTCCCTTGCCGATCACGATCAGCCGGCGCGGGCCCCCACGCTTCGTCGCGCGCGCGCCGTCGTCCGCCTCGCCTTCAGGCTCCGCCACGCCCTCGTCGACTACCGCCTCGCCGTGGACACCGCCATCAGCCAGCCCGGCGACCACAGCGTGCTCATCGGCTGCCACCGGCCCGCGAAGAGCTCGGACGGGAAGCCGATCTGCAAGGTCGTCGAAGCTCCAAGAGCGTAGCCGCGAGACGGTCACCGGTCCGTCGGCACGGGTACCAACGCCCGTCGCCTGTCCTCGTAGCAACGGTGACAGAGAACGGTCACGTCCGCGAATTCCTCCGAGACGTCGTTCCACTCACCGCCCTGCGCGTCGCGAAACGCCGCGCACTGCTCGCAGTAAGCATCGGGCCAGGGCGCGTCTGCGGTGGCCTCCTCATCCGAAAGGAAGCGCGCCGCTTCGCCCCTCGCGATGTGCCGGCACGTGAAGGTCGCGGACATGCCCGCGCCGTGCTCGTCGCAGATCACTTTCTCTTCGGGCATCGGCTACCAGGCTAGCCTGATCCGGGGTGTACCGAGGCGGCCCTCGCCGCCCACCAAGGCCTATGGCGCCGCGGGGCATACCGAGGCCACCGACCAGGAAGCGCGCGCGGCCCTTGCGGCTGCGGATGGGCGCGGCGAGGCCCTTGGGCAAGTCGAAGCGGAGGACCAAACCTAGCGGACAAGGGTCCGACTAGGACGAGGCGCCGTCGTAGCCTTGCCCCCGGCCATGAGCCCCCACCAAGTCGTAGACCTGCCGCATGGAAGCACGAAGCCCCGGGGAGGCGGACCTTCCGGGGCTTCAGGTGTCGTAGGAAACGATGGTTGCGCGGGCAGGATTTGAACCTACGACCTTCGGGTTATGAGGACCAGCCGCCGATCTCGTCCACCTTTGTGGTTCTGTCGGACCTGACGTTACCGGGGCTTCCGAACACGTCAAGCTGCCCCACCTTGCTGACCTGCTGGGCCTGACGCACGCTCTGGCCCAACCATGGCCCAAGACGAGAGGGACCCAGACGAGGAGGACGTCGAGGCGATCGTGGGGGCCGTCTTTCGCCTGCTTCAGCTCGGTGCCGGGGTCCAACGGGCCGCTCGGACCGGAGCGTGGAACGAGACGCTTCGTGCGGACGCTGCCCTTCTCGGCCGACTGACCGACGAGGTCCGGAAGCACGACGCCACGGTGGCGGTCGCGAGGGACGGCCGCCACAACATCACGACCGACGACGCCTCGCTCGCCTTGTTCCACGGGATGTTCGAGAGGGTCCTGCAAGAGTTCAAGGACGGCCTTCTCGAAGAGGAGGGAGCGCTTGCGTACATCTCCTCGACGCCGGGGATCTCGCCGGAGCGGGTTCGGCAGATCGCTACGGTTCGAGGGACGAGCGCTTCCGATCCATCGCCAAGGCTGGACCTCGCCCAGTTCATCAAGGACTGCGGCAGCGTGAGGAGAGCCGCCACCCGGCTCGTGGACGCCTTCGGCCGACGGTCCGGCAGCGCCGTCGAGAAGGCCCGACGAGCCTACCCACGGGCGACCGACCTCCAACAACTTGGAGCGGACGCCCGTGGGGGCTTCGTAAGTACCGCCGACGCTCTG
This sequence comes from uncultured Polyangiaceae bacterium, assembly GCA_964492175.1. GTDB lineage: Bacteria > Myxococcota_A > Polyangia > Polyangiales > Polyangiaceae > Xiheicaenibacterium. The sequence goes on along the minus strand of CAZBJI010000100.1, from coordinate 26,165 downwards.
CGGTTCGCCTTGGCCGCGTTCTCGATCTCGCCCGAAGTCGCCGACGAGGTCATCGAGCAGCTTCGGGCGAGACCCGCAGTCACGACCGAGGCCAAGCCGCTCCAGGGGAAGGCGGCCCGTGCACCGCGCACCTAGAGCGTCCGGCGCTAGCGGCGTCGCCGCTGAGGACGAGCGAGCGGTCCACCCTCGGTTGCGGTTGACCGAGGCTCGTTCGGATTCTAAGCTGCTCACCCGAGCAGCTTCGCAGAAGCTGCCTTCCACCGACGATCAGGCCGTGTCCCAGGAGAAGCTCGACTTCAAGCCGCCGGGCAGCCCCGGGCGTAGCGTGTCCCCGATGCGGGAGCTGGGCGCCTATGAAGCCCTGTGGCTACGGGACGAGAGCAGCACCTTCAAGCGGATCGCGGACCTGTTCCGTGAGCACGCCACCGCCTTGCCCTCCGACCTCGTGGACCCCGGGGAGGCCGAGAAGACCGGCGAGCGAGTCGTCGCCCACCTGCGAGCGAGCGGCGTACGCCACTTCGGGGTCAGGGTTCACCGTGCTGGTGAGTACCCGGCGAAGCTGCGCGACGCGGCGCACCCCGTCGAGCTGCTGTACTACCAGGGCGCCTGGGACCTGGTCGAGTCACGGTGCGTCGCCGTGGTCGGTACACGCAAGCCGACGGCCGAAGGCGTGAAGCGGACTCGTCAGCTCGTGCGAGAACTTGTTCGCGAGGATTGGACGATCGTTTCGGGGCTTGCGGCGGGCATCGACACCGTAGCCCACACGACGGCCCTGGAGTTTGGGGGGCGGACGATCGCCGTCCTCGGAACGCCGCTTTCCGAATCCTACCCGAAGGAGAACGCATCGCTGCAGGCGGACCTGGCGAAGAAGTTCCTGGTGGTGAGCCAGGTCCCCGTGGAGCGCTACCGCTCTCAGATTTGGAAGCAGAATCGAGTGTTCTTCCCAGAGCGGAACGTGACAATGTCGGCGCTCACTGCGGCGACGATCATCGTAGAGGCGGGTAACACCTCGGGCACTTTGATCCAAGCACGCGCCGCTTTGAAGCAGGGGCGAAAGCTCTTCATTCTCGATAGCTGCTTCCGAAACCCGGACCTGACCTGGCCGGCGGCGTTCGCCGAGAAGGGCGCCGTAAGGGTCAGCAGCTTCGACGACATTCGCAGCACACTGGCAAGTGTTGCTAACTAGGATCGACGCGCTGCACCTGGGCGACCACGTTCGCCTCGACCACGCGGACGAGTGCTACTTTCTGCGGGAGTACATCCCAAGGGGCGGGTTCAAGGCCGGAGAGACGAACAGCCTCATCTCGAATCTCAAGAAATCTCCGCTCAAGCGGGGCAAGCCCGAGTGGAAGTACAAGCGGCAGGCGATCCGCCAGGCGGCGAGGGAGTTCAGGGAGGCAATCGACCGTGATTGGCTGAAGGGCGCAACGCTCGTCCCGATCCCGCCGTCGAAGGCTCCGGACGACGACGAGTACGACGACCGCATGGTTCAGGTACTGGCAGAGCTATGCCTGGGCACCGGCGCGGAGCTACGCGAGCTTCTCCACCAGCGGGAGAGTACCGAGCCGCTCCACCGAAGTGAGCGGTCCCGGGACGTGGACCGCCTCGTGGACAACCTTGAGGTCAACGAGGCCCTGCTCTCGCCCCGTCCGGCTCGAATCGGGATCTTCGATGATGTCCTCACGACGGGCGCGCACTTCCGTGCCGCCTGCATCGTGCTCGGCCAGCACCTTCCCGATGTGCCGATCGTCGGGTTCTTCATCGCTCGTCGCGTGATCATTGAGGACGACTGGGTGGACGACGACTTGTGAGCGTTGCGCCTTCGCGCCGAACTGCCATCGCTTCGCGGTTTCACCACACTCCGCCGCACCATATCCATGCCCCACACGATCAAGCCCCGCAGCCCCTTCCGTGGGAGCCCCGGATGATAACGGACCGGAAATGGCGGCGCGGGTGGGAGTCCCCGTGCGTACACGAAGCTGCACGGGACGCCCGCGAAGCTCGCCTAGTCGGCTGGGTCCGCGGTCGTTTTGGGGGTTCGTCTGTCCGGCAATCGCTCCGTTTCTGGACTGCTGGGGCGATGCTTTCGTGGAGGCGTGATCTCGCCGAGAATTGACGCTGATCAGCCGACCGTGACGGGGGGTAGTTTGGGGACGGCCGGGGCGAGGCCGCAGTAGGGTGCCTTCGGCTTGATCACCAGCGCCGGCATCCGCAGAACACCAGCATCCTCGGAGAGGCCCGCCCACAGCAAGCCGGCGCCCAGCAGTGAGAACACCTCCCGAGGAGCCGCCACCGCGACATCCGAGGTGAGGTTCTGACCCTTCAAGCGGGAGAAGAACTCGAACGCGGCGGTTGCGGCGTCTGCGACGTGGTCGTTGGTCTTGGTGTGGGCCGCACCGGAGACGAACGCCTCCCACAGCAGCACCGGGTCCGGCCCGCCAGCCGCCCAAGCGGTCCAGTCCAGGGTGCAGGTCGCGATACCTCGGATCCCACGCAAGACGAACAGCAGTTCGTGAAGGCCGAGCATCGCCACATAGCCTCCGGCGGGAGCGAAGCATGATCGATCCCGTTCACCGTCACGACCGCGGCTCAGGTCCTTCGACACCTGAGGGACCGGCAAGAAGCCTGGCGCCTCGATGCCCAAGGCTACTCGGCGGCCACACGAGAGATCGTGGACCAACATCCGGCAGCAGTTGTCGATGTTGCCATCGCCGCAGAGTTCGCCTTCCACCAAACGGGCCCACCCGAACGAGCCGCTGATGGTCGAGCCGATGTCCAGCACCAGGACAGACACGTCGGAATGCTGCATGGTGGCAGCGTACAGCGGGAGCAGCTTGAATCTACGCGCTCAGCGCCTTGTGGACCGTGCTCTTGGGGATGTTGAGCCGCTTGGCGATGGCCCTAACGGAGAGGCCGTCGTCCTTCAACCCTCCGGCCAGCTCCACATCGATCGCCGTCGGTGGCCTCCCGATCCTCTTGCCTTCACGACGGGCACGTTCGACCCCAAGCTTGGACCTGGAGGCGATTTGCCTGCGTTCCTCCTCCGCTACCCACGACAGTATCGCGATCAGCAAAGTCCTGATGGGCCCGCCGATGTCGAGCCATGGCTCACGGACGGAGACGACTTCGACGCCGAGACGATCGAGGGTTAGCACCTCCTGGACGTTGCCCACCATGCTCCTCCCGATTCGGTCGAGCGCGTAGATGATGACGGCGTGGTAGTCGCCACGATGGGCGCCTTCACGAAGGGCGGCCCATGCCGGCCGGTGCTTCACGGCCGAGACCTGCTCTTCGAAGACCTTCACGACCTCGTAGCCGCGGGCCTCGGCGAGCCGACGAACGGCGGGCTCTTGGTTCGCCGTGTGCTGCCGGTCCGTGCTCGTCCTCAAATAGATGGCTGCCATCTTCATCGTCGTCGTCCCGGAAGGATGTCCGAGAACCTCTACGATGCTCCGGTCCGGGAAATGAACTTCCAGGTTGACCATCCGCTCCGCTCGGGAGGGAAGTTCATCAACTTCTCAGGTTACTCAACTCCCGTCACGGCCACGGCACGTCGGGCTCCGCCGCCAGCCGCTCGCGGAACCTCATCTCGATCTCGTCGGCGGTGTTCTCGGGCAGCACCTCGTGACCCACCTCGACGATGCGCTCCACGAGGAGGCCGAGCGCACGACGGACCATGGGATCGTCGAGCCGGAGCGGTGGACGGCCGAACCGGCGGATCCGGGTGCACTCGAGTTCGGCGAGCCGACGAAGGGCTCGAACCTGCCGGGTGATGGACCGACCGCGCTCGAGCAGCTCGTCGGGCTCGTACTCGTCTCGGTTCTCGTCGAGGAAGCGCAGCTCGGCGGCGGCCTTGGCCATCTCCTGCTGGATGACCCGGAGAAGCTCGACGCCTTCGTCTCGCCGGACGACGGCCCGAACGATCGGGTGATCGTCGCCGGTGCAGCGGGGGGCAGCGTTCGTGTCGAGGGCTTCGCGGGTCATGGGGTCCTCCAAGGAGTTTCGGGAAAAAAGCGATCACGTGCACCGTCCACCGAGGTGCGCGATCTTGATGATGGGGAGCGTCAGAGCAGATCCTCGATGTTGAGGTCGCTCTCCGGGCTCGGGTCGCAGCCGTCTTCCCCGGGCATCTTGATGTCGATCGGAGACCCCTCGTCGGACTCCGGCGGCACACCGACGCCGTCGAGGAAGGCAGGACGTTTCCCGGCGACGGCGTCGATCAGCGCGGCCTGGACGAACTGCCCGATCGTCAGCCCGGCCTCCGCCGCCAGGTAGGCGATCGTCGCGTAGGTGACGACCGGGATCGTGGTGCGGATCGTGCGGAGCTTCGGGTTGGTCTTCATGACCAAGAAGGCGAACAAGTAGATTGCTCGGCTGTGGCGCCTGGACATCCGTGTCAGGAGGGCACAGGGTCAACCGTCACCGTGACGGACATGAGCGACGGAGGCATCTCCGAGACGACGGTCGAAGCCGACTTCCTTCGGGACCTGAAGGAGGGCCTGTTGTTGCTTCTGCGGGCCCGCGGGTGGGACGTATCGAACGACCTCGATGTGAACGAGATCGCATACCAGTTCTACAACGCCAATATCTGCCGCATCGACCAGCGGCCGAGGCGCGTGCTGTGGTCGTCGGCTCTTTCCGGGCGCACGGACCTCTCTCCAAGCATCGTTCTCGCCCTTCACCGAATCGCGGCGCACTCCGTGGCTGGTGATGACCTCCTCCCGTTCCTCAGCACGCGCCTCCGCCGAGCACGAACTGCGGATCATCTCCTGTTCGACTGGGGAATCTATCACCTGCATCTCGACATCCCGAACGACGAGCGCCCGGCTCCAGAGGGGTTCGCCTGGCGAACCAGCGAGCTGCTGTTCGTCCTCGTGAGCGAGGACACGCTCTACTTCGTGGATGTGAAGGACCACGACTCGTTCGAGGATGAGGCTCTCTTGGAATGCGTGCTCGAAAGCTGGCCCGACCTCCTGGAGCCGTATCGCGTTCGAGCAACGCTGTATGTCGGTGAGTCTCGGATGACCGCCGCCGAGCGAAAGGCAGCCCGAGCCGGTGGTGTGACCATGTTCGTCCAGCTCTCCGATGGGCTGCTGTACCGGCCGATGGGAGGAGGGGTCCGGACGGACAAGACGGGAAGCTCCGCCCGGGACGCGGCCTCCTCCCTTCAGGACAAAGCCCTTCGTCTGCAACAGCGAGTCCACGCGGAGCGTGCAGCCATTCGGTCCCAGGTTCGGGCAAGGACGGGCATCGATCTGGCGACACTTCCGCTGAAGCTCACGGTGTCGTTGGCCAACGGGACTGTCGATCTGAACGTGGTCGCGGATCTGCCCGAAGGATTCTGTGCAGACGGGTTCGTCTAAGGCCGACGACAACTACTCCTCCGGCCCCTCCTCGATCTCGATCCCCCGAAGCTGCCCGACGAGGCGCACCTGGCCGACGGCGACTGCCGCCTCGATGGCGGTGGACGCGATCTCTTCGAGGGTGGTCCTCAAGATCGTGGTTGCGCTTCGGAGCTGGCCGGGCTCATCACCCGGGAAGATTTCGGACCCCACGCTGTCCAAGAGGCCGACGAGGGCCTCGAGAACTACGACCTTCTCTTGCAGGTCCCGGATGGCAGCTCGAGCAATCCGGTGGAGCCCGAGCCCGTCCAGAACGAACCTGGGATGCGGTGGCCGTCGCTCCCTCGAGCGTCCCTGCCGGGACGACGTCGAAGAAGCGGTGGGCAGCGCGCGGACTCGAGGGGGCATGCCCGGCGTCTACGTCGGGCGGCCGTCGAGAATGAACCCGCCACGAGGAGGCGCCCCTTTCTCGGCCTGCCCCTTCGGCCGCCGCCGCCCGTCTTCCTGATAAGTCCGCCGCAGCCTGGTTCGTCCTCATGGCGCGCGACCTGACTTTCACGGCCGGACGCTGTTTCGGCAGCCAGGCGTAACCGGTAGGGTGGCTCGCCATGTCCGCCTGGTGGTTCGGCGTCAACAACAGCCGCGAGAGTCGAAGTGACGGCGCCGCTGGGCACATGCACTACCGCGACGTCGTCCCGCTACTCCGCGACGGCACAACGATCACGTGGCCCTTTGGAGGCGCGCCGGGGTCAGGGAAGCTCTACGCCGAGATGGAGGCGGGTGACGACGTCGTTCTATGGATGGGCGACGGAGTGGAGCCCGCATGGGGTATCCTCGGCCTCGCGAAGATCGAGGCCGTCGATCCGATCGCGCAGACCGTCTCGTTGCGTCGAGCAGGCGGGCCCTGGAATCCGCTCACCCCGTACGAGGCGGGCAAGCCCACGGAGACGCCGATCACCAACGCGCTTCGGTCGATCTTTGGGGACACCTACGGCCCGTTACGAAAGCTCGCCAAGAAGCTCGGTGTCCCGGGGGTGAAGCAGAAGGTCGTGACCATCGACCGGGTGAACGAGGACCAACTGCGCCAGGTGGTGGAGATGCTCACGGGTGTCCGCCACAGCCCCACGCCCGACACCTCGCCGAAGTTCGGCTCGCTCCCGGCCCAGACGCGGAAGATCCTCGCAACCGCCGCCAGTTTCATCCGGCAGCGGCGGCCCGAGTTCTACTTCGCCAGCGACGAGGGGGGCGGAAAGCTGCGGATCTATTGTGGGCGCATCGTTCCGCTCTCGGCGAGACCCGACCGGATCTGGTTGTCCGTCACGGAGGGGCGGCTTCCCGCGGCGCTTGCCTCATGGTCCTGGGACGATCACTCCGACTATCGGCGGTACAAGCGCACGCCGGCACGGAACGGCTACTACACCCCGTCGAAGGATCCCTCCGGCTCGGAATGGGAGATGACGATCGCTCCGGCGTTCTTCGACTATCTGGACGTGCTCTGCACGCGCGGACATCGGGCCGATCACAGGACGTCGAGCACTCCCGGTCTTTGCGAGGAGATCGCGAGCTGGGGCGGCCAGGAGATTGAGGCAGCGAGCTTCGAGCAGGCCGTGCGGATCGCGGGTCGCTCCAGTTCGGAGGAGCGCCGGGAACGCCTGAGGAAAGCGCCGCGAAAACCATCGGTTGTCGCCACCATTGTCAACGTGTTCCAGCGGAACCCGGACGTCGTCGCGGAGGTTCTCGCCCGTGCGGCGGGCACCTGCGAGATGTGCAGCAGCCCTGCTCCATTCGCGCGTGCTTCGAACGGAACCCCCTACCTGGAGGTTCACCACCGAGTTCGGCTCGCGGACGGCGGCGACGACACCGTGGAGAACGCCGTTGCCGCGTGCCCCAACTGCCATCGCAAGGCGCACTTCGGGTGAGCGCTCGCTACGCATCGAGCCCCTCCAGATCCAGGTCGTCGAGGCTGTGGTCGTCGATCGACATGCCGGGGCTGGTCCGCGTGGCATCGTGTTCCAACACCCAAGGTGCCGTGATCGTGAGCCGCTCCCGGTCGTGCTCGGGGATGAACGGCTTCTTCGGTGCCTTGTTGCCGAGGAGATCGCGGACCCCTCGAACGACGGAGCCGATGAGGCGATGGTTGTTGGGCTCGACCGCTACACCCGGTGGGAAGCCTCGGGCGACCAGCTCTCGCCGGAACGAGTTCGCCGTCGCCCGGGCGAAGCCGTAGCGGTCGCACAGGTCGCGGCTGTTGCCGACGCCGCCGAACAGCAAGGAGGCACCGACCAATTTAGTGACCACGGCCATGTTGGGCTGCTCTCCCTGCTCTCGTGCTTCGGCGACGAGATCATCGGCGAGGGCCAGCGCCCGATCGCTTGCGCTCGACTTCCTCTTGAAGACGCGACGGATCTTGAGCTTGTTGTTGACCTCATCGAAGAGGATCCAGGACAGCACTTCGCGCCGGTTCATGGCCTCGATCCGCGGCAGCCACACCGTGTCCTTGAGGCCCAACACACCCTTGATGTCGGCGGCCCCGAGCGTGACCTCCAGCCTGAGCACGCGATCGAGGGCGCCGAGACGACGCTCGAGCTTGGCGTAGTCCTCCTTGCTCAGCTTCTTCTTCAGCTCGGGCCCCTTCGCGTACACCTGCACCTCCCGCGTTCCGCTCCTCCAGCGACACGTGGTGCGGTACCCGGCCCACACGCCAGCGTGGCGGAGACCGTGGAGCACACCGACGACGCCGGCCGGATCGGCGACGTCCACGTCCATCGTGATGGCTGCGGATCGCACCCCAAAATCGCTCCACCAGTTCGGCGAGGTCGAATCCGATGCCTTGAGCCCAAGGGCTCGCGAGATCGACCACGCCACCCGTGCCAAGCTCTCGACCTCAAGTTGCTTGAGCGGGTAGTTGGTGATCGACGATCGATCCATGACCACGGGCACGCTGAGCCGGATCTCGAGGACGTGGTCGTCCGGCTGCCACCACACCTTCCACCCCTCGCTCGACCGATCCTGGAAGGCCCACAACTGGGGAAGGAAGCTCAGCGGATGCCGCCGAACGATCCCTTCCCACGCTCCCCGAGTCTCGACGTTGATCGACTCGGGAACCCTTTTCGTGAGGACGAGAGTGTCGAACCCCATCGAGGGGGGGCGCAAACAACCCTCGTCGTCTCGTGGCTGGCGAGCCGGACCCCTTCGTCCCTTCGGGACGCTGCTCCCGTTGGAGCAGTCTTGGTCCTGTTGCTTCTGCTTCACCGCCCCGCCGACGAGGAAGCACGTCGGCGCGGGCGTTCATCGACGGGAACCGCTCGACTGTTGCGCCAGGCTTCCAGCACGGCGGGATCGAAGCGCACGATGCGGCCGGAGAGACGAACGTGCGGGACCGAACGTCGTGACACGAGCGTGTAGAGGGTCGGGAGCTTCAGGCCGAGCAGGGCCGCGGCCTGGGCGTACGTGAGCAGGGGCTTCTCCATGACGAGCTTCCTTTCCAGCAGCGTCGGAGCTGCTGTCCTCGTCAGAGAGCCAGACATCGCGACCGATCTCACGGGCAACGACTGCCGTGGATTTGCCCGTCTCCTCCTCGGGCGCCTGCACCGAGTCGTCGGGCTGCATCGTCGTAGCGACAGCGGCGATCGACGTGACGGTGGCGTCCTCGGCGGAGAAGGTCGCGAACCGCCCCCAGTCTTCGGCGTAGGCAGCCGGGGCGAGGTGGGCGTACCTGAGCGTCATCTGCACCGTCTTGTGGCCCAGGATCTTCTGGAGCCTGAAGAGGTCGCCCCCCTTCATCATCCACGTGCTCGCGAACGTGTGACGGAGGTCGTGAGAGACGATGTACCGGCGAAGCTTTCCCTTCCGGCTCTGCTGCGGGAATCCGCCGCGATCGAGCACACGTCGAAGAACCTCCTGGAAGACGCGGGCGGACCTGCCGAGCATCGTGCCGGCGGCGTTCGTGAACACGAGCCTTCCCGGATGTCGAAGGCGCCAGCGTCGCAGGATCGGAAGCAGCGCATCGAGGATCGGCACGTGGCGGACGTCCTCAGCCTTGGTCGGCCCGCGGTACGAGCGATGGACCGTGATGAGCCGCTGCTCGAACGAGATGTCGTCCCAGTGCAACCCGGCTAGCTCGCCAGCACGCATGCCGGTGTAGACGGCCATGGCGTAGAGCACGAAGACCATCTCGGCCTCGGCCCCGGCTGCGAGAAGGAACCGCCTGATCTCGGCATCGGTCCGGAGGTAGCGGTAGTCCGAGTTGATGAGGCGGATCCGCGGCTTCTTGATCTTGGGCGCCTTCTCGAGCCACTCGAGTTCGACCGCGAGCTTCAGCATCGAGATGAGCAGGGTGAGGATGTTCGAGAGCGTCTTCTTGTCGAGGTGGGCCCTCGTGACCACGAACCGGTCCACCGTCGCGACGCCGATGTCCCTCAGCAGCTCGTCGTCGAACTCCTTGAGGTGGGCGTTGATGATGCTGGCGTCGTGCTCGCCGCTCCTCTTCGCCGGCACTCGGTTCGCCAGCCAGTAGTCCTTCAGCTCGCGGAAGGTACGATCGACCGGCGCTGCTCGACGAAGACCGCGATGCACCTGTTCGGTTTCGGCCTTCTTCGTTCGCTCGAACTGCTCGGCGTCACGGCGGTACTTGAAGCTCTCGCTCTGCCGCTTGCCGTGCTCGTCGATCCACCGCGCTCGCCATCCCTTGCCGTGCTTGCTGGGCATCGTCCTGACTCCGATGGTCTCGGCGTCGGAGATGGGCGGCACGGGCAACGATGCCCCTGGTCTTGCCCGTCGGTCGGTGCAGCTCGCTGGCCCAAACGTGGCCCAAGAAGCGCGAAGGGCGACCTCACGTTTTGTGAGATCGCCCTGCCACTTCAGTTGGTTGCGCGGGCAGGATTTGAACCTACGACCTTCGGGTTATGAGCCCGACGAGCTACCAGGCTGCTCCACCGCGCGAACGGGACTCTAGTCGGGCTTCGCGCACTGTCAAGCGTCTCCCTCGGTTCGCCGCCGCGGTGGGGCCTGCCGCGGCTGGCTCGTGAGTCCGGCGTCCGCGGTCGTGGCGTTGGGCGCTGGTTGCGGCGGGCGGCGGGCGGCTGCACGGGTTGGCGCGTGGGCAGGCACGGTCTCGCGAGCCTCGGTCCGGCCGCCGCGCTGGTGGTGGCGGTGGCGCTCTCGGGCTGCCGCGCGGAGGCGCCGCTGGAAGGCAGGGTCGTGGACGCGACGCCCGAGCAGTACGTGATCGAGGTGAAGACGCTGCCTGGGCTCGAGGTGGACGTGCGCGGCACGCGGGCGGTGGCGGGGCCGGACGGAGTGGCGCGCGTGACGGTTCGGGTGGATGCGCTGATGTACTGGGGGCGATCCGACGGGGTGGTGGTGGTCGCGAAGGGCCGGCGCTGGCTGACGGAGTACGTCGGCATCGAGTCGGTCAGGCTCCCGTTCTCTCCGGTCGTGGCCAAGACGCTGCCGAAGGACGGGCCTTGGATGAGGATCGACTGCGGCGCGCACCACGTGTTCGACGACGAGGCGTGCCTCCGGTTCGGCCCCGGGTGCGGGGCCATGATGGACGCGGACGGCGGCCTGACGGTGCGCTTCCTGGCGCCGAAGGAGGCGGAGGTGACGCTCCTCGGGAAGCGAGCGACAGCGGACGCTCTCGGGACGGGCTCGGTGGAGCTCTCGCCTGCGGAGGTGCTGGCGACCATCCCGTCGTGGGCGGTGAGCGGGGGCGCCGCGGCAGGGTCGGACGAGGCGCTGGAGGCGTCCGTAGCGCTCGCGGGCGCGGCGCCCGAGAGGGTGGCGCTGGCGGGCAGGTGGACGTGGGTCTCAGGGAAGCTGCTGCGCCCCACGCTCGGCGCCGTGCGCGAGAGGCCCCTCGGGGGCGCGCGCGAGGCGCAGGCGTTGATCGTCTACCTGAGCGCGCGGGACCGCGCCTACACGGCTGGGAGGACGGGGCGCCTGTCCACCACGGATCGGGTAGCGCTCGGGACCGGCAGGCCCGGGCGCGCGATGTCCCGGTGCGACGGCCATCAGCTGCTGGAGGGCGGGGTGCCCGTCGGGGAGACGTTCTCGCTGGAGCGCCTCGGCATCGACGAGGAGGTGGTGGTGTTGGACGCCCGTTCGGGCGAGGAGCTCGGCAGGCGGGTGTTCGCCGCCGAGGAGCGGTGCCCCGCGTCGAAGCACTCCGCGGAGCGGGTCCTCCACGTGTCCCCCGACGCGGGGCAGGTCCTCGCCTGGGCCGCCGAGCTGTGAGGGGGAGGGGCTCGGAGCGGGGTCTCGTGCTGGTTTCGCCCCGGCCCCCGGGCCACCCGATCCAATTCTTTCGGAGCGGCCTGGGGTGTGGCTGTACGCTTGGCGAGCCATGGGCAAAACGGTCGGCCGGACGAAGGCGACTGCGGCGAAGAGCCGGAAGACGTCTGCCTCGAACGGCAAGGCGACGAAGGCGAAGACCCAGCGCGGAGCGGGCTCGAGCGCGAACGGGAAGGGGAGACCGGCACCGGCAGCGAAGGCGCCGCCGAGAGCGCCCGCCGCGAAGGCGTCCGCGAAGGCGAAGCCGGCGAGAGCACCGGCCGCGAAGGCGGCCGCGAAGGCGAAGCCGGCGAGAGCACCAGCCGCGAAGGCGTCCGCGAAGGCGAAGCCGGCGAGAGCACCGGCCGCGAAGGCCCCCGCGAAGGCGTCCGCGAATCCGAGTCCGGCGAGGCCGACGGCGGCAGGGTCGAAGGCGGCGAAGGGGAAGCCGGCGAGGTCGGGCGCGAACGGCGCGCCGCGCACGCCGACGACGGATCCGCCGAAGCCCCTGACGACCAAGAAGGGCGCGAACCTCGGCCCCGTGCCGATGCCGACGGCCAGCGGTCGCGGCGGGCTCTCGCTGCCCGGCTGGCTCAAGCCTCGCGTGGAGGGGCTCGCGCAGAAGTGCCAGGAGATCGACTGGGAGGAGCCGGGGCAGCTCGCGTCGACGCTGCTCGAGGGCATCAAGGAGATCGCCGTGGAGGAGCTCGGGGAGCACGCGGCGGTGATCGGCGCGGTGCGCCTGGAGCCGCTGCGCCCGATGCTGGCGAAGGCGCTGGGCCGGGAGTTCGACATCCGCGAGGGGCTCGGCGGGCTCGGCCGCGGCGCGCAGAAGGGCTGGCTCTTCAAGGTGCTGACGCGGGCGATCGCGCTCCGGTTCGAGGAGCCGCGGACGCTGCTCGCGCCGGTGCTGGCTCGCCCGCTCTTCGAGCGCGCGATCGCGGAGGTGCTCGAGCGCACGAGGGGGACGTCGTCGGATCCGCGCACCATCGTCCGCGGCCTGATCGAGGCGCTCGAGGCAGTGGCGACCGAGGTCGGCCTCGCGTCGCTGACGGACCGCATCGCGTCGCTCCGGGCGGCGCCGGTCCCGCTGGAGCAAGCGGTGCGGCGCGTGGTGACGCCCTTCCAGGTCCCGGGCGCCACGAGCGCCGGCTGGGCGAAGCTCGGCTTCCCCGACGTCGCCGCGCGCGGCCGCTCCCCGAACGAGTGGATCGCGGTGCCGCGCGCGGTGTGGGCGACGAAGCGAGAGGACGCGACCCAGGTGCTCGATCGCCTCGGCGCGGTGCTCGGCCTCGGCTGGGACAAGAACGACACCTCGGGCTCGAGCTCCTGGGCCAGGCGGCTCGGCGACGCGGGCGTCGTCCGCCCCTACCGCCCCGACCAGTACTTCTCACGCGGCGACGCGCTCGCGCACCCTCGGTTCGGCATCGGCGTCGTCACGACGGTGGAGCAAGGCCGCGTCGAGGTCACCTTCTCCGACGCGGTCCGCAAGCTCGTTCACGCAGGCTGAGCGGTCGACCGGCCGACGGCCAGGGCGCCGACCTGGAGCAGCACGAAGAGGATCGCCGCGAGGATGCCGTTGTTGGCGAGCTCGCCGAGGCCCATCGCGATCGCCTCGGTCTGGCTGGGGAAGCTCGCGGACTTCTGCGAGACCGCGACCATGCCCATCGCCATGCCGAGCACGCCGAGCATCAGGACCGAGCTGCCTCCTCGCTCGAGCACCCGCGCCCGATCCGCAGGCTTGGCTCGCGCCGCGAGGGCGCCCGCCGCCACGAACGCCGCCAACATGAGCCACATCCCGAAGCCGCCGTCTCTCATGAATTCCATCGTGACCTCCTGACCCACGACATTGCAGCGGGCGTGCCGCCGCCGCGGGGCGTCGCGGCGGCGAAGAGCTCGCAGCTTCGCGGGGTCCCTGTCCGCGATCCCGGACGGTCGGGGTGGCGGGGGCGTCCTCTCTGCCTGTCACTCGGAGGCCCTGCGCGAGGTCCCGCTCGGCGAGCCACAATCCGACAGAGTGGGATACCGAGCCCGGATCGAGAACGATCCACTTTAGCGTCCGAGCCGATGTGGGTGCGTGGAGTTACAGGTGGTTGCGAAGGGCACGAGACTTGCGAAACGCGCCTCGGACACCGGAGGAAGACATGCGCTCTCTTTTCAGTTCGTGCGTGCTCGGGGCGATGGTGGCGAGCGTGGGCTTCGCCGGGTGCGAGTCCGAAGAGACGGCCGAGCAGGACTTCACGAGCCGCGAGGCCACGCTGATGACGTTCACCTTCGACGGTGAGCTCGTCACGACGGACACGTTCGACGTGAAGCAGCGCATCAACGATCAGCTCCTCTATACGATCGGTCAGCTCAACGGGAAGCGCTCGGTCGGCCGGCTGGACACGGTGCAGCTCTCGGACATCACGACCGAGCGGCTCGAGAGCGGCGGCACGCTGGTGAAGTACCACGCCGTCATGGCGGTGGGCTGGGGGAGCAAGACGAACCTCCCGACGACCTTCGAGTTCAAGCTCCCGCGGCAGATCGACTTCGCCGGCCTCGAGGCCTTCAACGAGAAGTACAAGGCGCGCTGCGTGGACCACGGCGCGCACGACGTCTCCACCGGCAACCTCTGGTACTACTACCGCCCCGCGCGCTCGGGCTGCAGCCTGGCCGCCGAGGACGTGTCGGTCTTCACGGCGCAGGTCGAGAAGAGCGCCGAGAACACCGAGGGCAAGTACCCCGAGTACCACAAGGTCTGGGAGGACGAGGAGCTCCGGGTCGTCGCGATCTTCGGCAAGTACGAGGACGGCGCGACCACGGTGTCCGACGCGGGGATCAGCGCCTACGGCCGCTTCGTGAGCTCGACGCGCAACACGTGGCGCGACGGCACCGTCTCGCCGTCCGACGTTCCGAGCCTGCCCGGCGTGGCGCACCCCGACGTGGAGATCACCACGACGCTCCCCGGCGGTCGGAAGCTCGTCATCAACGCGCTCCTCGTCGACAACGTGTCGCAGGCGCCGCAGTCCTTCTACACGCGCTACGAGGGCCTCTCCACCGAGGCGGACCTCATCTTCTACAACGGCCACGCGGGCCTCGGTCAGAACGTGCGGGCCCTCGCGCGCAAGGGGAAGTTCCGCGCCGGCAAGCACCAGCTCTTCTTCATGAACGGCTGCGACACCTTCGCGTACGTGGACGGGCACCTCGCCAAGTCGCGGAGCACGCTCAACCCCGACGATCCGACCGGCACCAAGTACATGGACATGGTCACGAACGTGATGCCGTCCTTCTTCAGCTCGATGCCGGACGCCTCGCTCGCGCTCATCGAGGGGCTGACGAAGACCGACGCGCCGCTCACCTACCAAGAGATCTTCGCCGACATCGATCGGTCGCAGGTCGTCGTCGTCACCGGCGAGGAGGACAACGTCTTCACGCCGGGCGGTGTCGAGGAGCCCTGGGAGCTCAACGAGGCCGGGTCGGTCGGCGTCGATCAGATGCAGCACTTCGGCCTCGGCACGCTCCAGCCCGGCGACTACGTCCTGTCGCTGCACGAGGATCAGGCCGCCCCCGGCGGGGACGCCGACCTCTACGTCCGCTTCGGCGCTCAGCCGACCAAGACCTCCTACGACCACCGGCCGTGGCTGGACGGCTCGAACGAGGAGGTGCGCTTCACGCTCTCGGCCGCGACCCCGGTCTTCGTGATGGTGCACGGCTACGAGCACATGAGCACCCCGACGGCGGCGTTCAAGCTCTCGGGTCGGCTCGGCGAGTAGCGCGGATCTCCCGGCTCACCCGGTGTGAGCGAGCCGAGGGGATGGCTCTCTCTCCGCACCCGCTAAACGGACGCACCGGTCGACGCGCCGAGGTGGCACAACGTTGCCGCCTCGGCGGTCGCGCGTGATATCCCTATGTCATGGGGGATGATCCCTCCAAACGCTGGCCGTCCCGTCTGACCCCGATGTCCTCCCGCGCCGCGATCGTCCAGGGCGCGCAGGAGATCGCCGTGGATGACTTCATCGACAGCCACCTGGCGGAGCGCCCCCCGACGAACCCACCGGCGGGGGGAGGGCAGCAAACGCGCGGTCACGCGATCCGCCCGACGCAGCGTGGTCTCGGCCCCGGCGCGAGCGTGCCGCCGCAGGGAGCGAGCGTGCCGCCGCAGGGTGGTTTCGCGCCGCCGCAGGGCGCGAGCGCGCCGCCGCAAGGCGGCTTCGCGCCGCCGCAGGGCGGCTTCGAGCCGGACACCTTCCGCGACGTCGATCCGCTGCACCCCGAGCCGATCACGACCCGCAAGCCCTCGGCCGCGCCGATGGCCTGGGCGCCCGCGGCACCTCCGCGCCCCGGCAACACCGCGCCGCCGCGGCCCGATCCGCTCGCGGCGCCGCCGCCGGTGCGGCCGGTGATCAAGACCGTGCCGCTGCAGATGACGGCGCTCTCGGCGCAGATGCCGGGCCCGCCCGCCCCGCCTCCACCGCCAGACGACGACGAGGGCGGCGGCAGCACGATGATGCTCACGCCCGAGCAGGCCGAGGCTGCCGCCGCCGCCGTCGCGCAGCAGATCGGGCAGCGCCCGGCTTCGGCGCCGCCTCACCCGCCGACGGGGATGGCGGGGACGATCATGATGCAGCAGGTGCACGAGGGCTCGGCGGTCACGCCGGCGCCGTTCATCGCGCCCGCCGAGCCCTACGGAGAGCCGCCGCCCCCGCAGCCTGCGCAGGCCGACGGACGGTATGGGTACCCGCCGCCTCCGCAGGCGTACGGCGCGCCGGCAAGTCCCGCGCAGGGCTACGCGGCCTCCGGCGGGCGGACCGACGACGCGCCGTACGGCTATCCCCCACCGCCCGGCGCGATCGAACCGCCGAAGCGCAAGGGCGCGGGGCTCTGGGTCGGCTTCGCCATCGGGGCGGTCGTGATCGGCGGCGCCACGTTCGCGGTGATGCGAGGGCACGTCACGATCCCCGGCTACGAGCCGTCCACGAACGCGGCGCCGGCCGATACGGCGCGTGCACGCGCGACCTCGGCGCAGACCGGCGACGCGCGCGCGGCCTCGACCGCCACGCAGGCGCAAGGGGACGGACGGCCCACGGCCGCGCCCACGGTCACGACCGACTCCGCGGCGGCCGGGCCGAGCGGCGCGCCCAGGCCGAGCGGCGAACCGAGCGCCGTCCCGCCGACGCCGAGCGCGAGCCCCACCGCGACGCCGAGCGAGCCGAGCTCCGGCCCGTCCGACGGGACGTTGCTCTCGTTCCAGGGGCACCTCACCGTGACGTCGTCGACGGACGCCGAGGTGGTGGTGCACGGACAGTCGGCGGGCCGGACGAACGAGCGGCTCCTCGTGCGCTGCGGCTCGAAGAACGTACGGCTCCGCAAGGGCGCCAGCGAGTGGCTGAGCCCCGGGCAGCACGTGCACGTGGTCTGCATGCAGCACACCAAGGTCACCATCGATCCGTCTCCGTAGGAGGAGCGACCCATGCGCGCGACCGACCCTCGCTCTGGCCGCCGCGACGCACGCGCGTCGGCGGCGCTCTTGCTGGTGGCGCTGCTGCTCGTAGCGCTGGCCGCGGCCTGCGGCGACGACGCCGCGTCGAGCGGCGCGACCGCGACCGGCGCGACGGTCGGCTCGACGGGGGCGAGCGCGACCTCGTCGACCACGACCACGACCACGGGCGGCGCGGGGGGAGAGGGCCAGGGCGGCGCTGCGCCCGCGACGATCCCGTACGTGTACGTCGGGACGAACGCCGACAAGATCTTCACGATGCTCCTCGATCGCGAGACGGGCGCGCTCTCGCCCATCGCCGAGATCGACGGCGGCGCGAGCCCGAACTTCCTCGCGGTGGATCCCGCGCACGAGCGGCTGTTCGCGGGGAACGCCGGATCGAGCGAGGTCTCGGCGTTCGACCTCGATCCTTCCGACGGCACCCTCACCTTCGTGAACAGCGTGAGCTCGGAGGGCTCCGGCCCCGCGTACGTCGCCGTGGACCACTCCGGCGGGTGGGTGCTCGTCGCGAACTACGGCGGGGGCACGATCGCCAGCCTGGCGATCGAGGGCGACGGCTCGCTCGGCGCGTCGGGCGCGGTGGTCTCGGCGGGCCAGAACCCGCACCTCATCCGGCAGCACCCAGACGGGATGGTGTACGTGCCGTGCCTCGGCTCGGAGTACGTCCGCCCGTATCTGCTGGACGAGGTGACCGGCGAGCTCACCGCGCCGCCGGGCGCACAGGACCTCGGTCTGCCGCCCGGCTCGGGTCCTCGCCACCTCGACTTCCACCCGACCCTGCCCGTCGTCTACGTGGTGAACGAGCTCGACGACTCGGTCGTCACCGCCACGCGCGCGCCGGACGGCACGCTCACTCCGGTGCAGACGCTCTCCACGCTGCCCGGCGGCTTCGATCCGGACCAGAACACGTGCGCCGACATCCACGTGACGCCGGACGGCCGCTACCTCTACGCGTCGAACCGCGGCCACGACAGTCTGGCCATCTTCGCCGTGGACGCCCAGGCCGGGACGCTGACCGCGCTCGGGCACCAGCCGACCGGAGGGAGCACGCCGCGGAACTTCGCGATCGATCCCGAGGGGGAGATCCTGCTCGTCGCGAACCAACAGTCGGCCGAGATCGTCACGTTCCGCATCGACGGCGCGAGCGGGCTGCTCACCGAGCTCGTCACCACGCCCGTGGAGGGAAACCCCGCGTTCGTCGGCGTCTTCACGCAGCTCCGCTGACGCCGGCAAGCGCCGGCCGGAGCGGGGCTAGCTGCGGAGGCCCTCGGGCAGGAGCCGGCTGGGCTCCCCGGTCGTGACGAGCCAGAGCTGGTGGGCGGCGCGCGTGGCGCCGATGTGGAGCAGGTGCCGGGACTCGTCGTCGGTGTGGTAGACGGTGGAGTTCACGTCGACGAGCACGACGTAGTCGTACTCCAGGCCCTTGACCTGCTTGACGTCGGTGACGTCCACGCCGGGCTTGAACGGGAACTCGTACGCGCGGATGCGGCGGAGGTTCGGGATGTCGGCCATCCGGAGGGCCTGCCAGTACGCGTCGGCCTGCTCCGGCTGCCGCGCGAGGATGGCCACGGTGGCGTTGGGCTCGCGGGAGAAGAGCGGGCGGAGCGCGTCCGCCAGGAACGCGACCGCGGCGCCTGGGCTCGGAAACTCGTGGAGCTCGACCGGCGCGCCCCCGCGGTGCGCGACCGGCGCGACGGGATCCGCGAGCGGGCCGAGCACGTGGCGCGCCAGCTCGAGCACCTCGCGCGTGGAGCGGTAGGCGATCCGCAGCGGCTCGATCTCCACCGCGGACATGCCGAGGTCCCCGAGCACCGCCTTCCAATCGCGAAAGCCCGCGTCCATGTGGATGCGCTGCGCGACGTCCCCGGCGAGGGTCGCCGAGCGGTGCAGGATGCTGTCCGCCTTCTTCTGGGGGATCGCGCGCACGCAGTCGAGCAAGACGGCCAGATCGATGGGGGAGAGATCCTGCGCCTCGTCCACGAAGAGGTGCTCGTAGACGAGCGCCTGCTTCACGCCCTTGCGCAGCTCCATCTTGATGCGCTGGTAGGCGCGGAGGAGGAGCGCGTCGTCCTCGGGGTCGAGCCGGGCGCGGTCGTCGTCCTCGATGCCCTTGTCGTCGACGCCCCGCTTGCGCTGATCGTCGACGCCGTCGTCCTCTGGCGCGTCGTCGGCCGCGGCGCGGCGGTCCGCGCGGTCGCCCGGATCGAGATCCACGACCGCGGGGCACCGGTCCGCGCACCAACGCCAGGCGCGGCGGAGGTCCGTCTCCGAGAACTCCGGATCGGGCTCGGCGCGGAAAGCCTCGAGGAGCTGGTCCAGGTTCGTGAGCAGCTCGGCCCAGAAGTAGAGGATGCCGTGGGAGTCCTTGCGCGTGCGCGGATCCGCGATGAACTCCTCCGCCTTGCGGTGGAGCAGGCGGAGCAGGACCGGGTGGGTCTTCAGGCGCGTGACGACGCTTGGCGTCGAGTCCTCCACCTCCACCTCGAGCCAGGGGAAGTGCTTCTTGCGCTGCTGCTGGGCCCACTCTGCGAAGGTCTCGATCGGGAGGGCGTCGATGCCGAGCGCGGGGAGCATCTCCCCGATGTAGGCGCGGAGCGCCGGGCTCCCGACGACGACGAGCATCTTGTCGGGCGCGAAGCGCTGCTTGTTCTGGTAGGCGAGGTAGGCGAGGCGGTGCACGCCGATCGTCGTCTTGCCGCTGCCGGCGCCGCCCTGGATGACGACGAGCCCGGTGTCGGGCTTGGAGATGAGCTCGAACTGCCGTGGATCGAGGAGCGCGGCGATCTCGGGGAGGTGGCGATCCTCTCGCTGCATCCCGCTGTCGTCGATGCCGAGCACGCCGCGCATGTCGGCGGGCCGCACCGCCTTGCCCTGCCCGCCGGCGAGCTCCGTGGACTGCGTGGAGAGGACACGCCAGCCGGTCTTGCCCTTGACGAAGATCCCCTGAGGCGCCGTCACGCGCCGCAGATCCCCGCTCTGGATCGTGACCGTGCGGCGGACGAGGACCTCCCCGGTCACGTCGCGCTCCCCGAGCTCCTCCTCGTACTCCGCGCCCTCTTCGTACTTGTAGTAGATCTGGCTGACCGGCGCGTGGCGCCAGTCCACGATGCGGACGCCCGCCTTGGCGTCGACGAGCGTGGTCTTGCCGATGAGGACGTCGCGCACCGGCCGGCCATCCTCCTTCAGGCGAACGTGCCCGAAGTAGGGCGAGCGCGGGTCCACCGCCTCCGTCACGTTCTCCGCCCGGCGCGCCGCGATGCCGGCGACGCGCTCCATCTGCTGCACCAGGGCGGGCACGTCCTCGAGCCGGGCCGAGGCGATCTGATCCCGCAGCGAGATCATGTCCTCCTCGTAGTCGGCGATGGGGGGTGGCTTGGAGGGCCGGTAGGTCCTCAGGTAGTCGTTCACCTTGCGGAGGAGGGCCTCCTCCTCTTGGGCGATCTGGGGCACGTCGCTCGTGTGGGCGACGCCCTGCTCGGCCGGGCTCTCGGTGGTATTCGCTGGCATGACTGCGCCCCTCCCGCGCCGCGGGGGATTGGGGCGAATGACACGAGTTGGGGCGCGAGTCGAGGCCGAACCAAGCCGCGCCGTGGCGGCGCCGCCGCCAGGGCACCCGCCCGGGCGTCAGTTCAGGCGAAGCATGCGGCCGACCAGGCGGAAGAGGCCGCGCGAGGCGGCGCTGATGCGGCTCCCGACGAGCTCCACGTCGCCGTCCTCCCGCAGCCGGAGGGCGCTCTTTCCGCTGCGAAGGAGGAGCTCCTCGTCGCCCTCGATCTCGATCCGCCGCGCCGAGATCCGGAGCGTGTCGGCGCGGCGCGCCCGAACGACCCCCACCACGACGGGGCGCCCCTCGGCGTCCGGCTCGCAGAGCACCCGGTCGCCGGTCTCGAGCGCCTCGAGCACGACCTCGTGGTCGACGTCCTCGGAGAGGAGGGCGCGCCTCGGTGATCGCTCGCCAGCGAACAGCACCTCCACGTTGCGCTTGTCCACGAGCACGAGCCGCGCCGTCCGCATGCCCGTGAGGAGCGCGGCGCCAGCCTCCGCCGCCTGGCCCGCCGCGGGGAGGTAGCGGTCCAGCTCCTCCGCGAGCGCCTCCGCCGCCGGGGCCGCGGGGGCCGGGGCCTCCGGGGGCGGCGCCTCGGCGGCCGCCGGCGCGGGGGACGGGGGCGAGGGGTCGCTGGCGCGCTTCATGGCGACGAGCGTAGCACCCACGCGGTCAGCGATGCTCGAGGTCGATGTCCATGCGCCGCGAGGTCGGCGGCGGGACGCCGTCTTCCGGGGCTCGCGCGTCGATCGCAGGGCGGCCGAGACCTCTCTTCGCGCTCGCCGCCTGAGTCCGCTCCTCGAACCGTGCCCACTCCGCCGCCGCGTCGCTCACGGTCCATGGGGGCAGATCCGTCATCGCGTCGAGCGCGGCGAGGACCGCCACGGCGTCCTGGGGCCGCTTGCTCGGCTCCTTCTCCAGGAGCGCCAGGACGAGCGCCTCGAGCGCCGGCGGCACGCCGTCCACGAGCTGCGACGGGGGCGTGGGCTTCTCGTACAGGTGGGCGGCGCAGACCTCCACCAGGCTCTTGCCTTTCACGAAGGGCTCGGCCACGAGGAGGAAGTACGCGACGCACCCGAGCGCGTAGAGATCGCTGCGCGCGTCCACGTTCTCGGGGCCGGTGATCGCCTCGGGCGAGAGGTAGAGCGGCGTTCCGAGCAGCGTCGCGGCGGTGCTCTCGGAGACCGACCCCTGCTCCGAGGGCCGCGACTCCTTCACGAGCCCGAAGTCGAGCACCTTGGCGAAGTCGTGCTGTCGACCGCGCGACTGGAGGACCACGTTCGCGGGCTTGATGTCCCGGTGGATGAGGTCGACGGCGTGCGCGTCGGCGAGCGCGTCGGCGATCTGACGCATCACGTGCCGCACCCGCGCCTCGGGCATCGGCCCCGCCTCGTCCACGAGCTTCTGGAGATCGACCCCTTGGAGGTGCTCCATCGCGTAGTAGAAGACCCCGTCGGGCGTGCGGCCGTAGTCGTAGATCGCGACGATGTTCGGGTGCGTGAGCTGGCTCGTGAGCTGCACCTCCCGCTCGAAGCGTCGGATCGCCTCGCGCCCGGCGCGCTCGGGCGGCAGGAGCTTCACCGCCGTGGGGCGGCGGAGCAGGGTGTGCTTCGCCAGGAACACTGCGCCCATCCCGCCCTCGCCGATCTGGCTCTCCAGCGTGTACTGGCCGAGCCGGCTCGCCTCCCGCACGCGGCGCTCGAGCCCGTAGATGATGCGGCTGATCGTGGTCGAGGTGACGATCGCGAGGGTCCCCCAGAGGAGAGAGACGAAGACGATGGTCGTCGGCCCCGCCAACCCGGGCACGGGCTGCCGATCGAAGAGGAGCCACCCGGCGATGGGGAGCGGCACCAGCGCGGCCACGCCGAGCGCCAGCGTCCGGCGTGGCGTGGACGGAACCACGGCCGCGCGCCCGATGAGGAAGTAGCTGAGCCCGAGGAGGGCGGCGAGGTCGGGCCGGAAGTTCGCGCGCGCGACGTACACCAGGGCGGCGATCCCGACCGCCTGCACGAGGATGCTTGCCGTGTCGACGAGCTCGAGCACCGAGAGCGATCGCGGGCTCCGCAGCGCCAGGACCCCGAGCCACAGGGCGCCGCAGGTCCCGCCCCACGCCGCGACCTCGATCGGCGTGAGCTCTCGCAGGGCGACCTCGGTGAAGACCCGGAGCGCACCCACGCCGACGAAGAGGAACGTCCAGAGGCCCCCCATGAGGCCCAGGTACGCTCGCAGCCGCTTCTGGACGTAGTCGCGCTGCTCGTCGGGCGTACCGGCGATCGCGCTGAAGCCGAAGAGCTTGGGGGAGGACATGCCGAGGGACGGGGCCATCGTGACCTCGGGCATCCTACCGGCGGAAGCCCGTGAAGAATCGCAAAGCCGCTCGACACCGCGCCGCGAGCCGTTACCTTGCGCCTACTCGTGCGATCCTGGGCCTCCTTCGCGATCTTCTTCGCCGTGGTGACCGCGCTCACCCTCGGTCTGCACTACTACCTCTACGTCCGCCTCGCCCGGGCGCCCGGGCGCGAGACCTGGCAGCGCCTCGGCGCCTACCTCTTCGCGGTCGGCGCGCTCCTGATGCCCGCGGGCATGACCCTCGCTGCCGTCCTGGATCGGCCGGCGCGCACCGTCGTGGCGGCCGTCACGTTCGGGTGGATGGGCGTGTTCGTCCTCTTGTTCTTCCTCACGCTCGGGTCGGAGGTCGTCCGCGGCGGCGCGGCGCTCCTGGAGGCAGTTCGCCTGCTGCCCGCCGATCCCGACCGGCGGACGTTCCTGGCGCGCGCCCTCTCGGGCGCCATCGGTGTCGGCGCGATAGGTCTCAGCGCCTACGGCGTCCGGGAGGCTCGGAACGTGCTGGTCAAGCCGGTTTCGGTCGCGCTCCCTCGGTTCCCCGGGGCGCTCGACGGCTTCAAGATCGTGCAGCTCACGGATCTGCACATCGGTCCGCTGATCGACGGAGCCTGGCTGCGCGACGTCGTGGCCCGGACGAACGCCCTCGAGCCCGACGTCGTCGCGATCACGGGAGACCTCGTGGACGGCTCCGTCGCCGACCTCGGCGAGCACGTCGCCCCCCTCGCGGACCTCCGCGCCAAGCACGGCGTCTTCTTCGTGACCGGGAACCACGAGTACTACTCGGGCGCCGACGAGTGGATCGCGGAGCTGACGCGGCTCGGGGTGCGCGTCCTGCGCAACGAGCGCGTCACCATCGGCGACGGAGACGAGAGCTTCGATCTGGCCGGCGTGGACGATTTTCGCGCGCACCAGTTCGGCAAGGGGCACGGCTCCGACCTCGCCAAGGCCGTCGCGGGGCGGGACCCGTCGCGCGAGCTGGTCCTGCTGGCGCACCAGCCGAAGCAAGCGGTCGAGTCCGCCCAGCACGGCGTCGGGCTGCAGCTCTCCGGGCACACGCACGGCGGGCAGATCTTCCCCTGGGGCTTCGCGGTGCGGCTCGATCAAGGGTTCGTGGCCGGCCTCGACCGCGTCGGGGACATGGTGCTCTACACGTCCTGCGGCACCGGCTACTGGGGGCCCCCGATGCGGGTCGGGGCGCCGGCCGAGATCACGCTGCTCACGCTGTCGCGGCAGACCGCGTAGGCTCTCGGGGTCGATGGGCCTCCTCAGTCGGATGGTGCGTCAGGGCGTCACCTCGTCGCGCAACGCGCTCGAGATCCTCCGCGCCGGGCGGCTCGGAGAGGCGTACGGCGCGCCGTTCGACGTCGTGGACGAGGGGCCGCACCACCGGCTCCGGCGCTACGCCACGTGCCCCGTGGAGCACGCGCCGCCGGCGCTCCTGGTGCCGCCGCTCATGGTGACGAGCGAGGTCTACGACATCGAGGAGGATCTCAGCGCGGTCGGGGCGCTCGGTCGCCTGGGCGTGCCCCCGTCGGTGGTGGCCGCGGGCGCCCCCGCGCGCCCCGACGGCGGGATGACCCGCACGCTCGACGACCACGTGCTGGCGGTCGCGCGGTGCGTCGAGCGCGTGCGCGCCGCGACGGGCAGGAGCGTGCACCTCGCCGGGTACTCGCAGGGCGGCATGTTCGCCTACCAGACCGCGGCGTACCTCCGCTCCGAGGGCATCGCGTCCCTCATCACGTTCGGCAGCCCGGTGGACATTCACCGCACGCTGCCCGCCATCCACAGCGACGCAGCGGGCGCGCTCCTCCGGGTCATCGACCCGCTCGTGACGAAGGGGCTGGAGAAGATCGAGGGCCTGCCCGGGACGCTGACGAGCACGGCCTTCAAGCTGATCAGCCCGCGCAAGGAGATCGAGCAGCGCCTCGACTTCGTGCGCAAGCTGCATGATCGCGGCGCGCTGGAGCGGCGCGAGGCTCGGCGGCGCTTCCTCGGCGGGGAGGGCTTCGTCGCGTGGCCCGGCCCGGCGTTCCGAGCGTTCGTCGATCAGTTCATCGTCCACAACCGGATGCTCTCGGGCGGCTTCGTGCTCGGCGGCAGGACGGCGACCCTGGCAGACATCACCTGCCCCATCCTCGCGTTCATCGGCACCCACGACGACATGGCCAGGCCGCCCACGGTCCGCGCTATCACCCGGGCCGCGCCCGAGGCCGAGGTCCAGTTCGTCGAGGTGGAGGCCGGGCACTTCGGGATCGTCGTCGGCTCCCGCGCGCACGCCGTGACCTGGCCCACCGTCGCGAGCTACATCCTGCACCGCGAGGGCAAGGGGCCCGTACCGCCCGCGCTCCTCGCGCAGCAGCGGCGCGCCAGCACCACCGCCGACGAGCCCGACGGCGCTGGCTTCGACGTCGAGGTCGACGTGGGCCTCTTCCTCGACGCCGTGACCGACACGGCGAAGGCCGCCTGGAGGCGCGTCGGCGACGTCACCGCGAGCGCCGGCGACGCGCTCGACTCCGTCCGCTACCAGGAGCCGCGCCTGCGGGAGCTCGCCAAGATGGAGCCTGAGACCCGCACGAGCGCGAGCCTCTGGCTGTCCGAGCGCGCGCGAGAGCAGCCGCACGAGACGTTCTTCCTCTGGCAGGGTCGCGCCTTCACCTACGCCGAGGCGGACACGCGGGTCGGCCACGTGACGCGGGGCCTCTACGCCTGCGGCGTCCGGCCCCGCGACCGCGTGGGCGTGGTGATGGGCTCTCGGCCGAGCTTCCTCTCCTTGGTGACGGCGCTCGTGCGCCTCGGCGCTGTGCCCGTCCTCGCGCCGCCCGACGCCCCCGCTGCCGACGTCGCTCGCTGGCTCGGCGAGCTCGGCGCCTCGCGCGTGGTCGTGGACCTCGAGCGCGCGCCCCGCCTCGCCGAGCACGCCCCGCCGGGCCTCGCGGTGCTCGCGCTCGGCGGCGCCGGGGCCGGGATGGCGCGCGAGCTCGCCGCGGGCGCCGTCGACCTCGAGGCGATCGATCCCAGCGCGGTCGTCCTCCCCCCGTCGGTCGAGCTCGACGCGGGCGTGGCGCGCGACCTCGCCGCCGTCCTCCTCCGTCCATCGCCCTCGGGGGATCTCCGCGCCGCGCACGTGACGAACCACCGCTGGGCGCTCTCGGCGCTCGGCGCCGCCGCCGCGCGCACGCTCAAG
>CAZBJI010000099.1:24538-28851 GCA_964492175.1 uncultured Polyangiaceae bacterium | reverse complement strand
GGGCCTCGGCGAGGCCGAACTCGATGTCGGCGCGCAGCGTGTGGAGCGGCACGCGACCCTCGCGGTAGCTCTCGACCCGGCTCATCTCGCTGCCGCCGAGGCGGCCGGCGCAGCGCACGCGGATGCCCTTCGCGCCGAACTTCATCGCGGTGGCGACCGCCTTCTTCATGGCGCGGCGGAACGCGATGCGCCGCTCGAGCTGCGTCGCGATGTTCTCGGCGACGAGCTGCGCGTTGGTCTCCGCCTTGCGGACCTCCTGCACGTCGATGAACACCTCGTTGTCGGTGAACTTGGCGACGCCAGGGAAGACGGGCTCGCCCTTCTGAGCGGTCGCGACGTTGCCGCTCTTGAGGATCTCGATCCCCTTGCCGCCCTTGCCGATCACCATGCCCGGGCGCGCCGTGTACACGATGACCTTGGCGCGGTTGGCGGCCCGCTCGATCTCCACGCCGGCGATGTTGGCGTTGTAGAGGTACTGCTTGATCGCGCGCTTGATGCGAAGGTCCTGGTGGAGCCACTTCGCGTACGCGTTGCCGTCCTCGTACCACTTGCTGCTCCACGTCTTGATGACGCCGACGCGGAACCCCTGCGGGTGGGTCTTCTGTCCCATGTCCTAACTCAGGCTTTCTGATCGAGCTCGATGTGGATGTGGCTGACGCCCTTGGTCACGCGGGTGGCGCGGCCCATGGCGCGAGGGCGCCAGCGGCGCATGAAGCGGTTCGGCCCCTTGTCCACGGTGGCCTTGGACACGAACAGGCGGTCGACGTCCGCGCCCGCCTTGAGCGCGTTCGCGACGGCGCTCTCGAGGAGCTTCTTGACGACGGGCGCGCCCGCCTTCGGCGTGAACTGGAGGAGCTGGATCGCCTCCGCCGCGGTCTTGCCGCGCACGAAGTCGATGATCATTCGCGCCTTGCGCGGACTGATCCGCGAGAACATCGCGCTGGCCTTGCTCTGCATCGGGAGGACTCCTCAAAAGCCGCCCCGAAGAGCGGGGCACCGGACCGGCCCCCGGCGTGGGCCGGCGACCATCGAAGCGACACCGGACCATGCGTCCGCGCCGGGGGGCGCGGTCGCCTCGTCCGTGGCTCTCCGTCGTTCGCTCCGCCGAGCAACCAGCCACACAGAGGTGGTGAAGACCTGACCGCGTCACCGGGGGGACGCCCACGGAGGCCGGCCAGTCTGGCTGCCCTTCGAAGCGCCGTTACGGGAGCCGCGAAAGGTGTCTCGCGACCAATAGGGCGCGAAGGGAGTGGCTAGGTAGCAAGCGGCGGTACCGCGAGCAAGAGAAAAGAAGGGCTCCGCGCTCTCCCTGGTCGTCGGAGAGCGGCCGTTTGCCCGCGTGACCGCTGGCAGCCCAGCAGGTCGACCGACCCCCCCGGACGCGGCGCGAACGGCAGCCTCGGCGTCGGCGGCCTGGGGCACACCGTCGCCTGGGTTCCCCTAAGGTAATGATGTTGCACACATTTTGCCCCTCGTTTGCCGTCTGAGGGCAGAAAAGGCTTGCGGGTGACCCCTCGCTCGGCGAAAGCTTCCCGCCACCGTGAGGAGAAAGGCCCTCTTCCACGGTGCGGCGCTGATCGGAGCAGTCTCGACCATCAGCGGGTGCGCCCCCCACGCGACCGCCACGGCGTCGGCGCCCCGCGTTGCGCCGGTCGAGGCCCCGGCGGCGCCCCGCGTCTTCATCACCGAGCCGGACGAGACGGTCTCGGCCAGCCTTCCGCCGCTCGTCGAGGCCGCCGGTCCGGCCGTCCTCTTCGTGTCCGGCGCCTCGGTCCGATGCCCCGAGGGCATGGCCCTCGTCGGAGACCGGGTCTGCATCGATCGGTGGGAGGCCACCCTGATCCGCGTCGTCCGGGGAGCCGAGACCCGGCTCTCGCCCTTCGCGTCGGTGGATGGAGCGGCGGAGTTCCGCGCGGCCACCCAGCCGGGCCTCGTCCCCCAGGGCTACGTGAGCGGGCGCCAGGCGGAGTCCGCGTGCCGCGCGGCCGGCAAGCGGTTGTGCACCGCGTCGGAGTGGGAGCGCGGCTGTCGCGGTCCGGGGGGTAGCCAGTTCCCCTACGGCAACCAGCGTGCCCGGAAGGTCTGCAACGACGACGCGCGGGCCCGCCACCCGGTCATCGAGGCTGCGCTGGCCGCAGGGCTCCCCCGCGGCCGAGCCTGGATGGAAGGGATGAACCTCCCCGGCATCAACCAGCTCGAGGGCGGCCTGGCGAAGACGGGCGAGCGAGAGGGGTGCGTGAGCCCCGAGGGGTTGTTCGACATGGTCGGCAACCTGCACGAGTGGGTGGCGGACGCGGACGGCACGTTCCGCGGCGGCTACTACATGGATACGACGAAGAACGGCGACGGGTGCAGCTACCAGACCACCGCGCACGACTTCGACTACCATGACTACTCGACCGGGTTCCGCTGCTGTACGGACCCCGAGCCCGTGGAATGATCTCGACCCGCCGAGCCGTCCTCCTCATCGCCGCGGCGCTCTCGCTCACCAGCTGCAAGAGCTGCAAGAAGGAGAAGGAGAAGCCGGTCCCGGTCGACGTCCCGCCGCCGCCGCGCGTCACGACGGCCATCGAGATCGGGACGGACATCGGCAGCGGTCGGGTGCTCGACGTGGGCGCCGTGGAGGTGTCCACGGCGACGAAGTGGACCCGCGTCGTCCCGCTCGACAAGGAGACGGCCGTGCTCGGCGGCATCGTCGAGGGCGAGGCGTGCGTGATCACGACCGAGACCAGCGGACGGTCGTTCTCCGCCGCCTGCACGAAGTTCGACATGCCCCTGGCGACCTGGTCCGTCGGCGAAGAGGGTGTCGCGGTGCTCACGCTCGCCCGCCGCCAGATCCCGAAGACCGCGCCCAAGCAGGGGACGCTCCCCCCGGTCGATACCCTGAGCTTCCTGTTCGCGCCGCCCGGCCAGAAGCTCTCCGCGCCCGCGGCGCTGCTCGCGCCGGATCCCAAGGCGGCGACTCCCACGGTGCCCCGCGGCACCGGGATGGCGACGGTGCTCGGGCCTTCGCTGGCGTCGGTCGTCGTCGAGCTCCGGCCGAAGGTCTTCGCCGTCGCGTTCAGCGCCGGCGCCGGCGAGGCGATCCCTCCGCCCATCGATCTCCCCGCGGGCGAAGAGCCGGCGGCGGCGCCCTACGGTCGGCGGCCGCAGCTGCTCACCGTGAAGAGCAACAAGCTGTTCGTGCGCCCATGGCCCAAGCCCGGGGAGAAGCTCGCGGACCCGAAGCCCGTCGAGCGGCTCGGCGTGACGAAGGCGCTCCTCGACGAGCTGTCCGCTGGACCCGAGTGCGAGGTGGGCTCATGGTCGTTCAAGCGCGTCGGTCAGCCACCCAACAAGACGTTCGTGCTCGGCGTCTCGCCCGAAAAGACCACGTCGTTCGAGCTCCCGGAGACCTCGGTGGCGACGACGAAGATCGCTTGCAGCGCCGACCGCGTGATCGTCGAGGCGATCAACCCCACGGACAAGCTGCCCTCGCTGGTCACGTGCACGCTCGACGGCAAGTGCGTCCCGCCCGACAACCGACCATTCCTCAAGCCATGGGCGGAGCAGCACGAGCGTCGCATCGATTTCACGCCTACGACCAGGGGTGTCGCGGCCGCGCAGCTCCTCCGCTCCAAGGTGAAATGGGGGCTCTTCGCGTCCGAATCGGCGGACGGTGGCAAGCTCTATGGACTGGAGCGCCGGTTCGGGGAGGGCCAGGGCAACCCGGAGGACGGCTACGACATGGGCGCGCTCTTCACGATGGGCGATCGCACGATGCTCCTCATGAGCGCGAAGGTGAAGGGATCGCCGCGGCGCTCGTGGTACGTCCTCGCGAGCGACGACGGCGGCTCGACCTGGGTGCCTCCCTGACCTGAGGGTCTGGGTTTCGTGGCTCACCCCGCTCCGCGCCGTGGGCTCAGGCTCCGTGTGAGGACGGTCGCATCCCGGCGATGCGCGCGCTGCCGTCCTCCTACTTCTTCTTCTTCTTCTTCAGGATCGGCCCCGAGGCCGTCTTCCGCGCGAGCTCGCTGGCCGCCTGCGCCGAGCGCGGGTCGCCGGCGTAGCGAGCGAACCGGCGGTCCCCACCTTGAAAGACGCGCTTGGCAATCTTCAGCTCCTTGATGGCCGCGGTCGCGCGCGAGGGCGGGATCCCGGCCGCCCGCGCGACCTCGCTGACGGCCATGCCGTTGCCCGACCTGATCACCCGCTCGACGGCGCTCAGGAGCTCGGCGCGGTCGCCTCCCCTTCCCGACGGGCCCGACGCGGCTGCCCTGGGCTTCGCTTTGGCGACGGGCTTCGCTTTGGCGACGGGCTTCGCTTTGGCGACG
>CAZBJI010000099.1:0-24438 GCA_964492175.1 uncultured Polyangiaceae bacterium | reverse complement strand
CTTTGGCGACGGGCTTCGCTTTGGCGACGGGCTTCGCTTTGGCGACGGGCTTCGCCTTGGCGACGGGCTTCGCCTTGGCGGCGGGCTTCGCCTTGGCGGCGGGCTTCGCTTTGGCGGCGGGCTTCGCTTTGGCGACGGGCTTCGCTTTGGCGACGGGCTTCGCTTTGGCGACGGGCTTCGCTTTGGCGGCGGGCTTCGCTTTGGCGGCGGGCTTCGCTTTGGCGGCGGGCTTCGCCTTGGCGGCGGGCGGCGCAGCGGCCTTGACGGCGGGGGCCTTCCGCGCCTTCTTCGCGCGGCGCTTGGCGGGGGCCTTCGCCGCGGAGGCCGCAGGCTGCTCTCCGGCGGGCCTCAGCGGGCTCGCGCCGAGGCCTAGCTGGTGCTTCACGAGCGCGAGAATGGCGTCATCGGACATGCCGCGGACGAGCTTGACGATCTGTTTCGTGAACTCGGATGTCGCCATGAGTGTCTCCTCGCTTCGGTGCCTGACCGACGCAATCATCGAGGACTATAGGTGCGGCTCATCCCGGTCAAGCGCATTCGAGCGCGAAGGGACGCGCGCGGTCGTGCGTCCGGCGCGCGGAATGGCGCGTCCCTCGCGCGCCGCCCGCGAGCGCTTCACGAACCTCAGCTCAGCGGGCCATCCTCCGCGCGCGGGAGGACGACGCCTGAAGCGGGACTGCGCCAGCCCGAGCTCGGCGCCATCTCCGTTGCATTGGGCGCCGCAGTCTGGGAAAACGATGGGGTGATCGAAAGAGCCCTCCCCAGCGTGCGCTCGCCTCGCGAACGACCCCTCCGCGCGCGCGCGCTCGCCGCGACGATCGCCTTGTCGTGTGGCGACGCCGAGCGGCACGCGTCCAGCGCTGCGCCCAGCGCGGCGGCGGCGTCCGCCGAGCTGCGCGGGAGCGCGGCGGCGAGCGTCGCCGCTTCGAGCCAGGGCGCCGCCGCGCCGGCCGCGCGCCACCCGCTCGCCGGCGCCTGGTCGGGCGAGTACGGCGCGAAGAAGGTCAAGCCGTCGCTCGACAAGGGCGTCAAAGAGAAGACCTGGGAGAAGGACGACGGCACCGCGTCGGCCGGCAAGGGCACGATCGAGATCACCGTCGCTCCGGACGGGACCGTGACCGGGCGCGTGCTCGGACCTCTGGGCCCCGGCGCGCTGAGCGGGTGGGCGGACGACAAGGGCCTCGCCGCGGCGCTCGTGCCGGAGTCGAGCGCCGCGGACGCGATGGCGGGCACGCTCTCGGTGGAGCAACAGAGCGCGAGCCTGGTGGGGTCGCTCCAGGCGAGCTCGGGCTCGGCCGAGATCGCGCGCGAGGCGTCCGTGCGCCTCGAGCGGGCCCCCTGAAGCCGAGCTCGAGCCGACCACCGGTCGCTGAAGCAGTGCGCCGAAGGACGAACGCACACTGGAGAAGCGCCGTACCGGTTACGTGGGGGACCGCATGGACCGAGGAGGGTCGGTCAGCTGATCCCATACCTTCGCCTCGATGAACACGCGGAGGAGGTCGCCGTCGACGTGCTGGTCCTTGACCTCGAAGCCGAGGATGTCGAGCGCCTTCTCGACGGGGACGGCCCGCTTGTACGGCCGATCCGACGCGGTGAGCGCGTCGAATATGTCCGCGATGCTCATCATCTTCGATTGCAGCGGGATCTCCTCCGCGTGGAGGCGGTGGGGGTAGCCGGTGCCGTTGAGCCGCTCGTGGTGTGCGCCGGCGATTTGGGCGACGCGACGAAACTGCTTGCCCCACGGGATCTGGGACAAGAACTCGTACGTGTGCGTGACGTGGCTGCGGATCTCGTCGATCTCCGCGGGGGTGAGCGAGCCCTTGGTCACGGAGAGGCACCGGACCTCGGCGGTCGTGAGCAGCGGCCGCGCGTCGCCGCCGAAGCTCGTATAGGTCTGGCGCGCGATGCCCTCGATTCGCGCGAAGTCCCCGCCCTTCAGGACCGTGGGCTCGTTCGCCGCGACGATGGCCTCGAAGCCGGACTCGATCTCGGCGCGCCGCGCAGCCAGCTCCTCGTCGAGCGCGTCGAGGTCCTCCTTGTTGCACCCGCGCTCGAGCATGTGGAGCTTGCGGCGGAGCACGTCGGCCTCCTCGGAGCGCAGCGCGAAATCGAAGCGCAGCCGAATGGAGTCGATCTCGTGCGCGTGCAGCTTCTTCGCCTTGACCAGGACCTCTTCGCGCACGCCGATCTTGCCGAAATCGTGGAGCAGCGAGGCGTACTCCAGCTCCCGGAGATCGTCCGGCGTCCAGACGACGCGCCCGAAGGTGCCGAGGCCCGTCTTCTCGACGGCCCGCGCGAGGCCGACGGTCAGCTCGGCGACGCGGCGCGAGTGGCCGCTCGTGGTGGGATCGCGCTGCTCGATCGCCTCCACGCTCGCGCGGACGAAGCCCTCGAGCATTCGGTTGATCTCGGCGTAGAGAATCGCGTTCTCGAGCGCGATGCCGGCCTGTGACGCGAGCGTCATGAGGAGCTCTTCGCTCCGCTCGTCGAAGGGTACGACGTTCTCGTCGGCGTCTGCCGCGCTCCGGATCCGCCTCTCCACGTCGTACTTCTTGTTGATGAGCTGGATGACGCCGATGACGTCGCCGCCCCGCGCGAGGAGCGGGGCGCACAGCATGCTCTTCGTCCGATACCCGATCTTCGCGTCGAAGCTCGGATCGAAGCCGAACGGGCTGCGGGGGGGCAGGTCGTAGACGTCGGCGATGTTGAGCGGGCACTTGTGCAGCGCGACGTAGCCGGACATGCTGCGCGCGCTCACCGGCACCGTGAACTCGCGCCAGTCGAACTCCACGGAGTCGTTCTGGGTCAGCTTGAACCGGAGCGTCCGCCGGAGCGGGTCCGGATCGTCCCCCTCGACCACGTAGAAGCTCCCGGCGTCCGCGCCGGTGATGAAGCGGCTCTTCTCCAGGATGAGCCCGAGCAGCTTGTCGATCTCGCGCTCGGTCGAGATCGCCCTCGCGGTCTCGATCAGCTCGCCGAGCTCGTACCGGTATCGGCTGAGCCACCTGCCGCGCGTCTCGGCCCGGCCGCGGGCCTCGAGCAGCTCGAAGCCCGCCGTGACGGCGACGAAGAGCTCGTCGTCGGACGGATGCTCGGGGAGCAGCGACGCCAGCCCCCGCTGGATCGCGGCGCCGAGGTCGGGATCCGTCGGCCGACCCACCAGGAGGAGCGCAGCGCCGCCGTCGGAGAGGTCCTGGGCGAAGGGCTTGAGCAAGTGGCGCGCGCCGTCCCAGAGGGCGGCGGGCGCGATGACGACGCACGCCTCCTCGCCGCGGACGACCAAGAGGAGCGGGTGGGGCCGAACGACGACCCGACTGTGGAAGCGCGGCTCCAAGCGCAGCCGCTCGAACAAGCGATCTACGAAGGAGGGCTCCTGCCGCGTCAGCGTCCCAGCTTCGTTGGTCATGCGCCGGCTCGCGATGATACCCGCCACGGATCCGCTTGACGAGCGCGCTCGGGCGGAGCGCGCTCGGGCGGAGCGTTCCGACGAACTTCGTCCGGCTTGACCTAACGCCGCGCGGGTGCGAGCGTCCCCGTCCAGCCACGTCCCGAGGGCTCGGAGCATCCATGTCGACAGCGAGGACAGTGATCCTTTCGGTGCTCGTGACGAGCGCCGCGGCGGCGCCGGCCTGGGCGCAACCCGCACCTCAGCCGGCGCCTGGCCCGAGGCAACCAGCGCCGGGGCAGCCAGCGCCGGGGCAGCCAGCTCCAGGGCAGCCCGCCCCCGGTCAGCCCGGGCCCGCTCCGGCGCAGCCCGCTCCGGCGCAGCCCGGACCTGCTCCGGCGCAGCCCGCTCCCGCGCAGCCCCCGCCGGACGCGCCGAAGGACGCGACCGCGCCGCTCTCCGTCCCCGAGGCTCCCCCGGCGCCTCCGGCGGCCGGCTCGGCGAAACAGCCCGCCGCCGGCAACCCCGCGCCCCCCAAGGTCTTCGCCGACGAGGCGGCGCTCGCCCTCCGCGACGGGAGCTCGGGGGAGCCCGTCGCCGGCTGGCACGGCGTGTTCTTCTTGCGCGATCCAGACGGGCAGTTCCGCCTGTCGCCCGTCGGCGACATCCAGCTCGATTTCAACTCGTTCTTCGGGCCGAAGGTCGACGCGGTGCCCACCGTCGCCGGAGGCACCGGCCTGCCGCCGCGGTTCTTCGTCCGTCGAATGCGCTTCGGGATGCAGGGGGAGTTCCTGAAGCGGTGGAGCTTCAACGCCGCCTTCGACATCACGAACCCGATCTCGAACGCGAGCGGCACGGACGAGTCGGCCGCGGCGCCGCCCGGCGTGGACCCCACGGCCGAGACGGCGCGTTTCAGGCCGACGCAGGGCGTCGATGGCGGCATTGGCATGCGGGACGTGTGGCTGAACTACTCGCTGTGCCCGTGCCTCAACATCCAGGTCGGCCAGTTCCGCCCCCCGATCTCCCAAGAGAACCGCACGTCGGACTGGGGCACGCCGCTGATGGAACGGAGCCTCGCGGTGCGCACCTTCATCGTCCCCGCGAACCGTGAGACCGGGCTCATGCTCTGGGGAGACTTCGGCGACGACGTCTTCACCTACGAGGTGGCGGTGCTGGGCGGCGACGGGCAAAACCGCGCCACGGTGGACGCAGCCGCCGACTTCTCGGGCCGCTTGCTGGTGGCGCCGCTCAAGAGCGTGAAGCTCGTCAAGGACGCCCGAATCGGCGTGAGCGCCCGGCACGGCCAGCGAGATCAGGAGGCCGTCGGCTACGACGTCCCCGCCATCAGCACGGGGCAGGGCTGGGCTCTCTGGACGCCCACCTACCGGGACTCGCTCAGCCGGCGCGTCCACGTCATCCCCTCCGGCGCCCAGAACGTCATCGGCGGAGAGCTCTATTTCCCGATCGGGCCCGTCGACATCGCCGCGGAGGGCTACTACGTGGCGAACCACACGCGGGAGGCGGTCGACGGCTTCGTGCTCACCAACACCGAGCGGCTGGGCACGATGAGCGGTGTCGGGCTCACCACGTGGATCGATTGGTGGGCGTTCGGGGACGAGCGCATCGCGGCGCCCGTGGGCCGACAAAAGCCGAGCAAGCTGAACCTGAGGAAGAAGGTCGAGTACAAGCGCGGGCTCGAGATCTCCGCGCTGTTCTCCGCCATTCTCGGGAGCTACGACGGGAACTCGCGCGGCGGCGTCGACGACGAGCGCACGCCCGGCTCCGCCGGCAACCCCGCCACCGACATCGACATCTTCCAGTTCGGCGCCGCCGCCAGCTATTGGCACACGCGGGCGGTGCGGATCACGGTGAACTACAGCGCGTACTTCACGCCGGCGAGCGGGACCGAGGAGAACCTCGCGGTGGTGCCCGGGAACACCGTGGCCGACGCCGACCCCGACGCGCACCTGCTCCACGAGCTCGGGACGCGGCTGCAGCTGCGCTACTGAGGCGCCCGGGCGGTCGCGCGCGATCGCGCCGCGCCGCGTCGAACTTGGCCCGGTCGGCGCGGCCCGGCTAGTCGCCGAGGGGATGCGCCGCTGGATCGCCGTAGGAGCCGCGACCCTCCTCGTCGCCCTCACGCTGCCGTTCGTGCGCAGCGACAAGGCCGGCGTGGAGCTCGGCTTGGCCAAGCTCGCGTTCGGAGACGCTCCGCCGGCGGGGCAGGTCCGGCGGGACGTGACCCCGGCTCCGCTGCACAAGATCGACCTCGCGCGGATCGACGTCCGTGGCGAGGTCGCCACGGCCCCAGCGTGGGGGGACCGCGTCGCCGAGCTGACCGTCTCGCCCACCTACCAGCGCGCCGCCAACCGCCTCCTGCGCGAGGGCGCGGTCGCCGAAGGCGCGATCGTGATGACCGACGTCAAGACCGGGCGCGTCCTCGTCTGGACCAGCTACTCCGAGGAGGCACCGCTTCGCGACATCGCAGGGGAGGCGTTCGCGCCTGCCGCCAGCATCTTCAAGATCGTCACGGGCGCGGCGCTCGTCGAAAACGGCCTGACGCCCTCGACCCGGGAGTGCTACCGCGGGGGCAAGAGCCGCGTCGACGACGCGGACCTCATCCGGGACGAGCGTCGCGACAAGTGGTGCGCGAGCCTGGCGGACGCGATGGGTCGGAGCCTCAACGTGGTGTTCGCACGGCACGCGCTCGATCACCTCGACAGGGACGAGCTGAGCAGCATCGCGACGAGGCTCGGGTGGGCGAGGGACGTGCCGTTCGACGTGCCCATCGAGAAGAGCCGCTTCGAGCTCCCCGAGGAGCCCAACGAGCTCGCGAAGGTGGCCGCAGGCTTCTGGCACACGACGCTCTCCCCGTTCCAGGGCGCGTTCCTGGCGACGACGATCGCCAACGGCGGCGAGTCGGTCCAGCTCTACCTCGTCGACCGCGTCCGGGACGCCCAAGGGGATCTCTATGTGGGCCCGACCGAGCGCAGGACGCTCGGGCGCGTGGTGGACGAGCGGACCGCGCGCGCGGTCTCCCAGATGATGGAGGTGACGGTCGCCGGAGGGACGAGCTTCACGACGTTCCACGACCGCGCCGGTCGCGCGTTCTTGAAGGACATGCGCGTCGCGGGCAAGACGGGGACGCTCGAAGGCAAGGGGTACCTCTTCACCTGGTGGGTGGGGTTCGCTCCCGCCGACGCGCCCGAGGTGGCGCTCTCCGTGCTGGTCGCGAACCGCGGTGACTGGCGCGTCAAGGGGACCCAGGTCGCGTCGGACATGCTGCGCGTCTACTTCGCCGACAAGGGCCGCAAGGGCGTCATCAACCCGATCGCGACGAAGTAGGGGGCGTCTTCGCGCAGCGCGCGTCGGGAGAGGGTCAGGTCCCCGCTGGGTGCACCGTGCGCGCGACGTCGCGCGGCTCGAAGCAGGCCCGGCATCGGGCCTCGTACGCCTCGCTGCCTCCGACCAGAACGGTCGCGCCCTCCGCGACGAGCCGCTGCGAGCGGCTCGCCGCGCCTCCGCACACCGTGCAGACGGCGTGGACCTTCGTCACCGTCTCCGCGACGGCCAGGAGCTCCGGCATCGGGTAGAACGGGCGCCCGAGGTAGTCCTGGTCCAGCCCGGCGACGAGCACCCGCACGCCCCGGTCCGCGAGCCGCTCCGCGACGTCCACGATGCCGCGATCGAAGAACTGCGCTTCGTCGATCGCCACCACCTGCGTGTCGTCGAGGACGCGGCCCTCGAGGCTCGCGCTCGACGACACGGCCACTGCGGCGAGCACGCCGCTCGACCCGCCGCCCTCCTGGGCCGCGTGGCTCACGATGCTCGCGGCGTCGTACCGGTCGTCGATCCGCGGCTTGAAGGCCTGCACGCGCTGGCGCGCCAAGACCGCGCGCTTCACGCGCCGGATGAGCTCCTCCGTCTTGCCGCTGAACATCGAGCCAGTTATGACCTCGATGCAGCCGGTGGGGTCGAGCCGGGGCATCCCCCTGCCTTAGAAGGGCGGAGGGCGGAAAGGAAGGGCTCCGGCGGCCCGGACGGCCCGGGCAGCGGTGGGGGCGCGTGGGATGACGGCGTAGCCGGGCCGACCTCCACGGCGCGACCTCGATGGAGAGGATCAGGCCTCGTGCCGGAAACGTTGCGCGTGCTAGTATCGAAGCGTGCAGGTCGTGCTGCGGAAGCTCGGGAGAGGCTCACGTGCCGTCGTTGGACGGTTGGTGAGAGCCCCCCGCAAGGGCTCCGTGGTCGTGATCGAGTTCTCCGACGGGATGCACGAGTACGTGACGACGCCGGTGAAGCGCGTCCTCCGGCTCGCCGGCAAGGAGATCTTCTACATCGAGACGGTGAACTCGCGGTACCGGCTCGAGGTGCGTGGAAAAGAGATCGCCCTCGACGGCGCGGTCAGCGGCGGCAGCGGCGAGCGCTGAGCGGATAGGCGCGCGCTGCTGGTTCGCTTCGGGCGCCCCGCCCGATCAGACCCTTGCGTTGCCGGTTCGCGTGTGAGAGTTTCCCGCGCCCAAACGCGCGAAGGAGACTCCATGGCCAAGGGCGATCGTAGGAAATCCAACAAGATGCGGCAGCGCAAGCGGCAGGCGAAGAAGAAGGAGCGCATCCAGCGCCGCCGCGCCGCGAACCGAAAGCCCGCCCCCGCGGCGAAGGGCAAGAAGTAGCTCGCGGGTGATCGCGCCGCTCGGCGCGATCACCGGCGGCGCCGTCGTCGGACGCGCGATCAGCCGCCGTACGTGGACGCGAGATCGCCGAGGCCGGGCGCCGGCGTGGGCTTGGTGAGCAGCGCGCCGTCCCCGTCGACGATGTCTTCGTCGACCATCTGCCACTTCTCTTCGCCGAACTCCCACGTCTGCTTGAGCGTCGTGGTCCGCACGGTCGTCTCGTTGAGGCGCGTCCACGCGACGGTCACGACCACGAGCGCCTCCTTCTCGCCGGTCGGCGTGATGCCGCCGTACTCCATGTCGAGGATGCGGATTCTGCCGCCCCACTCCGCGTGCGCCGCCGCGAACCCGCTCCGCAAGTCGGGTCGCACCGATGCGAGCACGATGTCCATCCGGCCGAACCGCGCCGCGGTGACGACCTGGTTCGCCTCCTGGATGAGCCGCTCTCCGCTCGACGGCGGGTTGATGCAGCCTTGGAGCGACAGAGACAGGGCAAGGGGCGCGAGCAGCCTTCGCATGGTGGGTCCCTCATGCGCGCGCCCGCTCATGAGGGCCAACTTCTCGTCGAGCGGACGTCAGAAGGCGCTCGAGGCGAGGAAGTAGATCTGCCCGTTCCGCACCGCCTCGGGGCTCGTCCCGTAGGCGTAGCCGAGCTTCAGGTTCGTATCGACGCGGTTGGCCAGCGTGAGCGCGAACCAGAGCTCGGCGCCGACGGAGGTGTGCAAGCCAGGGATGTGGATCAGGCTCCCCTGCTCCGCGAACGCCGCCTCTTCGAGGTTCAGCTCGTTGAACGCGCCGCCCCAGTCGGAGAAGATGGCCGCGTCGAGCCGGCGCCAGAAGAGGGGCAGGGTGGAGGGGCCCCAGTTGGGGGTCCAGAGGGGGGCCCGGTACTCGAAGGTGTTGAGCAGATACTCCGTGCCCCCGTATGCGCCGGGCGGATACCCGCGCAGGACGAACGCGCCGTCGTAGATCCCGTTGATGGTCAGATCGAGCAGACTCGCGTTCTCCACGTCGTACCCGCCGACGAAGAACACGCCGCGCCGAGCGTAGGCGCCGGCCGAGATCCCGCCGGAGGAGCGGATTGCCAGGGTGTGGTCCCCCGGCCACGGCATGGGGATGTACCCGGCCGCCCCGAAGTCGAAGGCGTACAGGCTCGTGGTGCTGCCGAGCGACTCGTCCGCCATGGAGGCGCCGACGCGCAGCGCGAAGCCCCGCTTCGACCCCGCCGTGGCCACGGCGCCTTCGGTCATGGTGAAGCCGTAGCCCACGCGCAGCTCGCTCAGGAAGCCCTCGTCCGGCTTCACGGTCGTGGTGGTGTACGGATCGAGCTTCTCGGGTGTCGGCAGGCTCGTGTGAAACACCGTGGCGCTGTAGGCGAGCGACGCGGACTGGTCGACGAACGCCATCTGGATGGGCACCGAGACCGAGGACGTCACGCTCGTACGAGTCTCCTCGTACGGCACGTCGGCGTCCGAGATCCGGAAGGCCCCGGTGCGTGGAACGACCGCCCTGTTGAAGTCGAGGCCGAGCACCACCGGGAGCCCCGAGTACTGGTACGAGACCCCGCCGCGCGGCTCGGGCGCGTCCGGATCGAAGACGACGCTCGCGCGCGCGTTGTGGTGCCCGACGAGATCGGAGGCGGTCGTCGTGATGGTCACGGCGACGCTGCCGAAGTACCCCTGCCCGATGCTGAAGAACCACGTCTTGGGCGCGAACGTCGGCAGCGGGTTGTAGCGGTACTTCTCCACGTGGACGGGCGCGGGCTCGGGCAGCTGCGCGGGTCGATCCGCCGGGGGATCGGGCGCCGGGAGAAAGCGCGCCGGATCGAGCCGCATCGCGAACAAGTCGAAGCCCTCGTGGGTGTACCCCACGTAGACGAGCGTGTTGCCGTCGGGGCTCACCGCCGGGGTGAACGCTCCCGTGTGCACGTTCGTGACCAGCCGGAAGGCGCGCGACTCGAGGTCGAACGCGTAGATGTTGAACACGCCCGTCCGGTCCGAGCTGAAGTAGAGCGTCTTGCCGTCCGGGGACCACTCGGGCTGGAGATCGAGCGAGCGGTCGTGGGTGACGTCCTCGACGCGACCCGACGCGAGATCGACGATCCGCACGTCGCGGAAGCCCCCCGCGCGCCACGCGCTGTACGCGATCCGCCGACCGTCGGGCGAGAAGCGCGGGGTGTACGCCTGATCGAACTGGGCCCCCTGGACGAGCACGCGGGGCTTGCCGAGGACGCCGGTCGCGTCTCGGTCGGCGATCATCAGGCGCGTGGTGCCGCGCGAGTTCATCGTGAACGCGACGAACCGCCCGTCGGGGCTCAGGTCGGGCTCGTTCGCGCGCCACCCCGTCGTGAGGCGCCGCCGCGAGGACTCGTTGCCCGCGGTCGACGTCTCGCCCCGCGCCACGTCGAACAGGTCGTGGCGCGCGTAGAGGTTCTTCCAGTAGTCGACCGAGGCGAACAAGATGTCCCCGTCGGGGGTGAACGTCGCGCCGCTGTCTGCGTTCTTGCGGACGACGAGGGCCTCGTCGCGCCGGCCCGCGCGCGTCGGGTCGCCGAGCGAGAAGCGGTACAGGCCGGCGGTCTCGCTGGAGTCGGAGCGGTGGTAGATGACCTCCTCCTCCGCCGGGCTCGCCCGCATGTGCCGCGGGAGGAACCGCGGGTAGCTGACCGAGTTCCCGTGGAAGGTGACGCGGGCGCCCTCGCGCCGCCCCCGGTGATCGATCCCCCGAGCCTGCTCGGCGTAGTGCGCGCGCAGGTGCGCGGTCCAGCCATCGTAGAGCTCCTCGTAGGTCCTGCCCGTCTGCCTCCGGATGGCGCGGTTCACGCCGAACGGGACGGTGGACCCGCCGTAGTCCGCCGACACGGCCGGCATCACGTCGGGCCCGTAGATGTCGGTCACCCAGCGGAGGAAGCGCGAGCCGTAGAGGTAGAACAGGTTCCCGTACGGCCACCGCTGCGCGTTCGCGGAGATCTGATCCAGGCGCGCGATGTTGTCCGCGAGGACGTCCGCCCGCAGGTACATGTCGAACAGGCTCGAGCGGATGCGGCCGCCGGAGGAGTACTCGCTCTCGAACACCACCGCGAGGCCCTCGATGATCCACCTGGGCTGGGCCGAGTTGGGGGAGAGGGTCTTGCCGAGAATGGCGTTCGCCACCGACGAGACCCCGCTGATGTTCCCCGTGTGGAGGATGTGGGTGTACTCGTGCGTGACGAGCCCGAGGTACCAGTCGTCGTAGTCCCCGAGCGCCGAGAGATCGCCCGGCGACGTGACGTAGAGCCGGATCGCGTTGTAGGGCACCGACGACGCCGAGCCGTTCGCCGCCTCCGAGTCGTCGGTGAGGTAGATCTCGGTCTTCTCGGACGGGACGAAGCGCATCCCGCTCGACACGCGCTCATGGATCGTCTCGGACAGGAGGATGACCCTGCGCGCGACGGACTCCAGCGGGTGGGGGTAGGTGAGCTTGAAGTGCGCGGACTCCAGGGTGAAGTACTCGAGAGACACGTCGTCCAGCGCCCGCGCTGGGCGGGTGACGAGCAGGAGCAGCACGGCGAGGGTCGCCGCGGCGAGGGCGGCGGGCGCCCTCACAGATCGTCGTAGAACATGGGCTCTCGATTCCGCGTGTAGCGGTAGACGAGCTGGCGCCCCTCGGGCGTTATCTGCGTGAGGCGCGCGCCGAAGCCAGGCTCCGACGCCTCTCCCCCGCTGTGAGGCTCCCGGATCCACTGCACGATGCCCGCGGCCTGGAACTCGTAGTCGCCAGGCATCAGGATGCGGAGGTTCACCACCGCGCCCATCTTGGGGATCTTGTACGTCGCGACGAAGATGCCTCCGTGCTCGACCACGTCGTTGCCACCGAGGCCCTTGTAGAAGTTCGAGACGCTGTGCGCGCCGAGCTCGACGACGACGTTGCCCGATTGGCTGGGGGTCGCCTGCGGCGCCGCGTTCCCCCCGCGCGGCGCGGCCGCTGGGGACGCCGCGGGGAAGGCCGCCGCCTGCGCCTGCCCGGGGGCGAGGCGCATCGTCTGGTTCGGACCTCCCGCCGGCTGCTGCGGCGCCGGTTGCGCAGCCATGGGCTGAGCCTGCGCTGGCTGTGCGGGCGCCGCGTGTTGGAACGCCTGCGGAGCAGGGAAGGCCTGCGGTGCGGGCTGCACCACCTGAGGCTGCGCGGGCGGGTGATGCGCCGCGGGCGCGCCGTAGCCCGGCGCCGGCCCGACCGGCTGCGCCGGGTTGATGGGTGCCGGAAAGCCCGCGGGGGCCGCCGCGTGCGGCTGCGGGAACGCCTGGGTCGTGGGGGGGAACGCCTCGGGCGCGGGGAAGGCCTGCGGGGCCGGGAACGCCTGCGGGGCCGGGAACGCCTGCGGGGCTGGGTACGCCTGCGCCGGTGCGGCGCCGGCCGGCTGCGCCGGAGCGAACCCGGGCGAGGCCTGCGCGAACGCCGCCGGCGCCTCCGGGGACGGCTGCGGATTCGAAAGGATCTGCGTTCCCCCGAGCGCCATGGGAGACGGGGCGGCCGGCACGGGTGCCGCAGGCGGCTGGTAGCGCGCGAGCTGGTGGACGTTGGCGAGGCACCCGGCCACGTGATCCATCACCGCGTCGAGCGCGGGGTGGTTGAACGTCATGGTCTGAAGCTGATTCAGAGCCGTGCGCACGTTGTTGAGCGCCACGTCTCGGCCGGTCAGCTCAGTGCCGCCCGAGCGCTCGATGCGGTGGAGGATCCCCATCGACTCGGCGATCGGATCGGCGAGGCTGAGGAGAGGTCCGGGCGTGTCCGGGCCTCCCTGGAGCGCGTTCAACGCTTGGGCGAGCCTCTCTCGCGCCGCTTTGGCCAAGCTCTCCGGATTCGACAAGGCGACCTCCTGACGGTTCGGGCGGAGCGTACCACCCCAGGCGGCGGACGGGAGGGGGACGCTCACGACGGGCGCCTCCCCGAGCACCACGCTCCGAGCGACCGGGGACGTGCGGACGGCGGACGGCGGACGCGCGGAGGTTCGGCGGATCGACGGGGGTTGCTCAACGGGGGCCTGCTGGGGAAGCGGGTAGACGCCGGTGCGGCAGCGTCGAGGTGCTGTGCGGCACGGTCAGACCGCGTCTGAAGGGTCCGTTCAGGTCCTCGTCACGCTGAACAGGTCGTGGAGCTCTCGGGCCGACAGGGCGACCCCGCCGCGCTCGACCCGATCCAGGCGAACCGCGCCGTCTCCGGTCCGGACGACGGGCGCGCCACCCACCACCGCCGCTTCACCGGGTCGCTCGAGCACGGCCGGCGCCGCAGCG
This sequence comes from uncultured Polyangiaceae bacterium, assembly GCA_964492175.1. Classification (GTDB taxonomy): domain Bacteria; phylum Myxococcota_A; class Polyangia; order Polyangiales; family Polyangiaceae; genus Xiheicaenibacterium. The sequence continues at coordinate 11,110 of CAZBJI010000099.1, read as the reverse complement.
GCGCTGGCGGCGAGCACGGCCACCGTGGCGTCGCCGACGCGCGTGAACGCCGCAGGCGACGGCGCGAGCGCGCGGACCAGGGCGAGCACGCGGGCTGTCGGCGCGTCCCACGCGATCTCCTGCTCCCCCTCCTCGAGGAAGGGCGCCGACGTCGCCGCGGCGGCGTCCTGGGCGCGCGGCGCCGGAGGGACGCCTTCGGCGTAGCGTCGGCAAGCGTCGCGGAGGACGCGGAGGCTCGGCCGATCCAGGGCGCGCGCGAGGTCCCACGCGTTCCAGCGCGGATCGATCGCGAGCTCCTCTTGGAGCAGGACGGCGCCCGTGTCGTACTCGGCCTCGATCCGGTGGCACGTGACGCCGGTCACGGCGTCCCCGGTGAGGATCGCCCACGTGGTCGGATCGGGCCCGCGGTGGCGTGGGAGCAGCGAAGGGTGGACCCCGATCCCCCCGAGCGGCGCGACCTCGACGAGCGTCATCGGGATCTTCTTCGTCCAGAACCAGCTCACGAGGAGATCGGGCGCGAGCGATCGCGCCCGCGCGACGAAGGCGTCGTCCAGGGTGGGCCTCGTGACCACCAGGTCGTCACCGAGCACCGCGCGGAGGCGCCTCCGCCCCGGGGTGTCGCCCCGTGAGAGCCCCGCGAGGACGATCTCGTGGCCGTCACGCGCCAACAAGCACGCGGCCAGCGGGAGCCCGAGGAACAGGATGCGCACGCCGGACGATAGGCAGGTCGCCGAAAAGTTTTCCAGAACCCCGTGCTTTCGGTAGTCCGGACCGAGATGGTCGGGTCTACCGCGAGCCGCTTCCGCAACCAGGCGATCCGTCAAGGACATCGCTACGATCCGTCGGCCGCGGCGCGGCCCATCCTCGTCTTCGACAACGTCTACAAGTCCTACCGGCCGGATCAGCCGGTGCTCCGCGGGATGTCGCTCACCGTGGAGCGTGGCGAGTTCGTGTTCGTCACGGGACCCTCCGGCTCGGGCAAGAGCACCTTGCTGCGCCTCATCCACCGCACGGACCGCGTGGACGACGGTCGCCTCCTGTTCCTGGGTCGAGACGTCGCGCGGCTGCCCGATACGGCGATCCCGGCGCTCCGCCGAAACATCGGCGTGGTGTTCCAGGACTTCCGCCTGGTGCCCGGCTGGAGCGTCTACGACAACGTCGCGATCGCGCTCGAGGTCATCGGGCTCCCGCACCGCTTGGTGCGCACCCGGGTCGGTGAGGCGCTCGAGCGCGTCGGCCTCGCGGGGCGAGGCGGCGACGCGGCCCGCGTGCTGTCCGGCGGCGAGCAGCAGCGCGTCGCGATCGCGCGCGCCATCGTCCACGAGCCCGCGCTCATCCTCGCGGACGAGCCCACCGGCAACCTGGACCCGCAGCTCGCGATCGACATCCTCGGGATGTTCGAGGACATCCACGAGACCGGCACGACGGTGCTGTTCGCGACGCACGACCGCTCCCTCCTCGACGTCCGGCCACGGCGCGTGGTGATCCTCGACGAGGGCAAGGCGACGGACGTCCCGAGCGGGCTCGCGGAGGGCGCCGACGACTTCGAGAGCGACGACGACGACCCCTACGTGGACTTCGAGACCGACGGCGACCTCGCGGTCGCCTGAGAGGGCACAGGCATGGAGAGCGGAGGCTTGGGACGAGGGACGTTCGGGACCTGGCGCGCCGGTCGAAGCGACTGGCGGCTGCAGGTGCTGACGGTCTTCTCGCTGTCGGTGGCGTTCGTCTGCTTGGCCGCGTCGCTGCTCGTGGTGACGAACGTGGAGTCCCTCCGGGACCGGTGGTCTCGCGCGGGGCGAGCCACGGTGTACCTCAAGGAGGGGACCCGTGAGGCCGACATCGGCGCGCTCACGCAGGCGCTCGAGCAGACCGGCGGCGTCGCGCGGGTCCGGCACGTGTCCAGCGACGAGGCTCGGCGGGAGGTCGTCATGACCGACGAGGCGCTCTCCGCGCTCCCGTCGCGGGCGTTTCCGGCGTCGGTCGAGGTTGCGTTCGACGACTCGGTCACCGACGAGCAGCTCAAGACGATCGCGCTGAAGCTGCGCGCGCTGCCGGCGGTGGAGTCGGTCGAGACCTACGAGCGGTGGACCGAGCGGCTCTCGGCCGTGCTCGGCGGCGGCGTCACGGCGTCCGCGTGCTTGGCGCTCATCGTACTGGCGGCGGTCATCAGCGTGGTCGCGTCCACGATGCGGTTGCTCCTCCAGCGGCGGAGGATCGAGGTGGAGGTGCTCCGCCTCGTCGGCGCGACCGACAGCTTCGTCCGGCGCCCGTTCGTCTTCGAGGGCGCGACGCAGGGCGCGCTCGGCGCCGCCTTCGCCCTCGGGATGCTCGGGATCATGTTCCTGCTCGTCCGGCAGCGCTTCGACCATCACCTCGCCAACATGCTGGGCATCATGCCGAGCTTTCTCCCCTGGCCGATGGCGCTCGGCATGATCGCGCTCGGCGGCTTGCTCGGGGCGACCACCGCCTTCTTCAGCCTGCGAAGGCTGGCGGCGAGCTGATGAAGCGGGCCCCCGCCACCACGTTCGCTGCGGCGCTCGCGCTGGCGAGCGGCGTCGCGCTCGGCGTGCCTGGAGGCAAGGACCCCCTCGGCGATCTCGCCGCGACGCCCGCGGAGCCGGCCCCGGCCCACGGGCCGCTGATCCCACCGCCGACCACGCCGTTCGAGGTCGAGGCCGCGGTGAAGCAGTACACCGAGGAAGAGCGGCGCGTCGAGGCGGAGCTCGCGAAGATCGAGGAGGAGCTTGCGGTGATCGACGAGCGCGTCATCGCCCGCGGCAAGGCGTACTTCAAGCAGGTGCGGGCGGGCCTGCTCCCGGCGGGCGGCGGCTTCGACGAGCTCGTCGACCACGCGGCGCGCGTCGAGCGGACGCGCCTCGCGCTCATGCGCGACATCGAGCAGCAGAAGACGCTCCGCGCGCGGCGGACGGCGCTCTCGGAGCGCCTGACCCGGGTGAAGGTGGAGCGCGCGCCGCTGGAGATGCAGCGCGTCGCCATCCAGAAGGCGAAGAACGTCATGCGGATGGCCGACGACCGTCGCGCCGCGTTCGATCGCGCGTTCGAGAGCTCACGCCCGCCGTCCGACTACGTGGCGATCTACGGGGCCGACCTCGGGCCGAGCGACGGCGGATCGGGGGAGGCCTTCGCTGCGTCGTTCGGCCGGCTCCCCCTGCCCCTCGCGGGTCGCGCCGAGATCACCAAGATCGCAGGCTCGGCCCAGGGTGGGCCCGCCCTCGAGCTGCGCGCCCCCGCGGGCGCGACCGCGCGGAGCGTCGCGGCCGGCCGCGTCGTCTTCGCCGACAAGCACGACTCCGAGACGGTGACGGTGGTGCTCGACCACGGCGAGCGCCACTTCACGCTCTACGGCAACCTCGAGCGGAGCGAGGTGAAGCTCGGGGAGAACGTGCCCAGCAACACGACGCTCGGGATCGTCGCCACGCGAGGCCTCGACGGCTCGGTCCTGTACTTCGAGATCCGCAAGAACGGTCAGCCGGTCGAGCCGGCTCCATGGTTCGGGCTGTAGGCCCGCGGCTGGGGCCTGGCCGGCGCTCCAGCCGGAATGGCCGCGCGGTCGCGGAGCGACTATGCCTCCGCGGTGCTCTGCTCACGCCGCTCGATCGTCTCCGGCGCCGCAGCGCTCGCCGTCGGCTGCTCCCGGCGCGCGCCGCCCGAGGAGGATGCTGGACCCGCACCCGCGTCGGCCGGCTGGCACGATCTCGAGCTGCCTCCCGCCGACGGTCATGAGGCGCAGCGTGCCATGGTCTACGCGCCCCCGGGCTCGGCGACGTGGCCCGTGCTGGTGGCGCTGCACGGCCGAGGCGAGGCCGGGCGCGGTCTCGAGCGCGGCGCGCGAGGGTGGCGCGACGACTACGAGCTCCCCCGCGCGATGGCCGCGCTCGGGCGCGGAGAGGTCCGGCCGGACGACGCCGCTGGGATGCTGCCGCCCGAGAGGCTCGCCGCGCTGAACGCCTCCTTGGCTGCAGCTCCGTTCCGCGGCCTCGTCGTCGCGTGCCCGTACACGCCGGTGCCGACTGGACCGCGGCGCGAGGACGCGGCGCCGTTCGCGCGCTTCTTGGCGGAGGTGCTCCTCCCGCGCATCGGAGCGCTTCGCGGGAGGCCGGTCACGCGCGCGGAGACGGGCATCGACGGCGTCAGCATGGGCGGGCGGTACGCGCTCCTCCTCGGCCTCGCCGAGCGCTCGCCCTTCGCCAGCGTCGGCGCGCTCCAGCCCGCGATCCAGGCGTCGGACGCCCCAGCGCTCGCCGACGCGGCGTCGCGCGCGTCGACCGACGCGCCGTTCACGCTCCGGCTCGTCTCGAGCGAGGAGGATCCGTTCCTCGCTCCGACGCGCGCGTTGGCCTCGGCCCTGGACGAGCGGAGGGTGGCCTACCGCCTGGTCGTGACGCTCGGACCGCACGACTACGCGTGGAACCGTGGGCCTGGGTCCATCGAGCTGCTCGCGCACCACGAGCGCGTCCTCCGCGGCCTGCCCGCCCCGTGACCGCGCGTCCGCGTGCCCTTCCTGCGCGGACGCTGCACCAAACTTCCATCGTGGCTCTCGGCTTCGTGTGCTACCCCCGTTCCGAGGTGAACCGCGTGATGGCAAGTGCCCCAGCGCTAGCGCTTCCGGACGACCTCGCGGCGATCCTCGTGCCCTTCGCGCGCGTGGCCTCTCCTCGGCCGAAGGACGGGTCGAAGGAGGCCAAGGCGCCGCCGCGGTCGGCTCGCTTCGGCGGCAAGGCCGTTACGCTGGCCGAGCTCGCGAGCGAGGGCTTCCCCGTCCCGCCGGGGTGGGTGCTCGACGCGCGCGTGTTCGAGCGTTTCGTGGAGGACGTGCTCCCCAAGGGCCACGACCCCGGCTCGCTGCTCAAGCTGGCCGGGACGCGGGAGGGGACCGACCGGTCCGCGCGCGCCCGTGATCGCATCCTGAAGCAAGAGCTACCGGTAGAGGTCACGCGGGCCATGGAGGCGCTGGCTGTTGCAGTCGAGCCCGACGTCCCGTGGGGCATGTCGGTCCGATCGAGCGCGACGTGTGAGGACGCTCGGGGGTCCTCGCTCGCCGGCCTCGCGACGTCCATCCTCGGGGTTCGAGGGCCGGACGCCCTCTCCGAGGCCGTCCGGCAGGTGTGGGCCAGCCTGTTCTTGCCGAGGACGCTGCTCTACCTCCAGCGGTGGGGCATCCGCTCGGTCGCCATGGCGGTCCTCTTCATGCCCGTCGTCCGCGCGAAGGCGGCGGGCGTCCTGTTCACCGCGCCCCCCGCGGGGCTGGAGGGGCCGCGGTGGCGCGCAGACGAGCGGCTGGTGCACGCCACCTTCGGGCTCGGGGCGCCGGTCGTGGACGGAGCGAACGTCGTCGACACCTACCGCCTCGACGCGAGCGGCGAGCTCGTGGACTCGGTCGTCGCCGAGAAGTCGACCGAGCTCGTGATCGAGGGAGGGGCGCTGGTGGCGGTCCCCGTCGACCCCGCGAGGGCCCGCCTGCCTGCGCTCTCCCCCCAGGCGCTCGCGGACATCGGTCAGATCGCGCACCGGTTGGCGGTGCGTCGGCGCGAATCCCTCGACATCGAGTTCGCCGTGGCGGAGGGCGCGCGCGGCGACGAGGTGGTCATCCTCCAGGCGCGACCCATCACCGGCGGGCTGTTCCCTGAGGGCGGCGACGAGCACACCGTGTGGTCGCGCGCCAACGTCGGCGAGGCGCTGCCCGGCGCCGCGACCCCGCTCACCTGGTCGGTCGCTCGCCGATTCAGCGACCACGGCTTCCGCGCGGCCTTCGCCGCGCTGGGGTGTCGCGTGTCCAAGAACGCCACGCTCGTCACCAACGTCTACGGTCGCTTCTTCTTGAACCTCAGCGAGTTCATGGACATCGCGGGCCAGGTGCCCGGCCTCTCCCCGCGCGCGCTGCTCGAGCAGAGCGGAGGCGCGCCGGAGTCGGCCATCGCCCTCCTCGAGGCGCGCGCGCGGAGGGTGTCCACGCGGGGGTTCTTCTTGCGCGCGCCGCTCGTCCTGCCGTCGCTCCTCGCGCGCCACCTCCGGCTCGAGCGTGAGGTCGAGGCGTGGGAGGCCGACGCGGAGAAGAAGCGGCGGCGCATCGTCGAGATGGACCTCGGCCTGCTGCCGGACGACGCCCTGGCCTCGACCCTCCGGGCGGCCTCGGAGCTGCTGTTCTCGGCCGGGGAGGTCATGCTCACCTGCGCGTCGGCGTCGCTGGCGGCCCACCTCGGCCTGACGAGCGCGCTGGCGCGCTTCCTCGGGCTGCGGGACGCCGAGGCCGACGCCGCGCACAGCGTCGATCTCCGGCGGGAGGCGGCGCGCTCGGCGCAGGCGCTGACCGGCGGGATCGCGGCCGTCGAGAGCGCGAACCCGGGGCTCGCCCTGCTCCGGGTCGCGCGGATCGCCCGAAGAGAGCCGGAGGCGCTCGAGAAGCTGCTCGCGGGGGTCGCGCGCAACCTCGACGATCTGCCCGCGGGTCCGACGCGCGCTTCGCTGCTGGAGTTCCTCGAGGCGTTCGGGGACCGCGCGGTTCGAGAGGCCGAGCTGATGACCCCGCGGTGGCGCGAGGATCACGCGTCGCTGCTCGCGATGTTGACGGCCGCCCTGCGCGGTCCCGACCTGGACGCCGACGCCGGCCCCGCGCGCGCGCGCGCGTACGCGGACCGCGAGCTGGCGCGCCTCGAGGGGCTGCTCTCGGGCGTGGAGATCAGCGCCGTCCGCGCGCTGGTCGGCCTCAGCCAGACCTACACCCGCCTGCGCGAGCGCATGCGCGCCTGGGTCACGAAGACGCTCGGCCTGATCCGGCTCGTCGCCCTCGACATCGACCGGCGCCTGAGGCGCATCGACCCGACGCTCCCCGAGGGGAGCGTCTTCTTCTGCACGTTCGACGAGCTCGTCGCCGCGCTGAGGGCGGGCCGGGCGGACATCGCGCACATCATTCGTCTCCGACGGGCGGAGTACCTCCGAGACGCGGCGAGGCCGGATCCGCCGCCGACGTTCGTGGGCCGGCCGCCCAACGTCACCTTGCCACCATCCGCGGCGCCTCGCCTCGTGGGCCTGGCGGCGAGCCCAGGCGTCGTGGAGGGCCCCGCGCGCGTGGTCGTCCCCGGCAGCATGTCCGGCAAGAACGCGTTCGACGCAGCGACCGCCATCCAGCCCGGCGAGATCCTGGTCGCGCGCGCGACGGACATCGGGATGTCGCCGTTGTTCTTGCTCGCGGCGGGCGTCGTGACGGAGCTCGGGGGGCCGCTCTCTCACGCCGCGATCGTCGCCCGCGAGTACAGCGTCCCGGCCGTCGTGAACGTGGAGGGCGCCACGCTGAGCATCCACACGGGGGACCGCATCCGGGTCGACGGCGACCGCGGCGTGGTGGAGCGCATCGGCGCGACGATCGCGCCGCCGCCGCCGCCCGCGACATGAGCACGTCGCCCGACGAGCTCGTCGTCCTGTGGGAAGCCGAGGACCTCGTCGTGGTCGACAAGCCCGCCGGGCGCCCCACCGAGCCCGACCGAGATCGCCGGCCCTCGGTGCGCGACGCCGTCCAGCGGTGGATGCGCGCGCGAGGGCGCGCGGGGGCGCCCCACGCCGTGTCGCGCCTCGACGTGGGGGTGACCGGCGCGGTGCTGTTCGCCCTCACCGCGCGGGGCGCGGCCTGGGCCGCGCACGTCCGGGCCGACGGCCGATACCGGCGGGGCTACCTCGCGCTCTGCGCGGGGGCGCCGCCCGACGCGGGCGCCTGGGAGGGGCCGGTGGACGGCCGACCGGCGCGCACCGACTTCCGCGTCGCCGCGCGCGCCGGCGCGCCCACGCGCCCGATCTGCCTCCTCATCGCGTGGCCACGCACCGGGCGAAAGCACCAGATCCGCATCCACGCGGCGAGCAGCGGCGCGCCGCTCGCCGGCGACCGCAGGTATGGGGGACCGACCTCCCTTGCCTCGCCGACGGGCGCGGTGGTCGCCGTGAGCCGGCCCATGCTGCACGCCGCGGCGCTGTCGCTCCCCGATCCGACCGGCGCGCCGATCGCCGTCCGCGCCGAGGTGCCGCAGGACATGCGGCGCGCGTGGACCGCCTCGGGCGGCCTGGACGCGGCCTGGGCCGGGCTGTCCGTGCTCGACGGGTGCGCCGAGGCGTGACAAGAGTCGGCATCTCATGCGGCGCCTCCTCCTCGCCACCGCCCTGGGCTGCGCGCTCGGCGTAGGGGGCGGCCTCGTGCTCGGCGGGCCGGTCGCGGACGCGCTCGCGAAGCCGCCGCGCGAGGGGTTCCCTCCGGACCCACCGCCGAAGCAGAACACGAAGCAGTGGGTGTTCCAGATCGACGTGAAGCAGGGCGTGCCGTCGCTCGGGAAGGTCACTCCGGTCACCTTGAAGAAGGCCGAGGCGACGCCGCGCGTGATGGGGCGCTACGCGCTCGAGCTCTACGTCGGCACGGAGATCCTCGATCGCCTCCGGTTCAACGTGCCGCTGGGCGGGGACGGTCCCCGCGAGGGCAACGACCAGCCGGGCCGGAAGAAGCCGGAGTTTCGCGCCAACGCGAAGTTCTTCGTGCGGGTCGCGGACCACGCTCGGGCGACGCGGCTCCGCTTCGTCGACCGCGCGAGCGGGGAAGTCACCGTCTTCTTCTGGCCGCCCGAGGCGGGCGGCGCGCTCAAGCCCGTCGCCTCCGACGCGGGGGCGGCGGCGGACGCGGGCTCCTCCGACGCGGGCTCCTCCGACGCGGGCTCCTCCGACGCGGGCTCCTCCGATGCGGGTGGGCCCGACGGCGGCGCCCGGCGCGACGCCGGAGCCGCGGACGCCGGACGCCACGATCCCGCGGACCCCTGATCGTGGGCTCCTCGGGGAAGGCTCAGCTGACGGTTCGTCTGGACACGGTCGAGGTCGCGCGCGGAGACGATGGGTGGCTGCGTGGCCGCCCGGAGCCGACCTTGCTGGTCGCCGCAGGCGTCGTCGGTCCTCACGGCGCCGTGCTCGCGGGCCGAGCCGTCGCGAGGCTGCCGAAGCCGGACAAGATCCCCGTCACGTCCGCGCCCACGGAGATCTGTCGGCTCTCGGCCGAGCACCGCGGCGCGCCCACCTGGTTCTTCGTGCTGTGGATGGCGCTCGAACAGGACGGAGGCGACGACGTGCGGCGCCTCTTCGCCGCGCTCGAAGCCCCGCGTCGCCTCGCGCTGTGCGCCATGCTCGACGGCGTGCTCGAGCCGGTCGACCTCGCGGAGGCGCCGGGCCGCTTCGGCTCGTCGCCGACCCCGGTGGATCTCATGCTCGACGGGGGACATCTCTCGTTCTCCTCGGACGACTGGGTCGGGGGCGCGTATCTCGCGGCGCGGACCGACGCGGGGAGGCGAGACCGCGTCCGCTTCCACTTCGCGGACGTCCGGGGGGACAACGACTGGACTGCCTGCGCGACGGTCACGGTGCGAGCGCAGCGCGCGGCCCGCTGATCGCGGCCGTCGCCTGCCTGGCGCGCCTCTCATCCGCGCGTACAATCTCCCGCGCCGCGGCGCGCCGCGGCGACGCGATGCCGTTCGACTACTACAGGCGCCTGACCAAGAAGCAGCGTCGCATCTACGACGCGAGCGACGCCGTGCCGCGCGTCGAGCTCAGCGACGCCCGCCCGGCGGAGCGGGCGCGGGGCGAGCTGGAGGCGGCGCTCGCGGCGGAGGACAAGCGCGCCGTCGGCCGAGCCGCCCAGGCCCTCGCGAGCGCGATCTGCGACGATCGCGGGATCCCGCGGCCCGTCGTGCGCGTCCTGGCGAAGCGGCCCAAGGACGACCAAGCAGAGCTCCACGGCCTCTACGTCCGGGAGGAGGACGCGCCGGCCGTCATCCGGGTGTGGATGCGGACGGCGGAGCGGCGCCAGGTCGTGAGGCCTCGGACCTTCGTTCGGACACTGCTCCACGAGCTCGTCCACCACCTGGACTACGAGCTCCTGGAGCTCGAGGACTCCTTCCACACGCAGGGCTTCTACCGGCGGGAGGCGAGCTTGCTCCGCCTCGTGGGCGGCGCCGCCTCTCCCGAGCGCGCCGTAGCACCGAAGAGCCGCGCGCCTGGGCGCGCGGCGGACCCCGTGGCCCCGGTCCAGCTATCTCTCTTCGGGGACGCGCCGCTTCAGCGGGAGCGCGGCGCGGACGCCGGGACGGGCCCGTCGTCCGTCCAGCGATAGAAGCCTTCGCCGCTCTTCTTCCCGAGCTTGCCCGCGCGCACCATCTGTCGGAGCAGCGACGGGGGACGGAACTGCTCGCCCACCTCCCGGTGCAGGTGCTCCAGGATCCCGAGGCGTACGTCGAGGCCCACGAGATCGCCCAGCTTGAGCGGGCCCATGGGGTGCCGGTACCCGAGCTCCATGGCGCGGTCGATGTCCTCCACGGAGGCGACGCCCGCCTCGAGCATGCGGATGGCCTCGCAGCCGACGATGACGCCGAGGCGGCTCGTCGCGAAGCCGGGGCTGTCGTTCACGACGATGGACGTCTTGCCGAGGCGCTGGGCGAGCGCGGTGGCCGCCGCCAGTGTCTCCTCGGACGTGGACAGGCCGCGGACGATCTCGAGCAGCTCCATGACCGGGGGCGGGTTGAAGAAATGGAGCCCGACGGTCCGGGCGCCCGCGCCGAGGCGCGCCCCGAGCTCCGTCACCGAGAGGCTGGACGTGTTGGTCCCGATCATCGCGCCCGGCGGCGCTGCGGCGACGACGCGGCCCAGCACCTCCACCTTGAGATCCATCCGCTCCGGCACGGCCTCGATGCAGAGCGCGATCCCCTCCGCGCCCTCCTCCACGGAGGAGGGCCGCGCGAGCCGCGAGAGCAGCCCAGCGCGCGCCTCCGTGGTCAGCTTGCCCTTCTCCACCACGCGGGCCGTCGCCTTCTCGATCGCGGCCACCGCGCCCGAGACCTTGGCCGGGTCCACGTCGAAGAGCCGGGCCTCCATCCCCGCGGCCGCGCAGACCTGCGCGATCCCCTGGCCCATGGTCCCCGTCCCGAGCACGAGGACGCGGTCGACGGGGGGACTCATCGCTTGCCCGCGGGCTGCGGAGGCGCCCCGCCTTGCTTGATCTGATCGGCGATCTTCGCGCGCTCTTCCCGCGTCTGCGGAGGCGCCGAGCCGCGCGGGGGCGGCGCCGGCCGGC
>CAZBJI010000098.1:0-29086 GCA_964492175.1 uncultured Polyangiaceae bacterium | reverse complement strand
AACGCGTGATCACGATGCGCCGAAACCAGTGCTCACGATGGGCGAAATCCGCAGCAGCCCATCGACGAGGTCGCCTGCGCGACCCACGTGCACGCGAGCAGCATCAATGGCATCGCCGTACGACCCGACGGGACCGTCGCCGTCTGGGGGGGCGACGAGGTCGAGCAGCTCGGCGACGGTCCGGGGCAGAACACGCCCCCTGGCACCGCGCACACGCCGGCGGTGCCCCCGGCCAAGCTCGCCGTGGGCGCTGGCTACGTCCTCACCCTCGACGGTGAGATCTGGTGGTGGGGGCGCTACGACATCCCCGGCACCGGCGGGGTGTTCAGCACCTGGCCGGTGCTCTTCGTGATGCCGGAGCCCGCGATTGACGTCGATACTCCCTCAACGGGTGGGCATGCGTGTGCCGTGGGCGCTTCGGGCGCGGTCTACTGCTGGGGCGAGAATGGGAGCGGCCAGCTCGGCACGGGGGACACCGAGTCACGCGCCGAGCCCACGCCCGTGGGTCTCCCGGGGCCGGCAGCCAGCGTGCGGGTCAGCTCCTCCACCTCCTGCGCCCTGCTGGCCGACGGAACGGTCCACTGCTGGGGTCTGCGCTGGGTCGACAGCGGTAGCTACGAGGCCCTCACCCCAGAGCTGCTTCCCGACCTTCCCCCCAGCACGGAGCTCCGAGTAGGCGGCGGGGGCGGGTGCGCCTTCAACCCCGGCGAGCAGCTCTGGTGCTGGGGGCTCGGACCCGTGGGCGAGACCCGGGCGCCGCACGCCGTAGCGCTCTTCGACGACGTGCTCGACATTGCCCACGTCGCTGGCTGGCGCTACGCGTTCCTGCGGAGTGATCACACACTTTGGATGCGCGGGTCGGATGTGTACTGCGACGACAACACTCCGATCGGATGGGAGATTATTGAGTTCGAGAGGTGTTGCGGGCCGGAGGAGCTATGCGTGGAGCCCTGATCGAGCCCTCGGGTCGGCCTCGGACCCCAGACCTGCCTGGCGAGACGATCCACGTTCTCCGCAAGACCGATTTCTCCTTCGACGGGCGGGCCGACTCGAACCAGCTCATCACCCTGGCGGAGGGCATCGACGTCAGCCGCTACACCTCGGTCACTCTCGTCACGCGGCTCCACCAGAAGAACCTCTGGCGGACGTCCGGCGGCATGTCGACGAACGCCATCGCGCAGGTGCAGCTGAAGCCGGTCTACCTCGATCCCGACGACCCTGACGTGAGCTTCCTGGATCCGCGGTCGACCTCCTCGGACTCGATCACCGACGCCACGGTCGTCCCCTTCCTGAGCGTGAAGGCGCTCGCCTTCGACGCCGGCGCGCTCCTCCGCGTCGCGCTGACCTTCGCGCAAGGCTCGCTGGAAGCCGGGAGCGCGCAGACCTTGGCGATATCGGTCGACCTCTGCGGCCGCACCGGATGGGGCGGATGATGCTGCAGCGGACCCCGTCGAGATGGACCCCCGTCGACGACGAGCCGACCTGCGAGGTGATCACGGTCGTCAAGAAGACACGTACGCCTTCGACGGGCGCCTCACGTCGACGCAAGAGGTCGTCCTCGCGTCCGGCGTGGACCTCTGCCCGTGGCGATCCGCCGTCCTCGAGGTGATCGCGCACGAGCGGAGCGCGTGGCCCAGCCCCGTGCAGCTGTCGGTGCGCACCTTCGCGGTGTCGCTGAGCCCGCTCAACCCCAAGGTGGAGTACGTCGGGCCTCAGTCCGGCGCGATCATCGTGCGTGACACCGATCCGGTGCCGAGCCTCTCGACCGTGAGCCTCTCGCCGATGTCGTCCCACGTCCGCGTCGTCTTGCGCTGGCTCCAGAGCGCGGCGCTCGGGGCGCAGCAGACGGCGGCGATCACGGTGCGCATCGTGGGCAGGGACCGCTGATGCTCGCCGCCTGGGAGAGCGACGACGACCTGACCGAAGCGCCCGCGATCCTGGTCGAGGTCGCGCGCCGGGTGGACCTTTCGTTCGATGGGCGCGCCCTCTCCACCGAGACCGTGGTGCTCGCCTCGGGCGTCGCCACCGCGGCCTGGCGCTCCGGCGTGCTCGAGGTGCTCGTCCACGCCACCAACGGCTTCACCGCCACGGCGACCATGTGGGTCGACGTTCACGCCGTCGAGCTCGATCCGATCGATCCTGCGGTCGAGCTCCTGGGACCCCTGCTCACGAGCGTGCGCATCTCGAGCTCGACGGCGCCGGGCGAGCTGATCCTCGGGAACCTCGGTGTCGCCGCCTCCATGGCTCGCGTGAGCGCGCGCTGGACCCAGGACGCGGACGAGGCCGGTGGCGTGCAGACCGCCGCGGTGTCGATCCGACTCGTCGGGCGCCGGCGGTAAGGCGGCTCGGGTGAGATGCCGAGGCGAGCTTGGACGACCTCGAGCGCCCATCCCGCCTGGACATTCATAATCAACTGGTTATGATAACCATATGGTTACGCAGCCAGCCTCTTCGCGCGGCCTGGACGCGACGTTCGCGGCCCTCGCCGACCCCACGCGGAGGGCGATCCTCGCGCGTCTCGCGCAGGGCGAGGCGTCCGTGGCCGAGCTGGCCGAGCCGTTCGCGATGAGCCAGCCTGCCATCTCGAAGCACCTCAAGGTGCTGGAGCGCGCCGGCCTCGTCTCGGCCGAGCGTCAGGCTCAGCGCAGGGTCCGGCGGCTCGAGGGCGCGGCGATGAAGGACGCCGCGCTGTGGCTGCAGACCTACCGCCGCTTCTGGGAGCGGCGGTACCGGGCGCTCGACGATCTGCTCGATCGGCTGCAGGCGAAGCCGTCGAGGCCGCCCGAGCCGGCAAGGCCGCCCAAACCGACGAAGCCTCGCCGGTAGACCGCTCGAGAGAAGAGGAGACGCGATGTTCCGAGAGCTCACCATCACCACCCCGACCGACCGAGAGATCCACATGAGGCGATCGTTCGCGGCGCCGCGGCAGCTCGTCTGGGACTGCCACACCAAGCCGGAGCTGCTGCGGCGGTGGCTCCTCGGTCCGCCCGGCTGGAAGATGCCGGTGTGCGAGATCGACCTCCGCGTCGGCGGCCGCTACCGCTACGAGTGGGAGCACGAGGTCCGCGGGAGCCGGATGGGCATGGGCGGCACCTTCACCGAGGTGGCTGCGCCGGAGCGCCTCGCGGCGCGGGAGCGGTTGGACGACGACTGGACGGGCGGGGAGACCGACGTCACGCAGGTCTTCACCGAGGAGAACGGCGAGACCACGCTCACCCTCACGGTGCGCTACGCCTCCCAGGAGGCGCGCGACAAGGCCGCGTCCGGCGGGATGATCGACGGGATGACGCAGGGCTATCGACGCCTGGACGGAGTGCTCTCGGAGCTCCTCTGAGCGTCGTCAGTAGCGCCAGCCGAGGCCGCCGAACGCGCCTTGCTCCCCGCCGGGGCTGCCTTCGACGAAGAAATCGAGGCTCTCCGGGAGGAGGAACACGGCGCCGAGCGCGCCCTGCACGTGGAACCTATCGGTGCCGAGCTTCGTCGCCCCACCCTCCGACCAGAAGACGGGGCCGCCGAAGACGCGCGCGGAGGTGTACGGGCTCAGCCAGCCGAAGAAGGTCTTCCCCACGGTCGCGCCGAACCGAAAGTCGAAGCCGAGGTACGCACCGCGCTCCCTCCCCCGCGCGGTGGTCGCCCCTACCGCGCCGAGCACGGTGGAGAGCACGACGTACGGCGTCGTCGGATCCTCCTCGAGCACGCGCCACGAGAGACCCGCCGCACCGATCCAGCCGGGGCCGACGTCGTAGGTCGCGCGCTCGGTCACCAAGGAGCCGAGCGCGGTCCCCCCCGCGGCGAGCGTGACCGTGAACTTTCCCGCGTAGAGATCGCTCGCCAGAGTGAGGGCGGGCTTGTCGAGGTGGACCTCGTCGCCGTCGAAGACGAGGTGCGCGCGCGACCACCCGAACGAGATGGATGTCCGCCCCCGGGGGCGCGGCGCTGCCTCCGGCTCCCCGGCGCAGGACACGACCGCGCCCGTCGCACCGACGGGCGCCGAGACGCCTCAAGCCCGCGCGGGCCTAGGGGACGCGAGCGTGAGGACGAGCGCCAACGACGAGGGCAGGATTGCGCGCATGAAGGCGTCCTACTCCCTCGCTGCGCGAGCGTCATGCGGCGATGTCGGTGCGCGGCCGCCCGCGCGTCGGGTGGAGGCGGGCGCCGCGCTCGCGGGGCCGCGTCCGCGCTTCGGCGTCGGAGGCGGGTTGGCGAGGCCCCACGCGTGCAGCGCGCGGGCCTCCGCGTCGGAGAGGTCGAGCGTCCGCGCGACGAGCAGATCGAGCGCGGTCTGGTCCCTGCGTCCCGTGGACCCCGCGTCCGAGAGCTGCCGGCCGAGACGGTCGAGCTCGGCGAGCGCGTCCTCGCGCGGCGCGGGCAACATCCTGAGGTGGCCGATCTTCACCTGGGGCATTCCCTGCTGCGCGTCCCGCTGCTTGTGGAAGTGGTAGAAGCGCACGGGCGCCGAGTTCAGGTAGGCCGTGAGCCCGTGGGCGGTCCAGGGAGGGCGCGCGAACCCGGCCAGCACCGAGTTGCGGAACGCCGCGCGGGCCCCGAGGCACGCGATGGGGAAGCGCGCGGTCTGGCGGATGAACACGTCGACCGCGCGCCACGTCTCCGGGCGCGCCACGCGCGGGAGCGCGACGGGATCCGCGTAGGCCGTCGGCGGCTCGAGGTGGTGCTCCCGAACGCTCGTCCCTTCGTAGAGCGGGACGGTGTAGGGACCCTCCGGCGCCCCACACCTCCGGAACGCGCCAGCCTCGGACTTGCTGGAGCGGTACCCGCGCTCCCCGAAGAGCTCCGGCGGCAGCTTGGGACGCGCGTCGAGCTTGTCGAGGACGCGGAGGACGTCCTCCGGGCCGCGGCGCTCGAGCCTCCAGGCGGCGCCCGAAGACGGGCGCGGGCCGAGCGCCCGGGGGCGACGTGTGCTGAGCAGAGCGAACGAGGGCTGGAAGACCCCGGCGAACGCACCGTCGCCGAAGTCGGGCAGATCACGCTCGACGTCGCAATGGCTGTCGTGCGCTGCGCGAGCCTCCGCGTACCGCGTGGCGTCCGCCATCGAGGTGGGGAGCACGAGCCCGACGCGGCCGCCGTCCCGCACCAGGGCGGCGGCCCGGGCCGCGAAGCAGCCGTGCGTCGAGAGCGTGGACCCGGCGCGCCCGAAGAGCGCCTTCAGCGCCGCCTCCTCGTGGGGGGCGATCGGCTGCTTGCCGCGTCCCGCGTAGAGGATCCACGGCGGGTTGCCGAGCACGGCGTCGAAGCCTCGCGGGAACACGTCGGGGAGCTCGAGCTCCCAATGAAAGAGCGGCGCGCGCGCGCGCGCGGCCTCCGCGAGGGTCGCGAGCGCTCCGGCGAGGTCGGCGTCCCCCTCGCTCCACCTGCGGAGCAGCTCGAGCCGCGCCTCGCGCGCGTGGTCGCGCGCCCCAGCGCCCCCGGGCTCGAAGAGCGCGCCGAGCAGGAGGTCACCGACCAGGCGCGCGCGCGCGTACGCGTCGGGGGTGGGGCTCGCCGCGTGCCGGTCGGCGAGGCCTGCGCAGGGGGCCACGCGGCCGGACGTGGACCACGAGAAGGCTCGGAGCGGGCCGTTCATGACCCCGAGGAGCGAGTCACCGTGTCGCAGCGTTCGATCCAAGAAGGAGAACGGCTGATCGCGCGCCTCCGTGAGGAGCCAGAGCGAGAGCTTGGCGAGCTCGACCGCCGTCGGGTTCTTGTCGACGCCATGCAGACACCGCTCGGCCACGAGGCGCCGGGCGCGGAGCGTCGAGACTCTGCCGTCGTCGCCGGGCGGCACGCGCGCGCGCTCGCGCTCCCATGCGGCGGTGACCTGGTCGGCGAGGAACCGGCACGCTTGCAGCAAGAACGCGCCGCTCCCCATCGATGGGTCGCACACGCGCAGAGAAAGCAGCGCGTCGCTCGACGGCTCGGGTCCGAGCTCGGCGAGCAGCGGCTCGAGCGTACGCCGCACCACGACGGTGGCGAGGGCGCTCGGGGTGTAGTGCGAGCTCGTCCGGCGGCGCTCGGCGCCGGGCTCGATCCTCAAGCGGTCTCCGCGCCGCGCCAGGTGGTAGCCCATGAGGACCTCGTAGACGCCGCCGAGCTGCTCCACCTCGAGGTCCGCGTAGCTCACGGGACGCCCTTCGAAGCGCACGAGCCGCTCGAGCATCCGCAGGACCGTGTCGTCGTCCACCTCGGGCGGGCGGGCGGCCGCGCCCGCCGCTTCACCCAGCCGCCGACCCTCGAGGAACGGGAATGCGTCCGGATCGAAGAGGACGCCGCCCCGCGCCCGCAGCGCGCTCGCGGCGTCAGGGGCGCCTGCCCAGACCGCCCGGAAGGTCGAGAGGAGCCGAGCCCAGGCGCCGCACCTCCCGGCGAGCGAGCCAGGCCGAGCGTCGGCCTCCGCGCGGAGCCCTTCGGCCAGCGCGCGCACCCCGAACCGCTCTCCGTAGCGCCGGTCCGCCGCGGGCAGGAGGCCGAGATCCTCCGCGTAGAGCAGGAACAGGAGGCGCAGGCCGACCGAGAGGAGCCCGCGGTACGCGTGGTCCTCTCCGACGGCGACGGCCTCGTCGAAGGGGCGCCGGCCCTCGCCCGCGGTGGCGTCGAGGCGCGCCACGAGCAGCTCGACGGCGCCCGCCGTCTGCGAGACCAAGGCGTCGGTGCTCGAGGCGCTGCCGCGGGGGCCATCCGGCGCGCGCCGCGCCGCGGCGCGGCGGCGCTGCGCGCCAGGCGCCTGGCTCACCGGGGAGGCGCGCCGCGGCCGCGGCGCTCGCCGAGATCCGCGTGGCTGGTCCCGAGATCACGGAGCGCCTGGCGTACGTCGAGGAGCAGCCTGATCCCCTCTGCCGTCGCGAGGACGAGCACCGTCCGCAGCGCGACGCCGAGGAGGAAGGTGAGCCCGACGAGGAAGCCGTACCTCTCCTCGGGCCCGCCAATCGCCTTCACCATGTCGACGGTGTCCCGCTTCATGCCCCCGCTCATCACCGCGAGCGAGGCGAGGAGACCTACCGCCCCGTAGACGCAGCCCGACACGAAGAGGATCCACCGCGCGGCCCGGAGGAACGGATAGGCGCGGTCCTTCTTGAGCCCCTCGAGGAGCATCCGCGTCTCGAGGCTCGGCGGGGAGGCGTCATCCATGGCGGCACCATAGCAAGCCGCCGGTGACGGAGGGCTACTTCCAGGCGACGGCCACGAGCATGGCGTCGTCGTCGAGCGGACGCTCGCCGCGGAACTGGTCCAGCGCGTGCTCTGCCGCCGCGGCCCAACCGCCGGCCGCAGCCTTCGCGCAGGCGGCGAGGAGCCGGTCCTCCCCGAAGGCGGCTCCGCGCGGGTCGAAGGTCTCCGTGAGGCCGTCCGTGAACGCGACGAACACGTCGGAGCGAGTGAGCGGCGCCGACGACTGCGGGTACTCCGCCCCCGCGGCGAGGCCGACGAAGGGCCCGCCGGTCGCGAGCTCCACGGCGCCTCCGCGGCCGAGGAGCCATGGGGCGGGGTGGGCCGCGGAGGCGAGCACGATCTCTCCACGGGCGGCGTCCAGGTCGGCGCAGAGCGCCGTGAAGCGGACGCCGAGGTGAGCGTGGGCGGAGGTGAAGCGCTCGTTCAGCCAGAAGAGCACCGAGGCGGGATCCGCGGCGTCGCGCGCCGTCTCGTACTCGCTGAGGATGAGCATCATGGAGAGCGACGCCCGGATGCCGTGACCCGTCGCGTCGGCGAGGAACACCCGGACGCGGCCGCCCGGGCGTGGCGAGACGTGGTAGAGGTCACCGCCCACGACGTCGAGGGGACGGTAGAGGACGTCGACGGTGACGCCCGGGATGTCCGTCGGCGGCGTGAGCGCGCGCCGCTGGAACTCGCCGGCGGCGGTCAGCTCTTCGCGGAGGGTGTCGCCGCGATCGTGGAGATCCTGGAGGCGGGCGGCGAGCGCGTCGCGGCGCGAGAGCTCGAAGGACTGCCGCATGGCCCGCTCCTCGTCCTCGTCCACCAGGAAGAACCGCAGGACGGTGTGGTCGCCCAAGCGGATGCGATCCCCGCTGGAGAGGGGCGTCGCGAAGTCGACCTTCACCTCGTTGATGAAGCAGCCGTTGCGCGACTGGGAGTCCTGCAGGAAATACTCGCCGTCGAGCGCTCGCACCCGCGCGTGGACGCGCGAGAGGCTCATGTCGGCGAAGCTCACCGTGCACTCCTCCGACCGCCCCAGCGTGACCCCCTCGGTCGTCACCGAGATGACGCGGCCTGCGTCTTCGCCCGTGGTGATGGTCAGCACGCCGTGCGTCGGCTGAGGCGCGTCGATACGCTGAGACATGACCGTCTCGTTGGCGGAGGGCGGCTTACCCGACACGTCGGCCCTCTTCGATCTCCATGTCCGCGCTCACGCGCAGCACCTCACCGACCACCTCGGCCGTGAGCGTGCAGCCCGTCTCGTAGGAGAGGCGAACGAGGCCGAGGCCGCTGCCCTCCCCGGGCGCCTCGGCGCGGGCGGAGATCTTCGCCTGGTAGGCCTCGAGAGGCGTCGGGAACCCCTGCAGGAAGCTCAAGGTCGACACGAGCGCCGCGGGCACCACGCCGTCGGGGCCGACTGGGCTCTCGACGGCGACGTGGGCCTGAGGGTACTGGCCCCAGATGCGCACGCGAAGGACGCGGGGCTCCGCCGTCCAGTGGCCGTACTTGATCGCGTTCTCCGCGAGCTCCGCGGCGACGAGCGAGACGCTGTGGCCGGCGCCCTCGTCCTGGGAGAAGAGCTGGACGAGCTTGTCCACGGACGACCGGAGCTGCTCGACGTTGGCCCACTCCGTCGTGACGGGCAGGTCGATCGTGAACTCACGCTCGGCGGACGACGGCACCTCGGCGACGCGGGCGCTCACACCGAGCGGACCTCGAGCAGGCCGTCGCTCTTGCCGAGGACGCGCAGCGCGTCGAACGAGAGGCGCTGCCACTTGAGCGATTTGTCGTAGACGAGCGAGAGGGGCACGGCGCTGGCGCGGGCGCGCTGCACCAGGCCGATGAGCGACGTGATGGTCGACGAGTTGAAGTGCTCGATGCGCTCGAAGCGCATCTCGAGCGAGCGCTGCCCGTCCTTCGCGGACGCGACCAGGGCCTCCAGGTAGGGGTCCAGCACCTTCCCCGGCTGGCGGTCGACGCTCTTGCCCTCCCAGACGACGGCCAACGCCGAAGGCCGAGAGGCGTCCACCCGAAGCCGCAGCTCCCCGAACACGAGGTCTTCCATCGCGCGCCGATCAACCTAGCATGGCCCGCCGTGGGACGACTATTCGGAGAGACACGCCGGGAGGGCGCCGGCGCGGCCGCTCCAGGATCGGAGCCTGCCGTGGAGCGCTTCCAGCTCCTCGGCACGCTCGGGGAGGGGGGCATGGGGAAGGTCCTCTCCTACGAGGACCGCGCCCTCGAGCGGAGGGTCGCGATCAAGATCCTGCGCGACAAGGACGAGCGGGGCGGGGCCGACGCGCTCATCCGAGAGGCGCGGGTCCTCGGGGCCCTCGCGCACCCGAGCATCATCCCCGTGTACGACGTCGGGGAAGATCCGGACTACGGCACCTACTACGTGATGCCGCTCCTGGAGCAGCCGACGCTCGAGGACGCGCTCACGGCGCTCCGGGAGGGGCGGACGACGCACGGGCGCCTCATGCGGATGTTCATCCAGGTCTGTCAGGCCGTGGCCTACGCCCACAGTCGCGGCGTGGTGCACTGCGATCTGAAGCCCGCGAACGTCCTGCTCGGCTCGTTCGGGGAGGTGTTCGTCGCCGATTGGGGCTTCGCGCACCGCGACGCCGACGGCCACAAGCCCCGCGGCGGGACGCCGGGCTTCATGGCGCCCGAGCAGCTCATGCGGGGCGGCAAGGTGGACGGCCGCGCCGACGTGTTCGCCCTCGGGGTCATCTTCTACCAGCTCCTCACCGACAAGCTCCCGTACCCGTTCGTCACGTTCGAGGAGTGGGACTCCGCCGCGAAGAAGGGCGAGCGGGCGATGAAGCCCGCCACCCCCCCGAGCGCCCGGGCCAAGGACCGGACGGTCCCGGCGGAGCTCGACGAGCTCTGCATGCGCGCGATCGAGCTCGACAAGGATCGGCGGCTCGGCACCGCCAAGGAGCTCGCGAACGGCCTCGAGGCGTTCATCGAGGGCACGAAGGAGAAGAAGCGGCGGGCCAAGCGGGCCGCCGACCTCACCGAGCAGGGCACGTCGCTCACCACCAGCTACGAGGACCTGCTCCAGGCGCAGCGCGAGCGGCACGACGAGATCGCGCGGCTGCGGGCCCGCCTCCCGCCGTGGGCGCCGCACGCTGCGAAGGAGGAGCTGTGGCAAGCGGAGGACGCGAGCCACGTGCTCTCGTCCCTCGCGGCGCGCACGTTCCAGGCGGCGGTCTCGGCGCTCGAGACGGCGCTCGACGAGTCCGCCGATCACCCGGGGGCGCGCGCAGCGCTCAGCGGCCTCTACGCGGCCGAGCACGCGCGGGCGATCCTCCGGCGGGACGAGCTCCCGAGGCGCCACTACGAGGCGCTCGCGCTGGACTACGACGACGGAAGGTTCGCGAGGCTCCTCGAGGCCGGCGGGAGCCTCCACGTAGGGAGCGACGACGAGGCGGCCGAGATCGTGGTCCGCGCGGTGGAGGAGGACGGCGCGCGGCTCGCGGCGGCGCGGGAGGTGCACGGCCACCGAGGTCGTCGCGCGCCGATCCCGCTGCCCGCGGGGACCTACCTCGTCACGGCCCGCGGAGAGACGGGGCGCGAGGCCACCGCGCCCGTGCTGCTCCTCCCGGGCGGGACGGTCGATCTGCGGCTGGCGCTCGCCGAGACCGAGGACGCGTGGGTGCACGTCCCCGCCGGGCGCGCGCTGCTCGGGGGGCACCCCACGAGCCTCTACGGCGCCGCGCTGCGGGAGGTCGACGTCGCAGCGTTCACGATAGCGCGGCTCCCCGTCACGATGGCCGAGTACCTCGCGTTCGTGGCGGAGCGCGCGAGCGCCGAGCCGTCCTCCGTGACCGCGCTCCTCCCGTGCGACGAGGCGGGCGCGCCGCTCTGGCGATGGGAGGGGGGGCCCGTGCCGGCCGCGATCCAGCGATGGGGAGACGATCTCGCGCGGCTGCGCGCGCTCCCCGCGTTCGGCGTGGACGTAGGCGCCGCTCGCGCCTACGCGGCCTGGCTGTCCAAGAGGCTCGGCCGCGCCGTGCGCCTCCCCACCGACGACGAGTGGGAGAAGGCCGCGCGCGGAGTGGACGGCCGGGCGTACCCATGGGGCGACAGGTTCGACGGCTCCCTCTGCAAGAGCCGCGTCTCGCACGCGCGCGCGGCAGCGCCCGAGCCCGCGGGCGCCTACTCGGACGACGCCTCTCCCTACGGCGTCCGCGACATGGCCGGCGGCGTGGCCGAGTGGGTCGAGTCGGGTGAGGGCGCGCTCCCCGCGTTGCGCGGAGGCTCGTGGATGGACTGGCCGGAGGCCTGCCACGCGGGCGCGCGGCGCGCGGCGTCGTCGGACGAGCGGACGACGTTCGCCGGGTTCCGATTGGTCCGCGAGGTCGGCGAGGCGCTCAGAACGGCGTGAAGCGGTGGAGCCCGTCGTTGGCCACGACGTACGCCCGCCCCACGCCGTCGACCCAGAGATCGTCGAGCCCCGCCGAGCCCGGCAGGAGCTCGTACTCGGTCACGGTCGTCGTGGGCGCGCCGTACACGATGCGCGCGAGATAGAGCCCCCCTCCGGCGGAGTCGCGCGTGCCGCCCACCCACACCTCCTTGTCCCCAAAGAGGACCGTGCGCCCCACGAGGCGTGTCGGGCTGGCATTCGGCGAGGGGCCAGCGGGATCGGGGAGCGTCACGCCGGTGCTCGCGGGGACGCCCATGCCGTCCGCCAGGATCACCGTGCCCGCCTCCGTGAGGACGAGCGCGTAGGGGTTGCCCGGCTCCGACCACGCGTCGACGACGTCCCCGTCGAGTATGTGCGGGCTGCAGGCAGTAGCGTCGCAGAAGGAGTCCCCCATCGCCACGCCCTCCGCCCCGATGGCCCACACCGCGGAGAGCGACGTGCCGGGGTGTGGGTGCGGCTGCGTGTTGTTTTGGACCCACTCCCAGTGGGTGTCCCCGCCGACGACGAACGCCTGGGTGGGAGCGCGCATGTGCGCGCCCACCACCTCCGCGCCGACGCCGAGCCACGTGACGGCGAGCCCGAGGTGGTCGTAGCGGTGGGCGCCGGTCGGGCTCGCCAGCACGAGAAACGGCCCGTCGATGGTGCCGGCGCCGTGGATGCGGTTCGGTAGGGAGGGTAGGACGCTGGTCCCTTGGGGCACCCACGCGGGGCCGAGCAGGTAGCCGACGCCAGGGCCTGGGGGAAGCCCCGGGAGATCCGTGCCGGCGAAGAGCACCAGCGGCTCGTTCGCCGGGTTCAGGGGATCGAAGCCGAACGCCCGATGCACCGTCGCGCCTGCGGCGCCCGGGTCGTAGAGGGTCTCGAGGGTGCCTCCGCCCGCGCCGCCGGCGCCCGCGCCGCCGCCTCCGCCTCCGCCCATCGCGCCAGCGCCGCCGACGCCTCCGCCGCCGACGCCTCCGCCGCCCACGCCGGCCCCGCCGGTCCCAGGCTCCGTATCGCACTTCGTCCCGCGGCACGTCACCTCGGCTTCGGCGCACACCGCGCGGCCCTCCTCGCGGACGCACGTCTTTCCATCCCCGCAGTCCACCCCCGCGCAGAACAGATCGAGGAGCACCGGGACCTCGAGCTCGGTGTGGTCGACGAACCGCACGACCCGGCGAGCGATGATGCAGCTCGGCAAGAGCGCGGCGTCGCCGCGGCCGAGGGCGATCTGGAGGCACGCGTCCGCCGTCGCCAGCGTCCCGATCGCGCCCACCACGATCACCGAGGCTTGCTCGGCGCCGTTCTCGGGGTGGACGACGGCGCTCCCCACGTCGCTGACGCCCCCATCGGCGGGCGCGCAGTGCTTCGTGCGAGCATGAAACCGCTCCGGCGTGCCCTGCTTGCTCGTCGCGCCGACGCCGCTGTCGTAGAGCGTGTCGGGCGCGGGCTCCTCCGGTCCGCACTCCACGTTGGTCGTGACGAGGATCGTCGCTTGCGTCGCGTCGAGGCACGCGAGGGGGATCGCCCCCAGCGTGACGCCGACGGCAAGCACGACGAGCGAGGCCCGCATGGGCCGAGCGTATCAGGCTCGGCCGGCGGATGGTGGCGCGCGGGCCGCGCCCGGTACGTGTCCGGCCCCGCCGGGGAGGTCTCCGGCCCGCCGTCACCACGCGGCGCGGAGGGGGTGCGCAGGGACCCGGTTCGAGGCATCATGGCCGACGTGCTTCTGGCTCGAACCTTCCTCTTCGGCCTCGCGCTCGCCGCGCTGGCGGTTCCAGGCGTCTCCGACGCTCAGCAGAAGCCCTCAGCCCCCCACGACTCGGCGGCCGCCCTCAAGGCCGAGGCGGACAAGGCGATGCTGGACCTCCAGTACCAGCGCGCGCTCTCCCTCTACGAGCGCGCCTTCGCAGAGTCCAAGGATCCCGCGCTCTACTACAACCGGTGCCGCGCGCTCGACGCGCTCGCGCGGTTCCCCGAGGCCCTGGAGATGATCGAGGCCTTCGATCGCCAGGCTCCCGCGGATCTCAAGGCGCGCGTCCCCGACCTCTCCGCCTTCATCGCGCAGATCCGCGGCAAGGTGGCGCTCCTCACGGTGCGTGTCGACGTCCCCGGGGCCACGGTGCGCCTCGGAGAGTCCGTGCTCGGCGCGGCGCCGCTCGAGAAGAAGCAGGTGAACGCCGGCAAGTCGGAGCTCGTGGTGACGGCCGATGGCTACGAGCTCTCGCGGCAGCCGGTCGAGCTGGGAGCGGCGAAGGAGACCACCTTCGAGGTGAAGCTCGTGCCGAAGGACAAGCGCGGCACGCTCGTCGTCCGGTCTCCGGTCGCCGGCGCGACGGTCGTCGTCGACGGGAAGCCCGCCGGCTCCGTCCCGGCCGAGCTGCGCCTCGCCCCCGGCCGCCACACGGTGACGCTCGACCACGCCGACTACTACGAGACGACCTCCCAGGTGGATCTGGGCGTCGCGGAGCGAAAGATCCTCGAGGTCCCGCTCGAGGCGGTGCCGGAGCCGTACGAGACGTGGTGGTTCTGGACGATCCTCGGCGGGAGCGCCGCCGCAGGCGCCGCCGTAGGGATCGGGGTCGCGCTCTCGACGGAGCGGGATCCGGACGAGGGAAAGAACTTCTCACCCGGGCAGATACCGGTGGGCTCCGAGCAGGCGGCTCGCGCCGGGATCCGGCTGGAGCCGCACGGCCTCGGGGCACGGTTCGTCTTGCCGATCTGGTAGGGGCGCCGCGCGGTGCTCTCGATTCGCCCGGGCGAACCGAGCCGATCGGGTCTAGACTTCGATCGGCCTTGATCATCGCCGGAAAGTACCGCGTCGTTCGCGTCCTCGGGGAGGGCGGGATGGGCATCGTCTACCTGGCCGAGCAAGCGGAGCTCGGGCGCTCCGTGGCGGTCAAGGTGCTCCGGCGCGAGGCGCTCACCGACCCCGACACCGTCGAGCGCTTTCGGCGCGAGGCGCGGGTGGTCGCGCGGCTCAACAGCCCCCACGTCGCGCGCATCATCGATTTCGGCACGACCGACGAGGGCTTCCCGTTCATGGTGCTCGAGCACCTCGACGGCAACGACCTCGACGACGAGATCGAGCGGCGCGGCGCGCTCCCCCTCGGCGAGGCCGTCGAGTACGTCCTCGAGGCCTGCGAGGGCGTGAGGGAGGCGCACGCCGCCGGGGTCGTCCACCGCGACCTGAAGCCCGGGAACCTGTTCTTGGCGAACGAGGGCGGGCGTCGCGTCGTCAAGGTCCTCGACTTCGGGATCTCCAAGGTCACCGCGGACGAGCAGGTCCGCGTCACCCAGACGAGCAGCGCCTTCGGCACGCCGCTCTACATGTCGCCCGAGCACGTCCGCAGCACGAAGAGCGTCGACCACCGCACCGACATCTGGTCGCTGGGCGTGATCCTCTACGAGCTCGCGACCGGCACCCCACCGTTCAACGCCGACAGCCCCACGGCGGTGGCGGTGGCCGTCGCGACCGACCCGCTCTTGCCCGCGTCGCTCCAGCGACCCGGGTTGCCGGAGGAGCTGGACGCGGTGCTCGCGCGCGCCCTCGCGAAGAACCCGGCCGACCGCTACCCGACCGTGGCCGCGTTCGCGGACGCCTTGCGCCCGCTCGTCGTGCTCGGGCGAGAGGGTCCGGAGCTCGCGCCGCGCGCGCGCACGGCCTCGGAGGAGCACGGCGCGATGGCGACCACGCACATGGCGCCGCGCCAGGCGAAGCGCCGTGCGATGTGGATCGGCCTCGCGGGCGCGACCGTCGTCGCCGGCCTGATCGGCGCCGTGCTCTACCGGGGCGGCGGCTCCGACGTCGCGGCGCCGCCGCGCGCGACGGCCGCGGCCGGGCAGGCGAGCGCGCTCGCGGTCCCCTCGGCTCGGGCGGTCGACATCGACGTGCACCCCGTCCCCTCGTCGAGCGCCGAGGGCGTCGCGGACGCCCCGAGCGCCAGCGCGCCGGCCGCGCCGAGCGCCGCCGCGAAGCGGGGCGGCGCGCCGCGCCCGCGATCCACCGGCGCCACGTCCTCCCCCACGGGGGCGCCTGCGCAGCCGCAGCCGCAGCCGGGACAGAAGGACGGCTCCGGCCGCCCGATCGTGCTCTGAGAGGGGCCCGGTCATGTGCTCGATGAAGACCGTGCTGCCGCTCCACCGCGCCGCCACCGTCCTTGCGTCCGGGGGCTGGCGGGCGGATATCCCCACCCCTTGAGCGACGACCGCCCGCCCGCCCGCCTCCCGACCACGATCCGTCGGATCGAGGACGCGAGGGGCCCCGGGATGACCCGGGGTGTCTTGATCGTCACGAACGGCGAGCAAGTCGGCCGCGTCGTCCGCGTCCCGGGCCAGGCACCGCTCGTGATCGGCCGCGCTCCCGAGTGCGAGGTCTGCGTGGACGACCGAGAGCTCTCCCGCCGGCACGCCGACGTACGGCAGATCGACGGGGTCCACCTCCTCCGGGACCTGGA
This sequence comes from uncultured Polyangiaceae bacterium, assembly GCA_964492175.1. GTDB lineage: Bacteria > Myxococcota_A > Polyangia > Polyangiales > Polyangiaceae > Xiheicaenibacterium. The sequence goes on along the minus strand of CAZBJI010000098.1, from coordinate 13,075 downwards.
GTCCAGCAACGGCACGTTCGTGAACGAGCGGCGGGTCGGTGACGCCGTGGTGCTCGAGGACGGGGACCGCGTGCGCGTGGGGCCGCTGCGCCTCCGGTTCTCCCTCGTGGACGAGGAGGAGGAGCGCGCCCTCGGGGCGGCCTACGAAGGGACCCAGCGCCTGCGCAAGGCGATCGGCCCGCCCCAGAGCGGCTCTGACGGCCCGGTCGTGCGGGACCCGGCCATGCACCGCCTCTACGACGAGGCGCGCCGCGCGGCGCAAGCCGCGATCAGCGTCCTCATCCTGGGGGAGACGGGCGCGGGCAAGGAGATCTTGGCGCGCGCGATCCACGTCGCGTCACCCCGCGCCAGCAGGCCCTACGTCGCGATAAACTGCGCCGCCATCTCGGCCTCGCTCCTGGAGGCGGAGCTCTTCGGACACGAGAAGGGCGCGTTCACCGGGGCCCTGCAGAGCAAGGCGGGGCTCTTCGAGGCGGCCGACGGCGGGACCCTCTTCCTGGACGAGATCGGCGAGCTCCCTCTGGGTGTTCAGGTCAAGCTCCTGCGCGTCCTGGAGGAGCGCGCGGTCATGCGCGTCGGGGGGCGGACGGCGTCCAAGGTCGACGTCCGGTTCCTCGCCGCGACGAACCGCGATCTCGAGGCCGACGTGAAGGCGGGGACGTTCCGGGCCGACCTCTACTACCGCCTGGCGGCGGTGATCCTCGAGATCCCGCCGCTCCGCGACCGGCCGAGCGAGATCGAGGAGCTCGCGCGCATGTTCGCCGATGGAATGGCGGCGAGCCTCGGCCGCCGCCCGCTCCAGATCGCCCCCGGCTTCCTGCAAGCCCTCTCCCGCCATGACTGGCCGGGCAACGTCCGCGAGCTGCGCAACGTCGTGGAGCGAGCGGTCGTGATGTCCACGTCGGACACGCTCGACGCCGAGCACGTGCCCCAGAACCTCCGGGGCAGCGACGGGTCGGCGCGCCCGTCCGACGTGGCGCCCCGCGGTGACGGCGGCGCCCTCCGCGACGAGATGGCCCAGCTCGAGCGCTCCAAGATCCTCGACGCGCTCGACAAGAGCGGCGGCAACCAGAGCCATGCGGCGGTGCTGCTCGGCATGTCGCGGCGCACCCTGGTGAAGCGCCTCGGCGAGTGGGGGCTCACCAAGCCGCGCAAGCCGCGCTGACGCCGGGGCCCTCGGCTCAGGGAGCGCTCGGCGCGCGCACGACCACCACGGAGGAGAGGTATCCGTCGGGGAGGGGAGGCGGCGGCGTCAGGTCCACCAACGTGGCGCTCGGCGGGTCGAGCCGCTGGAACGCGCCTCCAGAGCCGCTCGGACCGAGGTAGATGAGCCCGGTCGCCGGGTCCACGTCGCCGGAAGGGCTCGCGTCGGCGGTGACCACGCCGAGGAGGTACGCGTCCCCGATGCCCTCTGAGATCGCGAGGACCTCGTGGGTCGACGGCTCGGTGACGGTGTAGAACGTCCCGTCGTGGTGGGCTCCGAACCGCGCGTCCGCGGCGCCGACGAGGGTCGGGTCCGTGCTGAAGGCCCAGTAGGCGTAGAGGTTCGTGGCCGGGTCGAAGGTGAAGACCGTCGCGTCGGTCACGTGGCGGAAGAGGACGCGACCGGTCGTGGGGTCGCGGTGCGCCGCGCTGCTCCGCTCGCCCACGAAGTGCTCCACCCAGGTCTCGCCGGTCGCGACGTAGAGCGCCCCGTCCGAGGAGGGCGCCACGAGGAGCCCGCCCGGCAGCGCGGTGACGAAGTGGTTCTGGCCACCGCCGCTCGGCAGCGGCGGAGCGCCGCGAACGAAGGACCAGGTGAGGGTGCCGGGATCGAGCTCGTAGACGTTCGCGTCGGCGCCCACCACGAGGACCTTCGTGTCCCACGCGGCGAGCCGGCTCACCGGCGGGGAGGGTGGATCGGGTACCTGCGACCAGATCCCAGCCGCGACGTCGTAGACGTGGACGCCCGGCAGCGCGGCCGTGCTCGCCATGTAGACGAGCACCGCACAGTCCGCGTCGGTCGCCGCCGCGCAGCCGGCCGGGCAGCATCCGTCTCCGCTCGCGCAGGCCGTCACCGGCGCGCCTGCACAAGAGCCTCCGCCGCATTGGTCGAGCGTGGTGCAGGCGTTCGCGTCGTCGCAGGGCGCGCCGTCGTTCTCTGGCCCCGCCTGTGTGCAGAGCCCGACGTCACAGGTCCCCGCGCCCCTGCACGGGCTCGGGTGCTCGCAGGGCGAGCCGCCGTCGAGGGCGCCGAGGCAAGCGTCTTTGTAGCTGCAGGTGACCACGACGCACGCGTCGGTCGTCGGCGGGCACACGTCGACCCCGGGCTGGCACCCGCCGGACAGACAGACCTCCCCCAGGGTGCAAGAGAGCGCGTCGTCGCAGGGCGCGCCGTCGGCGGTCGGTTGCCCGGTGCAGGACCCCGACGCGCAGACCTCGCCCTCCGTGCAGGAGTTGCCGTCGTCGCATGGGACGCCCTCGTTGATGGGCACCCAGCCGCAATGGGGATACGGCGTGTCCATACAGCGGCCCTCGCCGCAGGCGACGCCGATGGGGGTTCCGCCGCAAGGCTCCCCGACGTTCGCCGCGACCACGTAGCACCCGGTCGAGGGGTGGCAGAGGGAGGTGTGGCAAGGGCCGACGTCGAAGCAGTTCACCGGGGAGCCGCCTCCACACGCGCCGGCGGTGCACGTCGTGAGCTTCGTGCAGACGTCCCCGTCGTCGCACGAGGCGCCGTCGTTCGCGGCCGCGAGCTCGCAGAGGCCCGTCCGCTCGTTGCACGCGGCGGCGCGGCACGGATCGAGGGACACGCACTCCGCGGGCGATCCGGCGACGCACTGCCCGCCGATGCAATGATCGAGCGCCGTACAGGCGAGGCCGTCGTCGCAGCCGACACCGTCCGGGCGTGGGGCGCGCTGGCACACGCCCGAGACGATGCTCCCGACTCCGCACGCGTCGTCGAGGTGGGAGCAGTCGAGCGGCGCCTCTCCCCCGGCGCCCGCGGCGGTGGTCGTGGTCCCTCCCACGGCGACGTCCGCGGCGCCCCCGCCCTCGGTGGTCGACGGGAGCGACACGTCGGCGCACGCCACCGCGACGCACGCCCCCGCGACGCACGCGACGGCGACCGACGCGTTCCCGAGCGGCGAGCGCCTCATGGGTGCTCGCCTCCCCAGACCCCGAGGTAGAAGTCTCCGTGGCGGCCGTTCCCGGACGCGTCGAGGAGGACGTCGCCTCCCCCCTCGTCCAGGTGGTAGAGGGCGAGCGTATCGGCGTCGGGGGTGAAGACGGCGTCGGGGGTGAAGTCCGCGACGTAGCGCGCGACGCCGGAGATCCTCACCTCGTCGATGCGCGCGACCCCGGCCAGCTGCGGGGTGTAATAGAGCGAGCACTGGAGGTCGCCTGCCAAGACGATGTTTCCAGGGGAGCTCAGCGGCTTCGGCGCGAGCGGCCCCGACGCCGTCAGCGCGCCCTGGACGTAGAGCCGCATCTCGCCCGCTTGCGGATCGAAGACCCCCGCGACGTGGGTCCAGACGCCCTCGGTCAAAGCGTCGTAGGCGCTGATCTTCGATCCCATGCCGTCGGCGACGGGCCCCGCGAGGAGCGAGACCGAGTCCGCGAAGGGGCCCGTGACGAGCGCCCAGTCGAAGTCGGTCGAGAACACGTTCCAGCCCCGGGACGGCCCGATGGTGCAGGGTCCGGCGTCCAGATCGTCGACCCAGAGCCACGCCTCGACGGTGAGCGCGTCGTCGCCGAGGGCGAGCGCCGGATCCGGCGGGAGCGTCGGGGAGCCTGCGTCATGGAGGACCACGGAGCAGTTCTGCCCCGCGACGCAGGGCGCCGGCGGCGGCCTCAGGCACTGGGCGACGTCGAGGTAGGCGCAGATGTCGCACGCGAGCGTCCCTGCGACGTAGTGAGCGTCCACGCTCGAGCACGTCGCGCCCCCGAGCGCGGGGAGAGCTGGCCCCGCCGCGTCGTAGTCGTCGCACACCTCGGGTCCGGTGATGACGCCGTCGTAGCAGTAGCCGCACGCGCCGAGATCGAGGGTGCAGTCGGCGGTGCACGCCGCCGAGCCTCGCACCAAGAGGTCCGTCAGGTCCGGGGCGATGCCGAGGTCGCTCAGGTGGCCGATCCACTCGAGCGGCGCGTTCGAGAGGCAGGTCTGGTCGCCGACCGCCGCCCCGTCGCACTCCTCACCGGGGTCCACGTAGCCATTGCCGCAGCCCACGCAGCTCGTGGCGTCGAGCGTGCAATCGTGTCGGCAATGGGGCGTCCCCGACGACAACCCGAGTCCGACGCAGGTGGCGCCGCCGAGGTCGTCGCCGTCGCACTCCTCCGAGCTCTGCCGCGCGCCGTCACCGCAGATCGCGGGCTCGAGGTCGGCGCCGCCAGCGCCGCCCGCGCCTGGCGAGGCGGCGCTGCCGCCGCCGCCTCCGGCGCCGCCCTCCGGCGACGGCTCGACGGGGATCCGCCGGCAACCGAGCGCCAAAGCGCCGACGGCCAGGAGCGCGGCGCGTCCTCGGCCGCGCCGGCTCCGCGCTACGAGCAGGGAGAGAACGGTGAAAGCGAGCCAAGGTGCGCCGTCCCAACCCGACCCCACGCGGCAGCCGCCCTGCCGGGTCGGCGGCGCGCCGGGCGCCTCGCAGGTCCGGCGCGCGGTGCACGTGAGGCCGGGGGCGCAGTCGAGGCTCGAGCTGCACGCCTCGAGGCAGGCCGGCTCGTGGTTGCACCGGTACGGGGCGCAGTCGACGACCACGACGTCGCCGGTCACGATCTGGTGCGCGCCGTCGCAGAAGGCGGGCGAGACCGTGCAGACGCCCGCGACGCAGGCCGCGCCCTCCAAGCACGGCGCCCCCTCCGGCGCGACGGCGCAGGCGCCCTTGCCGTCGCACGTCCCGGTCCGCCCACACTCGCTGAGCGCTTGCGCGGGGCACGTGGCCTCGCCGCCCGGCAGCTCTCCCGGCGGGACCGGTCCGCACGTGCCGTCCGTGCCGCCCCCCTTGCGCGCGGCCGTGCAGGCCGAGCAGCCGCCGCACGGGACGTCGCAGCAGACGCCGTCGGCGCAGACTCCCGAGGCGCAGGTGTGCCCCCCGGTGCACGGCACGCCGACGGCCGCGCCGGCGATCGTCACGACGACGGCGCCGCCTGGGGCCCCGTTCGTGACGACGAACAGCGAGCCGAGACCGGGGAACGACGTCACCGGGACGCGCCAGGTGGCGGAGCCTTCCGTGAAGTCGGCGAGCTCTCCGATGGCCGGCGTGCCTTCGTCGGCCGGCATCCAGATCGCGAGGGGCTGATCGCTGGCGCACGCGGCGGCGGAGCCGCTCGACGCCTCGATGATCCCCGCGATGTGCGATCCGACGATCTCGGCCGAGCCCCCAGCCGAGACGAGCGCGGGGTAGCCGGTGATCGAGGGCTCCGGGGCGCCGACATGGGGAGGGAGCTGCAGCCGCTCGACGGATCCTTGCCAGGGGTTGGGGGCTCCGTTGTACGACCCCGCGGTGATGACGCTTCCGTCGAGGAGGCGTGTGAGGCTCCCGCCCGCCCGTCCGGGCGGCGCCGGAGAGAGCTGATCCAGCGCGGGGCGGTAGACGCTTCCGAAGTTCCGCCCCGCGACGTAGACGTTGCCGGAGGGGAGGGTGACGGCGCTGTGGACGTTGAGCGCGCTGTTCCCGAGCTCCGCCAGTCTCTCTTGGGAGATCCCGGTGGTCGGGTCCCAGACCTCCGCTGGGGGCCCCGGCTGGGTGAGGCCGCCGAGGAGGAGCACCGTCCCGTCACCGAGGAGCGTCGCGCCGTGCCCCGTGCGCGCGACGAGCATCGTCCCGGCGGTGGAGAACGTGTTCGTCGCTGGGTCGAAGAGCTCGAGGAGGGCCGTGTCGCCGCCGGCGACGAGGACGCGGCCGTCCGGGAGGCGCGTCGCGGTGTGGCCTGAGCGCGCCGTCTCGAGCACGCCGGCGGGGACGAAGGCGTCGAGCGAGAGCGCATACCGCTCGGCCATCTTGTCCAGGCTCCCGCCGACGACGAGGACGTCGCCGTTTGGGAGTGAGGTCGCGGTGTGGCGCGCCCGATCCACGTCCATACGGTCCGTGTCCGAGAAGGTCTTCGACGTCGGATCGTAGAGCTCGGCGATCCGGTTGTCGGCGCCGCTCGGGCTCTCTCCTCCCACCACGAGGACTCGGCCGTCGGGGAGCCTGGTCGCCGTGTGGAGGTATCGGTCACGTGCCATCGGACCGACGGCTGCGACGCTCTCGGTCACAGGGTCGAGCTCCTCCACGACGGACTGCGGGAGCGTCTCGTGGACGCCAGCGAGGACCGCGTGGCGCCCCCCGGTGAAGAGGACCCTGCCGCTCGTGAGCAGCGTCGCCGCGTGATAGCCCCGCGGGGAGAACCCATACGAGCGCTCGTTCATCACCGGGAGCTCCTCGCGAAGGTGCCCCGTCGATGCGCCGAGCGTGAAGATGCGCCCGTGGGGGAGCTGCGCCGCCGCCTGCTCGGGCACACCCTCCGGGGGACCGTCGGGGAGCGCCGGATCGAAGGCGCCATCGACGGAGGTGACCCCGACCCCTCCGGCGTAGACGTGCCCGCTCGGCAGCGCGAGCGAGGCGGGCCGCGAGACCCCGCTCGTGAGCCACGAGGTGGCGGTGAACGTCTCGGACGATGGGTCGAAGAAGTCCCCGATGACGTCGGTCGTCAGGCTCGCCGCGCCACCCCAGAGGAGCACGCGCCCGTCGTGGAGCGCCGTCGCGGCGTGGCGCGTCCGCGCGGTGGTCATCGTGTCCGGCACCACCGTGAACGCTCCGGAGTCCGGATCGAAGATCTCGGCCGTGCTCGAGACGCTGGGGGTGCCGGACGCGGCGTGGCCGCCGGCGACGAGCACGCGCCCGTCCGGCAGGAGCGTCGCCGTGTGCTCGGACCGAGGCTCGGAGAGCGAGGGCCCGGCGGCGCTGCTGCTCGTCGTCGGATCCCAGAGCTCCGTCGTCGCGAGCGGCACGGGCGTGCCGTCGGCCTCGTAGCGCTCGCCCCCGACGAGGAGCACGCGGCCGTCCCCGAGGCGGGTGGACGTGTGGAGCGCGCGCGCCTGGAGGAGCGCGCCGTCCTCGGTGTCGCCGGTCTTGGGGTCGATGATCTCCGCGGTGCCGAGCGCCTGGTGACGCCCGCGGGCGTCCGCGTTTCGGCCGCCGGCGACGAGGACGCGCCCGTCGCGCAGCAGGGACGCGGAGTGTCGGAGCCGCGCCGGGCGCTCCGGCCCCACCACGAGGAACCGGTTCGTGCGCGCGTCGAAGAGCTCCACGGGCGCGTCGTCGGTGGTGCCCCCGACGACGAGGACGCGGCCGTCCAGGGTGATGGTGAGCGTGTGCTCCACGCTCCGCTCGAAGGCCGGCGCGCCGGTGTCGATGAACTCGGGATCCACGAGGAGCGGCGGCCTCGCGCCCTCCGCGGCGACCTCGACCCGGATGCGGTCACCGTCCTCTACGTGGAGGGCCACCGGGAGGCGCTTGCCCGTCGCGTCCCAAGCGGCGCCGGCCACCACGCGGAGACGCGGCGCCCCGGTCGCATCGAGCAGCTCGACGACGGACGCCGCGGGGTGACCGAGGCGGAAGCCGGCGGGGAGCTCGAGCTCGTAGCCCAGCGGCGCGCTCGGATCGTGCACCACGAGGAGGTCCTCCACGCCTCGCGCGCGCGCCATCACGACCGCGTCCACGGCGCCCGAGCTGTCCTCGAGGTGGAGCGCCCCGCCCTCGACGCGCGCCGCGGATGGGCCCTGCGAGAGGCGCCGCGCGACGAGGGGCACGCCGTCGCGGTCCGACGTGATCGTCAAGCGCGCCTCGGCGGGCTCCACGCGGACGCCGAGGCGGCGGTGCGTCGCGTGGGGCTCTCGGGGCAACGAGCGGGTCAGGTAGCCGCCCGGCGCGGGCGTGGGTGGGCTCTCCCGCGCCAGCTCCAGCATGGCGCGCAGCTCCGGGACCTGGTCGAGCGCGGCGCCGGCCGCGGGCCCGCGAACGGGAGGCTCGGCGTCGGGGCGGCGCTCGGCGCAGCTCGCCGCGAGCAGCACGAGCGCGGCCCCGGCCAGGAGCTCGATCGCGGGGAAGCGGCGGAGGTGCACCATCAGAGCTCGTACCGGAAGGAGAGTCCGGGCAAGAAGATCGGGACCCAGCCGAACGAGCGCTCCGAGCCCACGACGTCCGACTGAGGAGCGTTGGTCACCGCGCCGGGGTTCGCGGTGTTGGGGAGTGGCGCGACGCCCAGGGCGCGATCACCGTAGTCGGGACCCGCGAGCGGGAGGAAGGCCACGCCGAGCCCCGCGCCGAGGCGCGCGTCGCCGAGCGTGAGCTCCAGGCCGAGCTCGGGGACGACGAGGGGAACGACCGCGTCGACCTCGCTCGGCGCGCCGAACACGCTCGCGGCGACGACGGGACCGTTCGTCTGCGCGGTGGCGCTGATGGCGTCGCTGGCGCGGGCCACGAGCACCCCGCCCGCGACCCGAGCCAGCAGATCGATCCGCCACCCGACGTGTATGCCGTAGCTCGCGCCGAAGAGCACCACGGGTCCGCTCAGGGCGAGCCGATCCTCGAGATCGTACCGCACGTCGTGGCGGCTCCCTCCCGCGACGAACGTGTCGTGCTCGACGCGGAACAGCCTCTTCGTGAGGCCCATCCAGCCGCCCCCGAGCTCGATCGAGACACCGATCGGGAACCGGTACCCCACGCGGCCCAGGAGGAGCGCGCCGTTGGCTGGAGGATCGGAGACGCAGTCGTCGAGGCAGGAGGCCTCCGCGCCGCTGCCGAGGACGCCGGTCCCGGCGTACGAAGCGGACGCGCCCAGCCAGAACCGCCCGGTCGCGCGCTGGGGCCAGCGCGGGTGCTCGGGATCGACGACCAGCTTGACGTCCAGCGAGACGGGCCGCGTGGGGTCGCGCGCGTCGATCTCCTGGAGGCTGGGCGCGTAGCCCGGCTCGGTCGCCGCGACGCGGTGCAGCCCACGGGGCAGGCGCCCCTCCCACGCACCGGAGCCCACCGGCACCCCGTCGATGGAGAGCTCTGCGGTCCTCGGCGTGACGCGCACCTCCACGTCGGAGCCCAGCGGGGCGAGGCCTAGGCGTGCGAGCGACACCTGGCCTGCGACGACCACGAGCGACGCCGGCGCCGACCCCACGTCGCCGCGGCGCACCCATACGCTGTGGCGCCCCGGCGCGAGCAGCCCCTCCCACGGCGCGCTCCCGACCAGCGCGGCGTCGACGAAGACGTCCGCCGTCCCGCCGTCCTCGACCTCGATCCGGAGCTGCCCCGAGCGCGTGAGCGGCTCGAGGCGCACGTCCAACGCGGTCCGCTCACCCACGCGGATGTCGACCTTGGAGGAGAACGTCTCGTAGCCGTTCTTCACCACCCGAACGACGTGCTCGCCGCGCGTCAGCCGGAGGTCGGCGGTGAGCGGGACCGTCCCGCGCGCTCTGCCGTCGACCTGCACGGAGGCGCCGGTGACGTTCGCGGTCACCGAGAGCGCTCCGACCCGACCGCGCAGCCGCGCCATCGTCTTCTTCAGGCCGTCGCGATCTCCCTCCGGCATGTCGGCCGAGAAGCGCGAGAGGACGTCCTCGTAGAGCTCCAGCGCCTCGTCGTAGCGCTCCAGGCGCTCGAGGCAGATGGCCGCGTTGACCGTGTTTCCCTTGCGAGGCAGGGTGGCCCGCGATCGGAGGAACGCGTCGAGGGCCCGCTCGTGATCCCCCGCGTCGAGGAGCTTCACGCCTCGAAAGAACAGCTCCTTCGACACGCTCTCGGCGTCGGTCGCCCACGGCTCCTCCGCCGCGGCTCGCGGGGCTGCCAGCGCGAGGATCGAGAGGAGGGCCAAGAGGATGTGCGGCCGCATCAGGGGGTGCTCGGTGCGCGGAGGACGACGAGGGAGGAGAGGTAGCCGTCCGGGATCGGCGGCGGTGACGGCAGGTCGAGGAGGACGTCCGCCGCAGCGTCCAGCGCCTGAAACGCCGCGCTCGAGCCGCTCGGCCCGATGTAGACGGTCGCGGTCGCCTCGTCGAGGGCGCTCGACGGGTTCGGATCGGCCGTGCCGAAGCCCAAGAGCTGGCGGTTGGCCGACCCCTCGAAGACCTTCACCAAGAGCGAGCTGGGCGGATCGTAGGTCGCGTAGAAGGCGCCGTTCACGAAGGCGCCGAAGCGTGAGCTCGGCTCCACGGGCTCGAGGTTGTCGTAGGCCCACGGGGTCGACGAGAGCCCGGGATCGAAGAAGGAGACATCCAGACCGTAGGTCGATCGCGCCCAGAGTCGATCCGTTCCCGACTCCAAGGACATGGCCGCATAGAACCCCGACGGAGCGACCTTCACCCAGTCCACGCCGAGGCGCCGGTGCGCTTCGTAGGTCCCGCGGGCGTGGACGAACAGCCCCGCGGCGTTGGCGGAGAGGACGTAGCCACCCGTCGGAGGGGGGGGGAGGCCGATCGGCGCCGGCGCCGGCGCCAAGGGGCTCCAGGTCGCCGTCGCCGGCTCGTAGCGGTGAACCTGGAGATCTTCGCCCACCGCGAAGACGGCGTGGCCATCGGTGGCGAGGCTGCTCCGGATGGGCGAGCCGGGCTCCGGCAGCGTGGTCCACACCTCCGAGGCGACGTCGAACGCGAAGAAGCCGGGCAGCCCCTGCGTGCTCGCCATGTAGACGCGGACCGCGCAGTCTCCGTCGGTCGCCTCGGTGCAGCCGCCGGGACAGCAGCCGTCGCCCGCGACGCACGCCGTGATCGGGGCGCCGACGCAGTCGCCCGCGCCGCAGGTGTCCCCCGAGGTGCACGCCGAGCCGTCGTCGCACGCGGCGCCGTCGTTCTCGGGCGTCGCGCCGGCGCAGGACCCCACGTCGCAGATGCCGGCGCCGCGGCAGGCGCCGGGGTGCTCGCAGGGGTTGCCGGAGAGGACGAACCCCGCGCAGGCGCCGAGCGGAAAGTCGCAGTCGCTCATGACGCACTCGGACGCGGGCGCCGGGCAGGTGGTCACGCCGAAGTGGCACCACCCGGCGTCGCACACCTCGCCGCTCGTGCAGGCGAAGCCGTCATCGCACGGCGTGCCGAAGGGCTCGTCGGTGCCGACGCAGTCGCCTCCGACGCAGGCGTCCCCGAAGCGGCATGCGTTGCCGTCATCGCACGCGCCACCCTCGTTCACGGGCGTGAACGCGCAGTAGCCGCCGTCGACGCAGGTGAAGATCCGACAGGCCTCCGGCGGGGCACACTCTTCTCCCAAATGGGCGGAGAACTCGTAGCACCCGAAAGCAGGGTCACACGCGGCCTCTCTGCAGAAGTCCGACGCCAGGCACTCTCGCGGTGCGCCTCCTCCGCACGTGCCACCCGCGCAGACCTCCGAGACGACGCACGCGTCGCCGCTCAGGCAGGGCGCTCCGTCGTTGGCCGTCGTGACCACGCAGAGGCCCGTCGCGGCGTCGCAGGCCGCCGCGTGGCAGACGTCCGGCGAGGCGCACTCGACCGGCGTGCCAGGGGCGCACGCGCCGCCTTCGCACCGGTCGCCGAGGGTGCAGCCGCTCCCGTCGTCGCAGGGTGTGCCGTCCGCCAGCGCGCGGCGGACGCACGCGCCGTGCTCCACGACGCCGACGCCGCACGCCCCGTCCAGGTCGCTGCAGTCGAGCGGCGGCGCGCCCCCTTGCGATTCCCCGCCCACGCCCGCGCCGGTGGGCGCCCCCCCTCCGGTGGCCTCCGGGAGAGAGGGGCCAGAGCACGCGGTGAGGAGCGCCGCCAGCGTCAGCCCCCGGATCATGGGTGCTCGCCGGCCCATCGCGGCGGCGCCGCTCCGAAGGAGAGCACGTCGGCCGCGCCGTGGTGGCCGTTGCCGGACGCGTCCAGGATCGTGGTCCCCGTCCCTTCGTCGAAATGGTAGAGCGCCAGGGTGTCGGCGTCCGGAGCGAAGCCGAGCTCGGGGGAGAAGTCGACGTCGTAGCGGGCGGCGCTCGATATCCGGAGCTCGTCCATTCGTCCCCACGCGTTGACGTAGTCGCCGTAGGAGCTGCAGCCCCACGAGCCCAGGTAGACGGGCAGGTCGGCGCTCGCGACCGGAGGGGGGGGGTAGGATGAGATCGCCTCGAGCGCCCCGGCGACGTAGACGCGCAGCTCCCCCGCGTCTGGGTCCAGGACGCCCGCGACGTGCGTCCAGTCGCCGAGCCCCACGACGCTGTAGGCGGCCGCGACCGCGCCGCCACCCTCGACCGGCGAGCGCGCCAGGACGACCCCGTCCAGGGCGGGCCCGAGGCTCAGCCCCCAGTCGTAGTCGGAGGCCTGGGGGTTCGACGGATCGAACGCGCCCCGCGCCAGCCCTACGGAGCACTCCCCAAGGCCGACCGCGTCCAGCCGGAGCCAGGCCTCCACCGTGAGCGCCCCGTCCGCCGAGGAGAGCGCAGCGCCGGGGACGGTGATCGTGACCCCCATGTCGCCGACCACGAGGGAGCAGTCGGCGCCGGGAGCACACGCGGGCGGCGGGGGGCGCTCGCACGGACGCCGGTCGAACCACGTGCAGGCGTAGGTGCACGCAGGCAGCCCCACGAGCATGGGATCGAGATCCTGACAGCTCACGCCGCCGGTGTTCGGCGGCGTCCACGGCTGGGCGTCGTGGTCGTCGCAGACCTCGGGCCCGCTGACGACGCCGTCGTGGCAGAAGCCGCACGCGCCCAGGTCCAGGGTGCAGTCGTCTCTGCAGCCGATGACGCCTGAGACGTTGTCCTCGGGCAGCGCCTCTCCCCCAAGAAGGACCTGGAGGTGCTCGATCCAGCCGGCCGGCGCGAGCGCGAGGCAGCTCGCGTCGGGGAGGCCGTCGCCGTCGCACTCCTCCCCGGGATCCACGTAGCCATTGCCGCAGTAGACGCAGCTCGTCTCGTCGAACGAGCACGCGTAGGTGCACCTCGGCACGCCGGCGCCCAAGCCGAGCGCCTCGCAGGTCGTCCCCCCGACGTCGTCACCGTCGCAGTCCTCGTCACCGCCGCGCACGCCGTCCCCGCACGTCGTCGCGGCGGCTTGGCCTCCCGCGCCACCACCCGCCCCCTCGCCCGTCGACAGGCCCGCGCCGTCTCCCCCACCTCCCGAGGTCGCCGAGTCGTCGACGGC
>CAZBJI010000097.1:0-29618 GCA_964492175.1 uncultured Polyangiaceae bacterium | reverse complement strand
GGAGCTCGCCGAGCGGCTCCGCGCGCTGGTGCTGGACGCCCCGTGAGGGGCGCGGTCCGCCGCCTCCCCGCGCGCGCGGCGGGGTCGCCGCCGCCCGCGCACGGACGGCCGAGCTGGTAGAGTCGGGCGAGCGCCGTGCTGCCGCTCCTCACCGCCACCGTCATCGTCGTCCTGATCCTCGGGTACGTCTTCTACGGCCGCCTCGTCGCGCGCAACTACGCGCTCGACGATCGCCGCGCGACGCCCGCCACGGAGCGGGAGGACGGCCGAGACTACGTCCCGACGAAGCCGTTCTACCTGATGGGGCAGCACTTCAGCGCGATCGCCGCCGCTGGCCCCATCGCCGGCCCCATCCTCGCCTGCCAGATGTTCGGCTGGCTGCCGTGCGTGCTGTGGATCGCGCTCGGCGTGGTCTTCATCGGCGCCGTGCACGATTTCTCGTCGCTCGTGGCGAGCGTCCGTCACGAGGCGGAGAGCGTCGCGGAGATCATGAAGCGGCACGTGGGTCGGCGCGCGTGGATCTTGATCATGGCGTTCATCTGGCTCGCGCTGATCTACGTCATCGTCGCGTTCACGGACATCACGGCCAGCACGTTCGTGGGCAAGACGACGGACCTGGAGGGCGGCGCGGTCTCGTTCAACCCGGGCGGCGCCGTCGCCATCGCGAGCGTGACCTACCTCGGCCTCAGCGTCCTGATGGGCGTCTGTGACCGGTACTTGAAGCCGCCGCTCTGGCTGACGACCGTCGTGTTCGTCCCCGCCACGCTCTTCCTGGTGTGGCTCGGGACCAAGCTCTCCACGGTCCTCATCTTGCCCGTCGACGAGCCCCAGAAGGTCTGGGGCCTGCTCATCCTCGGGTACTGCTTCGTCGCCTCGCTGCTCCCCGTCTGGCTCCTGCTCCAACCGCGGGGGTACCTGGGGGGCTTCGTGCTCTACATCGCGCTCGCCGTGGGGACCGTGGGGGTCTTCTTCGGCGGCCTGCGGTACCCCGGGGAGTTCGACGTGACGCAGCCCGCCTTCAAGGGGCTGGACGCCGGCGGGCCGTTCGGGTCGATGTTCCCCTTCCTCTTCGTCACCATTGCGTGTGGTGCGTGCTCCGGCTTCCACGGCTTGGTGTGCTCCGGGACGACGTCGAAGCAAATCGCGAAGGAGTCGCACACGCGACCGGTCGGGTACGGGGCCATGCTGCTCGAGGCGTTCGTCGCCATCCTCGCGCTCGCCACGGTGATCATCGTCGCGAAGGACGCGCCCATCGGCCCGCCAGGGAAGGTGTACGGTGACGGGCTCGGGAGGTTCCTCACGGTCGTCATCGGCAAGGAGCATTTCCTGTTCGCGGCCACGTTCGGCGCCATGGCGTTCTCCACCTTCATCTTCGACACGCTGGACGTGTCCACGCGCCTCGGGCGCTACGTCCTCGAGGAGCTGTTCGGGCTCCGAGGGAGGCTCGCGGCCGCGGCCGCCACGTTCGGCACGCTCGGCGTGCCGGCGTTGTTCCTCCTCGGCACGCCGCCACCCGTGCCGGGCGCGCGACCTGCCTACATGGACTTCTGGCTTCTGTTCGGGACCTCCAACCAGCTGCTCGCGGCCCTCACGCTCCTCGCGATCACGGTCTGGCTGCACAAGGAGAAGCGACGCATCTGGTACACGGCCGTCCCCATGGTGTTCGTCATGGCCATCACGCTCTGGGCGCTCCTTCAGCAGATCCGCCACGCGCTCCACCTCGTGCGCACGACGGGCCTGACGACCGGGACGGCGACCCTGAACGGCCTCGTCGGCGTGCTGCTCGTGGGCCTGGCGATCGCGCTCCTCTGGGAGGCCTTCCGCGCGCTGCGCCGCGCGCCGACCTCCGCGGCGGTGCCCGGGTGAGCACGCGGCGCGCGCTCGCGCTCGCGCTCGCGTGGCTCGTGGTCGGCGGATGCGCTGACGACGCCGCCGCGCCGCCCGAGCCCACCGCCCCGCCGCCGGACCCCGCGCCGAAGGTCTGCGCGGGATACGCCTTCTCCGGCGCAGGCGCCCGGTACTTCGTGGTGCAGCCCCGCCTCCGCCCCGAGATCTGGACCACCTACCAGTCGTACCGGGATCACCTCTACGGGCTCGTGGAGGAGCGCGTCGTGCCGTGCCTCGCGGAGGGCCGCCCGAACGTCGTGGTGTTCCCGGAGAACGCCGGGCTGCACGCCGCGTTCCTGGGGTCTCGCGGCGCGGAGGCGCGCACCAAGACGGCGTCGCTCGAGGCCTTCGTGGCCTTGTTCCAGGCGTACGCGGGGCCGATCGCCTACAACGCCGCGGCGCTCGGCGCGGTGCAGCTCGCCGACGCCATCGTCCTCGGCCTCACCGACACGCTCTGGCGCGCCTTCGACGGGACCATGCGCGACATCGCCGCACGGACGGGGGCCTACGTCATCGCGAACGCGGACGTCGCGGGGGAGATCGAGGCGACCTCGGATCCCGCGGCCGTCTCGGCGCTCGCGGACCCGGACCTGCCGGGTGCCACGCAGGTCTTCCGCGCGTCCGACGTCACCACCTTCAACACCGCCTACGTCTACGCGCCCGACGGATCGATCGTCGCCCAGCGGCGCAAGCCGTACCTGGTCCCGAACGAGGAGGCGGATCTCTCCCTCGACTACGGGCGCCTCGAGGACGTGCTCCCCGTCGATCTGGGCTTCGCCAAGCTGGGCATCGTCACGAGCAAGGACGCCTGGATGCCCGACGTCATCGATCGCCTCGACGCGCTCGGCGCCGACGTGCTCGTGCAGCCGGAGGCGTTCACGGGCTGGGGGATCGAGCAGCTCCCGGGGGACTGGCTGCCCGCCGTGGTGGCGCAGAGCGGGTGGGCCGCGACGCAGAAGCACGGGGGCCTCCGGTACGCCGTCATCCCGCACATGACCGGGCACCTGCTGGATCTCGTGTTCGACGGTCAGAGCGCGATCTTCACGGACGCGACGCCCGGCTCCGCGCGGTATGCGTACGTGGGCCTGGATCCGATGGACGGCGTCGTCGCCGTCGCGCCCTGGCTCGCCGACGACCCCGGCGTCTTCGATCCCACGCTCCCGGTCGACGCCCGCCGCGCCTTCCTCCGCGAGGCGGCAGTCCTCGCGCTCCCGGGTGGCGCGCGAGAGAACGCGTACGTCGAGACGGTGATCGCGGCGGACCTGGACGTCGCCGCGCCGTACCCGTCCACGCCCGCGCCCGCGGGAGGGAGCGGCGCTCCGGGCGCCCTGGGCGCGAGCAGAGAGGTGGCCCCGGGCTCGGCTGCTCCCCAGGTAGGCCCTCGCGTCGCCGCTTCGGGGGAGCGCGTCGCCGTCGCTTGGTCGGAGCGCGAGAGCGGCGGGAGCCGCACCCGCGTCTCGGTGTCGAGCGACGGGGGCGCGACCTTCGGAGCCCCGGTGGCGGTGGGCGGCGGCGGCACCTCGGAGCTCTCGCCCGCCGTCGCCGTCGACGGCGACCTCGTCGCGGTCGCGTGGCAGGAGCGCGGCCCAGCGGGCAACCACGTCGTCGTCGCGCGCTCGACGAACGGCGGCGCCTCTTTCTCCGTCGCCGAGTCGCCGACCGGTCGGCCCGCCGGCGCCGACGAGTGGCTGCCCGCGATCGCGTGGGACGGCGCGGGGGAGGTCGTCGTCGCGTTCGTGTCCATGGAGAGCGACAACGAGCGCGTGGTCGTCGCGCGCTCCGCGGGCGTCGCATGGTCCGTCGTACCAGCCGACGCCGCGCCGCCCTCCGAGCCGCCGCGCAACCCGCGCAACAACCAGTGGTCGCCAGCCCTCGCGGTGCGGGGCGCCGACGTCGCGGTCGCGTGGACCGACTTCCGCGCGTACCAATGGGACATCTACGCCGCGCTCTCCACCGACGGCGGCGCCACGTTCGGCGCGGCGTTCCGGGTGGACGACGCGGGCGAGATGCCCGAGCGCATCCACGACGACGCACGCCTCGCGTTCGACGGCTACGGGACGCTGTGGTGCGGCTGGTCGGACGTTCGGCTCCGCGCCGGCGCGGGGCGTACACGCGTGGCTCCCGTCACGGGCGCAGCGCCTTCGACCAGCCATGCGCTCGGCTTCGGGCCGGACGCGGCGCCGTCCTGGAGGCCGGCGCTCGCGGTCGCGGGGTCCGGGGCGCTCGTCACCGCGTGGCAAGATCTCCGCGGGGGAGCCAACGACCTCTACCTCGCGGCCGCCGATCCGAGCGGCGCCTCCACGTGGGAGGCGCGCCTCGACGACGGCGGCGACGGCGCAGGCCAGGAGCTCCGCCCCGATCTCGCCGTGACGGCGAGCGGCCGCGTGATCGCCGTCTGGGAGGACACGCGGTCCGGCGCCCGACGAGTGCGCGTGGCGGCGGGCCCCCTCCCCGCCCCGTGAGCCACGCCCGCTCGCGCGCCGACAGCTTGGCCCTTGCGAGCTGGGTGCGGCGCGCCGCAGAGGGGCCGTTTGCGGTGCGCGGCGACACGTGACACGCTCTCGCGCACATGCCCCCGACCTCGCGCGTTGCCACGGCAGTCTTCGCTCTCGTGATCGCCGGCGCGTGTACGTCGCCGCCGTCCACCTCGGGCCCCCAGACCCGGAGCGCCGCCGCCACCACGTCCACGGCGACCGCGGCGGAGGAGGTCGCCGAGCTCCCGGAGGTCCTGCCGGACCCACGCGAGCGGACGCTGTCCGAGGTGATCTCGCTGCTGCTCTCGGAGAAGCACCTGGTCCGCCGCCCGATCGACGACACGGTCTCCAAGGAGGCGTTCCCGAAGTACCTGGAGCAGCTCGACGGGGCGAAGCTGCTCCTGCTCCAGAGCGACGTGGCCGCGCTCTCCAAGATGGCCGATCGGATGGACGATCAGCTCAAGGAGGGTGACCTCTCCCTCGGCAGGAAGGGCACCGCGCTCGTCGGGCGGAGGCGCGTCGTGGTCGCGAAGGCCATCGCGGAGATCCTCCAGAGCCCGCTCGACTTCTCGGTGGCCGAGGAGCTCGAGACGGATCCCGAGAAGCGGGCGTACTGCGCGACCGAGGAGGACCTGCGCACCCGGTGGCGCCAGGTGCTGAAGCTCCAGGTCCTCGAGCGCATCCAGCAGATGGAGGATCTCCTGGAGGCGCAAGCGAAGGGCAAGGTGCCGGACGACCCGGCCGCCAAGAGGCTCCTCACCGAGATCCCGCCCACGCTGGAGGGCAAGGAGCAGAAGGCGCGGAAGGAGCTCGCGACCCGCTTCGAGGCGCGCTTCGTCCGCCTCGCGAAGACCGAGCCGCTCGAGCCCGCGGAGCAGTTCTTCGGCGCGATCACCGCGGTCTACGATCCTCACACGGTGTACATGGCGCCCGCGGAGCGGGAGAACTTCGACATCGGGCTCTCGGGGAAGCTCGAGGGGATCGGCGCCGCGCTCGGGGAGCAAGACCACTACGTCGTCGTCCGCGAGGTCATCCCAGGCGGCGCGAGCTGGCAGCAAGGGAAGCTCGGCGCCGGCGACGTCATCCTCGCGGTCGCGCAGGACGGCAAGGACGCGGTCGACGTCGTCGACATGCCGCTCGATCGGGTCGTCGGCATGATCCGCGGCCCCAAGGGCACCATCGTCACGCTGACGGTCAAGAAGCCCGAGGGGCACGTGGAGACGATCTCGATCACCCGGGACGTCATCAAGATCGAGTCGGCGTACGCCCGCGGGGCGGTGCTCGACCTCGGCGAGAAGCACGACCCGCAGGGGTACGTGTACCTACCCGCGTTCTACGGCGACATCGGCGGCGGTCCGAAGAAGCCCGGCGACCGCAACGCCACGGACGACGTGCGCGCCCTGCTGGCCCAGTTCCAGCAGCGCAAGATCGGGGGCGTCATCATCGATCTTCGCGGCAACGGCGGCGGGCTGCTCTCCCACGCGCGCGACATCAGCGGCCTGTTCATCCCGAACGGCCCCATCGTGCAGACGCGCGAGTCCGACGGGAAGATCGAGGTGCTCGAGGACGACGATCCCTCCGTGGCGTTCACCGGGGACGTGGTGGTCCTGGTCGATCGCTTCAGCGCCTCCGCCGCGGAGATCGTGGCCGGAGCCCTGCAGGACTACGAGCGCGCCGTCATCGTGGGGACCAGCGCGACCCACGGCAAGGGGACCGTCCAGGCCCTCATCGAGCTGGACCGCTTCAAGGAGAAGCCTGGGGGCGAGTCGCTGGGCGGCCTCAAGATCACCCTGCAGCAGTACTTCCGCGTGAAGGGCGGGTCGACGCAGTGGCGCGGCGTGACGCCGGACGTCCTGCTTCCAGATCCCGCCTCGTTCGTGGACTCGGGCGAGAGGACGCTCTTCCACTCCATCCCGTGGACCTCGGTGGAGCCGGCCAGCTTCACGAGGAGCAGCCACGCCTGGTCCCTCCCGGATCTCGTAGCGAAGAGCGCGGCGCGGGTGAAGGCGCACCCCACGCTCACGAAGGTGGACGCGTTCGGCCGGCTCGTCCGCGCGCGGCGGCAGGACACGACCGAGCCGCTCCAGCGCGACGCGTACCTCGCCGAGAAGCGGCGGGACAAGGCCGCCCTCGACGCCGCCGACCCCAAGCTGGCAGACCAGAAGCCGCTGCTCGACGTGCAGATCCTCGGCGTGCCGCCCCCCAAGCCCGCCGGCGACAAGGGAAAGGGCGCGGGGAAGGGCGACGACTGGAAGACCGAGCTCGAGCGGGACCCCTGGGTGGAAGAGTCGCTGCGCGTCCTCGCGGACATGCGCGCGAAGAAGTGAGCGGCCGCGGGCGAGCCCTCGCGGCGCCGGACGGGAGCCCCGTGGAGGACCGCGCGCCCGGCAGGGCCCCCCCCGCCGCCGCTTCCCCCCTTGTTCCGACCTTCTCTGGTCGGGGCGAGTGGATTCGAACCACCGACCCTCAGACCCCCAGTCTGATGCGCTAACCAGGCTGCGCTACGCCCCGAGGCGCCGAGGACCGTAGTCCAACGGTCAGCCGTTGCAAGCCCTCGTGTCCATGCACCGTGCGCATCGACGCTCGAGAGGGCCGAAGTCGGACAGGTGCGAACGGCGCTTCGCTCTTTGCTCGCCAGCGCCGGCCCGGCTCTGGTAGTGTCCAGCGCTCGTGCTGCACCGCGCCGTAAGCAAGGAGGGCCTCCTCGTGGCCCTCGCCCTGGTCGCGATCTCGGGCTGCGCGGAGGTAGTGCCCCACGCGGCTGCGCCCTCCACGCCAGCCGTCGCGGGCGATCCCGGCCCGGGGGCGGTCGCCTGGGGCGACTCGCACGCCCCGGCCCTGCACACCGAGGACGACGGGCACGAAGACCACGCGGTCGACGAGGACGGCGATCCGATGCTCGAGGACGACCACGAGGACGGGGAGGAGCCGCTCGACATCCTGGCGTGCCTCGACCGGGGTCCGAGCTCGCCGCCGAACTGCCCGGCGTTCACGGTGAGCTCGCCCCTCGCCGGCCTCGGTCCGGCGGAGATCGAGCGCAAGATCAAGACGGATCTCCCGTCCGCGGGGCCCATCGCGCTCGGCCCGCCCAACGCCGGTCGCCTCTTCAACGGGGTCCGGATGCCGGACGGGGAGCGTTGGAAGCTGACGGATCCGGGCAACGCCTACGGCACGCAGGAGACCATCGACTCCATCGTTCGGGCCGTGGACAAGGTCCACGCCGCGTTCCCGGAGGGGACGCCCAAGGTGATCATCGGGCACATCTCGGCGAAGGGTGGCGGGCGGCTCAAGCCCCACAAGAGCCACCAGGCGGGCCGCGACGTGGACCTGTCCTATTTCTACAAGGACCAGAAGGGCTGGTACACGGTCGCGAACGAGCAGAACCTCGATCGAGCGCGCTCTTGGGCGTTCATCCGGGCCTTCGTCGAGGACCCGAACGTCGAGATGATCCTCGTGGACACGTCGATTCAGCGCCTCCTCAGGGAGCACGCCCTCGCCCAAGGCGAGGACCCCGACTTCGTGGACCGGGTCTTTCAGGTGAGCCAGAAGAGCAAGCGGCCGATCGTCCGGCACGTGCGGGGCCACGCGACCCACATCCACGTCCGCTTCTTCAGCCCGAACGCGCAAGCGACCGGCCAGCTCGCCGCGCCCTTCCTCCCCAAGCCGCCCCCGCCGCCGAAGCGTCAAGGCAAGCCGGGCAAGCACGATGGGAAGTCGCTCGAGCAGGCCAAGCGTGGCTCCGCCAAGAAAGAGGTCGAGGCGGACGAGTCGTACGTGGTCCACCGCGCTCGGAGCGGCGACACCCTGGACGCGCTCGCTCGGAAGTACGGCGTCTCGGTCCAGGAGATCAAGGCCGCCAACGGGCTGAAGTCGAACGCGCTGAAAGAGAAGAAGACGTACCGCATCCCCAAGCGGACGGCGTCCTCCTCGGCCCCAGCCAAGACGCGGCCGCGAAAGTAGCTCGCTTTCGACGGCCACGCGGGCCGGCGTCAGCCCTGCTCGGGTCGGCCGGCGGACTCCGGGATCGACCGCTGACGCTCGCCGGCGCCCGGTCGCTCGGGTTTGAGGTTCTTTGTGGCTTCCACCCGACCGCGCTCGGGCTTAATGGAGCGTCCCCGCTGTCCTTGCTTACTTCTGGGGCGACTGGCCGGTCAGGCCGGTCGCGGGTCAGACAGGCGCGGGAAAGATCGAAGGAGTTGGACGATGCGTCATCATCAGTGGACTCGGGCAGCGGGCCTTGGGCTCACGTTGGGGTTGGCTGCGCTGGGGTCGGGCGGCTGCGCGGAGGAGCGCGAGCCCATCAACCGCGTGCAACCGAACGCGCTGGCGAAGACCTTCTTCATCGGAGCAGATTTCGTCGACACCGCTGACGACCCCGCGTTCTACGCGCGCGCGGTCATCACGGACGTCGGCTACGGCGCCGCGCAGGACGGCCTCTTCACGAACACGTACGCCCAGCAGGTGTCCGTCATCAAGTGGGAGATCACCGAGGACATCCTCATCGGTCGCATCGTCTACAACCGCATCATCGGCGCGGACGGAGAGGGCGACGGCAACTCCAGCATCGACGGCCTGGTGGCCTACGCGTTCCCCATCATCAACCACTTCGACATCCGCAGGGACTACAACCCCACCACGGGCGAAGAGAGCAACGTCATCGTCGAGAACTCCTCGGACCGCCCCTGGGACCAGCGTGAGTTCATGCGCGTCGACTGGTCGCGGAACCTCAACACGGACTCCTACGATTTCGACACGCTGTCCCTCCTCGGGATCTACGGGAGCCTGAGCTACGAGCCTCTCTCGTACTACGTGAACGATCCGAAGCACCCGGACGCGCCGCACTTCGCGACGAGCGAAGGGTACTTCGACATCACGACGAAGGCGTTTGCGACGCCGGGCCTCATCGACCTCTCGCACCTCGGCTGGGGCATCGACTCCTTCCCGGCCTGCTACCTCCCGAACGATCTGTTCGGCGGCAGCTACCCGTTCGGCAACTGCAACCCGATCGAGATCACGATGCGGATGTCGTTCCGCCGCGCGGAGGCCAGCGACTACGAGCCGCTGGACATGGACGGCAACCGCTTCGCCGCGTTCGGCGCGTTCTACGGCGAGCGCTTCGGCTACGCCCGCAACTACGGCATCACGGACAACCAGTGGTACCGCCTGGCGGCGCGCTTCAACATCTGGGAGTGGCACCACGCCTACCAGGACGACGCGGGCAGCGGCTGCGCCCAGGGCTGGACGCCGAGCGAGAAGTTCCCCGGAAAATGTGAGGTCGCGTGCTTCACGCCGGAGAAGACGCCCGTCGGCGCGTCGCCCAACCGCGACGAGAACGGCGACGGCACCGACGACGAGTGCGCGCTGGTCGACCCCGTGTTCGGCGCCGGGTCGAAGTGCGACAAGCTCGAGCAGAAGTGCACGCTCCCCTACACGGCCCGCAAGGAGAAGCCGCTCGTCTGGCACTTCTCGAAGGACTCGCACCAGGGGTACTTCGAGGGGAGCGAGTGGGCAGCCCACGAGTGGGACGTCGCCATGCGCACCGCGGTCGCCACGGCTCGCTACAGCGAGTGCCTCGGCGTCGGCGGCTCGCCCGAGGCCTGCCTCGCCGCCTACCCGATGTACCGCGGCCAGCAGGAGGAGAACGAGGACGCCATGGCCCTCGCGCGTGAGGTCGACGACTGCCGCGCGGCGAAGGGCCCCTGGGCCAGCGAGGACAACGGATCGCTCGCGTGGTCGGACACGCGGATGGCGTACTGCAAGGCGCAGGCGGCCACGATCGGCGCCGCCCGCCAGTACAGCCCCGGCGTCATCTACATCGCCCAGCTCGACGAGATGATCACCCTCTGCCACGGCCCGGTCGAGTACGGCGACTCGCCGCTCTGCCAGCAGGACATCCAGCGCTTCCAGCCCGCCGAGGAGCGCGCCCGCGACCCGCGCGCGGTCCTGCCCAAGGACGTCACCGCGGCCATGTGCGACGCGCAGTTCGAGATGCGCTTCGACAACCCCGGCGGGGTCGACCAGGAGCTGCTCCGTACCTGCGACAACTCCTTCTACGTGCGGCTCGGAGACCTGCGCTACAACCAGGTCAACGTCATCAAGCACCCGCAGACGCCGTCGCCGTGGGGCATCATGGTCGACGCCGACGATCCGCGGACCGGGGAGAAGATCCAGTCGAGCTCGAACGTCTGGGCGCACGTGAACGACCTCGCCTCCCAGGGCGTCGTCGACACGATGCGGTACGTGGCCGGCGAGCTCACGACGGAGGAGGTCACGAATGGCTCTTACGTCCGTGACTGGGCCGCCGCCGCCGCCGCCGCCGGAGGCAAGGGCGCCCTCGGCACCATGGACAAGGCCACGGTGGACGCGCGCATCGCCGCGGCCGTCGACGGCCGCAGCCTCGCGAGCTCCAAACCCTCCGCCGTCTCCAAGTCGATCAAGTACCCGCGCGACGATCGAGAGATGACCCCGGAGAAGCTCGAGAAGGCTCGCAAGGTTCGCCTGCAGGCCTCCAAGCTCCTCGCCGGGACCCGGGCGGACGCCACGGCGCAGTCGGTCGACCGTCCGTTCATCGAGGCCCGCAGGCTCGCGGCCCAAGGGACGGACACCGAGGCGGCCCTCGTCACCCAGCCCATGATGCAGCTCGCGGGCCTGAACCAGGCGGAGATCGCCGGGGCAGGCAACGAGGTCCAGGCGGCGCAGGTTGGGCAGAGCCCGCAGCTCGCCGCCGCGTCGATCCTCCGCGGGCTGAACCCCTCCATCCAGCGGGATCTCCGCACCGCCCGAGAGCTCGGCCTCGCCAAGCGCGGCGCGTGCATCCTGAGCGCGGAGTCGGTGCTCGCGCCGGCGCCCAACTCGGTCGGGGCGATGACCACGGTCGCGGAGCGCAAGTTCGGCAAGTTCAACCCGAACGACGACAAGAACACGCAGCAAGCGCGCGCGGAGAAGATCCGCAAGTGGCTCGCCCAGCGCATGCAGTACGGCGTCATGGCCCACGAGATGGGCCACTCCATGGCGCTCCGACACAACTTCGTGAGCTCCTCGTTCTCGTACGGCTACCGGCCGCAGTACTGGCAGCTCCGCACGAAGAACGGCACAGTCAGCGAGAAGTGCGTCGACGTCTCCGCCACGGGCGAGGAGTGCATCGGCCCGCGGTACTTCGACCCGCCGACGAAGGAGGAGCAGGACAACCTGATCTGGCTCTGGTCCCACTCCACCGTCATGGACTACCCCGGCGAGGTGGTGCAGGACATGCTCGGGCTCGGCGTCTACGACTTCGCCGCCGCGCGCTTCTTCTACGGCAACAACGTGCCGGTCTACAACGACCAGAAGTACAGCGTCCACAACCGGGACGTCAGCCAGACCATCCTGAACATCACCGGCAACTTCGGCGGGATCATCGGCTGGGACTGGATCGACAAGGCGGGCAACACGATCCACTACAGCCAGCTCCAGGAGGAGCTCGAGCTCATCAAGCCCGAGACGTGCAAGGAGGTGGACCCGAACCTCTTCCGCCGGAAGGCCTACAACGACGCCGAAGAGGGCGCGTACGACGGCCTGATGGACGCGCTCATCGTCACCGTGGACGGCAAGCCCACGCGCTGCAAGACGCCCGAGGTGGACTACGTCCAGTACGAGGACATGCGCGCCGCCACCTTCGACGCCGACGGGAGCGAGGCGGAGAACGCCGGCTTCTACAGCGGCGCGATCGCCGTCGACCGGCGCCGTGAGCGGCTCCGCGTCCCGTACGGCTTCGCGACGGACGGCTGGGCCGATCTCGGCAACCTGGCCGTCTACCGGAGCGACAACGGCGCGGACCCCTACGAGCTCTTCAACTTCTTCATCACGGAGCAAGAGGTCCGGCACATCTTCGACAACTACCGGCGCGCGCGGTCGAGCTTCAGCGTGCGCACGCAAGCGAACCGGATCCTCGGTCGCTACAACGAGAAGATGCGCGACGGCGCCAAGGGCCTCGGGCTCCTGGCGAACATCTTCAAGGTCCTCCTGCCCGAGGTCGGGGAGAACTTCGACCAGAGCTGGGCGATCTACGCGAACCTCTTCTGGCGCGAGAACATCCTCGCCTCGGGCGTCGCGTTCGATCACTTCACGCGGCAGTTCACCCGACCCCAGTCGGGCCTGCACACCTACCTCGCCGACAACGATCCGGCGTTCCCGGTCCTGCGCTCACTGGACTCGACGTTCTCGGGAGCGCCGGCCCCGCCGGTCGTGTCCCTCTTCGACGGCGCCACGGGGTACTTCGGTCAGATCGCGATCGGCGCGAAGCTGGTCGAGAACCGCCTGGGCGACGGGTACGGCGAGTTCGACCGCGACTACACGAACAACGCCGGCTCGTACTACGACAAGGTGTACGCGCCGTACCTGCTCACGGAGTCGGTCGACAACTTCATCAGTGACTCGCTCCAAGACTTCACCGACCCGCGCTACCGCTCGGTGTCGATGGCCGACCTGTTCCCCGACGGCTACCGCCGCTTCTTGGCGACCCAGCTCACGGGCGACGACTTCCTGAAGGGGCCGCGCCTGGCCTCGAACGGGATGGACCCCATCATCGGCAGCGACGGCTACCCCGCGCTGGGCATCGGGTGGGTCTCTTGGTGGACGGAGCAACCCGAGGTCTGCTTCCCCGGGGAGAACCAGTTCGTCTGCACGGTGTACGGCTGCCCCGCCGGCAACATCTGCGAGGTCGACCCGACCACCGGCGCGTTCACGCCGACGCCGCTCAACGCCAACGCCCCGGCGGAGACGGTGCCGGTGGATCCTCAGGTCAAGTGGGAGGAGTACAAGTGGGCCATCGCCCAGACGCTCCTCTACCTGCCCGAGAACTCCAAGACGCAGTGGATCAACATGCTCGGCATCTGGGAGCTCGGCGCCGACAACGACCCCGGCTTCCAGAACCGCATCGAGTTCCACATGCCCGACGGGCGCGTCTACATCGCGCGCACCTACGGCACCGAAGAGATCTTCGGCAAGACGGTGCAGCGCGGCGTGGCGGCCCGGATGCTCGAGTACGCAAACGAGCTCGCCTTCAAGGCGTACGAGTGCAACGTCGGGCAGTCGGCGGACGGGAGCACCTCCTGGTGCGTCCCGGTGATCGTCGACGGGAAGCCCGTCGTGAAGTTCGACGTCGGGATCGGCTCCAGCCCGGGCTGCACCGCGGTGAACAACTCCGGCTGCACGTGCTTCGCGAACCGGGCGTGCTTGGCGCTCGGCGACTACGAGTCGGTGCCCGCGTTCATGCGCCAGACGATGCGGGACTTCCGCATGGCCGACGCGAGCATGCAGGGCATCTACGACTGAGCCGCAGCTCGTAGACGCGGCGCGAGCCCCCGAACGGCGACGTTCGGGGGCTTCGCCTTTGCTGCTATGGTTCGGCGGTGCGCACGGAGGAGGCCGACGTCTGCGTGATCGGTGCGGGCTTCGCGGGCCTTCAGGCCGCGCGCACCCTGGGCGACGCGGGCAAGTCCGTCGTCGTGCTCGAGGCGCGAGGTCGGGTCGGAGGGCGCGCGAACACCGAGGCGCTCGCGGACGGGAGCCTCGTGGACCTCGGCGGTCAGTGGATCGGGCCCACGCAGGACCGCATCGGCGCGCTCGCCCGTGAGGTCGGCGCCGAGACGTTCCAGACCTACGGGACGGGCAAGCACGTGTTCGCGTGGGCCGGTCGCGTCAGGCGCTTCACGGGGACGGTGCCGCCGGCTAGCCCGTACGCGCTGCTGTGGCTCGGCCTCGGTTGGGCGGAGCTCGACCGGCTCGCGCGGAAGGTCCCGCTAGAGGCGCCCTGGACGGCGCCCCGCGCCGCGGCGTGGGACGCCAAGACCGTCGAGACGTTCCTCCGAGAGTCGGTGCGGTCTGCGGACGCGCGCAAGCTCTTCCGCATCGCCATCGAGGCGGTGTTCGCCTGCGACGCGGCCGACCTCTCCCTCCTCCACGCCCTTTTCTACGTCCACTCGGCGGGCAAGCTCGACATGCTCCTCTCGACCGACGCCGGCGCGCAGAAGGACCGGTTCACGAAGGGGGTGCAGCCGATCGCCGAGCGCCTCGCCGAGCTCGGCCGAGCACGCCTCGAGCTCGGCGCGCCCGTGCGTCGCGTCGAGCAGACCTCCAGCGGCGTGATCGTCACCGCCGACGGCTGCGCGGTGCGCGCCCGGCGCGTCGTGGTCGCCATCCCCCCCACGCTCGCAGGCCGCCTCGACTACGCCCCTGCCCTCCCCGCGTTGCGGGATCAGCTCACCCAGCGCGTGCCGCAGGGCTCGGTCATCAAATGCTTCGCGGTGTACGCGACGCCGTTCTGGCGGGGCGACGGCCTCACCGGGCAGTCGGTGCAGGACGAGGGTCCGGTGCACGTCACGTTCGACGCGTCTCCTGCCTCCGGATCGCCTGGGATCCTGATGGGGTTTCTGGAGGGCCGCGCCGCGCGGCGCCTCGGCGCCGCCCCCGACGCGGAGCGCCGCGGCGCGGTCCTCGAGAGCTTCGGGCGCGCGTTCGGCGAGCGCGCCAAGCGCCCCGACCTCTACGTCGACAAGGTCTGGGCGAACGAGCCGTACACGCGCGGGTGCTACGCGGGGTTCTTTCCGCCGGGCGTCTGGACCAGCTTCGGCCCGGCCCTGCGCGCGCCCGTAGGCCGCGTCCACTGGGCCGGGACGGAGACGGCTACGCGGTGGAACGGCTACTTCGACGGAGCGCTGCAGTCGGGGGAGCGCGCCGCGCGCGAGGTGCTCGAGGCCGAGCGGTGATCGGCGATGTGTGACACGCTCGCTCGCGTCACCTCCCGCGGCGTGCTCTTCGCCAAGAGCTCGGACCGCGATCCGAACGAGGGGCAGGGTCTGACGTGGACCCCGCGCGCCGAGCACGAAGACTCCGCGGTCGTCCGCTGCACGTGGCTCGAGATCCCGCAGGCGAGGCGGACGTGGGCGACGCTCGTGAGCCGTCCGTTCTGGGGCTGGGGCGCCGAGATCGGGGCCAACGAGCACGGTGTCACCATCGGGAACGAGGCCGTCTTCACGCGCCGCCGCGTCCCCAAGGTCGGCCTCACCGGGATGGACCTCGTCCGCCTCGCTCTCGAGCGCGCGGACTCCGCGCGGCGCGCGGTCGAGCTGATCCAGACCCTCTCGGCCGAGCACGGCCAAGGTGGCGGCTGCGGCTTCGAGGATCCTTCGTTCCGATACTTCTCGAGCTTCCTCGTCGCCGATCCCTATGAAGCCTGGGTCCTCGAGACCGCAGGCGAAGCCTCGGAGGCCGAGCGAATCGAGGGCGCCCGGTCGATCTCCAACACGCTCAGCATCCCGCGCCTCCGCCGGGCCTTGCGGGACCCGGTGCGGTCCACCTTCGCCGCGGGGGATCGGCGCGCGGCGATCACGCTCCGTCACGCAGAGAGCGCCACGCGACCCCTCGACCTCGCCGCGGCGCTGCGGGACCATGGCACGCCCGATGGCCTGCCCCGCTACGCTTGGCACCACGGCGCGATGGCCGCGCCTTGCATGCACGGCGGCGGCGTGATCGCCTCTTCCCAGACGACCGCCTCCTGGATCGCCGAGCTCACGCCGCGGGGGGCAAGGCACTGGGTGACGGCCACCGCCGCGCCCTGCACGTCCATCTTCAAGCCGGTCCGCGTCGACGAGCCGCTCGACCTCGGACCGTTCCCAGGCGGCACGCCCGACGCCTCCCTCTTCTGGAAGCACGAGCGCTTCCACCGGGGCGCGCTCCGAGACCCGGCCGCCTGGCTCCCGCTCGCGGCGCGCGAGCGAGCCGATCTGGAGCTCTGCGCCTTCGAGGGGCAGGTGGAGCCGGCCGAAGCGTTCCGCGACGCGGACGACAAGCTCGAGCGGTGGCTCACGCTCGGCGGCGACTTCCCGGGCGACGACACGCGGCCGATCTGCGCGCGACGCTACTGGGCCGCGCGGACGTGACGTCCCGGCGTCCGGGCCGCGCCGGCTCGAGCCGCCTGCCGATCACGGCCCAGGGATGCCAGGCGGGACCTCGTCCTCGGGGACGAGCCGCGCGAGGACCGTCCCCTCGGCCTTGCCGCTGGGGTCGACCCCGATGATCACGTCCTCGGCCACGACGCCGCCCGTCCCGCGGAGCACACCGCCGTCGTCCGCGAACGACGCCAAGAGCTCGATCCCCTCGACGATGACCGCGGGCTGCTGGATCACCACGTCGGCCGGGAGGTTCAGGAACGTGACGCCCAGATCCGTCGGGATCAGGCAGCCTTCGACGAGGAACGAATAGCCGGTCGGGAGGACGTCGTTCGGCACGAAGTCGGAGAACTCGTCCTCTCCGATCGCCTCCATCGAAGGCACCACGCACTGCTGGGCCGGCAACAACCGACAGGCCTCGGACTCCTTGCAGGGCGGCGAGCACCGGGTCGGGTCCGGGTTGCGGTCGGCGTTCGTGAACCGCCCGATCACCTTCCCCGTGGCCGCGTCCACCTCGAGACGCCCCCAGAGCTGGATCTGGACCGGGATGGGGCGCGTGACGTTGGCGATGAAGAAGTAGGTCCCGCTCGGGAACGCGTCCGTGCCCGCGGCGTTCGCGCAGTCGGCGCCGAACGTGAAGACCAGCCGGAGGCGGTTCTGCTGCACGCGGCCCTTCAGGTCGGAGAGCCCCGGCTCGATGACGACGGCGATGCTGGGGCCGATCGGGAACGGGACCGGCGGCGCCATCTGGAACGCGGTGTAGTCGTCGATGAACTTCCCCTCGCCGAGGAGGTTGCCCGTGTCCGGGTGGTAGGCGAAGTACTCGAGGTAGTCCGAGTCGTTGTCGGGGTCCGCGTCCTCGTCGAGCAAGAGCCCCTCCGCGGTGGTCTCGTAGCGGATGATCGAGACGCGGAGCGTGGTAGGATCGACAGGCTCGCTGAAGCGCAGGACGAGCGGCGCCGATGGGTCCTGAAGGACGCCGTCGACGATGCCGTCGATCGACGGGCGCGGCGGCGAGTCGTAGGTCTCGCAGCCGGGGCCGGCGAGGACCGCGAGCGCGGCCACGAGCGAGGCCGCGGAGAGGATCCGAACGAGGTTTCGGCGTTGGTTCATCGTCGGCCTCAGAAGAAGAAGGTGGTCCGGCCCTGCACGAGCACGCTCCGGACCGCGTCTCCGTTCTCGTCCTCGAGGGCGCTCCCGGGGAAGAGGATCGCCCCCTCGAGATCCGCCGCGAAGTGGTCCAGGAACCGCCACTGGGCGCGCAGGTCGATCTCCGCCCCGTAGAACTGACCGGGCTTGCCGCCCGCGAAGTTCACGAGGTCGTCCTCGATCTCGACCCCGTCGCGCTGGAGCAGGGAGGCGACCGGGTCCACGACCGGATCCGGCGCCCACGCGAGCAGCACGCCGTGCCGGAACAGCACGTCCTTGTGCGGGCGGAAGTCGAACTGGGGGAACACGGCGAGCGCGTTCACGAACGAGCCGCGGGTGTCGATGGAGTCGACGGGGAACGACTTGCCGCCGAGCCTACGGAGCGTCTCGGTGGCGGCCGCGGCCGCCCGCGCCGTCTGGAAGTAGAAGATGTGCTCGAACATCAGCAGCCCGACGTTCATGTCGGGCGCCCACACGAACTGCGACAGGTCCGTGCGCGCCTCCGGGTCTCCGTCCCCGGAGGCGTAGTCGATCTCGAGGTACACGCTGAGCCCCGGCTCGCGCTCCTCCCCGCGGCGCACGACGGGCCAGTCGTACTTGGCGACGGCGCGCGCCCCCACCTGGACGATCCGCTGGTCCACGACCGGATCGTTGTTGATGACTTTGTAGGCCTCGGCGATCTCGCGCGTGGACCCGACGTTCGCCGCCCCCTCGATCCCGAGGAGGACCGGCCCGAAGCGGCTGATCGCGCGGCCCCCGAAGATGTTCACGTTCGTGGAGTGCTCGTCGCTCCAGCGGTGGACGTAGTAGGCGAGGAGGTCGAGGTCCTTGCCGAGCGGGTACTCGTCGGCCCGGAAGATGATCGCGCCCCCCACCTGCCGCTCGTCGTCGTTGAAGAGCTTGAGGTCGTCGCTGACGAGGTGGTCGTAGAGGGCGGAGACGATGAAGCCCTCGTCCTGAGAGAGGCTCCGCTCGCCCTCGGGCTTGAGCGCCTCGAGCGGCTTCGTGCCGAAGATGATCCGGTCGACGTAGCTCCCGCGTCGCGAGATGCCGAAGCGGTTCATGCGCCCGTCCCCGGTCGTCCCCTGCAGCGCGTAGCCGAGCGTGAAGGGCTGTCGCCCCACGCGGATCAGGCCGATGGGGGTCACCACGTCGCCATAGAGCCGCCGCACCTGGAACACGTCCGCGTCGCAGAGCACGAAGCCGTAGTCGTCGGCCGCGAGGGGGTTGCCCGTCTCGCCTCCTCGGTACCCGATGCACGGGGTCGCCTCGTTCGGGCTCTTCGCGTTGACCGTGGTGCCGTTCTCCGGCTCCGGATCGGTCCCGACCGTACCGTTGTCGCCCCAGAGGACGCCGTCGAGCACGTCGATGCTGGTGACGATGCGGACCTTCTCGTCGTAGTCGACGCCGGCGTCCAGGCGCAGCCTGTGCTCGATGAACGCGAGGCGACGCTCGTTGATCGTGTTGAGCGAGATCGGGTTGATGTACGTGCCCTGCGCCCGGTACTCGGCGCCGACGGTGAAGCCGACGTCGCCGAGCGGGAAGCGGGTCGGCGGTTGATCGGGGTCCTGATCCAGCCAAGGCTCCTCGGCGTCGGCGCGTGCGGCGTTCAGGAGCAAGGCGGCCGTGAGGGCGGCGACTCGGGAGCAGAGACCTGGCACGGTCGCCAGGCTACACGAAGAACGAGCGTGTCTCACGGTTCCGCGCTCGGCTTTCCCTTGGGCCCCGGGACACGGTCGTCGCCCTTGCGCGCGCTCGTCCCCTCCCGGTCGAACAGCTCCAAGAGGGGGATCGCCTGCTTGCGGCCGAGCCCGCTCATGTCCTTGAACTGGGCGATCGTGAGGACCGGCGTCGTCGCGAAATGCGCCAGCACCCGCGCCCGGAGCGCGTCGATGACGTCCTTCGCGAACCACTGCCCGCCCGCGGTCACCAGCAGCCCGTCGCGCACGAGCTTGGCCAGCACCGGCTTGACCTCCTTCGCGGGGAGCGCGAGGAGCTCGGTGAGCGCGAACTCGCCCAAGCCCTTGAGCCCGGCGGCGTCGAGGGCGAGCCTCGCGACGTCCAGCGGGCCGCCGGGCTTCCTGCCGCCCCCTTCGACGAACCCCTCGAGCCGCGCGCTGTCCCCCTCGACGACGATCACCTCGCCCTCCAGCGATTTGCGCGCGGCCAGGCGGATCGCCTCCGCCGCTACGCCGACGCCCGCGCGCTCTCCGAGCTTCTGTCGCAGCGTCTCGAGCTTGATGCCGCGATCGAACGGGTGCGAGGCGTGGTGGGCGCTGGTCATCGCGCGGGCGGACTGCGCGAGGCGCGCCAGGCTGGCGCGGTCTGCGAAGCCCTCGTCCTTGATGCGCACGAGGTCCCCGCGGTCGGCGAGCTTGTCCGCGGCCCGAGCCAGCGTGGCCGCGTCCATGGGGAACCGCGAGCCGAGCTCGCTCGCCTGCAACGCTCGAGGGGCGCGCTCGGCCGCGAGCGCGCGCGCGGCGACCTGGGCGTCGCCGGAGGCCAGCGCGAGGAGCGAGGCGACGCGGCGCTTGCGGTCTCGCCCCGGAGGAGGACGCGCGTCGATCACCGAGCCGCCGCCGAGCACCGCGCCGGCGGGGCCCCGCACCGACCCGGCGCGCAGGACGAAGCGATCGAGCCCCGAGACGGGTATCGGGCGCTCGAGGCGGATCCGCCCGAGCAGCGGTCCGGGCGCCTCCTCCGTGGCCTCGGGACGCCGGAGGATCTGGAGTCTCCCGGGGCTCCGCGCCGTCCCCACGTAGACCTCGACCGCGGCGGCCGGCTTCACCTCCCGCAGCAGCGTCAGCTCCGCGTCGAAGCGCTGGGTGGTCGCGAGGTCGTCGTCCGCGGAGACGACGTCCCCACGCGAGAGGTCCCCGATCTCGACCGACGCCAGGTTGATCGCGAGCCGTGACGGCGCCCGCACGCGCTCCTCGGCCCGGTCGTGCACGTGGAGGCCGCGCACGAGGACGGGGCGCGGCCGCGAGCCGCCTACGATCCGTACGCTCTGTCCGACGGCGAGCTCTCCCCGCACGAGCGTCCCCGTGACGACCGTGCCGGCGCCCTTGACGGAGAAGATCCGATCGATCGAGAGGTGCGCAGGCGCGTCGGCGCCGCGAGGGGGGAGCGCTGCGAGGGCGCGCTGGACCGCCGCCCGAAGGTCGTCGAGCCCTGCGCCGGTCTTGGCCGAGCACACGACCACCTCCCGCTCGAAGCGGCCCTCGAGCAGCTCGGCCACCTCCTCGCCGGCCAGCACGGCGAGATCGCGCTCCACGCGGTCCGCCTTGGTGACCGCGACGACCGCGCGCTTGATCCCGAGGAGCTCGCACGCGGCGATGTGCTCCCGCGTCTGGGGCATCACCCCCTCGTCCGCGGCCACGACGAGGAGGACGAGCTCGATGCCGGCCGCGCCCGCGATCATCGTGTGGACGAACCTCCGATGCCCCGGCACGTCGATGAGGCTCACCTCGGTGCCGTCGGGCAGGCGCCACGAAGCGAACCCGAGCTCGATCGTGATCCCGCGGCGCTTCTCTTCGGGGAGTCGGTCGGTGTCCACGCCGGTCAGGGCGTGCACGAGGGTCGTCTTGCCGTGATCGACGTGCCCCGCGGTGCCGACGACGAAGCGGCGTGCCATCGGTCGGCAGAACAGCACCTCCGCGGACCGCGCTTCAAGACGAAACAGCGCGGACCCGAAGAGCTATTCGTTCGGCCTCGTCTTCCGAGCCGAGCGCGCGCCGCGACGAGTCGCGAGGTACGCCACGCCTCGCGGGGACAGCTCGTAGCCCACCTCGAAGCTCTGCGTGAGACCGAGCCGCTTGAGCTTGACCACGTCCGCCTTGAAGCCCGCCGTCTCGCGCCCGAGCCTCGCCGCGAGCTTGGAGGCGGCGACGCGCGGGTTCGAGCGGATGAGCCGCAGGGTTCGGCTCGTCCAGGGTCCGTCCTTCGAGCGCTCGTCGAGCCGCGCCAGCGCCGCGGCGATCGCGCGGCGGGCCTCGAGATCGAGGTCGTCGTCGAGCGCGATCGCGACGCGATCCCCGTCCCCTCCGTGATGGAACCGGACGCGGAACAGGGGCGCGTCCTCGCTCGACCTCTCGACGATGTAGGCGACGAGCTCGGACCGCGCCGCGAAGCCCGCCGCGCGCGCGTCGCTCTCGGAGATGTCGGCGATCCGGACCGCGTCCACCGCGTCCACCTCGAGCACCCCGATGGGGTGACAACGGTACCTGCCGCCGGGCTTCACGCGAGCGGTGGGCCACGCGCGAAAGGTGACCGTCGTCGCGCCGCTCAGGATCCCGTCGTGGAAGCGCTTCTGAAACAGGATCACGGCGCCCCGGAAGGCTCGCTCACTTGGACCTCTGCCGCCGAGCCTCTGCCGCTTCGGGCGAGAAGGCCGGATCGTCCTGGATGCGCTTCAGGTCACGCGCCAGCTGCTTGGCGTAGTCGATCCAGAACGCGCGGCCGGGGTCCTTGGCGGGGTCCGGCGGGACGACGCTGAGGAGCGCCCGGATGACCTCCGCGGCGACGGTGCTCACCAGCAGGGCGATCGCCTCGGTCCTCGACGGATACCGGTCCACGTAGCCCGAGGCGGGCTCGTCGTCCCGGTAGATGGGGTAGACGTCGGACAGGCGCTCGCGCGGGCCGCTCCCGGAGATCAGCCACTCGAGCGAGACGCCGAGCGCGGCGGCGAGGCGCCGCGCCGTGTCGTGCGGCAGGCGGCCGCCGCGCTCCTTGTTCCGGAGCGAGTTGATGTACTGGGCCGTGAACCCCGAGCGTCGGCCGAGCTCGCTGCCCGTGAGGTTCCGAGCCTCCATCGCCTCGGTGAGTCGCGACTGCCAGTCGGCCACGTGGACACTCTACCTGCCGCAGCCGGCCGCGCGAGGTCGACTTTCGCATTCTGAAACAGTTGACAACTTTAGTTTCAAGCATCATGGATGGGTGATGAGCCCCGATTCCGTCCGCCTGGAGATCGCTGGCCGGTCCGTCACCGGCAACGTCCGCGCCACCAATGAGGACTCGGTCTTGATGGCCCAGACGGGTCCCAAATCCGCGTGGCTCGCCGTGTGCGACGGGATGGGCGGGGCGGCCGCCGGCGAGATCGCCAGCACGGTCACGACCCACGTGCTCGCCTCCGCGGTCGCAGACGGGGACGCACGCGCCGTGGGGCGCCGCCTGCTCCACGCGCTCCAGAGCGCGTCGACGACCGTGCGGGAGCTCGGGAGGCGGGAGCCGCGCTACCAGGGCATGGGGACGACCGCTACGGTGCTCGCCGTGACGAGCGCGCTGGACGCCGTCATCGGGCAGGTCGGCGACAGCCGGGCGTACCTCCTCCGAGGCGGGCACTTCGTACAGCTCACGCGCGACCAGACCGTCGTGCAGCTGATGGTCGAGCGCGGGCAGCTCACGCCGGAGGAGGCGAAGGTCGCGCCCTTCGCCAACATCATCCTGCAGGCCGTCGGGACGGCGGACGAGCTCCTCGTCGACCTGGCGCGGATCGCGCTGCGCCCCGGGGACGTCCTGCTCCTCTGCTCCGACGGCCTCCCCGGCGCCGTCTCCGACGAGGTGATGGAGGAGGCGCTCCGCGACGCGAAGGCGCCGGCTGCGGCGTGCGACGAGCTCATCGATCTCGCCTTGGAGGCGGGCGCCACCGACAACGTGTCCTGCATCGTGGCGAGGATCACGTCACCGGACGCGCCCGAGCCGCCGTCCCGCCGCCCCGAGGCCCGTCCGCTCGATCTCCTCGCGGAGCCGTGACGAGCGTCAGTAGCAGCAGGTGTTCGTGTTCCACCAAGGCTGCGACGCGTTGTCGTACACGACCACGTTGCCGTCGTCCTGGATCGCCAGGAACGCGCCCGGAGCCCCGGTCGTCCACGACGCGAACCACGCCTGGCTGAGCCCGTCGTAGACGACGAAGTTTCCGTCGTCCTGCATCACGGCCAGGTTCGCGCCGGTGCCGTACGTGTTGGAGGACCAGAGCGCGCCGAAGCCGTTGTAGTAAAGCACCAGGTTCCCGTCGCTCTGCATCACCAAGAGGAACCGCCCGTCGCAGGACCAGCGCGCCTCGTCGGGCCCGAGCGTCTGGCCAGCCCGCAAGACGCCGCAGTTGCACTCGTTCGGACCGCCCCCCCACTGCGTGCTCGTGTTGTCGACGCACGTGTTCGGCGCGGCGTCACAGGCGCCTCCGGCGCAGCAAGGCTCGCCGGTCGCGCCGCACGGGGGCGCGACGCACGCGCCCGATCCATCGCAGACGGTCCCTCCGCCGTCGGAGCACGCCGTGCCCGCGGCGGCGTTCGCCGTGGCGCATGCGTTCATCGAGCAGATCGGCGACTGACACGCCGTCCCCGTCGGCGGGCAGTCCAGCGCCGGATCCACGCACCCGCCACCCGTCGAGGAAGACGCCTGCGCGCTGGTCCCCGTCGCTGCCGATGTGGCGGTGGTCGCGCCGACCGTCGCGCCGCTCGCCCCGCTGGTCGCCGCGCCGGGACCCGCGGTGGCGCTCGAGGTGACGCCGGTGCCGCTGCCGGCGCCTCCCTCGGAGCCGCCCCCCGCCCCCGCGACGTCGTCGGTGGTCGCGCACCCTGTCGGCGCGAGGACGACGGCGAGCGCGGCAAGCCCGAGGAGCGACCCGCTGCGAAGCATGAAGACAGCCTACCACCAGCCCGCGCTCGCCACCTCTGCCACCGAGGCGCGCCGAGCCCGCGGCCCGACGCGACCATGGACACGCGACCCCGATCTGCGTAACGCTAGCCCGCGGAAGCGCTTGGTAGGCTGGCGCCGCCCCCGGTCTTCAAAACCGGTGTGGGGCACCCCCCGGTGTCCTGGGCAGGTTCGATTCCTGTGCGCTTCCGCCGCTTGGTGGAGACGGCCCCGTGGGCACGGAACGACGACCTTCGCTGCTGGACGTGGGAGCCGACGATTCGGTGCGCGCGCGCGAGGAGAAAGAGCGCGAGGCGTTCCGGAGCGCGCTCACGCGCCTGGCAGCCTGGCACCGCACGGTGGCGAAGGCAGACCCGCGCTGGCCGGAGGTGACGGAGACGAACCAGGAGACCGCCGCGGCGTGGCTCCATGACGCGCTCCGCGTGCTCTTGGGCCGCGAGCCTGAGCACTCGCGGCCCGAGCTGCTCCGAGTGATCCGCGGGAGGAAGCTGCGGGCGCGCCTCCCGCGCGGCTGGACCAGCGGTGCGGCCCTGCGCCGGATGGCGCGGGCGAGCGCGAGAGGTCCCGGGCACGTCACCACGGCGCGCGAGGCGATCCCCCCGCTGCAGGAGGCGGAGGACGTGCGAACGGCGCTTCGTCTCCTCTACTACCGCGGCGCCGACGTGTCGGGCGTGCTGCGTGCGCTGGACTGGCTCACCTACGTCGCACACCGACCGGAGACCGCCGACGAGACGAGGGCGCGCGTGGCGCGCGTGGCGTGGTCGCTCGTCCGCGTCGCCGCCGGGGGCCGCCCCGAGGAGCGCGCCGCGGCCCTCGCCTCGGCCGCGGACGAGCTCCTCCCCGGCGCGAGCGGCTACTCGAAGAGCTCCTGAAACTTCATCCGCCCCTGCGGCGTTCCGACCGCGACGAGGCGCGCTCCCTGCTCGAGCACCGCCGCGGCCCCGGAGATCGCCTCGACCACGTCTCCACGCTGCGTGCCGATCACGGTCAGACCCGTTCGGGCGCCGATGTGCGCCTCCGCCAGGGACTTGCCCACGAGCGCCGGCGTGACGTCGAGCGCGAACAGATCGACGCCCTCACCGAGGAGCACCAGCTCGTCATGCTGGACGATGGCCATGAGCTGCTTCACGCCGAGCGCCGTGTAGCTCAGGACGAAGTCCGCGCCCGCGCGGTAGATCGCGTTGATGTTCCGCTCGTGGGTGATCCGGCTCACGATGTGGAGGTCGGGGTTGAGCTTGCGGCAGTAGATTGCCAAGAACGCGTTGATCGAGTCGTCGTTCGTGGTGAGGACCACGCTCGCGGCGTCCGCGATGCCCGCCTCGTTCATGACGGCGCGCTCGATGGCGCTGCCCTCGACGACCTTGTCCGCGATCGCCCGGATCTCGGCCCGGACCTTGTCCGCCTCCACGACGTGCACCTTCAGGCCGCGCGCCTTGAGGGCGCGTATCACGGCGAAGCCGACCCGGCCGCCCCCGATGACCATGACGCACTGCTCCCGGATGGGCTCGTCGGCGAGGAGCGCGTCGAGCGCCGCGACCTGCTCGGCGCTGCCGCACGTGACCGCCACCATGTGGTCGCCGAAGACCAGCTCTGGCCGAGCGGCCCGCAGCGCGCCACGCTCCCACACGCCGACGAAGCTCAGACCCGTCGAGCGGCGCAGGCCGGCATTCTTCACCGCCATCCCAGCGAAGCGCGTTCCGCGGACGGGGAACTCCGCGATGACGAGCTGCCCGTAGCGGCCCAGCACGTGCGAGGTGCGGCGACCGGCGCTGACACGGCCCGCGAGCTGCTCGCCAAGCCGATCCTTGAGCGCGATCGAGTGCGTGGCGCCGCTGAGATCGAGGATGTCCGCCGCCTCGCGGTCCTGCACGATCGCCGCGACCGGGACGTCGGCCGTCTCCTCGCGCACCGTCAGGGTGATGTTCGTGTTCGTGGGATCGCTCAGGTTCGCGATGATCAGGTTCGCCTTGGCCGCGTTCACTTTGGCGTAGGTGTCGCGGGCGTCCACCTCGCCCGTGACGACGGACACACCCTCCGACATCAGCGACGCCGCGGCCGCGGGATCGGGCTCGATCACGCAGTAGGGGATCTGAGCGATCCGAAGCCGCTCGACGAGCCCCCGCGCCAGGTCGTCCCAGCTACACAGGACGACGTGTCCGCTGACTTCTGGACGAACCGCGCGCGGCGCCTTGAGGCGGATCTGGGCCTCGAGCCAGGGCGCGTAGAAGTACCTGATGAAGCTGAAGGGAAGGACGATCAGCAACAGCAGCACGCCGGAGACGAGGACGACGATGCTGAAGAGGCGGCCGACGTCGGACTCGAACGTGATGTCCCCGAAGCCCAGCGTCGTCATCACGGTGAGCGTCCAGTAAAAGCCCGTGACGTAGGAGTGATACTCCCCCTCGAAGCGCTCCATGATCATGTGGAAGAGGAGGCTGTAGACGACGATGAGGAGCACCAACATCGCGATGAAGCGCAGGAACGCGCCCAGGTTCCTCCGGGTCTCGGCCTGGCTGAAGAGGTAGCTCAGCTGCGCAGGGAGGAACTTCATCGGCGCATGATGTCAGAAACCCGATGACGCGTCGGCCCGTACCGGCCGGCCGCCCGAGGCGAGGCCCCACGGCGAACGGCCTGTAAGGTCCGCGGCCGGGCCGCGTTCTGGGCGCCTGGGACGAAGGTCCCTGCCGCCACCTCGTTCCGCTCGGGAGGACCCATGACAGCCCTCGGATCGGCGCGCGCCCCGCGCGACGCCAGCGCCCCGGCACGCCCTCACGTCACGCGAAACGCGCTCGTAGCGCTCCTGTCCGCCCTCTTCGTCGCCCTCGCCGCGTCGCCCGCGGCCGCGCAGCTCCACGTGGCCGCGAGGGATCAGGGTGTGACCATGACGGGGCTCGAGCTCACCAGCGAGCGGGCCGAGGTCGTCATCGATCGGCAGCACGCGACCACGACGCTCACCCACGAGTACACGAACGGCACCGGCGCCACCGTGGAGGGGCTCTTCTCGTTCCGGGCCGGCGACGGCGCGAACGTGGACGGGTTCGCCTACTGGAACGGCACCCAGAAGATCGTCGGGGAGGTGCTGGAGCGGACCCAAGCCAAGGCGATCTACGAGAGCACCACGGTTCGGAGGAAGGACCCCGGGTTGCTCGAGAAGACCGCGGAGGGGACCTTCACGTTCCGCGTCTTCCCCATCCAGCCCGCCGAGAAGAAGCGCGTCGAGATCCGCGTCGACCAGTGGCTCGAGCGCCGGAGCCGCGTGGTCGAGTACCGGCTCCCGCTGACGCGGGCGAACGCCGAGCTGAACGTCGTGATCTCCGACGAGCGCGCGATCCGCCGCGTGCGGTCCACGACCCACGAGCTCGACGTCGCGGGGGACGGGACCAAGAGGGTCGCGGTGCGGGTCGGTCCCGCGACCGCGGCGGGAGAGCGAGCCAAGGAGCTGGTGCTCTCGTACGAGCTCGCCGACGGGCACTTCCAGCCCACGGCCGTCATCCACCGAGACGGCGAGAAGAACGGCTACTTCGTCCTCACGCTCGCCGCCCCGAAGGCCTCGGCGAAGCTCAGCCAGGATCTCACGCTCGTCGTCGACGGCTCGAGCACCGAAGCCGGCGCGCAGGCGCGCCTGGCGGCAGCGGTGCTGGTGCAGGCCGCGCGCGCGTCGGATCGGCTGAACGTCGTGATCGCCGGCGCCGACTTCCGGCCGAAGAGGCTCGCGGAGCGCCCGGTCTGGGTGACGAACGACCTGAAGAAGGAAGCGCTCGATCTGCTCCTCCAGAAGCCAGGCGCGTCGGCGGACGTCGCCGCCGCGCTCAAGACCGCGATGAGCGCCCAGGAGGGGACCGGCCGCAACCGGACCATCGTGCTGCTGTCGGGTACCGCCCCGGCGGGTCGCGACCTCCTCGCGACGGCGCGATGGAACGAGGCGGGCACTCGCGTCTTCACCGTGGGGTTCGGCCGGAGCGTGGACCGCGCCGCGTTCGGCGCCCTCGCGGCCGAGAGCCGAGGGCGGTTCCTGCTCGTGGAGAACAAGGCCGCGCTCCGGCCCCGCATCGACCGGCTCGCGCAGCAGATCGCGGCGCCCGTCCTGGTCGACCTCGCGCTGGAGGTGCAGGGCGCCGAGGTCGCTCAGGTCTACCCGCGGACGCTCCCGGATCTCTACCAGGAGCAGGAGATCCGGATCGTCGGTCGCATCCGCGGATCCGGCCCGGTGCGGCTCGCTCTCCGCGGTCGCGCCGACAAGGAGGTCCGGCTCGTCGCCAGCGCGGACCTCCCGAACGCGGTGCGGAGACCGTTCGTCGCGAAGCTCTGGGGGCGCGAGCGCGTCCAGCACCTGCTCGAGGAGATCGCCCTGCAGGGGGAGACGCGCGACCGCGTCGACGAGGCGATCGAGCTCGCGCTCGCGTACAACGTCGTCACGCCCTACACCGCCTTCCTCGCGATCCCGGAGTCCGAGCTCTCCGCGCAAGCCAGGGAGAGCCTCACGTCGCTCCGTCAGCAGAAGCTGGCGGTGCTCTCGCGGCACCCCGACGCGGAGGTCGCGCTCGCGGGGCAGCTCATGGCCTCAGGAGGCGGCGGCGATCGGCTGGCGAGCGCCCCGAGCCCCGGGTCGATGGACTCGCCCGAGAGCGCCTCGCCGATGGAGCCGGCCGTCCTCGAGCGCTCCGGCGGGTGCGCCGGCTGCGCGACCCCGGGGACCGACACCGGCGGGCGCAGCGGGTGGGCGGCGCTCGCCGCGCTGGTCGCGCTCGCGCGAAGGCGTCGCGGCCCGCGACGCTGAGCGCCCGCGCGGGCGGCGCCGCGAGCAGGTCACCGCTTCATGCGCGCCTGCTCGCGTTGCTCTTCGGCCTCGAGCTCCGCGAGGGCCGCGGCGAGCTCATCCTGCTCGTCGCGGGAGATCTCAGGCGGAGCGGCGGGCGCGCCGTCCACCCGGACCTGCGCCGGCGGAGGCGTGGCCTTGGGCGGCTCGGGGGGCGCGACCCCCATCTTGCGCTTGAGCGCGAGGAGCTCGTCGTCGGCGCCGGCGGTCGCCTCGAGCTGGTTGAACTTGTGGGCGAGGTTGTCGCCCGTGAACTGCTCGTGCAGCTCGCCGGCGGCCTCTGCCTCCGCCTCCATCTGATCGATCTTGTTCGCCATGCGGTCGAACGACTCGAAGGCCGAGACGTTGTTCAGACCGGTCATGGTCTCTTGGATCGCCTTCTGCGCCTCCGCCCGCTTCTTGCGCGCGATGAGGACGTTCTTCTTCCGCTTCGCCTCCTCGATCTTCGCGTTCAGCATGCGGAGCGCGGTCTTGAGCTGGTCGACCGCGGTCTTCTGCTTGGTCCACTGGTCCTTGTAGGTCGCGGCGAGGTTGTCGTGCTCCTTCTTCCGCGTGAGCGCCTCCTTCGCCAAGGCGTCGTCGCCTGCCTTGATGGCCAGCATGGCGCGCCGCTCCCACTCCGCGGCGTTCGCGAGCTCCTGCTCGGCTTGCTTCGCCAGGCGCTTCTCGTCGGCGATGGAGACCGCGACCTGCTTCTTCGCCTCGACGAGC
>CAZBJI010000096.1:0-29855 GCA_964492175.1 uncultured Polyangiaceae bacterium | reverse complement strand
GGTGCGCGCGACCACCTCCTTGCCGGTCCAACTCTCACCGCGGACCAGCGTGTTGGAGCTCGCGCGGGCGGCGCGCTGGACGAGCTCCGCGACCTCCCGCATCGCGGGAGACGACCCGAAGACCGCCGCCGACGCGTCCGGCTCAGGCGGTGCGCCCATCTTGGCGGACGCCACGCGGAGCACCTTGTCGACGGTGTAGAGCACCTCGTCGCGGTCGAACGGCTTCGTGAGGAAGTCCGCCGCGCCCGCGCGCATCGCCTGCACGGCCACCGGGATCGTGCCGTGCGCGGTGAGCATGATCACGGGCACCTCGGGGGCGAGCCTCCCGAGCTCTCCGAGCAGCGCGATGCCGTCCATCCCCGGCATTCGGAGATCGGTGATGATGAGGTCCGCGGGCGCGCTCGCGAAGGACGCGAGCGCCTCCTCCGCGGACCGTGCG
The DNA here is from genome assembly GCA_964492175.1 of uncultured Polyangiaceae bacterium. GTDB lineage: Bacteria > Myxococcota_A > Polyangia > Polyangiales > Polyangiaceae > Xiheicaenibacterium. The sequence continues at coordinate 29,416 of CAZBJI010000096.1, read as the reverse complement.
TGCCGAGGCGTGAGCCCGGCCTGGCCGAGGAGCGCGCAGAGCACCTTCCCGAGGGCGACGTCGTCGTCTACGACCATCACGTTCGTGGCGCCGAGGGGTGGCATCCGGATCCAGAACGTATAGCCGCGGCTGCAAGGAGGCGCGAGCGTGAGCAGCCTTGCCGCGCCGCCGGCGGTCCTCCACGGTCGGGCTCGATGCCGCTCACGGTGTGGCTCGCGTCGGCCTCCGCCGCCGCCTACCTGGCGCTCGCGCTGACAGCGCTCAGCCGGCGCGCGCGGCACCCGCTCGCCCGCCACCTCGCGCTCCTCTGTGTCGGCCTCTTCGCCTACAACCTGCAAGAGGCGGTGTCGGTCCTCACGGGGCAGCGGGCCTGGACGGCGGTCGGGGACGCCGCTGCGGCTCTCACCGCGGTGGCCACCTTCGAGCTCTTCCTCGGGTTCCTGGGCGCCTCGCGCCGCCTCGCGCTGCCCATCCGCGTGGCTCGCGCCTACTTCGGCGCGGTCGGGCTGGTCGGCCTCTCCCCGCTCGTGTGGCCGTCCCTCGCGCCGCTGCACGACAGCGGCGCGTGGTCCGTCCTCATGTTGATCGGCCTGATGCCGGGCTTCGGCATCCTCCTCCGGCTCATCGTCCGCCACGCGCGGCGCCGCGAAGGGCCGGAGCGCACGCGCGCGCAGATCCTCGGCGCGGCGCTCCTCCTCGGCGTCGGGTCGGCGATGACGGACCTCGCCGGGACGGTGGGCCTGGACGTCCCGCGCGTCTCCTACGTGGGCCTGCTGCTCTCCGCGCTCCTCATCGCGGGGCTCACGTTCGAGGCGCGCATCGTCGAGGGCGCGCGCGCCGGCACCGTCGCGAACGCGGTGGCGCTGGCGCTCCTCGCCGTCGCCGCGCAGCTCGTCCTGCTCTCGTCCGTCAGCGAGCGGGCGGCCGTCCTCGCCTTCGGGGCGCTCGTGGCCGCGCTGGCCACCGCCGCGGCGCTCGTCCCGCTCGTGACCGCCTGGTCCGAGCGGCGGTCCAGGATGGAGCACCACGCGACGCTCGGCCGGTTCGCGCAGCAGATGGCGCACGACCTCCGCAACCCCCTGGCCGCGATCAAGGGCGCGGCCCAGGTCCTCCAGAGCCCGGTAGGCGGGGGGGCGGAGCAGGCTGCGGAGATGCTGGCCATCATCGTCGAGCGCGTCGACCGCATCGAGCGGCTGGTCGCCGACTACCAGCGGCTCGGCCGCGTGGAGCTCAGCCTCCGGGAGGTCGGCGTGAACGCCATCGTCGAGGACGCGCTCGCCGCGGTGGGCGAGATCGGCGGCGGCTCGGTCGAGCTCAGCCGGGACCTCGCGCCCGCGCCGCCGCCCGTCTTCGCCGATCCCGACCTGCTCGGCTTCGCGATCGAGAACCTCCTCCGCAACGGCTGCGAGGCGATGCCGACGGGCGGCGTCCTCCGCGTGGCCACCGAGGTCGCGGAGGAAGGGAGGGCGGTGCGCGTCGTCGTACGGGACGCGGGCGCGGGCATGGACGTCCGCACGCGCGAGCGCGCGCTCGACGGGCTCTTCACCACGAAGGCGGGAGGGACGGGCCTCGGGCTCTCGTTCGTTCGACGCGTCGTCGAGGCTCACCGCGGGCGCCTCCGGCTCGAGAGCGAGGTCGGCCGCGGCACCACCGCCACGATCGAGCTGCCCGCGGGGCCGCGCGCCGTCGCGACTTCCGCCGGGGACCAGGGGGCTTCGCACGATCGTCCTCTCGTCGTCACCACGCCGCCCCGGACCCCGTGACCTCCCGCCCTGCTAGAACGTCCGCCCGAGGGCCATCCCGCCGCCGCCCTCGGTGACGAGCGGCGTCAGAGCCCAGCTCGGCGCGTCCCTCGTGAGCACCTGCTTTTGAGCGACGATGCCCGCGATGACGAGGCTGAGCCCAGTCACCTGCGCCACGCCGTTCATGATGAGCAGGGCCGCGCCGGTCCCGCTGGCGTCCGCGGTCTTGACCGTGATGAACGGCCCGACGAGGGGGGCGAAGAGGGGCGTGTAGCGGTTGTCGAACTCGGGGTCGGTCCGGGTGCCTCCCTGCGCGTCGTGGATCACCTGGTTCGACTCGGCGTCCAGCGCGATGGCCGCGATCATGGAGATGAGGTGGAGGCTCCCCGCCATGACGCCTCCGCCGATGATCATGCCGCCGCGGGGCACCGACTCGACCGTATATCCCTTGGGCACGGGGCTGCCCTCTCGGTAGGGCAGGCGAGGTGCCGTGGGCCTAGGACCCTCCTCGTAGGATGTCGCCTGCGGCAGCAGGCCGCCGCTCGCGAGCGGCGCCGGGCGGCCGGCGGGCGGGGCCGTGTCGTCACCGCTGGCTGCTGGGGCGGGCAGGCCGTGGCCGGGCGTCGGCGCCTCCGGCTCCGGAGGCTCGCCGCCCGGCGACTGCGCGAGCGAGGGTGAGGTGATGAGCGCCGCGATGGCACCGAGGGTGAGCGTGACCGAGAGCCGTCGATGGGCCCGCATGGTGTCCTCCTGCGCTCGGCGGCTTGGTTCGCTCGAGCGCGCCGGGGCACTTCGCAACGCGCGTACCAACCGAGCGGCTGGCGTGGAGGTGCTCGCGCGCCGATCGCGCCACCTCCGGCCTCGGTTCACTCGTGTACCCACAGGCACGCGTTGGCGGCGGGCGTGCACACTGCTACGCCCCCTTCGCATGCCCTCCGTCCTCGACGAGCTCGTGGAGCTGCTCGCGCTCGAGCGCATCGAAGAGAACCTGTTCCGCGGCCAGAGCCAGGATCTCGGCTGGGGGACGGTGTTCGGGGGTCAGGTGGTCGGGCAGGCGCTCTCGGCGGCCGTCCAGACCGTCCCTTCCGAGCGCCGGGTCCACTCCCTGCACGCCTACTTCCTCCGTCCGGGCCGGGTGGACCGCCCCATCGTGTACGACGTGGATCGGATCCGCGACGGGAGCTCCTTCACCACACGGCGCGTCGTCGCGATCCAGAGCGGCCGGCCGATCTTCAACCTGGCGGCCTCCTTCCAGGTGCGGGAGGACGGGTTCGAGCACCAGGACGTGATGCCCGAGGCGCCGCCGCCCGAGTCCGTGCCCACGGAGCAAGAGCGGATCGCCAGCTTCGCGACGCGGCTCCCGAAGCTGCTCCGGGACCGCGCCGTGGCCGAGCGCCCGTTCGAGCTCAGGCCCGTCGACGGCGAGGACGACCCGTTCTTGCCGTCGCCCAGGCCCCCGATCCGCCGGGTCTGGCTCAAGACCGCAGGGCGCCTCGCCGACGACCCGGCGCTGCACGCCTACCTGCTCGCCTACGCGTCGGATCACGCCTTCGTGACGACCTCGCTCCTCCCGCACGGGGTCACCTGGCTCACGCCCGGCATGCAGGTGGCGAGCCTCGACCATGTCATGTGGTTCCACCAGGAGTTCCGGGTCGACGAGTGGCTCCTCTACGTCGTGGACAGCCCCGCGGCGCACGGGGCGCGCGGGCTCGTTCGAGGACGCATCTTCTCGAAGGACGGCAGGCTCGTGGCGTCCGCCGCGCAAGAGGGCCTCATCCGGCAGCACGTCCAGCGCTAGCTCCCCAAAAAGGCCCGGGGCGGGACGCGGTATCCCACATCGTGACCAGCCATACGCTCACCTGGATCGTCGCACCTCTCGAGGCGCCGACCGACCAACCCCTCTCCGAGCTCCTCGCGCGGCTCGGCGCGACGCGGCGCCAGATGCCGGCTTCGGTCGCCCGCGGGCTGGTCCTCCAGGTGCTGCGCGCGCTCCAGGATCTCTACGCTTGGGGGGGCGAAGGCTCCGCCTCGGGGCTCTCTCGCACCATCAACGCCGCCGGGATCTGCCCCCCGCATGACGCCATCTCCGTCTCCCCCACGGGCCGGCTCTCGCTCGATCGGACGCGGTGGGTGACGGGCGGCGTGGCCGTCGACGTCCGATCCGTCGGGCTGCTGCTTCGCGACCTGCTCGCGGTAGGGCTCGACCCGGTGGCGCTGGCCATGGGCGCCCCGCTCGGCGCGCTGCGCGTGGACGTCGATCGCGTCCTCGAGGAGACGATCCGCCGCGCGTGCCACCCGATCCCCTCGGAGCGCTTCGGCTCGTTCGGGCGGTTCGTCTCGGTGATCGAGCGCGGCGGCCCGTGCGCGAGCGAGCTCCAGATCGCCGCCTGGGTCCGGGCCAGCGGCACCGGTGACGCGGAGGATCCTCGGACGTCGGTGCTCCGTCCTCCGCCGTCCAGGTCTCTCTCCGCGGAGGTCGCGCCCGGACGCCTCGGGACGTTGATCCTCCCGCGCATCGAGATGCCGCCCCGAATCCTGCAGCTCGCGCCGAGCCCGACCCCGCCCCGGGCCGCGGAGGGGCGGCCCTCCTCCCGCGTTGCCCCGGCCCCGGCCCCGGCCTCGAAGCGGCCTCGGATCGCGCCGCTGCTCCTCTCGGCCTTCGCGCTGTGCGCGGCAGCGCTCGCTGTCGCAGGGGTCTACGCGTCGGCGCTCTGAGGGCCGCCGCGGTCGCGCGTCATCTCCAGCATCGTCGGCCGAAACCCGCAGCGCCGGAACAGCCGCTGCGCGCGCTCGTTCCCCACCATCGTCGTCAGCACGACGCGTGGCGCGCCCCGCGCTTCGAGCTCCGCCAACATGCGCTTCATGAGCGCGAGCCCGGCGCCCGATCGGCGCGCGTCGTCCGCCACGAAGATGTCGTGGATCGCGCCGTGCGCGTCGAGCAGGCTATTGAAGTCGCGCGTCTCCAGCGTCCCATAGGCGTAGCCCAGGACGCGGCCCTCGAGCTCGGCGACGATCACCACCGCCTCTGCGCGGCCGAGCTCGCGCCCGAACCACGCGACGTACCCTTCCTCGACCCTGTCGGGGAGGAAGAAGCGGGAGGGATCGACGACGTGGTGCATCGCGACCAGCTCCGCCGCGAGACCCCCGAGGCTCGGGAGGTCGGCGTGCGTAGCGAGACGTAGGGTGAGCGCGCGGGGGTCCGAGGACGGCATCCCGGAAGGATAGACGTCGGGCGAGGCGCCGGCGCTCCTCGGGTGGTCGACCTCGGTGCCGCGGAGGCGACGTCTTCACGCAGCGGCGCGGGGTCACCGATCGCAGCGCCCGCGAAGCCGGCCGAGACCTCGGGTCGCCTTCGCCTGGGCGAGGGCGGCCCGAGCACCGGGGAGCGAGGGTGCCAGGGGACTAGGGGAGCCTCGCCGCGGGCTTCGCGTCGACCCAGATCCGGCGGAGGGTGAGCCCTTGCTTCACCGCGTCTCGAAGGAGCCGCGCAGCCAGCGACCAGTCCACCTCGGGGGACACCTCCACGTCGATCTGGCCCGTCACCTTGTCGGGCTGCCAGATCTGGCCGAGCGACAGGGCCTCGGCGGGGCGGACGATCGTCATCGCGAACAGGACCTCCTCCTTCGCGCCTCGCACCGCGAGCTCGAGGTTCACCCCGGCCGACGCCCGCAGCGACAGCGTCGGCCTCGTCGGCTTGCCGCCTCGGGGCTGAGGGCGAACACAGCGCGCGAGCGCGGGCGAGCCCTCCGAGGCGGTGATGGTGCCGGTGGCGACGTCGAGCACCCACGGGTGCCCGTCGGGTCCGCCGGCGCGATCGCTCGAGAACAGCCGACCGCCCGGCGGCGTCGTCGCCTTCGCGAACGGTCGAGGCTTGCCGCCGTCGTCGAGGAGCGACTCGAGCTCCTTCCTCGTCGGGAGGCGAGCGGGCGCGGGGCACGCGAACGGCGCCTCGGCGGCCGACGTCGGCCGATCCGGGCTGCGCGCCCACTCGAGCCCCGTGCGACGGTCGACGATGTTCGCGTCCGGCGGCGCGTAGATCCCGAGCTTGGCGATGGGGTCCGGGCACGCGAACGGGTAGCCGTACTCGCACGCCGCCTCCTTCAGCGTCTTGACGAGCGCCGCGTCGCGGAGCCCGGGCGGGCCCGCGTCGACCGCCTCCGCCAGATCGTTGCACACGAGCGGCGAGCGCCGCGCGCAGACGCCCTGCAGGAAGATCACGGTGGCCCGCGCGTCCTCGAGCGCCATCGCTTGGAGCGGCACCGCCCGCGCCAGATTTCGGCAGCCGTTCTCCTCGCCGAGGCCGCACCTCGCGCGGGCAAGATCGATCCCGCGCGCGAGGAGCCTCTCGCCGCGGGTCTCGTCCTTTGCTTGCACGAGCCCGTCCCGCTCCGCTTTGCCCAGGATGATGCACGCCTCGTCGCTGTCTCGCGCGCACGCTCCTCGGTAGATCGCCTCCTTCGCGGCGAGCTCGCTCTTCGGCATGTTGGCAGCGAGCTGGAGGCACGCCTCGTTGTCCAAGAGGTCACACCCGCGCTGCAGGGCGCGCCTCACGCGTGAGGGCTGGCGATCGAAGCCCGGGCCTGCGATCTGGAGGGCGGCCATCATGCAATGGTCGCCCTTGCCGCCGAGGCAGCTCGACTCGAGCAGCTCGGAGCCCCGCGCGGCGTAGGAGGCGTGCTCTGCCTCGGTGGTGGGGAAAATCTCGAGGACCTTCGCGTAGAGCGCGCAGGCCTGACCGTCCCCGCGGTCGCACGCGGCCCGCGCGAGGTCGAGCGCGCGTTTCAGGGTCGGAGACGCCGCCTTGGGCGCGGACGGCGGCAGCGGCGCAGACTCGATCTCCTCCCGCGCGAAGGTGAGGCACGCGACGGGATCGTCGAGCTCGCAGGCCCGCTCGACGAAGGTCCGGGCGCGGGCCTCGTCGCGGGGCAGGCCCGGCGCGGCGAGGTGGAGCGTCGCGAGATCCATGCACGCGCGCACCTGCTTGCCGTCACAGGCGCCGGTCAGCGCCGCGACGAGGCGGGGCAGGGTGGCGTCGAGGGGCGCCTGGCGCATGAGCCGGGCCGCCCTGGAGCACGCCTCGACGCCGCCCTCACCACACGCCTCTTCGCACGCGACGACGGTGGCGCAGGGCGTGGCCGCCGCGGGCGCTCTCCTCGTCGCCGGCTCCTCGGGCGACGGGCTCGCGGAGCCGCAGCCGAGGAGCGTCGCGACGACGAGCCGCGCCGCGCCGCGGGTTGGCGCCGAGCTTCGCGGGCGTGCCAGCGTGGTCACCGTCGGTCCTCCGGGCGCGGCATGGGCGGGCCATACCATGGCCGGCGACGCGCATCCCGGTGGGCCTCCCCGGCGTCGCGAGCTCGAGGCTCCGGGGGCGCGCTTCAGAAGAGGAAGGGCAGCGCGGCCGCCTCGAAGTCAGGCGCGGTCTCGAACGCCGCGGGCACGAAGTCGACGGCGAGCTCGATGCCCGAGGCGCCGCGCTCCGCCGTCGGTGCGCACGCGTCGTCCTCGGGGTCCACACAGACCGCGCCGTGCGCCGCCCACACCTCGCGCGGCGCGCCCCGCGGCGCGAGGCGGAGCAGGTGATACCCCGCGCCGAGCTCGCCGAGGATCGCGGCTGCGAAGCTCTCGGGCGGCAGATCCGCTTCGACGAAGACGAACACGTGATCAGGAATCGAGCCGGGGAGGATATCCTCCGCGGTGAGCCTCGTCAGATCCGCCTCGGCGGTCAGGCCCACGAAGGCGCCGATGGCGACGCGGGGCTCGGTCAGGCCTTCCTGGTCGGCGATCTGCGCGAGGGTCGAGTCGAGCGCGTGCTCGGGGGGCGCCCCCGAGGCCTCGAGCGCGTAGCCACGGTCGGGGAGAACCGCGACGCCCACACCCGAGAACGGGCCGGAGTAGGCGTTCCAGATCACGCCGAGGCGCGGCGGCGGAGCGCCGATCACGGTCCCCTGGATGGCGAAAGATGCCGCTCCCTCCGTCGAGGCCGGCTCTCGGGGCTCGGCGACGCAGGCGATCGAGAGGAACGACGTGAGGAGGAACGCGGAGGCGGTGCGGAGAGTGTTCATGATCCTCTCGATGTCCGACCCCGCAGCTTCCTTCGGGCCGCTCGGCCGACGCCGTCCGTGAACGCGGGGAGCCGCGGCGCATCGCATGCGGCATGAGCCGGCGCAGCTCCCCCCTCCTCGTCGTCCTGGCGCTGGTCCTGACTCGCGCGGGCGTCTCGGGCGCCGCGGAACCCGAGCGCCGCGGCGTTCGCTTGGAGGGCGCGCCGGGGCCGTGCCTCGACGGCGCCGCCCTCGGCGTGCTCCGGGCCGAGCTGGCCGCGCTGGCAGCGACCGACGACGTCGTCGTCGAGATCGCGGAGGAGAGCGGGCGCATCACGTTGGCCATGAGGTCGGGGGAGGACCTGCTTGGCCTCCGCGTGATCGACGTGGACGGGGCGGCGTGCCCCGACGTCGTGCGGGCGGCCGGGCTGGTGATGACGGTGACGCTGGCGGCGCTCGGCGTCACGAGGACCGAGCCCGCGACGCCGGTCGAGGCGCAGGAAGAGGCACCCTCCGCCGCCGATCCCGCGCCCGCGCGCGCGGACCCCCGTGGGGCCTTCGTCCCCGGCGCGACGACGCCGCCGTGGGCCGACGCCGCGCGCCCGAGGGGCGACCTCCGTGTGGCCACGGTCGCCGCCGCTCGCCCGAGGGGCGACCTCCGTGTGGCCACGGCGGTCGACGTCGGGGTCGGCCTCGCGCTGACCGGGCCCGCGACGTCGCTCGTGAGCTCGGTCACGATGGACGTCGGCTACGCGCCCTCGGGCGAGCTCTCCCCGGAGCTATCGGGCCGCGGGGGCTTCTTCGTGTCGTTCCCAGCGCGCGCGTTCCCCGACGACCGGGCGGTCTGGCTGAGCCTCTACGCGTCTCGGTGGGACCTCTGCGGCGGCATCATCGGAGAGTCCTTTCGACTGCGCGGCTGCGCCGCCGTCCTCGGCGGCGGTCTGGTGGCGGTCGGCGCCGAGACCAGCGGGCTGGCCGCGGTCGGCGCGCGCGCCGAGGGCACCTGGCGCGCCACGGACCGCGTTGGCGTCGTGCTCGCCACCGACGCGCTCAGCGTCCTCTATCCGTTCTCGCTCTGGACCCCGCCGGGCGGCGGCTCTGAAGGGCACGCCGAGGAGCTCGGCCCGCTCTCCCTCGTGTTCTCGACCGGGGTCGTCGCCGCGTGGCTGTGACGGTGAAGGAACCGGCGGCGCTGGACATGGACGGTCATGTGACGGAATGCCAAGAGCGCTCCGCGGCCGACCTCTTCCGGACGCACGCGGCCTTCGTCGCCCGGCTGGTGGCGAGGCTCGGCGTCCCGGCCTGCGATCTCGACGACGCGGTGCAGGAGGTGTTCCTCGTCACGCACCGGCGCGGCGGCTTCGCGCCGGATCGGGCGCGGGAGAAGACCTGGCTGGCGGAGATCGCGGTCCGCGTGGCGGCGAACGTGCGGAGGAGCAAGCGACGGCGCCCCACGGTCCACGACGAGGCCGCCATCGAGCGGGTCCGGAGCGACGCGTCGGATCCGCAGGCGAGCCTCGAGGCCCGCGAGCGCCTCGAGCGGGTCGTGGCGGCGCTCGAGACGCTCGGCGAGGAGGCGCGCCTCGTGTTCGTCCTCCTCGAGATCGAGGGGCTCGCCGGGGAAGAGGTCGCGCGCGCTCGCGGGGTCCCCGTCGGGACGATCTATTCGCGGCTGCACGCCGCGCGCAAGGCGTTCCGGGCGGCCTACGAGCGCACCCACGACGCGCCGAGCCGGCCCGGTACGCTCCTCGCTTTGGTTCGCCTGCGCCTCGGCCTCGAGGCGAGGACCATCCGCCTGGCCGAGAAGGAGCTGTCGCCGTGAAGCGCGAACACGTCGGGGCTCGCCGCCTCCTTCGTGAGGACCTGGCGGCGGTGCGGAGCTACGAGCTACCGTACGACGCGGACCGCGGCCGCGCGCGGCTGCTGGCGGCCATCTCCTTGATGGGCCCCGTCGTCCCTACGACCGCGGGGCTGGCGGGAGTCGTCGAAGGAGCGTCGGCGCCAGCGGCGAAGGCGGTCGGTGCCGCGCAGGCCGGCTGGGCGAAGGTTCTCATCGTCACGGCGGTGTCGGGGCTGGCAGTCTCCTCGGCGGACACGGCGCCTCCCGGGGACGAACCGCCCCATGCACCCGTCTGCGTGGCGCCCGACGCGAGCGAGGGGCCGCCCGCCGAGCCGTCTGCGACGGCGTCGGGCGCGCTCTCGTCGCTCCCGATCGAACCTGTCCGGGACCCCGTCGACGTGAAGCCGAACCTCTCGCGGTCGCGGCCGCCGCCCGCGGGGACGCCGTCGCCCGTTCGTGGTCCGGTGGCACGCGGCGACACGTTCTCGTCGGAGGTCCGCGCGCTCGGCGCCGCGCGTGAGCTGCTCGTGGAGGATCCCGCAGAGGCCCTGCGCCGCGTCGACGAGGCCCAGCCGGGCCACGCCCTCCGCGAGGAGCGAGAGATCCTCGCCATCCGGGCGCTCGTCGCGATGGACTGTCGTGAGGAGGCGCGAGAGCGCGCCCGTCGCCTCCTCGCCGTCCACCCGTCGAGCCCGTTCGCCGCGGTCGCCCGCAAGCTGGTCGCGTCGCTCCCGCCTGCCGCCGCGTCCGCCGAGGGGGGCGCAAGATCCTGCACGAGGTGAAGCGCGCTGCACCCACCGCCGGTCGACGCGTCGCGTTCGTGCCCGGCTCGGGCCTGGTCGCGTGGCGCTCGGAGGCTGGCGCCGTTGTTGCTGGGCGGCCCGGTCATGCGCCGACCCCCCCTTCTCCTCGCGATCGCAGCGCTCGTCCCGGTGATGCAGGCCGCGCGTCCCGCGTCCGCCAAGCCGCTCTACGTAAGCCCGACCGGCTCCGATCAGGTCTCCTACGCCGACAACGGCCCTGGCTCGCCGTGGGCGACGGTGGGCCGAGCGGCCTGGGGCAGCGCCGACATGGCGGCGCCGAACCCCGCGGAGGCGGCGCAGGCCGGCGACGAGGTGATCGTCTCCGCGGGCACCTACGCGACCACGCAGGCGACGGACGAGCGGTACTTGCCGATCTACAACCCGGTGAACGACGGCCAGCCGGGGATGCCGATCACGTTCCGCGCCGACGGCCTGGTCGTGCTCGAGAGCCCGACCGCCGGGGAAGGGGAGCCCGTGATCGGGACCTACATGCGAAGCCACATCGTGTGGGACGGGTTCTTCATCGACGAGGCCAACGTCAACACCGCGCCCGACACGGGCCCGGTGGTGGTGTGGGCCTCCGACAACGTCGTGATCCAGAACCTGGAGGTCGCCGGCATCGCCGCAGACTGGGTCGACAACCACAACGCCATTCGGATCGAGGCAGCCTCTCAGGTCACCATCCGGAGCAACAGGCTCCATGGCGTCACCATCCAGGCGGGGCCGCACCAGAACAACTCCGCGATCATGCTCTACGGCTCCAGCGACGTGGTCATCGAGAACAACGAGATCTACGACTCCGGCGGCGGCGTGTTCGTGAAGGGTTCGGCGGGGGGGATGGAGAACGTCAACGTCACCCTTCGCTACAACTTCATCCACTCGACGCCTGCCATTGGCATCGGATTCCTCTCGACCCACGGGGGCCTCGCGCATCAGAACGTGATCGTCTCCAGCGGGTCGGCCTTCAAGCTGACCGGCTTCCCCAACACGCCTCACGACATCGACATCGTGAACAACACCATCGTCGGCGCCGGCTACGGCGCGCTCTTCCACAACAACGACGTGACGGAGTACGCAAACGTCCGCTTTCACAACAACGTCGTGGCGTCCTCCCTCACCTCTGCTCAGGCCCAGGACAGCGGCGCGCTCGGCGACGTCGACTATCAGCACAACTGCTATTGGCAGAACACCTACGTCGCTCAGGTCGGCGGCGCCGACCTGGACCTCGCGACGTGGCAGGCGAGCCACGGCCAGGACGACGAAGCGCCCGCCTCGATTCAGGCAGATCCGGCGTTCGTGGACGCCGCGTCCGGCGACTACCATCTGGGCGCGGCGTCCCCTTGCCGCACCGTGGGACTGGACTCGCTCGACCTCGACGGCGACGGCGACACGGCGGACGTGATCCCGGCCGGGGCGTACGTCACCGGAGACGAGGTCATCGGGCCGACGGGCGGCAATGGTCCTGGCGGGGGTGGGCCCGGGTCGGGGGGAGCCGGCGGGGCTGGGCCGGTCACCGGCACGGGATCGGGCTCGAGCGCGAGCGGCGCGCCGTCGGGCGGGGAAGGCGCGGGCCTCGGCAGCGGCGGCGCGGGCTCGGCAGAGGACGGCGGCGCGGACGGCGGCTGCGGGTGTCGCGCGGCGAGCGACCGCGGGCGCGGGGACGCCTGGCTCGCGCTGGTCGCGTTCGCCCTGTGGGTCGCCAAGCGGTCTCGGCTCCGGCGTGCGTGACCGCCGCGCCGACTCGCGGCGCGGCGCCGGATCACGCCGGGTCGCTGGCGAGCGCGAGGGCGAGCCGAGCGAGGCCGCCTTCGAAGCCCTCGCGCCCGAGGCCGAGCCGCACCCACCGATCCTCCAGCTCGAACAGCGCCGACGGGACCAGCAGGGCGCGGCCGCGCTCGCGGGCCCTCCGCGCGAGGTCGGTCGCCGTGCCCGACGAGACGGCGGCGAGCGACACCGGCCCCGCGGCAGGCGGCGTCCACCCGAGGGGCGCCCCCCGCTCGGCCAGGAAGCGCGCGAGCGCGGCCTCGTTCCGCGCGATGCGAGCGCGGTTTCGACGGAACAGCTCGCCGCTGATCGCCAGCGCCTTCTCGGCGCAGATCTCGCTCAGGGCGTTCGCGCAGATGCTCGTCCAGTCCTTCCGCCGCTCTATCTCGGCGAGGAGCGCGCGGTCGCGTGACACGAGCCAGCCGAGGCGGAGGCCGGGCAGGTTGAGGCTCTTCGAGAGGCCAGAGAGGCTCACCGCGGAGGCGAGTTCGCTCGCGGCCGGCGGGAGCTCGGCGGAGTCGTCGCGCGTGAGGCCGCGGTACATCTCGTCGCTGAACCAGCGGGCTCCGCTCCGCTCCACGAGGAGGGTGAGCTCCGCCCACTCCTCCCGCGTGGGACACGCGCCGGTCGGGTTGTGAGGGAAGTTCGTGACGAGCAGCGTTGCCGGGTCGGCCAGGAGCTCCGCGAGCCGGCTCAGATCGAGGCCGAAGCCCAGCCCGCGAGGCACGACGGGCCAGCTCACCACGTCAGCGCCGCGCTCGAGCGCGACGTCCCAGAGGGATTGGTAGCAAGGCGTGAGGACCACGACGCGGTCGCCCGGGTGGACCAGCGCCTGCAAGCTCAAGAGGACCGCCTCCTGGGGCGCGTTGACGACGAGCACGTCGTCCTCGGTGCAGCCAGGGTGGTGGCGCGCGATGGCCGCCCGGAGGCGCGCGGATCCGCGCGCCTCCGTGTAGCCGAGCCTCGCGTCCAGGAGCTCGTCGGACGCCGCCCCCGCCAGGTCGAACAGCTCACGCGCCGTCATCGGCTCGCAGTCGGAGCTCGAGAGCATGACCTCGAGGCGGTGCTCGTGGAGGGCGAAGTACCGCTCCAGTCGGAAGGGGCGCTGCACGCGGGCAGCCTAGCGCGGTCGAGGCTCGGCCGCGGGCCTCCCATCCGCCGCGCGATGGAGGAGCAGCGCAACGAGGACCGCCGCGCCGTCCACGGTGAGATCGAAGACCTCAGGGAGCCCGAACGGCCGCCCGACGGGCAGCGTCCACAGCTGAGCGAGCTCCTGGCAGGCTGCGACCCCCATCGAGAAGCACGCCGCGCCCCGCGCCGAGGCGCCCGCGCGCCGCAGCACGAGGGTGAGCCCTCCGTAGAGGAGCAGGTGGGCGCCGATGTGCACCACCTCCTCGGCCGCCAGCGCCTCGAAGAGAGCGCTCCTCGCGGCGACGGGCCGGACGGAGACGGCGCCGAGCACGAAGCACGCGCCGAGGAGGACGGATGGCGCGAAGCGGCGACGCCAGTAGGCGGCGATTCCCATGCGAGCCATCGTGACCGCGCGACGAGGCCCCGCGGTGGCGTTCACGAAGAGGTTTCGTGGAGACCGCGTGGAGGCGACGCAGGCGCCGCAGGCGGCGGTTGGCGGGCCGCCGGACGTCTGCTAGGTGGCGCTCGGAGGTGAGCTCGTGATGAAGGTTGCTCGTGCTTCGGTGGGCGTCTGGATCTTGGTGGCGGTCGCATGCGCCGGCTGCGGCGGGGCCGACCAGGTGTTCGGCGACGCCGACTCCGGCACGGAGGTCTCCCTGGCGCTCGAGGAGACGTTCGACATCGAGCTCCCCGAGGACGCGACCACGGGGTACACGTGGCGGGACGCCGCGTTCGACGGGGCCATCCTCACCTTGCGCAGCACGGGCTCGGAGCCTGCAGACGGTGAGACGGAAGGTGCTCTGGGCATGAAGGTCTACGGCTTCGAGTGCGCTCAGGAGGGCTCGACCGAGATCGCGATCCGCGAGATCGGACCTGGAGGGAAGGCCGGGTCCAAGTTCACCCTCGGCGTGACCTGCAAGTGACGGGTTGACGGGCGGCCGTCGGCGCTCGCGGGCCGGCTGCGCCGCCGCCGTGCTCTCGGCGCCCCTCCCGCGGAAATCCGTAGTAGCCTCGTCCGCATGGTTCGTCCTCTCGGGGTGTGCGGGGTCGTGTTGGCTTTGGGCTCGTTCGCAGCGTGCAGCGACGACACGGGGAGCGGCGGCGCCGCCTCGACGACGGCAGCGACCGGCTCGCCCACGTCCGCGACGGGGATGTCGACCTCCACGGGGATGTCGACCTCCACGGGCATGTCGACCTCGGCGACCGGAACGAGCTCGACCACGTCGACGACGAGCACCGGGACGACCACCTCGACGACGGGCATGTCGTCGAGCTCGACCGGCATGCTGATGTGCGCGCTCCCCGACACGACCGCTCCCGTGGACTGCGCGGAGGCGTGCGCGGACCTCTACGCCTGCGGTCTGCTCACCTGCGCCGGCCAGCAGAACTGCCCCGGCTTCATGGGGGATCCCATGGAGTCCGCGTCGGTCATCGGCGCGTGCGAGCAAGGCTGCGCGCAGCAGCCGGCGCTCGTCTCGATCATCGATCCTGCCGCGTGCGACTCCACGATCCAGACGGTGTCGAGCCTGAGCCCCCAGTTCGACGACGTCTGCACGAACGGCATCGGCGGGACGACGTCGACGACCACGGGCGCGACGGCGTCGTCGTCGACGGGCGGAGGCATGTGTGATCTGCCCGGCACCCCGCCCCCCGTCGATTGCGACGAGGCGTGCTCGCAGCTCTACGACTGCGGCGCGCTCGTCTGCAACGGCGGGCTCCTCTGCCCCGGCTTCACGGGGGATCCGACCCAGAAGTCGGACTTCATGGCGATCTGCCTGCCCGAGTGCGCGAACCAGCCGGTCCTGATCCAGGTCGTCGACCCGACCTCCTGCGCCGGGACGGTCGGGACGGTCGAGAACGCGAGCCCGCTCTTCGCCGGGATCTGCGCGAACGGACCCTGAGGCGCGGGCGCCGGCCCTGCGGCGCGCGTGGTAGCATCCGCCGCGGGACGAGGCACCGTGGCCGCAACCGATCGCGAAGCGCTCGAGCAGTCGTTGCTCGAGCAAGTGCAGGCCGAGCGATTCGCCGACGCCGCGAGCACCCTCATTCGGGGGTACGGCCCGGAGATCCTCGGCTTCCTGGTCGCCACCTCGCGCGACGAGGCCGCCGCGGAGGATATCTTCTCGATCTTCTGCGAGCACGTCCTGAAGGGCCTCCCGACCTTCGCGCGCCGCTCGTCGTTCCGGACCTGGTCCTACACCGTCGCGAAGAACGCGGCGTACCACTACCGGCTCTCCAAGCGTCGCCGCTCCGCGAGGGAGGTGGGGTTCAACGACGACCATCCGCTGTCGGCCGTCGCCGCGAAGGTCCGCTCGGAGACGGCAATCCACCTCAAGACCGAGGTCAAATCGAGGTTCGCCGCTCTCCGGGACGCGCTCCCCGAAGAGGACCGGACGCTCCTCATCCTGAGGGTCGACAAGGCCATGGAGTGGCTCGACATCGCGCGCATCTTTTCGCAGGCCGAGGGCGAGCCGGCCGCGGCGGACCTGAAGCGCGACGCCGCTCGGCTCCGCAAGCGGTTCCAGTCGGTGAAGGAGCGCATCGTGGAGCTCGGGAAGAAGGAGGGGCTCCTCCCGTGAGCGATCCCGACGGTGATCCAGACGCCGAGGAGCTCCTGTCCGTCGACGTCGAGCTCGCCGAGAGCACCGGGGACGCCAGCTTCCTCCGGGCGGTCGCCGCGGCGAGCGTCCGCGGCGCGCAGGTCGAGCAGCTCAGCCGCGCCGGGACGATGCTGGGCGGGTATCGGGTGGGGGAGCGGATCGGCTCGGGCGGGATGGGCATCGTCTATCGGGCCGAGGACGCGCAGGGCCGAGCCGTCGCCCTCAAGGTCCTGCGCCGCAAGGACGAGGACGGGGCCGGCGCCGACTCGCGGCGCCGCTTCCTCCGCGAGGCGGAGTCGGCGCTGCAGGTGCGCCACCCGAACGTGGCGCGGGTGTTCGAGATCGGCGAGCACGACGGCGAGGCGTTCATCGCGATGGAGCTGCTCAGGGGGGAGAGCCTCCGAGCCAGGCTCGCGCGCGGGCCGCTGGAGGTCCGGGAGGCCGCGCGCCTCGCGCTCCAGATCGCCGAGGGCGTCGCCGCCGCCCACGCCGCCGGGATCGTGCACCGCGATCTCAAGCCGGACAACGTCATGATCGCGCCCGACGGCACCGCCAAGCTCCTCGACTTCGGCCTCGCGCGCTGGATCGCCACCGAGGCACGCCCGAGCGAACGCTCCGTCCTCACGGTCGAGGGCGGCATCCTCGGGACCTGCGGCTACATGTCGCCCGAGCAGGCGGGCGGAAAGCAAGTCGACGCGCGCACCGACGTGTTCTCGTTCGGCGTCATCCTGTTCGAGATGCTCGCCGGTCGGCGGCCGTTCCTCGGCGAGACCAACGTGGACGTGTTCATCGCGACCTGCAGCGACCCCGTCCCCGACCTCGTGGCGCTGCGCCCCGAGGTGCCCGCGCGGCTCGCGGCGCTCGTCGTGGAGCTGCTCGGCAAGCTGCCAGCGGATCGCCCCCTCGATCTGGCGCGCGTCATCGGCCTCCTCCGCGACCTCACCCGCGCATGAGCGGCGGAGGCGGCGCCGACCTCCGCGCGCGTCACGTAGACCGAGGCTGTCGGGCGGCGTACGATCCGGGCGTGCTTCGTGCTTACGGCTCGCCGCTGGTTGGCGTGGTCGCCGCGGTCGCCCTCGCAGGTTGCCTCCTCACGATCGACGAGAGCCGCATCGACGGGGACGGCGGCGGCGGGGTCGGCGCCGGCGCCGGAGGGCAAGGCGGCGCGGGCGCCGACGGCGGCGGCGCGAGCGGCGGAGCGTCCAGCGCGGGCGGCGCGGGCGGTGGCGAGGCCTCGGGGCGGGCACGGATCCTCTACACCGACCTCGAGGGAGGACCGAGCGACGGCGGCGAGGACGGCTTGGGCGCGTTCGTGACGCTCTACGGGCTCGGCTTCGGCGCGAGCATGGGGGCCTCGTACGTCACGTTCGGCGGCGGCGTCGCGGCGGGTTGCCCCGTGTGGACCGACACGCGCGTGACCTGCCAGATCGGCTCCTCCGGGCGGACGGGCGACGTGGTCGTCCACGTCGCGGGAGACGGCGCCTCGAACGCGGTCCCGTTCACCGTGCGGCCTGGCGCGATCTACTTCGTCGGTCCGCTCGGGGACGACAACGGCCTCGGCCTGACGCCGGAGACCCCCTTCGAGACCGTGCCCCATTGCCTCGCCGAGCTCGCGCCGGGCGGGATCTGCTACGCGCTCGACGTCGTGCAGCAGCTCGACACCGACGGGGCCGCGCTCGTGCTCCCACCGTCGAGCCAGGCCGCCGCCCCCAAGGCGCTCCTCGCGTACCCGGGGTCGCTCCCGCGCATCCAGTCCGCGGGAACGCGGGGCGTGCTGGCGTGCAACGACTCGCTCGGGTGCGCCGATGACGGACGCTGGGTGCTGGGCGGGCTCCGCATCGAGGCGCCCGCGCGGGCGCTGGACGCGCCCGAGATCGTGGGGCTCCGGCTCGTGGGCTCCACGGTGTTCTGCGCGAGCTCGAGCGAGGCGGGCGACTGTCTGTCGCTCACGCAGGGCGCGCGGGAGGTGTCGCTGCTCGGCAACCTCGTCACCGTGACCCAGGTGCCAGCCGCTGCGACGCCGGCGGCGGTCCACCTCGGCGCCGGCGTGAGCACGGTGATGGTCGGCTGGAACACGATCAGCGGTCCCGCGGCCTGGGCTGGGATCCGCGTGGACAACGGGGGCGGGGTCGAGATCGTCGGCAACCACGTGACCGACGTCGGGTACCGCGGCATCGATCTCCCTTGGCTGGACATGAGCCTCGGCGCCCTACGGATCGAGAACAACGTCGTGGCGTTCGCCGGAGACGGGACGGACATGTCCGCGTGCGTCGCCTTCGGAGGGACGAACACCGCCGACAAGCTCCTCATGGAGCACAACACGCTCTACGACTGCGGATCCCCCAACGGCGCGAACATCTTCGACGCCTCGCCCGGCGTCGTCGCCACGAACAACATCGTCGCGCAGCCGGACGCCACGCTCTACTACCGGAAGTCCGGCGGCTTCGGCGGGGGCCTCACCGGCACCTTCAACCTCTTCTCTGGCTCGGCGGCGGCGCCGCCGCTCACCACAAACAACCTGTCGGGGGATCCTGCGTTCGCTGCGGCGGTGCTCCGGGACTTCCACCTCTTGAATGGCAGCGCGGCCATCGACGCGGGCGCGAGCGCGGGCGTCGCGCTCGACAGGGACGGTCGGCCGCGAGACGCGGCGCCGGACGTCGGGGCGTACGAGCTGCCGTAGCCTCTGCGCGCGGGCTCCGCCCTGATCGGGCGAGCCGGAGACGTGCTCCGGGTTGCCGGGGCGAGGCGCCTGGGCGATCCTTGTCGTCGAGAGGCGATCGTGGCAACAACCCCTCCCACACCGAAGGGCCTGGCCCTGCTCGCCGGTCTCGCCCTCGCGGCAGCCGGCGTCGTCACGGCGCTCGTGGTGTCGGGGGATCGGCCCGCAGCCATCGAGTCGCCGCCCCCCGAAGAGGTCACGCAGAGCTCGCCGGCGTCGCTCGAGCAGGCCGATCTCGAGGGTGACTTCGAGCTCGTCGATCCCACCGTGATCCCGAGCGCCGGCCTCGAGGGGGTCGTCCCGAGCCTCTCGGACCTGCCCGTGCCGCTCACGCACCGGACGATGCGGTACGTCGAGCACTTCGCCACGACCGAAAAGGGGAAGAAGGCCTTCTCGGAGCGGTACAGGCGCGCATCCCGGTTTCGGGAGCACCTGGAGCGCAAGCTCCACGACGAGAACTTCCCAGAAGACGTGGTGTGGCTCGCGGCGATCGAGAGCGGGTTCAACCCGCAGGCGACCTCTCCCGCGGGCGCCGCCGGCATGTTCCAGTTCATGCCCGAGACGGGCGCGCGCTTCGGTCTCGCCCAGAGCTCGGAGATCGACGAGCGCCGCAGCATCACGAAGTCGGCCGACGCGGCGCTCGCCTACCTCCGCTTCTTGCTCGACGCGTACGGATCCTGGGATCTCGCGCTCGCGGGCTACAACTGCGGCGAGGGCAGGCTCGATCAGGCGCTCGAGAAGGGGCGCGCGGCGCTCGGGCGCGGACCCGATCAGGCCGTCGCCTTCCACGAGCTCGCGGAGCTCCGACTCCTCCCGCGCGAGACGATGAACTTCGTGCCGCAGGTCCACGCGTTCGCGATCGTGGCGCACAACCGCGAGCTGCTCGGCCTCCAGGATCTCGACCCGCTTCCCGCGATGCGCTTCGCGGAGATCGCGGTCCCGGCGGGCACGCGGCTCGCGCCGATCGCCCGCGCGGCCGATATCTCCATCGCGACGCTGCGCGAGTACAACCCGGATCTGCTGACGGATCGACTGCCTTCGGGGAAGGGCGACGTCCTGGTGAACATCCCGGCCGAGAGCCTCGAGCAGGCGCTCGCCGCGCTCCCCGCGCACCTCGCGCGGGACGAGGACGCCAAGCCCTCGCCCCGAGATCCGAAGGAGGTGGCGACGAGACCCGCGCAGAAGGCGCTCCCGTCGGGCGGGAAGGGCTCGGCTCGGAAGGGCGGTGAGCCCACGACCGCGGAGGGCGGAGAGCGATCCACGCGCGCCCTCGAGCCGGTGCCGAACCGGCCGGGTGTGTACGTCCTCGAGAGCGGTGTGCTGGTGGAGCTCGATCGGACCGAGTCGGCCGAGGTGGAGCTCTCGGCGCGCGTCGCCGTGCTGGATCCCACGAAGGCTCGCGCACCGACGGGCCAGACGTTCCGCGTGGATCCACGCAAGGTGAAGCCGGTCGACCTCGACGATGGGCTCGCGGCCCTGAGCGCGGACCTCGAGAAGATCTTGCAGGGGAGCGCCGCGGAGAAGCTCCGTTCCCACGTGGCCACGCGGCGCGCCAAGTTCTACGAGCGCACCGGGCTCGAGGACATGTTCCGCGGGCTCTCGGACCGCGCGTTCCCGAAGCCGCACCCCATGCGCGGCGCGCTGCTGGTCGGTCCCACCGAGCCCGCCGACGACATGTTCCTCGAGCCCGAGCCGAGCTGGGCGCTCGACACCACGGTGGTGCTCCGCGGCCCCGTGGACGTGAAGGAGCACGCTGAGCTCCTCACGGCCACGTTCGCCTCCCCGTTCACGCCGAAGACCGCCCCCCCCCTGGCGCCGTCGTCGCGCGCGACGGTGGGGAAGGGCGAGCGCCACCTCCTCGTCGGCTGGGCCTCCGGCCCGCTGGATCCACGCACGGAGGCTGCTTCGCACCTCGCGTTCATGCTCGCCTGCCACAACAAGCTCGGCCTGCTTCACCGCGCGCTGCGCCACGATCGACAGGTCGCCGCCCGGGTCGCGTGCTCGCTCGAGGCCGCGCCTCAAGGCACCGTGGCGTGGGTCTTCGCGAGCCCAGCGATGCCCCACTCGGTCACGGACGCCGAGAAGGTCGTGGACGACGCGATCGCCAAGCTCCTGAAGGACGGCGTCTCGGATCGAGACCTCTCCGCGGCGCGCGGTCTGCTCCGCGCCGAGCTCGCCCGAGAGGTCGGGAGCGCCGGCTTGCGTGGTCTGCCGAAGAGCCGCGTCGTCGCGCGCACCGACCGGATCGTCGGCGCCATGGGGGAGGTGACGCGCGCGCAGGTCGCCGCCGCCGCCAAGTCGCTGTTCCAGAAGGACCACCGGATCGTCGTGGCCGGTGACTGAGCCTCGAGGAGCGGCCGTGGCTCACCCGTGGAGCGGCGACGAGCTCGAGCTCCCACCGCAGCGCTCCGGCGTCCGTCGCGTGGCTGCTCGCCGCGTCGGGCGAAGAGCTGCCACACGTGGGCTCGACGCCGTCGTACCTCGCCCCACGGATTTCGCTCGGTTCCTCCCACCCCCCCGGACGAGGCGAGGGGGCTGGGAGGAACCTCCTGATGCCGCCTCTCTGTGCTCCCTCCTCGATGTCCCTTGGGCACCCGACCCATCGACGGCGATGGGTCGCCGTACGAGCGGGCATCGAGTGATCGTGGTCCCACGATGAGCCACGCCGTCACCCGGGCCGACGTCGAAGCCGCGCACGCGCGCATCCGACACCACGTCCGGCACACGCCGGTCATGGAGGTCGAGGCGGGGGTGTTCGGCACGAAAGAGCCCGTGTCGCTCAAGCTCGAGCTTCTTCAGCACGCCGGATCGTTCAAGCCGCGCGGGGCGTTCAACACGCTCTTGTCCAGCGGCCCGCCTGCGGGGCGCGTGGGTGCCGCCTCGGGCGGGAACCACGGCGTCGCCGTCGCCTACGCGGCGGCGCGCCTCGGCCGGAGCGCGAGGATCTTCGTGCCGACCATCGCCAGCCCGGTCAAGGTCGCGCGCATCCGTGCCGAGGGCGCCGAGGTCGTCGTCGGCGGGGACCGCTACGCAGACGCGCTCGCGGCGTGTGACGCGTGGGCCGCCTCGGAGGACGCGCTGACGGTGCACGCCTACGACGCCGCTGCGACCATGGCGGGGCAGGGGACCGTCGCGTTGGAATGGAGCGCCGACGCGGCGCTCGACACCGTCCTCGTGGCGGCCGGCGGCGGCGGGCTCGTCGCCGGGATGGCCGCCTACTTCGCGCGCGGCGTCCGCGTCGTCGCCGTAGAGCCCGAGGACTCCCGCTGCGTGCACGCCGCGCTCGAGGCGGGTGCGCCGGTCGACGTCAGCGTGAGCGGCGTGGCGGCGGACTCGCTCGGCGCCCGCCGCGTCGGTGAGCTCGTGCTGCCGATCGTCCGCGACCTCGTCGAGAGGGTCGTGCTCGTCAGCGACGCGGCGATCGGCGCGGCCCAGGCCCGGATCTGGAGGGAGCTCCACCTCGCGGCCGAGCCGGGAGGCGCCGCGGCCGCTGCGGCGCTGTGGTCGGGGGCCTATCGGCCCGAGCGTGACGAGCGCGTTGGCGTCCTCGTGTGTGGGTCGAACGTCGACCTCGCGAAGCTCGCGTCGCTCTCCGCGGTGTGATCACGCTGGGCCGTCGGCCTCGACGCTGCGTCGCGCCTCGATCTTGTCCCGCAGCTCGGCGAGGCCGAGGCGCTCGACCGCCTCCGCGAGCCGCCGCTCCGAGGCGTCCCCGCGCGCCGAGGCGCGCGCGCGCGCGAGGGGCGCGAGCTCCCGAAACGCGCTCGCAGCGTCTGTGAACGGCAGCTCCCGCGCCAGCTCGTACGCGAGCCAAAGATCGCCGAAGTCCCCGCGCACGATCAGCCGCGCGCGAGCCGCCACGGGCGCGTCGTCGGCCTGCCCCGCGGCCTGCCGGATCATCGCCGCGGAGAGGGCCAGGTCGTCGATGGCCGGCGCCAGGATCCCCTCGTGCACCTCGCGGCGCGACGCCGGCCACGTCTCGAGCAGCGCCCAGGCAAGGTCGAACGCGCGCTCCAGCTCCGGCGCCGGCTCGGGCGCGCGCCGAAGCCGGGCGCGGAGCTCGGCGTCCGACGGTGCGTGGTCTCCGCGTAGCTCCACGGCGATGGCGACGAGCGCCGGGATCGACCATACCCGCTCGCCGTCCGTCGAGACCGCCGCGACGAGCGCGTCGAGCTCGCGGCGCGCGTCCTCCGCCCGCTCCCGGAGCGGCGGCGCGGAGGCGGCACCCCCGTCGTCGCCGTCCGTGGGCTCCGCGAGGCGCCGGAGGGCTTCGTCGTCTCCGCGCACCGTGACGAGCAGAGGAGCCCGGAGCTCCGCCTCCGCGCGCGCGAGCTCGGGGTCCTGGTCAGCCTCGAGGGCCTCGACGGCGCGTCGAGCGGCCTCCGTGACGGTCGCGCCGTCCTTCGCGGACGCCTCGAGCGTCTCGCGCGCGGGCTCCACCAGCGATCGCACCGCCTGGACGGCCGCCTCCCGGGTCGCGGCGAGCCGGGCCTCGGCGGCGGGGTCGACGCTCGGGGCCGTCCGCGGCGGCGCGCGCCGGCGCAGGAGGAGCAACGCGACGAGCGCGACCGCGAGCGCCGCGATGGCGTACTCCATGGCGACGCTTCTGCCATCGGCTCTCGCTTCGCGCAAGAGCGACGGCGGGCAGCGGCCAGCGGACTACCGCGGGCCGGGACCGTCCGCTCGTACCGGAAGGAGATGCCCGCAGGGCGCTCCGGTCACGGACACGTCCCGCAGCCGAAGTCCGTCACCTCGTCGACGCACTGCTGATCCCAGTCGATGTTGCAGCAGTAGGAGTCGATCGCGCACACGCAGTCCTCGATGGCCGTGTCGCCGCAGCCGGGGGTGCCCGTCGGGGCGCAGCACGCGCCGCCTCCAGGCGCGCCGCCTCCAGCGCCGGTGCCGACCGGGTCCGGCCCGCCGCCGCCCGCGCCCATGCCGCCGCAGATCCCGCAGCCCAGGGAGTCCACCTCGCCGACGCACGTCTCGTCCCACGCCGTCGCGCAGCAGTAGTCGTCCACGGCGCAGACGCACTGCTCCACCTGCGGATCGATGCACCCGGGTGTCGCGCTCGGCGCGCAGCACGCGTCGCTTCCTCCGGGGGCGCCGCCGCTCCCCGAGGTCGCCCCCGCCGTCGCCGGGCCCGAGGTCTGCGGCCCGCCCTGGGCCGCCGAGCTCGTCGGGCCCGCCGCCGCGGTGCTCGTCTCGGTCTCGTCGGTCTCCTCGGCCTCGCTCTCGCCCTCGGCCAGGCGATCCTTCGAGCCTCGCTCGAGGTTCGACCCGAGGGCGCAGGCCATGCCGAGGAGGGGCGCGAGGGTGAGGAGGAGGCGGCGCATGGCAGGCGCACAGCAAGACTCGAGCCCGAGCGCATTTATGCGCTTTCACCGTCCGATCGGCGACATCGGCGGCCCGATTGCGGATCGTCCGCGGGTCGCGGATCCAGGGAGCTGCGTGCACCGGACGCCCTGACCACGGGGGCGCACCACGGCGTACGCCCGGGTGGGCGACCGGTTCCTCAGCCCAAGCGTCGACGCTATTTCGCCATCGACTTGCGGACGGACTCGCGCACCTGCTTGTCGATGCGCTCCTTCATTGCTCGGTCGCGCTCCTCTTTGGCCTGCCGCTCTTCGTAGTTGACCTTCCAGACGACGCCGCCCACGAGCAGCACCAAGCTGAGCACCCCGATCGCGATCGACCTCGCCTTGCTGGCGGGGGCCGGCGCGGGCGGCGCCGGCGGGGGAGCGGCGGGCGTCGGCGCGGCGGCCGGCATGGGAGCGGCCACGGAGGCGAGGGGACGTCCTGCGCCCGAAGGGGACGTGGTGGCCTTCGGGGCGGCTTCCGGATCGATCACGACCCGGACGAGCCACCGGTTGTGGGTGCGCCCCTCGAACGTGTCGCTTCGCCGGAGCTCCTTCTCTGCGATGTGGACGAAGTTCGCGTCGCCGCCGTGGAGGCCCACGCCGAGGACCCTCCCCGGGCCGAAGGCGACGCCGCAGACGCGCCGCTCGGGGTAGGAGAGCTGGACCACGGTCTCTCCCGGTGGATCCCCCAGCGACAAGACCAGCGCCTCGTCGAGGCGCACCGCGAAGAGCGCGCCGTCCTCCGACACCGTGATGCAGTCGGGCTCGTACCCGCTTGCGCGCGTGACCTGGTGGACCACGTCGCCGCCGGGCGCGACGCGGAGCACCCGGTCGGCGGCGGTCAGGTACCAGTCCCCGCGAGGGCTGGCCGCGACGCTGCGCACCGCGCCCTCGAGGTTGGCTTGGCCGACCAGATCCCCGGCGAAGCCGACCACCGACAGCGTCCCGGCGGCGGCGCCGACGGCGACGCGACCCCCGTCGCAGCTGAACGCGGCACACCGGGCGCCGCCCACGGGGACGGACCGCGCGGCCGCGCCTCGCTCCATCAGCACCATCCGCTCCTCGAAGAGGACCGCGCAAGCTTGGCCGTCGGGGGACAGCGCGAAGCCGCACGGTTCACCCCCGAGGCGGCTCGAGGTCAGCGGATCGCCCGCGGCGCTCCACCACGTCACCGTGCCCTGCGCGTCGAGCGTCGCGACGACCCCGCCGGCCGCGCCTACCCCGACGACGGGCGCCTCCAGGGTCCGGCGCCACCGAGGCGCCTCGTCCAGGCCGCCGTGGACGAGGACCTCGTCGCCGTCGGCCAGCGCCAGCGTCGGGGCTCCAGGATCGAAGGCGAGCAGGGGTGACGTCGCCATGGTGGCGGGCGCTCCATACGGCGCGCGACACCGGTACCTTCCTCCCGGATCGACGTTTTTTTTTCCCTCAAGGGGCCATTTCGGGGCTCGAGTTTTTCGGCTAAGGCGGTGCGACGGGCCGACGCGAGCCGTGTCCGAAGGAGCACGAGCCATGAACACGAAACTCTGCCTTCCCCTCCTCGCCATCCTCTGCGGCGCTGCTCTGACCACGGGCTGCAAGCCTCGCGCGGACGGCTTCACCAAGATCCAACACCCTGCCCTCGCCGGCAACGTCGAGGCGAACGAGATCGAGTGGAACGACGGCCAGCCCTTCGGGCTCTCCAAGGACGTCTTCCGCAACGTGGCCTCCCTCACCGAGATGACCCAGGACCACGTCTGTTTCGAGGTCATCCTCTCCGGCTTCGACGAGGAGTCTGCGGCGGAGCTCAGCCGCGCCGGCTTCGTGCTGTACCTGAACGGCGAGCGCTTCACCCCCAAGGTGGAGCAGCTCGTGGAGCCCCACCTGTCGACTCATCGCGGCAAGCGGACCGAGTGGGAGACTGTCGACACCGGAAGGAGCGAGGCCGTCTGCGTCGAGGGCACCAAGAACAGCCAGGGCCAGATCGTGCAGTGCACCAAGTGGCAAGAGAACGCGATCACCGAGACGCGCTCCTACGACGTGCCGATGGACTACAAGGTGGTCCAGGGGGCCGGCCAGGCTTGCTTCGACACCAAGGGCAAGGTGAGCGCGGCGGACATCGAGCACGTGCTGCTCGAGATCTCGAACTCCAAGAGCGAGCGCTCGAACGCGTTCTGGGGGGTGGCGTACAAGGCCACGACCCGGCTCCGCTGGGATCTGCTCGGCGACGTCCCCGAGACCGTCGCCAAGGAGTGGGGCGGCTTCGGCGGCACCAAGCTCGCCAAGGGCGCCGCCCCGGCCGAAGCGGAGGAAGAAGAGGAGAAGGAGGCCGAGAAGGAGGAGGAGAAGGAGGTCGAGGTGCCCAAGGTCGGCATCGCCGCCTGCGACGATTACGTCGAGAAGATGATCTCCTGCTCGGAGAAGATGCCGCCCGCGGCGCGCAAGCCGATGAAGGACGGTGCGATCCAGAGCGCGCAGTCCTTCAAGACGATGGCGGAGAACAAGCAGACCAAGAAGTCGGCGGAGAACGCCTGCAAGCAGGCGGCGCAGAGCCTGAAGGCGAACCCGACCTGCAACGGCAAGTAGCGGGAGAGCCGACGCGAGCGGTGGCGCTTGACGCGTCCCCGCTCGCGTTCGAGAAGGCGCGCGGGACACATGAAGGACCGCCACCGCACCCTCGTGGTCGACGCCACGCAGCTGCGAACCTGTAGGCTCGAGGTCATCACGCTGTCAGGGACCCTGGTCGTGACCGTGGACACCGCGACTCAGGAGGTCGAGGTCCACCGCGGAGAGCTGCCCCCCGAGACCGAGCAGGAGCAGCCGCCGGAGCGATGAAGAAGCCGGCCCCTCAGAAGCGCCTCCGCGAGACGAACGCGAACGCGCTGAAGGCCGCGCTGGTGCCGCGGATCTCGCGCCGGATCGAGTCGACGGCGGAGATCAGCTTCCCGTGCGCGCCGTCCATGATCGACCACTTCGAGAAGACGCTGGCGGGCATCTTCGCCCACCTCGGGCGCACGTTCTCGGAGGCGGAGCTCGCGAACCTCCGCCGCATCCTGGAGAAGAAGCTCGCCGCCGGGTTCGCGGAGTCGCCGTACTCGCGCGTGGTGGTCAAGGACAACACCGAGCCGCCGCCGCACCCCGGCCTCAGCTACAAGATCACGACGCAGTCATCCTCCATCGGCGACGAGTACGAGCGCTGGGTGGCGACGCGCGATCCTCCGCTCTTCGGAACCCACCCGGACGCGAAGGTCATGAAGCTCGCGGCCGAGATCGGCCCTCCTGCGGAGGTCGCGGTGCTCGACGTCGGCGCGGGGACGGGGCGAAACACGCTCCCGCTCGCGCGGGCTGGGCATCCGACCGACGCGGTCGAGATCGCGCCCGCGCTCGCCGCCGTCCTGCGGAAGGAGGTCGCGGACGCGAAGCTCCAGGTGGAGGTGTTCGAGGGGGACTTCCTGGACGAGGCGCTCCCGGTGCCGGCCGGGCGGTACAAGCTGGTGGTGCTCGCGGAGGTCGTCGCGTCCCACTTCCGCGAGCCCGCGCAGCTCCGGACGCTCGCGGAGCGGGCGGCGCACGTCATGGCTCCTGGGGGAGTGCTCCTCTTCAGCGCGTTCGTCCCGATGGATGGCTACAAGCCAGACGCCACCGCGCGGCAGCTCGCGCAGATCGCCTGGTGCAGCATCTTCACCCGCCACGAGATCGAGCGTGCCTTCGAGGGCTTGCCCTTCGAGCGCGTGTCCGACGACTCGGTCCACGACTTCGAGAAGGAGCACCTCCCGGCGGAGGCGTGGCCGCCCACGGGCTGGTTCGTGAACTGGTCCCTCGGGGGTGATCTGTTCGCGCTCCCGGAGGGCCGCGCGCCGGTCGAGATGCGGTGGCTCGCCTTCCGGCGCCGCTGAGCTCCGAGCCTGGTACAGTCGGGCCCATGTCGCTCCCCGATCCCGAAGAGGTCCTCGCCTTCTGGTTCGTCTCCCTGGACGCGAACGGCTTCGCCTCCGAAGAGACCGCCAAGCGCTGGTTCACGAAGGACCCGACCTTCGACGAGGAGATCCGCGCGCGCTTCGGCGCGCTGCACGCCGAGCTCGCCGCGGGCCGAGATCACGGCTGGCTCGCCGCGCCGCGGTCGACGCTGGCGTACGTCATCGTCCTCGACCAGTTCTCGCGGAACATGCACCGCGGGACCCCGGGGATGTTCGCGTCGGACCCGCTCGCCCTCGCCGCGGCCCGCGCCGCGGCCGATCGCGGCGACGACCGCAAGCTCGCGACGCAGGAGCGGACGTTCCTCTACATGCCGTTCATGCACAGCGAGTCGCTCGCCGATCAGGAGCGCTGCCTCGAGCTCTTTCGCGCCCTCGCGGACGAGCAACCCCCCGAGACCAAGGCGCGCATCGAACAGAACCACCACTTCGGCGTGCGCCACCGCGACATCGTGGAGCGCTTCGGGCGCTTTCCGCACCGGAACGAGGTGCTCGGCCGGGCGTCCACCCCCGAAGAGGTCGCGTTCCTGACCGAGCCGAGCTCGTCGTTCTGATCGCGCGGCGGCGCGCGCGCCGTCGCAGGCGCACCCGCCGCCGCCGCGTCGGCGCTACTTCTTCTCCGCGTTCTTGATGATCGCGAACGCCGCGCCTTGCGGATCCTGCAGCACCGCGAAGCGGCCGACGTCCGGGATGTCCGTGGGCTCCATCAGCACCTTGGCGCCCATCGTCGCGGCCTTCTTGGCGGACGCGTCGCAGTCGGGCACCGCGAAGTACGTGGTCCACACGGTGGGCGCGCCCTTCATCATGGCCGGCTGAGGCATGATGCCCCCGACCATCTGCTCGCCGTTCTTGAGGACGGTGTAGTTGAAGTCTCCCATCGGCCACTCCTGCGTCGCCCAGCCGAAGAGGCCGACGTAGAACTTGGTCGCCGCGGCCACGTCCGTGGTCGTGAGCTCGTTCCAGCACATCGTGTTGGGCTCGCCGTAGAGGTAGGTCCCCATCGACTGCTCCGCGTGCCAGAGCGCCAGCACGCCGCCCGTGGGGTCCTGCACCACGCTCATCTTGCCGGGGCCGACCTGCATCGGGGAGACGAGCACCTTGGCGCCGAGCTCCTTCGCCTTGGTGGTCGCCTTCTCCGTGTCGTCGACCGCGACGTAGTTGAGCCAGTGAGGCGGCGCGCCCATCTTCTTCGCCTCGTCCGCGAGCTTCATCAGGCCGGCGACCTGCTTTCCGCCGATCGTCATCATGCTGTAGGTGCCCTGCGGCATCGGCATGTCCTGTGACGTCCAGCCGAAGAGCTCCCCGTAGAAGCCCTTCGCCTTGGGCGGGTCGTCCACGTTGACCTCGCACCAGCAGAAGTTCCCGGTCACCGGCTTCGCATATTCAGGCATCGTGTCTCCTCCCCGCGCGCTGCTCGGCGCGGACCGGGACCCTTCGGCCGCGCGCCGGACGCGTCAAGGGTGGGC
>CAZBJI010000095.1:0-29927 GCA_964492175.1 uncultured Polyangiaceae bacterium | reverse complement strand
CGGGGCGACGGCGCTCGCCGCCGCGGCCGCGAGGGCGATGCACACCGCGTCGATGCTCGACGGCCCGCGTGATCCGCTCGCCGCGCGCCTCGCGGGCCCGCGGGGCCGGGCGCTGCTCGCGGAGCTCGGGGGTCACGCGGCCGCGGGCTCGTTCGTCGCGCGCGCAGCCTGGTTCGACGGGGAGGTCCGCCGCGTGACGCCCTCCGGGGGCGGGACGCTCGTGTCTTTGGGCGCCGGCATGTGCACCCGGCCGATGCGCCTCGCGGAGCTCGACGGGACCTCGTTCGTCGAGATCGACACGGCGCAGGTGCAGCGCCACAAGGAGCGCCTCCTGGTGGACGTCCCGCGGCCGCGCGTGCGGCGCGCCGCGCTCGATCTGAGCGACGCCGCCGCCGCCGCGCGGGCCCTCCCTCGGGGCCCCGGCCGACGCGTCGTCGTGGCGGAGGGCCTGCTCTCTTACCTCGAGCCTGCGTCGGCGCGCGCGCTCGTCGCGACCCTCGCCGACGCGCTGCGACCCGGCGAGACGCTCCTCTTCGACGTCGCCGACGCGCGCCTGGAGGCTCCCCCCGCCATGGCGCGCTTCCTCTCGGATCGAGGGCTCAGCTACGCCGCGGTCGAGGTCGCCGATCTCCTCGGCGCGCGGCCCGCGCTGCGCGTCCACACGACGCACCTCGGCGCGGCGGACGCGTGCGTCGGGCTCCCGCGGACCACGCTCGGCGGCTCGCTCCTCTACCGCGTGACGAGGGACGCGTGAGCGCCGCGACGCGCAGCCTCGCTCTCCTGCACGGCGAGCGCGCGTTCGGCGCCCGCTTCGTTCGCGCGGGATACTGCTTCGCCGCCGAGGACGACCTCGCGTTCGCCCTCGGGTTCCCGTACCTCCGCGTGCTCGATCCCGATCACCTCGACGATCTCGACTGCGTCGCGAGCGCCGAGCTCGTGGCCCTCGAGCGTGGCGCGGAGCTCCGGACCACCTTCGGGCCGCGGACCGCGGGGCTCGCTGCGCGGCTGTGGCTCTTGCCCGAGCTTTCGACGGACTACCCGGCGGAGCTCGACCTCACGGAGGAGGCCCGGGCGGCGCTGCGACGATCGCCCCATGTCGACGCGACCGAGGCGCGGTCGTTGATCCTGGACGCGCTGACACCCGGCGTCATCGGAGCGTCGGCGAGCGAGGCCCTCCTTCTCCTCGAGGCCCTCGTCGGGCCGAGCGTCGTCGTCACGTCCGTCGCGGAGGGCGCGCGCGCGTGGGACCGGAGCGCTGCCATCGTCGCGGATCCCGCGCACGCACGCGTCCTCGCGACCGCGGCCATCATGACGCTGCGGCTCCCCGAGGCGGAGCGCAACGCGGCGGTGCGCGAGCTCGAGGGCGTCGCGAGCTCTCTCTCCGAAGACGAGCGATCGAGGGCGGGCCTCCTCTGGGAGGGAGAGGCGGCGTCGGTGGAGCCCGGGGTGCCCTGCGTGCTCCCGCCCGCCGCGCGTGTCGTCTCGCGGCGCGCCGCGCACCCAGGGGCGTTCGGGGCCGTGCCCGATCCCCGGCTCGCCTTCCTCGGCGGCGACGTGGTCCTCGACCTCGAGGCTCGATCTTGGCGCAGCTACACGGAGCTCCCAGCGGTCGTCGCGCACGAGCTCGTGCTCGAGCGCTTCGCTCCGATCCGATCCCCCGCGGTGGTTCCGCTGATGGTCGACCTGTGGCGGCGCTCGACGCGGGGCGACGACGCGCTCGCGTGGCTCGAGGCGCACGCCGACCTGGCCGCGCCGGCGGCTCGGGTGCTCGCGGAGAGCGGCGGGGCGCTGGCCCCGGACGCGGCGCTCCTCGTCGCGAGGTGGCAAGACGCCGGCTGAGCCCGTGTGATAGAGGAGCCTCATGCCGAAACCTCGAGCCGCCTCCAAGGGCCAAGGGGAACCCGCAGCGGCGCGGAGACTCGAGAGCCGCGCGCTCGACCATCGCGACGCCGCCATCGCGCGCGCCGATCTCGTGCCGGGCTTCTGCTTCTCCGCGGAGGACGACCTGCTGTTCGCGCTCGGCTATCCGCACCTCTGCCTCCTCTACGAGGACGATCAAGATCCGGTCGCGACGGCGGAGCGACTCCTCCTGGAGGCCTACCCGTTCCGGCAGGTTGCGTTCCCGCGAAGCGCGGCGGCTCGCCTCGCGCGAGGCATCCCGGGCGGGACCAACTTCGACTTCCAGAGCGACGGGACGGCGCGCCTGAACGAGAAGGCCAAGAAGGCCGCAGCTTGCGCAGATCCTCTGACGCTGGAGGACGTGGCCGCCGGCGTCCGAAGCCTGGTGACCATCGTCGACGTCTCGACCGACATCGTCCTCTACCTCTACGAGGCGTTCTTCGGGACGAGCGACGTCCTCGACATCGTCACCGACGTGCTGACGACGACGCCGACGGACGTCTTCTTCAAGAGGCCACCCAACGCAGCGCGCTGGCTGGACGCGATCGCGATCATGCTCCGGAGGCTCCCGGAGGCCCGCGCCGCGGAGCTCCGGCCGCGCCTGCTCGCGTGGGCGAGCGGCGCCCCCGGGAACCCCGTCGAGTCAGGCCTGGCGGCCCTCCGCGGTGAGCCGCTGGTGGCCCCGCCGCGCCCGGTCGTCTGGGCTCCACGCGACCTCGTTTCGACCGCGCG
This sequence comes from uncultured Polyangiaceae bacterium, assembly GCA_964492175.1. GTDB lineage: Bacteria > Myxococcota_A > Polyangia > Polyangiales > Polyangiaceae > Xiheicaenibacterium. The sequence continues at coordinate 27,296 of CAZBJI010000095.1, read as the reverse complement.
GGCGCGCGCCAGCAAGCAGCCCTGGTACACGCTCCCCGATCCTCGCCTCGTGTTCCTCGGCGGGGAGGACGTGTACCGGATCGAGGTCGAGCTTTGGCCCAAGTACGGCGCGCCCTACTCCCCGGGGGAGGCGCAGCGGCTGATCCTCGAGCGCTTCGGCCGGATCGACTCGCCGCGCACGGTGGAGCTCGTCGCGTCGATGCTCGCGAAGTCGCGCGCCAAGCCCGCCGCGCTCGCGTGGCTCCAGGCGCACGGCTCCTACGCGGCGCCGCACCTCGGGGAGCTGGCCCGGAGCGGCGGCCCGCTCGCGGCGGCCGCGTCGGCGGCGCTCTCGAAGCTCCCCTCCTGACCGTCAGGCGGCGCTGGCCGGAGGGTTGGCCGCCAGCGCCGCACCTGGGCCTATGGTGGTCGCATGGTGGCTCATGAAGCCGCCTTGCCGTGGGGAGCATCCCGCGCAATGGGGGTAGAGCCAGATGTTCGCCCCCGCCGGCGGCCCGCCGGGTCCGAAGGTGCTGAGCGGCGGCTGGTGGTCGCCGATCCAATGGCCGCTCGCCGTCCCGGGGCTGGAGGCCCCGCACGAATGGCAGCCGTGCGCCGCCCCGGCGTTGTCGATCGCAGCCTGCGTGGCCGCGTTCGGTCGCCCGCGTCGGCGGAACATGTTGGGCGGGCACGGCACGCACCCCGGCTGGGCGACGCCGGGCCCAGGGTGGGGTCCCGCGTGGGGCCCCGGCTGGGCCATGGTGGAGGCGGCGGTCGGCGGGCTGTGCCAGCCCGTCGGGTCGATGCCATTCAGCGGGTTGAGCGGGTTCGGGGCGTAGTCCCTGGGGTTCTGGTTCCCGTCCAGGAACAGCGGATCGGTCGAGACGAAGAGCCCGAGCCGCGCGTCGTACCAGCGGTGCCAGGTGTACGCGAGCTCGACGTCTGCGTCCCAGAACTGGTTCGCGAGCCGCGCGTTCACGTCGGCACTCCCCTGCGCCGGCCCGCGCGGATCGCAATGGCCGTAGACGGTGCGCTCCGCCTCCCAGACGACGTTGCCGTCTGCGTCCACCGCGAGCTGGACGCAGCCCATCGGGTCGAGCACGTAGAACACCGACCGCTCCGCCGTCGCGGTGCGGTCCACGTGCCCGAACGTGAGCCAGGAGCCGTCGATGCGATCGTACGTGCGCGTCGTGCCGGCGAGCTCGTCCACCTCGTGGACGACGAGGTTGTTGTTCCAGACGTAGGAGGTCTTCTTGACCAGCTCGCGCTGCCGATAGACGCGCTTCCGGATGCGCCGACCGCGCGGGTCGTAGTCCATCTCCACGACGCGATCGGGAGCGACGACGCGGACGAGCTGGTCGAGCCCGTTCCACTCGTACTTGAAGACGCCGAGGTCGGTGGTCCGCGAGGAGAGGCGGCCGATCGCGTCGTACGTGAAGGACTCTCCGTGGTAGGCCGTGGGCCTGCCCAGCGGATCGTATTGGGCGCCGACCACACGCGGAGACCCGGCGCCGTCGTACGCGAGCTCCTCGTCGGAGAGCGTCTTGCCCAGGCGGTCCATCCGCGTCCGACGGGACACCTGGCCGTTCTGGGTGAGCTCCATCCGGACCGAAGACCCGTCGGACCGCTTCTCCGAGAGGAGGTTCAGGCTCGCGTCGTACTCGTACTCGGCGAAGAACACCGTCCCCGGCAGGCCGGGAAGCGCGACCTCTTCGTCGGCGAGCCCGACCATGCGCCGGCCGAGGCTCTGGAAGAGCAGCTCCCCACGAGCGCCGTACCGACGACGCAACACCAGCTTGCTGCCGAGCGACGTGAGCATGTCGCCCCCGGCGGGCCGGTCGATCACGCGGCCGTGGCTCCCGATGCGCTCGGCGGACTGATCACAGTGCTCGTAGTAATCGTAGCGGAGCGGGAGGCCGACGTAGCTCTCGAGGCCTGTCGGGGCGCCGCCGTTCCACGTGACGCGCAGCGTGTGCTCCCCCATCTTCTCGCCGTGGAGCCGGCCGAACGCGTCCAGGTAGCGCTCGACGGGGACGAGCGAGCCCCCCATGAGCGAGGGACCGCCACGCCCCTCGTAGGCGAGCTCCACGGACGTGCCGTCGTTGAAGGCGAGCGCCTCGAGCCGTGACGCCCCGTCGTAGCTCCAGACCACGCGCCCCATCGGATCGCGCACCGACGTCACGCGCTCCATCGAGTCGTAGGTGGCGGAGTAGGTCACGCCCTCGAACGTCGTCCATCCGACGCGGCGGCCCGCGTAGTCGTACCGCTCCGTGAAGGTCTGCCCGCGTCCGTTCTGGACGGTCACCAAGCGGCCGTGCACGTCGTAGCGGAGCTCGGTGACGTTGCCGGCGGGCTCGTCGATGCGGACGAGCCAGTCCTGCCCGCCGTACGTGTAGCGCGTGACGCGCCCGTTCTCGTCGAGCAGCGTGACCTTGCGCGCGGCGTTGTGGCGCATGCGATAGGTGCCGCCTCCGGTCACTCGCTTCTCGAGGATCTCGCTGCGACGGTCCCACGTCCAGGTCGTCTCACGGCCCGCGGCGTCGACGTGGCGGACGAGGCGCCCGAGGTAGTCGTACTCCATGTGCTCGGTGCGGTTGCCTGGCCGTACGATGGCCGTGCAGTTGCCCTGCGCGTCGTGGAAGTACTGCGTGACGGCGCCGAGGCGATCGAAATGGCGGGCGACGAGACCACGCTCGTCCACGTCGAAGCTCTCCCGCGCGCCGTCGTGGTGGATGACGAGCAACAGGTTGCCCCGGACGTCGAACCTGCGGCGCACCACGGCGGGCGGCTCCTCCCCCTTCTCGTAGACGGAGACGATGAACCCCTCCTCGTCCACCATCGCGCCGATCCCGTCGCCCGCGTTGGAGGTGTAGCCGATGGGCTTGGTCTGGTGGAGCTGAGCCTCGGCCTGCCGACCGTCGGGCCGGCTCTCGGTGTGCTGGACGCCAGTCTTGGGATCGAAGGCGCGCGTGATGACCCCACCCGCGGGCGTCACCTCCTTCACCACCCTCCCCGTCGCGTCGCCGAAGTAGCGGTGCCGTCCGCCGAGCCCGTCCTCGACCTCCGTGTAGTGATCGGGGCCGTAGTGGAACGCTTGGTAATAGATGCCCTTCGCGGTGCCGCGGGCACGGGGCTCGTCGAGCACCGCGGCCGGCATGCCCCCACCCTCCTCGCCCCACGTCTCGACGCAGCGCGCGTCGGAGAGCGGCCCGTCGTACCGCCACCTGTAGGTGGGCCCGGAGGGCGAGTGGTGGGCCACGAGAAGGTGCCCTTGGTACTCGTAGCGAACGCCGAACCCTTCGGCGTCGATCGCCGCGGCGAGGTTCCCCGCGTCGTCGTATTGGTACCGGACGAGCTCGAGCCACGTCGTGCGCTCGGCGTCGCCGGCGACCAGGACGCGCTCGACGCGCCCGGCGCCGTCCGTGACGACCCGGTAGGGGCGGCCGGCGCTGTCCGTCAGGCCCGTCAGGTGGCCCCGGTGGTCGCGCTCCACGGTGGTCTTGTTGCCATTCCGATCCGACACCTCGACGAGCCGGCAGACTCCGCTCGGATCGGCCGCCCCGAAGACGCGGCGGTTGCCCTCTCGATCGAGGAGCACGAACCCACCGCCCGACCGCGCGAGCCGGTAGCCGAGCGGGTGCTCCGCCACGCCGGCGCCTCCCGGAGGGAGGGAGAAGGCCTGGCGCCGGAGGCCGTCGTCGAACACCTCGACGCCGTCGCGTCCCTCCCGGAGCCACCAGCCGTACGCGTGCGTCCAGCCGAAGCCGAGCTCGCCCGCCAGACGCGACTCGCGGGAGTTGTACTGACGCACCCAGCGGAGCGGCTGAGGACCGGCGAACCCGAAGTCGTAGAGCTCGAGGAACACGCGCCCCGTGATCGGGCAGACGGGATCACCGCAGCCTTGCCCGCCGTTCTTCCCGTCGCCGCTGGCGTTCGCGCCGTCGCCGGACCCGTCCCCCGAGGCGCTCCCGTCGCCGCTGCCACCGCTGCCTCCGCTCCCACCGCCGCCGCCTCCCCCGCCCCCCATCACGGCGACCGAGGGGCACATGCCAGGGATGGGAGGGATGTTCGGCGCCGGTGCCGTTCGCATGCCTCATTGTCGCTGATTTCGTCCGGCCCGTGGGCTTCGGAAGCCACCCGAAAGTGTGTATCTTGGGAGGTCCGAGCCATGCCCGTCCCCGCTCAAGACGCCGCCCTGGCGGCATCCCCTGGCTTCGACGTGAAGCGCGAGCGGGCGCGGCGCACGGTGGCCCTGGAGTTCTTCAAGCTCCACATCTTCGAGGCGGACACGAAGAAGGACTGGAGCGTCGTCCAGAAGGCGCTCCAGTGCATCGACTACCAGCGGCCGGTGACGTTCGGGCCCATGCCGCCGGCGCCGGCGCGGCTGCAGTCGCTCCCGCGCGGGGGGCCCCTCGGAGCGGGCTTCTTCCGAGAGATCCCGCCGAGCCCCCCGCCGGCGGCGGCGGATCGGCGGGGCGCTCCCGAGGCGTTCACGGTCTCGCCCGAGGCGGTCTACATGAAGTTCTTCGCCCCCACCGTCGGCGTGGACGCGGTGAGCGACCCGATCGTGTGCGCCAGGTATTTCCTGCCGGGCGCGCGCAGCCAGAAGGGGCGGGTCGTCGTGACGAGGGAGCGCGGATGACGCCGTACGAGATGCTGTTCGCCGACCAGGATCTCGCCGAGGTCCTGCTCGCCGCGGAGTTTCCGAGCGGGAGCAAGCTCGACGCGGCTCGCGCTCGGATGTGGGAGGGCGACGCACAAGAGACCGCGTCCTTTGCCCAAGGGGCGCCGGAGCCGTGGGCGAGCTTCCTCATCGCGCTCGCGCGGCTCAACGCGGGCGGGGCGCCGCAGCCGCAGCTCCGCGCCGTCGCGGAGGACGCGTTCCAAGAGGCGAGGCCGCGGCTCTGGGCGTGGACGGCGCTCCGCAAGCTCGGGGAGAAGCCCGCGCCGGTGTTCGCGCAGGAGCTGCTCGGGATCATCGTGGAGCTCATGGTCGACGGAGGCCTGGACGTCCTCGCCACGTACGCCGACGGCTCGATCCGGTTCCTCGGCCACGCCGACCAGCTCCTCGCGCGCGAGGCGGACGGTCAACCCACTCCGGCCGCGGCCGCCCTGCTCAGCGAGGCGTACCCGCTCCTTGCGATACCCCCGAAGCCCCGAGACAAGGCGGCCGAGCCGCCGCCGCCCGACCACGTTCGGCTCACGGCGCTGTCTGCGAGCGGCGTGCACCAGGTGGAGGTGCCGATGGCAGACATCAACGACGGCGGTCGCTACGAGCGGCTCTTCAAGGCCGCCACCGTCGTGCTCCAAGAGATCACCGAGCCCTGAGCTCGGCCGCGCGGAGCGCCTCCACGGGGCGCCCGGTCGTCCCGGGCGGGGCCGCGCCTCGAATCAGCGGCGCGCGCTGCCCGACCAGGAGCCGGCGCGGCTCGAGGCCCGCTCGGCGACAGGCGCCCAGCGGCGCAGCCCGGCCTCCTGGACGACGACGAAGTCGTGGGGATCGAGGTGCACGACCTCGCCGGTCTTGAGGACCAGCTCCGCGAAGAGCGCGCGCCGCTCGTCCGGCGTCACGGCATAGCCATCGAGCTCTTCGAGCGTGAGGCTGGGCGTGTAGGGGCGGCCGCGCCGGAAGCGCTGCGGCCCTGCGTAGCGGACGCTCTCCCGCGCGAGGTAGCGCTGCCACACCTCGGCGCGCGGCGAGGGGAGCTTGAGCAGATCGGGGGAGCCGTCCGCCGGGAGGTCCCGCCGATCGCTCACCCGCCGCGTCAAGCTCTCGTCCTTCGCCGGGACGCCGGGCGGATCCTTCGGCACCTCGGCCTCGAGCCGCTCCGGGGGCAGCTCCACGTCGTCGAAGGCCTCGAGGCCCGTGATGCGCTGGAGCGCGAACGCGGCAGCCAGCTTCAGCTCCGAGGGCGCGCTTCGATCCGCGAGCACCGCGACGAGCGCGGGGAGCGCCTCCGCGGGCCCAGCGAAGCCGACGGCGTGGATGAGGCTCTCGTCGGGGGCTGCCTGCATCGCCGCGACGAGGCGCAGCGCGACGGCGCGATCTCCCGCGAGCGCGAGCGGCAGCGCCGCGACCGACTCCCGCGGGGTGCCGAGCCACCCCGCGAGCTCCTCCACGCCGTGCGCGAGGTCGCCGACGACGAGCGCCCAGGCGCGCGCGCGCTCGAGCTCGGCGTGCTCGGCTCCCTCGTGCGCGAGCATGGCGGCGCGGAGGTGGACGCGGTGGCTCACCGGACCGAGGGCCCCCCACCGCAGCGCTGCGGCGACGACGTCCAGGCTCGCGTCGCCGACGCCGACACCGACCTCCTCCTCGGTGAGCCACCCGCGGTGCCCGAGCACGTCCACGGCGACCGCTCGGACCCCCGGATCTTCGTCGCGAAGCCAGGCGCGGAGCACCCGCTCGCAATCGGGGTGCGGCGCCAGCTTCAGCGCGCCGCCCACCGCGGCGCGGACCTCTCGATCGTCGGGGCCGAGCTGTCGGAAGACGCGCTCGGCGGCCGCGAGGGCGTCGCGACCGGAGAAGCATCCGAGCGTGAAGACCGCAGCGAACCCCGCGGCCGGGTCCTTCGCCGGTCTATCGATGGCGAGCGGCTCGACGGCGGCGAGGGCGTCCGGCCCCAGCGCGACGAGGGCGTCGACGGCGCGGAGCATCCGCTGGTCGACGACGTCCATGCTGCGCCACTCGTCTCCCAAGAGCGGCGTCCGCTGAAGCCCCGCGAGCGTCACCTCCTCGAACATCTCACGGGCCCGGCGCTCGACGCGCCGCGCGGGCGTGATCGGCCCACGCGTTCCCGCGACGAAGCCGGGGGGGGGCGCCGCCGCCGGGGCGGTGCGACCTCGCGCGGCCCGCGCCGCCGCCGCCTCCTCCCGCTTCCGCGCCGCCTCCTCCTTCAGGCGCGACGCTCGCTCTCGAAGGAGCGCGACGCGCTGCGCCGCCGGCAGATCGGCCGCTGGCGGCTCCACCGTCGGCGGCGGGGCGACCGGATCGGCCACCCGGAAAACGGGCGCCAAGCTGGCCCTCGGCAGATCGTGCACGTGTGGGATCCGCGTCGCGATGACCCACGGCTGCGCGGTCGCGACCTGCGGCGGCGACCGCGCGAAGTGCGCCTCCGTCACGAGCAGCCACCCACGGGCCCTCCCGAGCCACACCTCGAGGTCCTGGGTGCCCTCGACTGCGCCGGCGACCGCGCGCGCCTCGGGGACCGCCTCGTCGATGCGCGCCATCGCGTCCCGCACGGCGCCGAGCGGATCCTTACGCGCGTCGAGCGCGTCCAAGAGATCCACGATGGCGCGCTCCGTCGTCCGCGCGAGCGGCCGCAGATCGAACGTGCTCGATGGGATCGCGTCGAGGACACGACCCGTCGCGTGGAGGAGGCGGAGGGCGGTCTCGGCCGCCCGCACGTGCTCCGGGACGGGGATCTTCGTCGGCTCGGGGGCCTTCGCCTCGCTCGGCATCGGGTCGGCAGCGTACGCGGGCGAGGCCGCGTTCGAAAGCACGTCGCGCCGCTGGCAGCGGACGGCGCAGAGCGCCGCCGCGGAGCCCGCGGTTCGGGTAGCCTCGGTGCCGCAGCATGGCCGCCGAGCGATCGCGACTCGAGATCTATGCCCAGGTCGTCGCCGAGGTCGCCGCCGGGTTGCCCGAGGACGAGGTGCTCGCGCGGTGCGGCCTCACGGAGGCAACGTTCGCGGAGCTGGAGCGCGACATGGAAGACACCCTGTCGGCCGCCATGGAGGGATCGGAGGCGGCGCCGACCCCATTCCTCGCCGAGTACGACTGCGTCCTTCGGGAGGCGCACGCGAGGGTGGCCGCCGGGCAGCCCCGCGTGTCGTTCGACGATTTCGCGCGGGCGGTCGCGGCGATTTCATCCGGCCGTGATCCCGTGCGCGCCCTCGAGGCGATGAAGCTCGAGACGCGCGACGTGGCCCGGGGCGCGCGCAGCCACGCCGAGGCGCTGGCGAAGGATCCAGCGCTCGTCGAGCGGCTGGAGAGAGCGCGCACGGGCGCACGGCACGAGGCCCCGAAGCTCGGCCCTGCCGAGGCGCCGCGCCAGCGAGGAGCCCCGGGGCGAGACGGCGCCGACGAGTGACGGAGCCGCGGGCGGTAGTCAGCGGCGTCGGGTCGAGCGCTCGACCTCAGGGCGCCGCGACCACGATGGCCCCGCGCTCGCCGCCGTCGCTCCCGGCGAAGAGCATCCCGACCGGCGACGGCGCGGCGCCGCGGCGGACCTGCTCCGCCGCCAGCCCGAGGAAGGTCGGGAGGGTCGCGGCGCCGGTCCTGCCGAGGCGCTGCGGAGGGGAGTCGATCATGAGCGGCTCGCAGAATCGATCGTGGGCGCGGGCGAGCGCGGCGTAGAGCTCGCGCACGCGGAAGTGCTCGAGTCCGTGGTCCCCCCAGGCCCACCCCACGCGGAGCTCGTCCGGGAGCGACGCCGTGGCGCTGCGAAAGACCGACGCCAGGGCGCCGCCGTCGAACGCGCCGTCCTCGCTCTCGGGCGTGAGATCGCCCGTCTCGGACGCCACGCCCACGAGGTCCAGCAGGGGCGGCAGTCGGAGGCGGGTGCCGAGATCGGGCCGGCCGATCAGGACGAACGCGGCGCTCTCGCCGGGCACCACCGCGTCCAGGTTGGAAGGCGAGAAGAGCCGATCGGTCGCCAGGAGGGCGCGGATCACGGCGGGGTCGTAGTCGGACTGGACCCCCCCGGCGACGACGGCGTCGATCTCTCGGCGGCTCAGCGCGTCCAGCGCGTCGGGGAGCACGTACGCGAGCCCGGCGGACCCTCGCCCGTCGACCTCTACCTCCGAGGACCCGAGCCTCTCTCGAAAGATCGACTCGAGCTCGCGCGCCAGCACGCTCCCGGCCTCGGCCCGAGCCTGGCCCGCGAACGGCTCGGGGAGCGCCAACGCGACCCGGAGCTTGAGCGAGCGCAGCGGGACCTGGCCGAGCCTCGCCGCGAGCTCCTCGAGCGCACCGCGGGCGAGGGCCGCCGCCCGGGTCTCGCCGGTGAGGAACGGGTCGAGCGTCGGATCGAACGCCATCGTCACCCCCTCCCCATCGCCCCCGTCCAGGGGCGAGGCGTCGAAGGCGGAGAGCCCGGTGCGGAGCAGGAGCGCGCTGGACGGCGCGTCGGGACCGAGGGGGCACCGCACGCCGCAGCCGAACACCGTGCCTCGGCTCCTCATCCTCGCCGCTCCTCCACGACGATCTCCCCCGATGACCATTTCAGCGGGGCCGGCGCGCTGGCGCGCATCACGAGCTCCAGCGTCAGGGGAGACGCCCACGCGGCGGTCCCCGACCCGTCGAGGCGCGGGGGCGCGACCAACACCGTATCGAGCACCACGGTGTCGAGCGGCGGCGAGACCTCGATCGGGTCACGGCCCTTGATCCGGAAGCCAATCGTGAGCCGAATGGTCGGCAGCCGGAAGGGCACGACGCCGCCGCTCGGTGTCAGGTTGGTGAGGGCGCCCTCCTCCCCTCCTCGGAGCGGCTGCTGAGCCCACAGCCCCTCGGGCGCCGAGACGTTCGCGCGCTCGTCGAAATCCGTCGGCGGCAGGGGCGACCGGCGCCTCAGCCAATCGGGTCCGTACGTGCCCCAGCGCCCCCGGCGCGGCTCCCAATGCCTGCCGAGCGGGCCGAGCCCCGCGGGCTTGGGTCGCTTGCTCGGTGCGCCGATGGGCTCGGCTGGGTCCTCTATCTGCGGCGCCGGCTTGCCGCCCAGAGACTTGGGGTCGACGGCGAAGCCGCGGCCGATGGGGTTCCGTGGGTCCTCCGCGAAATGGTCCGGTCGGCTCGCGTCGGTGCCGCCGAACGCGTACTCGTAGCGGAGAACCAGCGACGCGATCTCGGTCGGATCGCTGACGCCGCCGTCGTCTGGCAGGAACACGCGAGGCCCCGTGACGCGCACGGTCTTGCCGATCGATCCGACGCGGACGGCTGCGTCGAACCGGGGCGCCGGGAGCCCGCCGGGCGCGTGCGCTTGCGCCACGACGACCACCTCCGTCCCGGGCTTGCGTACGCAGAGATCGGCGGGGTACCGGACGCTGCTGATCTCGGGCTTGCCCCACGGCACGTCGGCCGCGCGCACCCCGCGGCGGCGCGGCTTCGGCGCGATCGTGAACGAGCCGTCGTCGCCCCTCGGCTGCCCGCGCGCGAGCTCGAACGTGGCCTTCACGATCGCGCAGAGCTTCTCGCCGTCGCCGTCGAGCAGGACGTGCGGCTCCGCGACGAAATCGGTCTCGTTGTGTACGCGAGGGAGCGTCATGTACCGAACGGGGCGCGCCCCATCAGACCTCGGTCACGGCCTTCGGCAGCTGAATCTTCCCCGCGAGGATCGTGACCAAGGGCGACGTGATGGCCACGCCGCCGCCGTCTATCACCACCTCGCTGGCCCCGCACTTGATCGTGATCGCGCTGCCGGCCTCCCACTTGTGGAACGCTGCGATGAAGGTCGCAGGACCGCCCGCCTCGACCACGATCCCTCCGCCCACCTTCTCGTAGAGGACGCCGCCGATCATCGTCGTGGCGGCGCCGCCCGCGGACTCCACCGCGTCCGCCTTCGAGTAGATCACCTGGCCGAGCGCCTTCGTGGTCTGGTCCCCCCCGACCGTCGCGGCGACGTTGCCCCACGCGGCCTGGAGCTTGGCGAGCGAGACGTCGATGGACAGGTCGCCCGCGACCTCCGTCTTGTGGCCGGTGATCGCTGCCTGGACGCGGAGCGAGCCCGTGCTCTCGGTGTAGTCTCCTTCGACGAGGTGCTGCGAGTGCCCCGGCCCCTTGGCGCGATCCTCCGCGGAGACGCCGGCGACCGAGCCCTCCGGCCCGTCCACGTTCGCCGCGGAGGAGCCGCCGCCGCCGCCGCCGCCGATGCCGAGCGCCTCGCCGAGCGCGGCCGCGCCCTGCTGGATGCCGGTCTCGATCGCCGAGTTCACGGCCGCGTCGATGCCGAGCTGCGCCGTGTAGCTCGCGGCGTCTCCGCCGCCTCCTTCGCCCTCGCCGCCACCTTCGCCCCCACCGCCGCCGCCCGACTCGCCGCCGCCGCCCGACTCGCCGCCGCCCGACCCGCCGCCGCCGAAGCCTGGAGGCATGGGTAGGCCCGCGGCCTGAGCTGCGACGCCGGCGATCGCCCCGATGTCTCCGCTCCGGAGCGCCTCCATCCCGGCGCCGAGCTGCTCGACCTGCGAGGTGAGCTCGTTGATGGGGCCCATGACCTGGTCCACCTTCGCCTGCACGGCGGCGTTGATCTGCGCCATCGCGGCGCCCGCCGCGGCCTGCGCCACCTCGATGGCCTTCTCGGCGGCGATGGCGAGGAGCGCCTGCAACGGGTTCCCGTCCATCTCGAAATGGTTGCCGCCGACGGTGATCGTCTCGTCCCCGGCGGCCGTGATCCCCGCGACCGCGTTCACCTCGAGGTTTCGATTGCCGCCCACGCTGACGGAGCGGTCGCCGCCCACCGTGAGCTGCGACCCCATCGTGATCTTCGCGGTCTGGTTCCCGCCGACCTCGATGGTCTCGTCGACGGCGACCCGCCGGGACGCACAGTTCCCAATGGTCGTCTTCTTGTCGTTGGCGGTCGCCTTCGTCTGATCGTATTGGGCGTGGATCATGATCTCCTCGCCGCCGGCGAGATCCTCGAAGCGGATCTCGTTCTGGCCGCCGCCGCCGGGGGAAGAGGCGGTCTGGAAGGAGGTGCGCGTCTTGCCGGACGGCAGCGCGTAGGGCGGCATGTGCGCGCCGTTGTAGAGCTTGCCCGCGATGATCGGACGATCCGGGTTGCCCTCCAGGAACTCGACCACGACCTCCCATCCGAGACGAGGGAGCACCATGGACCCGGAGGTCTGGAGCTGGCTCGTGCGGAACCAGAAGGAGGCCTTGTCGTCGAAGCTCGGCCCGAGGTCCCAGGGGAACTTCACCTTGATCCGCCCGAACTGGTCGGTGTGGATCGTCTCGGGCTGCGCGCCCTCGGGACCGACGACGCGCGCCGTCTGAGGCCCCTCCACCACCGGGCGGGGGGTGGTCTGCGGGGTGCGGCACTTCACGTCGATGGGGACGGTGCGCGCGACCGACACGTAGAGATCCGGCGCGTCGCCCGCGGCGAGCCCCGCGGCGGAGAGCTCCCGCTTCGCGGGCGGGCCGTAGAGGTGCACCACGCGCCGAACGAAGACGTCCCCCGCCGCGTCGTCGTAGGGCGCCTCGGAGAGCGTGACCTTCCGGCCGGCGGCGAGGCGGGGGCAGTCGGCGACGATCTCGTCGAGCTCACGGTCCGCGCGCTCCGCCTCGAGCCGGATCTGCGCCAGGAACGCCCCGCGCGCCGGATCGGTGTAGAGCCCCGGGTAGTCGTAGCGCTCGAGGTCGGTCTCCGCGGAGCCCTCTGCCTCCACGGTCAGGTCGAGCGCGGGCCGCTCGAAGTCGTAGTCGCGCAGCACGAACTTGCCCGAGCAGACGTGGGCCATCTCGGTGAGCACGATGACCGAGTCGCCGGGCGCCTCCATCCCCTTGTCCCCCCGGTACGGGAGCGTCGCGTCCCCCTCGACCGGCTCGGCCAGGGTGCTGTCGTCGCCGAAGACGACGACCTCCTCGCCGTCCTCCACCGTGGTCACGTAGTAGATGCCCTCCTCCTCGAGGAGCCGAGAGACGAAGTCCAACGTGCTCTCGAAGTACTGCACGCAGTAGGGGCGCTTCGCGTAGGTGGAGGCGAGGTGCCAGCGGAGCGCCTCCGCTCCGATGCCCGCGGCGACCAGGGCCTCGGTCACGATCTCCTGCACGTCCTTGTCCTGGTAGATGGCGGCGGTGACGACCTGCGCGAGGAGCTGGAGCCGCGACACCACGCGCATGCGGACGGCGTGTGCGACGCCGTCCTCGATCCGCAAGGGGTCGAGCAGGGACCGCGAGACGGGCGAGCCGACGACCGTGACCTCCTCCACGACGCCGACGAACTCGTGCGCTGGCTCGCCGACGCGTCCGAAGCGGAGGCCAGCGGGCTGCCCGAGCGCGTCGTGCGCGCTCACGTCGGTGGCGTACCGGATCTCGACCTCCAGGGTCGGCGGGCGGCCGATCTCCCGCACCAGCTCGAACGAGACGACGCGGGGCGCCGGATTCCCTCCGACTTGAAACGACACTTCGAGGTCTCGGATCACGGTGTCGCCTCTCCCGTCAGTTGTCGAGGATCATGGCGGCGGTCTCCACCGTCGCGCCGTCGAGCTTGGCGCTGGCGCCGAGGAACGTGACGCTGGCGGGCGTCACGCTGAGGATCGAGCCACCCATCACGAGGGTCACCGCGGCGTCGGCCTCCAGGACGATGTTGTCGGCCTTGACCATCTGCGCACCGGCTGCGATCGAGGTGTACGCGGCGGCGGCGTTCTCGACGCGGTCCCCGTCGACGAGCTCCGCCTTCGCGGCCGCCATCTGCTTCATGCTCGTGCCGCCCACCGTAGAGGCGACCCCGCCAAACGCGAGGATGACCTTGGCCGCGCCGATGGTCTCGTCGTAGTTGCCCCCGGCCTCCAGGGCGATGTCCGCCGGGGTGAGCGCCACGGCCGCCGCGCCGACGCTCAGGCTGAGGTCCCCGTCCGTGCTCTCGCTCACCTTGCCGACCACCAGATCGATCTTCATCCCGCCGACCTCGATCGTCTCGTCGCCGGTGACCGTGTGGCGGTGGTCTCCTCCGACCTTCATGTCACGGTTGCCCCCGATCGAGTAGGTGACGTCGCCGCCGGCGTCGTCCACCTGGTAGGTCTCGACCGCGATCTTCTGGTCGCCCCCAACGTCCACCGTCTGGCTGGCCCCGATGACGCAGGTAAGGCTGTTGGTGATCTCGAGGGACTGGTCCCCCCCTACCTTCATCGTCGCGTTGTTGCCGACCGACTCCGTGGTGTTGTTCTTCACCAGGATGGTCATGTCCTTCGACGCGTTGAAGAACATCTCCTCCTTGCCCTTGGTGTCGTCGGTCCGGAGCTCGTTCGTGCTGCCTCCTCCCGGGGTCGTCGCCGTCTGCAGCGCGGACCGCACCGCGCCGGCGGGGAGCGAGTAGGGCGGCAACGTCACGCCGTTGTACAGGCGGCCCGTGACCACCGGCAGGTCGGGGTCGCCCTCGGTGCTCTGGACCAGGACCTCCCAGCCGACGCGCGGCAGGAGCATGGACCCGCCGGTGGGGAGCTGGATCGTCCGCATGGGGATGCTGGATTTCTCGTCGCTCGCGGCGACGCGATCCCACGGGTAGAGGACGGTGACGCGGCCGTGGCTGTCGACGTCGATCTCCTGGCCGCTCGCGCCCGTCGTCGTGGCGACCTGGAGGCCGGGCACGGCCACGCGCCGCGCGCGGCGCCGGGGGCGGTAGGTCGAGCGCTTGGTGGGGACGGCCTCGAACGAGAGCCGCGTGACCATGCGGGCGGTTCCCTCGCTGGACCGATCGTCCTCGTGCTCGAGGACCGTGGCGACGACGAACAGCTCCTCGTTCAGCGCCTCGTGCGGGTGCGACTCGATGGAAAAGCGCTGGCCAGGCGCCAGGGTCCAGCTCGTAGCGGACCCCTCGAAGACGTCGCGCGTGGCTTGCACCGAGTCGAGCCAGGTCTGCGCCCACCGCTTGGAGGCGGGCTCGCTCACGGTGCCAGCGGGGAAGACGTACGACTCGAGGGCGTGCCCCCCTTCGTCCTTGCTCTCGACCGTGGCCTCCGGGAGCGTGCGCGGCTTCTCGAAGTCGTAGGAGCGCACGTGGACCTTGTCCGTCACCACGCGGTGCCGCCGGACGACCTCGCGCACGCACGTGAATCCCTGGTCGAACCCGAACTCCGCGACGTAGGGCAGGGTCGCGTCCGCCGCCGTCCCGAGGCCACCCGGATCGTCGAAGAGGACCGCCTCTCCTTCGGCGTGATCCCACGCGAGGACGATGCCCTCCTCCGAGCAGAGCCGCTGGACGAAGGCCAGATCGGTCTCGCGGTACTGCGCGGTGCTCGGGCGCTCCTCGTAGGAAGCTCGGAGATCCTTGCGCAGCTTGACGCCCGCGCCGTCGAAGACGGCCTGCAGGATGTCGGGCACGGGCTTCTTCAAGAAGGTCCGCACGTCGGTGCGCTTGCCGAGCTTGAAGAGCGGGGGCTCCACCACGAGCTCGAGCGATGGCCGCCGCTCGTCCGCGCGGCGCTTCGCGCTGGTCACGAGCCCCTGAAAGACCCGACCGGAGTCGAGCAAGTCGACCGCGCCGACCGTGGCGCTCACCTCCGCGCCGAGCAGGCTGGCGGGCTTCGGGAGGACCCCGTCCCGCGCGATCCGCGCGATGAGCCGCGGCACCTCGTCCAGGCGCTCCTCGTACCGGAGGAGGAGGGCGACGTAGGTCTCTCCCGCTACCTGCACCCGAGCTTCGACCCCGTGCGTCGTGGCAGCCACCGTCAACCTCCCATCTTGAGCGAGGTGCCCAGCTTGACCATGAGCGCGGCGTCCACGCTGATCTTCGAGCCCTTGATCACGATCGGCGCGCCCCCGAGCTTGAGCTCGGAGCCGCCACCCTTGAAGGCCCCCGTCGCACCGAGGAGGGTGATCATGGGCGCCTTGATCGTGACGTCCCCAGCGACCTTCATGTACCGAAGGCCTCCGACGAGCAACGTCATGGCCGCGTCGGAGCTGGACGTGTAGCTGCCCTTCACGATGTCGATCTCGCCGACCGCGATCTGCGACATCTTGTTGCCGCTGATCGTCTCGGACCAGGCGCTCTTGCAGAGATCGACCTTGGCGATGCCGATCGACTCCGCGACGTCGCCGCCCACGGTGGCCGTGATGGAGGCGACGCTCACGCAGAGATCCACCGCGCCGACGTCTCGGGTGATGTCCCCCGTGATGGTCTGCTGGATGCCGTTGCAGATGACGAGGTCGTCCCCGCCGATGCTGTTCAGCCGGTCTCCGCCGGCCTTCTCGACGTAGTTGGCCGTGGCGTTGTCCACGGCGTTGCCGCCGACGGCGATCGTGATGTCTCCGGCCACGTTGGCGCTGTTCTGCGACCCGACGCTGGTCTCCTGGTTGCCCCCCACGGAGATCGCCTGGTTCGCCCCTACCTCGTGGGACGCGTTCACCTTGATGGCGGTCGCGTCGTTGGCGGCGACCTCCTCGTTCTGATCGTGTCCGACCGAGACGTTCAGGTCCTTCTGCGCCGTCAGGCTGAAGCCCTGGCTGCCGCCCGAGTCCCCGAGGTTGAGCTCGTTCGCGCCCGCGCCGCCCGGCGACGAGGCGCTGCGAATGGCGCCCGACGTCTTGGCGGCCGGCAGCCCGTAGGGGGGCGCGCGCTCCGCGTTGTACACACGCCCCACGACGACGGGGCGATCCGGATCACCCTCCAAGAACGCGACGCCGACCTCCCAGCCGGCCCGCGGGAGGATCACGCCGCCGCCGAGCGGGACCTGCATGACGCGGACCCAGCAGCTCGAGCGGTCGTCGAACTGCCCGACGCGGTCCCAGTGGAAGCGCACCTTGATCCGCCCGTAGTTGTCGACGTGGATGTCCTCTTCCCCCATCGTGGGGCCCGTGACCACCGCCGTCTGGAGCCCGCGGATCACGGGCCGGGGCGTGCGCCGCGGGGGCGCGTAGGGCACGCCCTCAGGGATCGCGACGAACTCGTTCGTGAGCGCGCTGTTGTCCCCGCTCCCGGTGCCGCGCTGCTCTCCGCGGGAGACGAGGCGGGTGACGAAGAACCGCCGGTTGAGCACCTCTTGTCCGGCGCCCGTGACGGTCAAGAGCTTGGCCACCTCGAGCGACAGGACGCGCGTGCTGCCGCTCACCGTGTCCGCGTCGTGCCGGAGGCTGGCGAGCCGAGCGCTGACGCGCCGCTGACCGTCGGGCTGCGCCACGAACCCGGCCGGGTAGTGGTAGTGGGCGAGCGCTACCTCCGCCTCGCTGCCCTGGGCCGCCGTCGGGAGCACCTGGGGTCGCTCGAAATCGAAGTCGCGCAGGAGCACGTCGGACGGGCGCAAGCGGCGCGTGTACGAGAAATCGCTGATCGGATCGGTGCCCCCGAAGCCCTCGGCCAGCGCGACCACGACCGGCGGCTCGAGGTCGGTGCCCACCGCCGGCGCGGAGTCCGCGAGGACCAGCGTCGACTCGCCGCCGGCGTGCTCGAAGAAGTAGAAGATGCCCTCGTCCGCGAGCAGGCGCTGGAAGAACGCGAGCTCCGTCTCGCGGTATTGGACGATGTACTCGCGCGGCGGGTAGGCCCGCGAGAGGCGGTACTCGACTTTGTCGATCCCGGCCGCCGCGAACACCTCCTTGATCACGTCGATGATGCTCTTGTCTTGGTAGATGCGGCTGTCCTCTCGGTGCGCGAGCGCGGAGATGGCCGGCGCGAGGACCAGGCGCACGTGGAAGCGGACGCCGTCGTGGTGGATGAGCTCGGCGCGGCTGCACACGCCAGAGAGCGTCCGCATGCGCGCCCGGTCGACGTCCACCACGGCCAGAGAGAAGCCCTTGCGCAGGCACGAGAGCGGATCGAAGCCGTCGTCGAGCGTGGAGAAGCACACCTCGACCTCGTACGGCGTCGAGATCTCCTCGCGCGCGACGAACGACAGCGGGGTCGCGTCGAGCGGGAGGCCCTCGCCCAGCAGCTTGAACTCGAGCCGCGCCATCCACCCGCAGCGTACGACCTCGCGGCAGCCACGTAAACGGAGGTGGAGGTGCGCAAGCCTCAGCCGGGCTTGCGCTGGACCAGGTATTGCCGGTACCGCGAGACGATCCCGAGGTAGCGTCGGCGCAGCTCGTCGTTCTTCTGGAACTCCGCCGTCCATTTCTCGGACTCGGCGACGTGCTCTGCCGCGCTGACCCCGTACTTGTCGCGGATGGTCGCGGCCAGCTCGGGGTGCTCCGCGAGCTCGGCCGTGAGCGACGCGAAGACGTTGATCGTGAACTTCTTGGGCGACGACGGTGACGACGGCGCCGGCGGCGCCGCCACGCCGGGCGCGGGCCCCGGCTCCCCGTCACGCGACGCGCCGAACGGGAGCGCCCCGGCCGCGGGCAAGCTGGAGGCATCGAAGAACGCCGTGCGGGGGGACCCGCCGTCGTCGTCGTCGGTGGCGGGCCCGTGCGGCGCCGGCGCAGCGGCCGTCGGTGTGCCGGGGAACGGCGTCGCGCGTCGGATCGCCTCGGCCACCCTCTCCGGATCCAGGATGGAGGTACGCGGCGGCTCGTCGTCGAGCTCGGCCGCGAGCGCGCGGCGCATCTCCTCGGGCGTCCCCACCGGCGCCGTGCCCGTGGGGACGCGCGGGGGCACCGCCCTCGGCGCCGGCGCGCTCGCGCTCGCGTCGCCTCGGAAAGGCAGCAACGCCGCGCGCGCCTGGGCGATCGCAGACGAGTCGACGGCCATCGTGGACCCGAGGTTCTGCTTCGGGCGGAGCTCGGGTGGCGGAGCTTCTTCCGGCGCGGGAGGGCGCTCGGTGCCGGTCGCGACGCGGCCGGGCCGAGACGGAGGGCTCGCTGGCGCGCTCGCGGGCGCCGCGAACGGCATCGGTGCCGTGATCGGCGGCGCCTCCATCTCCACGATCGTCGACGAGAAGGGCCGCGGGGGTGGCGCCTCGGGCGCGCTCGGCCTTGGCGGAGGGGCGGGCGCGGGCGCAGGCGGCTCCGGCTGGTAGGTGAACGCCATCGGTGGCGGGTGCGGAGCCTCGCGGATCGCGGCTCCGAGCGACGACGGGGGCGCCGGCGGGACGGGGGCGTCGACGCGCGGCAGGTCCGCGGCGATCGGCGCCGCGAGCTCGCGGTCCGCCGCCTGCAGCGGCTCGATCGGCGGCGGCGCCGGGTCCGTGTGCGCGCCAGGCGCGCGCCCGATCGCCGCCGCGAAGATCTTTCGCTTGGCCTTGAACACCGCCTGGTACCGCGTCGTGGTCGCGAAGCGCTTTCGCCGTGCCTCGTCGGCCATGCGCTTGAGCCAATAGGCCTGCGCTCGCGCCCACGTCTCGTCGGTCAGGCCCTCCCGCTCCAGGATCGCTCCGATCGGCCTGCCTGCGTCGGACTCAGCGGCGAGCGTGGCGTAGCGCTCGAGCTCCAGCGGTGCGTCACCGGTCACGTCGCACATCGTAGCCGATCGGCCGCGAGGAAACGCACCGGAGACACTCCGGTCGAGGTCGGCTACGCTCCCGGTGGGACGTCTCGGCATGGCAAAAGTGACCGCCCTCATGATGGACACCATCACCGAGAAGAGCGGGCACACCCTCGTCCCCAACGCCGTCAGCGTGTGCATCACGCCCGCAGCGCCGAGCCCGCTGCCGATCCCCTACCCGGTCGTCAGCAGTCTGAGCGAGGGCGTGACGGATCCGCCCATGCGGACGAAGATCAACGGCGCCAAGATCGCCACGACGGGGAGCGTCGCCAAGGCGTGCCACGGCAACGAGCCGGGCACGCTCAAGGAGGTGCTCAGCCTCAACACCGGGGGGCCGTGCTTCCTGATCCTGGGAGCGCCGGTCGTGATCTGCGAGCTCGGGATGATGGGGATCACCGGCTCGATGTGCATCTCGAACAAAGCGATCACGGTCGGCGCGGGCGCGTCGGCGTCGGGCGCCGGAGGCGCAGCGGGCGGGGGCGGGGGCGGGGGCGGCGGCGCGGGGCCGAGCGCGGACGCCGGCTCGGGGCCGAACGCTGCGAACGCAGGCGGCGACGGCGGCGACGGCACCAACACGGGCGCCTCCGCGACCCCGGCCACGCCGAAGGACCGCTACTGTCCCGACGAGAACAAGAAGGCGCCTCCGCCGTTCGAGTCCCACATCGAGGACATGGATCTCCGCAACCACCAGAACGACATCATCAACCACGGCAACCCGACCGGCCGCAACCTGGCGCGGCAGGCCATGTTCGGGAAGCCCGGCGGGGCGACGGGGACGAAGGGGCAGGCATTCTGGTCGGGCGGAGACGAGGGCATGGCTGCGGCCAGGGACGCCGGCAAGACGATCCAGGAGGACGGCGGCGGCGCCGGCGCCCTGGACAAGGCGGGCAAGGCCGGCCAACTGCCCGAGTGGGGGGACGACGCCAAGGCCGGCTCCGGCTCCAAGATCACGAACGAGCGGCTCTGGAAGACCATCTCCCGCAGGTCCGCGCAGAACTCGAAGGGGAGCGTCGACGCCTTCGTCATCGGCAAGGCCCACAGCAAGAACGTCTTCTCCACCGTGGAGCTGCCTACGCTCCTGCACAACAAGGACGTGAACGAGATCAAGTTCCACGATCCGACCAAGAAGCCGCCGGGGAAGCCCGTGGTCTGGAAGCGCAATCCGACCGACAAGTGCTGGGAGGGTGAGGCCGTGCCGCCGGGCCCGAAGCCTGCCCCGGGATCGAAGTTCGCTCAGGTCCAGGGCTTCCAGCTCCACCCGACGAACGGCATCCACCGGTTCCCGTGACGCGACGGTCGCCGTGACGCTCCTCGCCGAGGTCCCCCTCGAGGGCGGCGCCGGCCGAGCCCGCCTGACCGCCGTCGGCGGAACGTCGCGACGCCTCGAGATCGAGCTCTCGGGCCGCACGTTCGTGGATGACTACGATCCGCGGGACACCGGCGCGCTCGCCTTCGTCGGCTTCCACGCGTGGCACTCGCACCCGGATGAGCTCGTCTCCACGGAGGACCGCGCGCGGATCACGTCGGCGATCTTCGAGCTGCTCGCGGGCGCGTGCGGCGTGACGGCGGTGCTCGAGCACGTGGCGCGAGGGGACGAGCGCTTCTACGTGCTCCGGCGGCCGATCGATCGCGCGCGTCCGCTGGCCCGCGTCTACGGGTCCGGCGCCGAGATCCTCCTCCCCGGGCGCACGCTCCACGTCGAAGGACGAAGGGAGACGGCGGCGGGAGACAACCGCCTCGTCGTGCGCCCGGCGACGGCGCGCTGGGTGTACCCGTCTGCCTCGCCGCCGACCGCCGACGCGTGGGCGGAGGTCCGAGGCGCGGTGAAGGACCTTGGGCGCGACGACTTCTTCCTGACCGACTTCCCCTGGCGCTTCGTGGAGGACGGCGGGCCCTGAAGCGCGGCGCGGGTTGGCGCGAGGGGTCGTTCTGCGCTACGCCCCGCCCCATGGAACGACCTCTCCTGCCCTCCGATCGCGTCGCGGCCCCCGTGAAGGACAGCGTCGCCGCATTTCACCGCCCGATCGTCGACGAAGTGTCCGCCGCCGTGTCGAAGCACCCGGTCGTCGTGGTGGGCATGAAGCAGAACCCGGTGGTCAAGAAGGCCCGCCGCATCCTCGAGGACGCGAACGTGCAGTACGAGTACCTCGAGTACGGCAGCTACCTGTCGGGGTGGAAGCAGCGCCTCGCGATCAAGCTCTGGGCGGGCTTCCCCACCTTCCCGATGGTCTTCATCGACGGGATCCTGGTCGGAGGCGCGGCGGACGTGGAGAAGCTCAAGGCGGCGGGCCAGCTCCCGAAGAGCTGAGGGAGGCGCGCTCCGCCTCAGCGCGGCTCGATGAGCACGGCGCGGCGCAGCCCGTCGATCGCGAAGCGCCGGCCGTCGAGCGCCGACAGCCCGAGGAGCCCGTGGATGTCGCCGCCGAGGGCCGCGACCGTCGCCTCGAGGTACGGGAACGACGGAGCGCGCAGCACGGGCACGTCTGCCACCGGCTCGCCGGCCATGCCGAGGGCCACGCTCCCATAGTAGAAGGTGAGCACGTTTCCCTCCGCGTCCGTCGTCGTCACCTCTTGATCGCCGGGCTGCCCCTGCTGGCCTAGCCACACGATGTGGGGGGCGCCGGTGTCGAACATCAGCCGCACGGGGCTCGCGTCGAGCTCGACCGGGGCGATCATGTGCCCCTCGACGTCGTCGTACGCGAGCTTAGACCAGGCCGCCGTCTCCGGGAGGACGGCGCCGGCCGGATGTCTCGTGAGCACGCCCGCGTCATGGTCGACGAGCGTCGTGCCCGCGGCCACGTAGTCGACGCCCAGGATGCCGACCACCGGCAGCCCGTCGATATCGCCGAAGTCCGCCAGACCTCCGCGACCCGGGACCGGGACGACATCGCAGCCGAGCTCCACCTCCCCCGCCTCCGGAACGAAGTCGGGATCGCTCGGACCGAGGAAGACGAAGGTGAGCGCGCTGCCGGTGTCGAAGAGGAGCGCTGCGTCCGCGCCCTGCCAGCGCACCGGCACGTGGAAGCGATCCGGCACGCCCGCGTAGGAGGAGACGATGAGATCGACGGCGTTGACGTCGCAGGCCGGCACCTCGCCGCCCGCGCCCGACACGCCCGTGGTGACCGACGCGGAGGTCGGCTCGCCGCCTGCACCTCCCGAGCCGCCCCCCGCCGCCTCCGAGTCGTCGGCGTCCTCGCAGGCGAAGAGCAGCACGCCGAGCAGGCACGAGCGCGACGAGCGGGCGAACATCAGAAGACCGTATCGCGTGTCGCCGCGGGCGGAGCTCAGACTCGCTCAAAGAACGGGCGGAGAGCCGGCGCGACCGTCGCCCGTCAGCGCTCCTCACCGCGCCGCGCCGAGGAGACGGGCTGCCCCTCCAGGACCCCGCGCGGGGCGAGCGCGGCGAGCTTCCAGGCGTAGAGCACGTTCTTTCGGGCGTGGTGGCCCAGCAGCTTGTGGAAGTAGACCGCCGTCGCGCAGAGCACGACGAAGAACATGATCATCCCCGCGAGCAAGGCGGCCATGGAGGCGAGCGGGTGCAGGGAGACCACGGGCGAGTCGACCCGCAAGATCCCCTCCCCGAACGTCGTGGTCCTGGCGAGCCACTCGGCCTGCTCGAGCGCCAGGGGGGTGCAAAGCCCGACGAAGCCGACCGCGATGGTCGCGGCGTGCCACTCGCGCTTCCCCAGCATCATGAAGATGACGGTGGTGACCGTCACCACGCCGGGCACCATGAGGAACGGCCCCACGACCAGCGCCGCGGAGTCCGTGGCGGCCAGGCAGAGCGCGAGCGTCACGAGCTGGAGCGGGGCTCTCCGCTCGTCGGCCCGAGAGCAGAGGTACAGGCCGCCGATGGCGAGCGCGTCCAGGACCGCCCACGCGACGAGCGGGGCCGTCTGCTTCGGCCCGCTCACCGCGAGGTACGCGATGAAGGGGAACCAGGTCCCGTAGAGGAGCGCGCCCACGCCGGCGCCGCCCCGGTAGATCCGGAGCGCGAGCCGCTCGACGTCTCGCTTGGCCACGTCCGGCTCCTCGTCCTCCGCGGGCTCGTCGAGCATCAGCCGGAACACCACCTCACGCGCTAGCCCATGCGACGGGGACAACGTGAGCGCTCGCCCTGCGTGGGCCAGGGCGACCTCCCGCGCGAGCGCGCGTGCCTGGACTCCCTCGAGCGCGCGCAGGGCGAGGCGCGCCTCTTGATCCGCGAGCGCCGCGCGGGCCTCGACGTTGCGATCTCCGTCGAGGTATCTCTGGATGATCGCGAGGAGATCGTCCACCGACGCGAGCCGCTCCGCCGGGTCGAGCCGAGTCGCCGCGACGCACGCCTCCTCGAGCTCGAGGGGCAGCTCCGCGTCGCGCGCGACGCTCCGCACCCTGGGCTCGACGCTCCGCATCGTCGCGGCCGCGAGGTCCACGGCGCGGTCACCCGGGTGGAGTCGCTCGAGCGTGAGCAGCTCGAACAGGATCGTCCCGAGCGAGTACACGTCGGCCTGCGGCCCGACGGAGGTAGCGTCCTCGAGCTGCTCGGGCGCCATGTAGCCCAGCGTCCCGAGCAAGAGGCCCCGCTGCGTCGTCCCGTCCTTCTCCACGTTCACCGGAGGCGCCGGCAGGCTCGCGCGGGGCGAGTGCTCTCCGACCTTCGCGATGCCCCAGTCGATGACGTAGACCTCGCCGAAGTCGCCCAGCATCACGTTGGCGGGCTTCAGGTCTCGGTGGATGACGCCCCGCCGGTGCGCGTAGTGGATCGTCTGGCAGAGCGCGGTGAACACGACGAGCAGTCGCGCGCGGGTGTAGCGCGCGCGGGCCACCCGCTCCCCCTCCGCGAGGCGCTTGAGCACGTCCTCGAGCGACACGCCCCGGACGCGCTTCATGGTGAAGAAGGGCGCGCCGTCGGGCATCGTGCCGACGTCGTAGACGGGGACGACGCCGGGGTGCTCGAGCTGGCCCTGCAGCCGACACTCGCGGTCGAACCGCGCGACCTCGTCGGGTCCGACGGAGCGCGCGGCCTTCAGCGCCACGGCGCGGCCGATCCGCGCGTCCTTGGCGGCGAACACGTCGCCCATCCCGCCGTGGCCGAGCACCTCCTCGATCCCGTAGCGAGCCTCGAACGCGGAGTAGTCGGCGGAGGGAGGCGCCGAGAGCGTCACCGCGCGGAGCGTCGGCTCGGACGGCGGAGCGGACGCGAACGGAGAGCGTCGGTCCGGCGGCGGGGAGCCCTCGCTGGTCATCGCACCATGGTGCAGAACCACGTGCGCCGCGCAACCCCCACCTCCGATCGGCGGGCCGCCCCTGGTAGGCTGGCGCCGTGCACACGATCTCGCACGCCGTTCGCGGTCGCGCGGCGCCGGCCGCGCTCGCCGCCCGCCCCACGCGCGCCGGTGAGGCGATCGCTTCCTGAGGCCCGTCCTCGTGGCCGAGCCGCTCAAGACCTTCTTCTGCGCCGCCCTGGTCCGGCGGATCGCTGCGTCGATCGCGCGCGTCTGGCCTGGACTCTCCGAGGCCGCGTTCGTCGCGGAGGCGAGCGCGGGCCTCGCCCGGCTGGAGCTGAAGGCTCGGGCGGCCCACATCGCCGACGCGATGGGCCGACACCTCCCCGCGGAGTTCCCGGAGGCCGCGGCCGTCGTCATCGCTTCGCTCGGCGACGAGCACGTCGGGGACGAGCTCGAGGGGGCCGGCATGGCGCCGTTCTTCTATCTTCCGCACACGATGTTCGTGGCGAGCGCCGGGCTCGACCATTTCGACGTGGCGATGGCGGCGCAGTACGAGCTCACGAAGCGCTTTACGTGCGAGTTCAGCATCCGCGCCTTCCTCGACCGACATTTCGACGCGACGCTCGAGGTGCTCGGGAGATGGGCGCACGACCCGAACCCCCACGTGCGGCGCTTGGTGAGCGAAGGGACCCGCCAGCGGTTGCCGTGGGGGACGCGCGTGAGGCACCTCGATGCGCATCCCGAGCGGGTTCTGCCGCTCGTCGAGGTGCTCCGCGACGATCCGAGCTCGATGGTGCGGCGGAGCGTCGCGAACCACCTGAACGACCTCGGGAAGAGCCGTCCGGACCTGCTCGTCGCCGTGTGCTCGCGATGGCTGGACGGCGCGACGCCCGCGCGGCGGGCGCTCGTCGAGCACGCGCTCCGCAGCGCCATCAAGCGTGGCGACCGCGGCGCGCTCGCGCTCCTCGGCCACGGCGCGAAGCCCGACGTGTCCGTCGACCGGGTCGCGTTCACCCCGCGACGAGTGGCGATCGGCAGCAAGGTCCGCGTCGCGCTCACGGTGACGAGCACCTCGCGCACGCCGCAGTCGCTCAACCTCGACCTCGAGGTGGCCTTCGTGAAAGCCCGCGGCGTAGGCCCCAAGGTCTTCAAGCTGCGACGCGTCGATCTCGCTCCCGGGGCGGCGATCTCGGTCGAGAAGCTCGTGTCGCTCGAGGTGCAGACGACGCGCACCCCTCGCCCAGGTCGACACGAGGTCGCGCTGCTCGCCAACGGAGCGAGGATCCCCATCGGCGGCTTCTCGGTCGTCGCGCCCCGCGGATGACGCGCGCTCGTTCGCGCGGGGAGCAGTTCGGCGTCCCCGACGCCGTGCTAGACGGGCGCCGTGAAGAGCCTTCATCGTTCGGACCTCTACACCTGGTCCCAGTTCGACGCCGAGCGGAACGTCGACTTTCAGTCGGTCCTCTGGGTGCGCCCGGGCGGCAACGTCGTGATCGACCCGCTCCCGTTGAGCGAGCACGACCAGAGGCACCTCACCGCGCTCGGCGGCGTCGCGTGGATCGTGATCACGAACTCGGATCACGTGCGCTCCGCGGAAGCGCTCCGCGCGGCCACCGGCGCCAGGGTCGCCGGACCAGCCGGCGAGGCCGCGACGTTCCCCATCGCGTGCGATCGCTGGCTGTCGGACGGGGAGTCTCTGGTCGAGGGCCTCGAGGTCCTCGCGCTCGACGGCTCCAAGACGCCGGGCGAGCTCGCCCTGGTGCTGCAGGGCACCACGCTCATCACGGGCGACCTCGTGCGCGCACATCGCGCCGGCTCGCTCATGACGCTGCCGGGCGCCAAGCTGCAGAGCGCCGAAGCTGCCCGCCGCTCCGTCGCACGCCTCGCCGCGCTCCCGGAGATCGAGGTGGTCCTCGTCGGGGACGGGTGGAGCGTCTTTCAGGGCGGCCACACCGCTCTCGTCGCGCTCGCGTCACGCGGGGCCTCGGGGCTTCCGCCTGCCTGAGCCGGCGACCGCCGGCGGCTGACCTCAACGTGGAGCGGGCAGCTCGGCGCGCGGAGCGGACGCGGAGGACCCGCGAGGGGCTCCCGCGGGCGCAGGCCCGGCGATCGGGATGGCGAGCGTCACCGTGGTGCCCTGACCCGGCACCGATCGCACGGCGACCCGCCCTCCCACGGTGCGCAGCTGCTCGCGCACGCTGCTCATGCCGACGCCACGGCCGGAGGTGTCGGTGACGTCGTCCCGCGTGGAGAGCGCGTCGACGAAGAGCAGGTCCGTGCGATCTCCGGCGATCGAGAGCCCCCGCGCCCGCGCGCGGGCCTCGAGCCGGGTCCAATCGATCCCGCGCCCGTCGTCCCCCACCTCGAACCGAACCTCATCCTGGCCCCGCTCCGCGCGCACGCGGAGCCGGCCGCGTCGAGGCTTCCCCGCCGCGTCACGAGCTTGCGGCGGCTCGAGGCCGTGATCCACGGCGTTGCGGACGAGGTGAACGAGCGCCGCACGGGTCGCCGTGAGGCACCGCTCCGGCACCCGGACGGTCTCGCCTTCGAGGGACACCTCGACCTCCCGGTCGAGCCGCGCGGCGAGGCGGGTCGCCTCGCCGCGCAGGCGCTCGAGGCTCGGCCGCACCGAGGGCTCGATCCACGTCTCGAGCGTCTCGCGGATCGTGGCGCGGCTCTCGCGGCGCGCCAGGCGTTCGATCAAGGAGGTGACGTCCGCGACGTCCACGACGACGTCGCCGCGTTCCGCCACGGCGAGGAGAGGCCCCATCGTCGCGCGGCACGCGCCCCACGCTTCCTGTAGCCGCTGCCCGAGCGGTGGGAGCGACGCGGCCTCGGCGTCGCTCTCCGCTGCTCGACAAAGCTCGGACTCGAGCTCATGGCACTGCGCCGCGAGGCGGCCGAAGCCGAACAGCGCCGCGCTGCCCTTCAGCGTGTGGAGGGCGCGCATCGTGGCCGGGTCGCCCGCCGCTCCCGAGGCCTCGGCGATCAGCGCCTCCGCCTCGACGCTGAACGTCTCCCAAGCCCGGGGATCGCGGAGCAG
>CAZBJI010000094.1:15876-29970 GCA_964492175.1 uncultured Polyangiaceae bacterium | reverse complement strand
TCGGTGGCGGCGCTGGTCCTGGTGCTGCTGTGGCGCCGGCGCTCGTACGCGCGGTGGACGCTCCGCGCGGCGGCGGCCGGCGCCGCCCCGCTGATCCTCGTGCTGGGCTTCTCGGCGGCGCGGCTTCACTACCACACCGGCCAGGTGGGCCTCGTCTCGACGAACGGCGCGTTCAACTACGCGCTCGGCCGGTGCCACTGCCACACGCTCTCGGCCAAGCAGTCGCCGAGGAGCGCGTTCCAGCCGCCGGGCTTCCTCCGGCTGTGGCGGGTGAAGGAGAAGACGGGCATCGATCCCATCCCCTCCCTCGATCCCGCCATCGGGCCCGAGCTCTCCTTCGACGGCAAGGTGTACGAGGCCGCCCCGGCGCGGGAGCTCGCGAGGCGGTGCGTCGAGGCGTCGGGCGCCGTCAAGCAGGTCAAGTACGGGCTCACGCACCTGCTGCTCCTCTGGGCGTACAACGTTCCGTGGCCCTCCACCGGGCTGATCGCCGCGGTGAGCTCCGTGGCCCACCCCGTCCTGCTGCTCCCTGGCCTCTCGCTCGCGCTGCTTCGCTCGCTCCGGCGCGACGGCGCCCGCGCGCTCCTGCTCACCGCCCACATCGCCGCCCTCTTCGCCGTCGCGGTCTTGTTCTTCGGCGAGGCGCGGCTGCGGCTCCCCTACGACGGGATCATCGTGATCCTGGCGGCTCGGGTCTACGCGGGATGGTGGACGTGGCTCGCGGAGCGCCGCGGCCCAGGCGCGGCGACGGCGTCGGCGGACGACGCCGCGCCCGCCCCGCGACCCGCGGCGTCGGCCGACGAGGCGCCCGCGTCGGCGAGAGCTCCAGGCTCGACGCCATAAAGCCCCGGCGCGTCCGTGCCGTCCATGCTCCGGATGCGCGTCGTCCTGCGCCTGGCTCCGCTCTTCCTCCTCGCCGTGACGAGCTGCGCGGCCGACGAGGGCAGCGAGGCGCTCGGGGACCTCTTCCAAGCGCTCGGGACCCCGCTCCCGTCCTGCTCCGACGCGCCCTCGAGCGGCTACGACGAGGCGACCAAGGTGCTCTCGCTGACGCTCGGGGGAGGCGTGACGGAGATCGTCGCGGGCGTCACCAGCGGGACCATCACCGTCAACGGCTGGCCTTGCCTGAGCCCCGCGGGCGTGCCGCTCACAACGACCACGGTCCACGAGCTCTCCATCTCCGGGACGGGCGCGGACGAGGCGGTCACCATCGACCTCGCGGGGGGATCCTTCTCTCCGCTCTTCGCGCCGAGCAAGGGCGGCATCTCCCTCTCGCTCGGCGGGGGCACGGACGAGCTCGCCGTCAGCGCCACGGAGACCCTGGATCGCATCCGGGCAGGCCAGAGCGCGGCCGGCGACGTCTACGTCGACGTCACCAACGAAGGCCGCGCAGACATCGGCGCTGCAGGGACCGAGCTGTTCAAGTTCGCCCTGCTCGAGGGCGCAGACACGTTCCACGCGATGGGCGGCGCGATCACGGCGGCGCACATGGATCCGGCCGCGACGAGCCTGACCCCGATGACCGCCGCCGTCAGCGTCTACGGCGGCGAGGGCAACGATCAGATCCAGGGCGGCCTGGGCGACGATCTCCTCTTCGGAGGCGTCGGCGACGACACGTTCAAGTGCCACGCCGGAGACGACGGCGGCGACGTGATCGAGGGGGGCGCGGGCATCGACCTCGCCGACTACTCGACGCGGACCGCCGGGGTGACCGTCAGCATCGGCGCGGAGGGCGTGACGGACGCGGACGACGGCCTGCCTGGCGAAGGCGACGACGTGCGGTTCTCGGTCGAGAACGTCACCGGCGGCTCCGGCGACGACGACCTCACCGGCAGCGTCGTGAGCAACGTGCTCACCGGCGCGGCCGGTCACGACACCCTGTCCGGCGGGCCGGCAGGCTCGGACTGCGCCGCCGACGTGGACACCCTCTCGGGAGGGGACGGCGACGATCGCTTCGACATGGGCGCTGCGTCGAGCTGCGCCGACGCCGTGACTGGTGGTCCGGGGCGCGACACCGCCGACTACCAGGCGCGCTCGGTCTCCGTGAGCGTGTCGCTCGACGGGGGAGCGAACGACGGCGAGGCGGGGGAGCTCGACAAGGTGAGCCCCGACGTCGAGGTCGTCCTCGGCGGCTCGGCCGCCGACACCCTCACCGGCAGCT
This sequence comes from uncultured Polyangiaceae bacterium, assembly GCA_964492175.1. Taxonomy (GTDB): domain Bacteria; phylum Myxococcota_A; class Polyangia; order Polyangiales; family Polyangiaceae; genus Xiheicaenibacterium. Next base: position 27,809 of record CAZBJI010000094.1, on the reverse strand, counting down.
CCAACGCGGACGAGCTGCACGGCGGCGCCGGCGCCGACGTGATCACGGGCGGCCCCGGCGACGACATCCTCGTGGGAGACGAGGGCGACGACACCCTGAACGGCGGGGCGGGTGACGACACCTTCCTCGAGTCGGGGCCGGACACGCTCATCACGGGCGCGCCTGCTCGAGGCGCGGGGTCGGACACGTTGAACGGCGGCGCCGGGAGAGACTCGGTGAGCTACGCGTCGAGGACCGCCGACGTCGTCGCCACGCTCTGCGTGGACACCGCCCTCACCGGCCCCCCGACCTCCACGGCCGCCGCCTGTACGGACTCCGACGGCGAAGCGGGCGAGGGAGACCGCCTGATCAACGTCGAGGGCATCGCCACCGGCAGCGGCGACGACGTCCTCACGGGCTCGGCGGCCTCCGAGGTCTTCGAGTGTGGCGCCGGCGACGACGTCGTCTTCGGCGGCGGCGGCGACGACACGGCGTGGGGCGACGGGGGGAGCGACGAGCTCCATGGCGACGCGGGCGACGACCACCTGGACGGGGGCGCGGGCGACGACGTGCTCGAGGGAGGCGGCGGCGAGGGTGACATCTGCGTCCCCGACGCCTCCGACTCGGGCGCGCCGAGCGGGTGCGAGCTGCTCTGACCACCCGCCGCTGATGATCTCCGCCGGCCCCACCTGGTATGGTGCGCCCCCATGCGCACAGGCACTCTGCTGCTCTTCGCCACGGCGCTCATCGCGGCGTGCTCCTCGGGCCCTGCGCCCACCACGCAAGACAAGCTCCCCGCACCGAAGCTCTCGGGAGAGAAGGGCACCCTGGTCGAGCCGCCCGCACCGTCGGGAGATCCGTTCGCGCTGACGGGCTTGCTCCGGGAGGAGTTCCTGCCGCTCCTGAAGGGCCCCCAGCCGACGTTCGCGGGCGTGAAGCTCTCCGCCTCCCCGAAGGGCGTCGCGCCGCCCCCCAAGACCTGCGACGCCTACGCGAAGCGAGCGCCGAAGGCGAAGGCGCCGTGCGGCGACAAGACCAAGGTCCTCGAGGCGTTGCACGCCGCCGTCGCGGACGCCTCCGCGGACGCGCGCGACGACGCGCTCGCGGCCCTGGAGACGTGCGCCGATCTCCCGGCCGGCTTCGTCCGCTCTCTCCGCGCCGAGCTCGCCCCGCGAGAGTGCGCCGACGCGCTCGTCACCCCCTACCTGGCCAAGAAGCCGGAGGGGGTGGGCGGCACGATCCACCACGCGCTGGTGGGGCAGGCCCTCGCGGCGCGGCTGCTCCGCGCGGTCCAAGATCCGCCCAAGCCGAAGGCGCCCTTCACCAAGCAGCGGGTGACCGAGTTCGTGAAGGGCCCCATGATGAAGTGGTTCGGGGAGCAGGCCGTGGCGGTCCAGGAGCTCTCCAAGGCCGGCGCGGAGCTCTCCTCGTACGGCAAGGGCGTCGTGGCGATCGCGGCAGGCACGGCGGACATGCGGATGGTCGAGGCCGTGCGCGACGTGCCGATCCCGGACGAGTTCAAGAAGGATCCCGAGCTCGCGAACGCGTACTACGCGTCGCTCGACGAGCAGCTCGAGCCGCGCAAGCTGCGCGGGCGCGACGCGACCCTCACCGGGCTCCGCGAGATGGCCCACGCCGGGGTCCTGAAGAGCGATCGCGTCGACGTGGCGCGGGGTCTGCTCGCCAAGCTCTTCGGAGGGCGGCGCGTCGACTCCCTGGACGCGCTGCTCGTACCCGTGACGCCCGACGCGGCGCCCAAGACCCTCGACGAGCGCCTCGCGCGGTCGCTTCCGGCGTTCTACGCCGGGCTCGCCCTCGACGCCGCGAAGGCGACGGAGCCGGGCGTGATCCTCTCCATGCTGCACTCGGGGCTTCCGCTCCAGCACCGCGTCGCGCTCAAGGACGCCGACGCGACGCTCTCCCCGGAGGCCCGCTCGCTCTACGCCCGCGGCCGCCTCATGATGGGCGTGAAGTATTGGCGGGCCGCCGACATCGACGCCGCCGCCTCGCAGCTCTCCAAGGTCCCGAAGGACAAGCTGTCCAAGGAGGACCGCATGGTCTTCGCGCTCGCGGTCGCCCTCCGGCGCGGTCCGGAAGAGCTCGCGACGCTCATGCTGCGCAACGAGGGCTTCGCGGCCGAGTTCGGGGACGTGAGGGCGCTCGACCTCGTGGCGAAGGAGGACGCCGCGCTCCCCATCGGCGCCATGGCCGCGTTCGACGCGGGGGTCATCCGGACCATCGCCGCCCCGCGGGACGCCGACCCCAAGTACTGGGACGGCCTCGCCGACCGCTTCACCAAGGCGGCCGCGCTCCTCACGGATCCGGCGGCGCGCAAGGAGGCAGACGAGCGCGCCAAGGCGGCGAGCGCGACGGCGAAGGCGATCGCGCGCGCCGCCCCTTGAGCGCCCCGCTCGCGGGACCTCGGCGTCGTGCTCGAGCGCGCCGCTACGGCGGGAGGGTCGACTTGCGCCCGGCCTGCGCGATCTGATCCCAGGTGGGCTGCTCACCGCCGGTCACGATCGTGAGCTGGCGCAGCCGGAGGACCACACGGGTGACCGTGGAGGAGTGGGAGAACACGACGCCTCCCTTGGGGCGAGGCTGCTCGAACACGGCCTCCGTCCCCGGCCGCGGGAACGGGTGAGAGAGGTGCGTCTTGTCGGACTCGTTGTGCTGACCGCCGAGCAGGCGCGCGCCCACGAGCTCGTGATCCGGCACGGGCTTCTGCGACGCGATGTCGGTCACTTGGATGCAGTACATGTTGAGGTCGATCGCGTAGACGCGGTTCTGGGTCCAGACCTCGAGCATCGTCCACGGCTTGTCGACCGTCGGAGGCCTCCGCACCTCCGAGATGAGCTCCACCTCCACCGCGGGCAGGTTGCTGAACCGATCGCGGTCTGCGCCAGGGGTGGTCGCGGCGGCGGGGGCCGGCGGCACGTCGGGGGGTTTCGAGCTCATGCGACCGACACGATAGCCGATTCCGACGCGCGTCGCCTCCCCGGGGCGGTCAGCGCGTCGTGACGCTGACGGGCTCGAGCGTGCCGTCCTTCTTGATACGAACCGCGAACACGCCGATCTCCGTCGCGATGACCACGGTCGCGAAGCCGTTCCCGGGCAGGATGCCGAGGTCGGTCACGATGCTCTTTTCACGGAGCTTGCCTTCCTTGACGAGGTCGTCGAAGACGACGATGTCGTTCGCGGCGCTGAGCTTGTCCACGGCGCCGACCCGGGCGCGTACGCCCCCTCGCTCGCCAGCGGCCCACACGAACACGACGTCGTCACCGAGCGGCGCCGCGTCCGCCAGCTTGTTCCGCGGGGCGAGCTCGAGGCCGCCGGAGAGCATCTCCTTGACCGCTGCTCGGCCGCTCTTGCAGCCGGCGGAGGTGCAGCGCGCGTGGGAGACCGAGCCGTCCCACGGCTCGGCGTCGGAGCCGGGCTTGAACACGGCCGTCCCGAAGCCGCCGGCGTCGCACATGATGTCGCCTCGGAGCACCGTGACGCCGAGCGGTGCGGTCCACTTGCCGTCCGTGAGCCACATGGCGTACGCGTTGCCCATGTAGGCGAGCGCCACCACGCCCGACGACGACTGGCAGCCGTGGACGAGCGGATCCTCGCCGGCCCGGGGCATGGTGCCGTGCAGGGAGCCGACGCGGCCCAGGTCCACGATGGGCCCGAGCGTCGCGGCGTCGGCGCTCAGCTTCGCGGCGTGCGCGTGCACCTCCCGCGGCTCCGGCGCGACGTCGAGGTCGTCCGCTCCTCTCTTCTTCTTCCCGTTCTTCTTCCCGTCTCCCTCGTCGCCGTCGCTGTCCTTCACGCCGAGGAACACGACGTGGTCCCAGAGGATCTGCGTCGTGCGGCCGGGCGCGCCGATGTCGTAGCCCTCGATCTCCAGGCGCCGCTTGGTCACCTTGCCCCCGGCCTTGGCTGACAGGAGGTACGCCGTGCCGCCACCGTCCTCCGCGATCGCGACGACCGAGCCATCGGCGGCGACGTGGGAGGACGTCGTGAACATCGCGTAGAGCTCCTCGCCCGTGTCGCTCCGGAAGACGCCGCTCGCCCCCCGCTGGCCGGAGAAGATGAGCGGCGCGGCCCCCGGCGCCGTGGTCCCCCCCAAGGTCAGCGGGTGCGGCGACTTGGCCATCGGGTCCGGGAGCTTCCGGCAGGTGAGGGCCGCCTCCGAGTGGCTGCAGAGGAGCGGAGACTCCGGGATGTCCTTGTCCTGGACGAGGAGGTGCCGCTCCGACCCCGGGATCGGGTCGAGGGACACCCTCGCGAAGGAGAACGGCCTCTTCGTGATGGGGCCGAGCTTCACGAGGTCGTCGGCGTTGAGCGGCGCCGGGCTCACCGGGGGGCCCGGCTCGCTGGTCTTCTCGTAGACGAGGCCCTCCTTCTTGGCCTGCTCGAACATCGCGTTCAGCGGCTCCGTGGCGTCGAGCACGTGCCCCTGAGGCGACCTCAGGATCTTCGCGAGCGAGTCGGCCCAGTAGGAGAGGTCCTTGTCGCCGCCCGCGGTCATGCCGGCGCTCTTGGCGGCGTCGAACACCTCCTGCGCCCGGGCCCCGCAGCGCTGGGGCCACGGCACCTTGTCGATGAGCCCGCGCTGCGCCTCGGGCAGGCCCATCGCCCCGAGCTGGGCTCGCCGGTACTTGGCGGCGGGGGCCTCGCCCTCGGGGGGCGCGCCGTCGAAGAGGCACTGGCAGAGCCCCGAGTACGCCTGGTGCGCCCGCTGCTTCGCCTTCACCACCTGCCAGAACGCCAGGCCCACGCCGCCCACCACGACGGCGACGATCGCGCCGACCACCAGGAGCACGCGGCGCCGGCGCTGCCTCGCGTACATGCCCCCGACCAGCTCTTCGCTGCTCGGACCCTCGCGGCTCTCGTCCGCGCTCGAGATGTCTCCCGCCACGCGCGGCCCATACCACGGAGCCTCGGCGGCCGCTCCCCGGCAGCCGCTAGAACCGCGCCTGCGCGCTCCCGCCGAGCCCGAAGAAGTCCGGGCTCACGAACGTGCGCAGCGCGACGGTCCCTTCGTTGGGATCCCGCTCCACGAACGTGGCGTTGTTGTCACGCACGTACTGCACCCAGAGGATCGCGCTCAAGATCGGGGAGATGTCCCACTTGAGGCTGGCGCGCGCCTGGATGATGGGCGTGGCCCCCGTGTTCACAGGGAGGATCGCGATGTTGCCCTGGTCGCGGACGACCACGGTCCTCGAGATCGGCGCGCTCGAGATGTCCACCGACTCGCTCGTGAACGTGGAAGGCAGCTGCAGCCCGGCGCCGAGGCCCGGGGTGAGCCTGGGTCCCTCGAAGTAGTAGTCCGCCGCGAGCGCGAAGAAGAGCTCGGGCGCCGTCTCGGCGTCGGCCGGGAGCGTCTGGAACGGGATGAAGCTCGGCTGGTTGCGGAGCACGAACGGCAGATCGCGATAGATGCCCGTCAGGCTCGCGCGGAAGAAGTTCGCCTTGAGCTGCCCCTGGAGCGCCGCGGCGATGGCAGGCTGGACCGACACCTGGCCGGCGACGTCGAAGTCCTTCAAGCGCTGGAAGAGCCCGGAGCCCTCCACGCTGACCATCCAGAGGACCTTGTCGAGGACGTACTTCTCCGGCTTGAAGATGATCTGCGGCTTGTTCGGATCGTTCCGGTAGAGCGAGAAGTCGATGGACTGCCCGACCGGCATGTCCTCGTGGTGCACCGCCAGGCGACCCGAGACGCCGCCGGTCCAGATCTGCAGGCCCTCGACGTCGGGGAGGTCGAACTTGCCCTGCGTGAAGAAGCCGCCGCCGAGGTCGAACCGGAAGTTGTCGACGACCTGCGCGCCGCCGCCGCCGAGCACGCCGTAGTTCGTCTGACCGATGCGGATCTGCTCGACCTCGCTCGTCCCGGGCGTGAGCGTCTCCTCGACCTGGACGATCTGCGCCGTCTTGAACCCGACGAAGACGTTGAAGCGGGGGTGGTCGTAGCCGAACTTCGCGCCGGGAGAGCTGCCCACGAGCCGCGGAAAGATCGATTGGTTGATCGCGGCCGCGGTACCACCCCACGAGATGTCGTAGAGGTACCCGAGGCGGAACCGGTCCGTGTCGATGGGCCACATCGTGAACCCGATGCCCTCGACCTTCTTCGGGTCGTCGTAGCGGGCCGTGTGATAGAAGGCGCGGATGTACGAGCCGGCGTCGTAGAGCGCCTGGTTCAGGTTGCCGCTGTTCGACGCGAGCGCGGCGAGATCCAGCCGGACGATGAGGGACGCTTCGGTGTCCAGGTCGTCCACGAACCCGGGCATCTTCTTGTAGAGCGCCAGGTGCGTGAGGTTGTCGAAGAAGAGGCGGTACTGCCGCCGGTCCCCGATGGACACGTTCGGGGAGAGCGGGAACGCCTGCCCGGTCTGCTTCAGCACGTCGTCGTCGCCGATGACCCACGTGAGGCGCGTGTCCATGAAGTCGCCGATGCGCGTCGGCGGCTCGTCGGCCTGCGTCTTCACCTCCTTGGGCTTGTCGGGTGGCGGCTGCGGCTGCGGCTGCGGCTGCGGCTGCGGCTGGGGCTGCGGAGCGGGGTCGGCCGGACCGCGGAGCGCGGCGGCGCGGGCCTTCGCGGCGTCGGCGTTGGCGCCGCCCGCCTGCGCGACCTGGTCGAACTCGGCCGCGGCGATCGTCACGTGGCCTTGCTTCTCGTGGCACTCCGCGAGCTCGAAGAGCACGTCGTTCGGCTTCGGCCCCGGGTCGTCGGGGGGCGCCTTCTTCGAGGCCTGGTACGCCTGCTCGAACAGCACGCAGGCCGCCGGGACGTCGCCGCGATCGAACGCCGCCTTCGCGTCGGTGCGAAGCTCCGCCGCGGTCTTGTCCTGCGCGAACGCCACGAGCGGGAGGAGGAGGATGGCTGCGGCGATCGAGAGGGAAGAGAGAGGTCGCATGGTCAGTTCGTGCCTTCTTCGTTGTCGCCGAGCGTACGGAGCTCCGGGCAGGCCTCTTTCGGACCCTTGACCTCGGTGCTGCAGCCGGAGTGCTCGCAGACGACGTCGTCGGCGCACCGGGCTTCCACGGTCCAGTTCAGGCTGCCACCCGAGAAGTTGCGCAGCGTCCCCGTGATCGAGGTGAGCGGGAGCCCCCGGAACGCGGTCGGGTTGAAGGCGGTCGCGGGATCGGTCTGGATCTGGATCTGGAGGGGATGGATCTGATCGAGATCATCCATCTCCTCCTTCCAGACCTTGTAGTTGCCCCGCGCGATGTAGCTCGTCCACTCGGCGCAGTTCGGGTCGTCGCTGCAGTTGTTGCCGCACGACGCCTCGGCGTCGCTCTCGAAGTCGACCCGGCCGTCGCCGTTCAGATCACAGTTGGACTGGTCTGGCGCGAAGACGTTGTTGATGGCGGGCTTGGGCCCGAAGTTCGCCGGGATGATGAACCCCTCCACGCGGACGAGCCCGCTCTCGAGCCGCTCCATGGCCACCGCGCTCTCGATCGTGTCGTAGCGCAGCACCACCGGCTCGGGGACCTTGCACTTGTCCTCCTCGCCCTCCTTCAGGCCGACGACCTCGAACGAGGGGAACGAGAGCTCGGTGAAGCCGAAGAACTCGACCACGGTGCCGCTCAGGTAGGTGACGCGGTCGCAGATGCGCATGCCCCGCGGCGTCGAGAAGTTGAACGCGAAGAGGTGGTTGTAGCCCGTGGCCTGGCCGGCGAGGTCGGTCACGTAGAAGCCGTCGCGCGCGACGCGGGTGACGATGAGCTCGTGCTCGTCGGAGGCGTTGACCTGGATCGACTCGTAGGGGAACGGGGTGGTCGAGCCGCCGCCCTGGATGTTCTGCACCGTGGGCAGCGCGTAGTGGACGGGCGGCGAGGTGCCGGCGGCGTAGAGGCCGGGCGTCTCGCTGTCGTCGTCGGCGAACGCGCAGCCCGGGTCGTTCGGGAAATCGACCAGCACGTCGTCCTCGTCGTCGTTCTTCCCGTTCGCGCACTCCGGCGTCTTGCCCGGCTCGGCCGGCTTGTAGCCGAGGTCCTCCGCCCACAGCCGCGCCTCACCATAGACGGCGGTGACGATGGCGCGACCCGTCGCCTTGCCGTCCACCAGGCGGATGTTCCGCCCGAGGTCCTCCCCGGAGTCGCTGACGACGGAGAGGACGGCGCCCGGCTGGACCGAGATGCGTACGACGCCGTCGAAGCCCTCGAGCTTGCCGTCGGGGCCCGCGGCCTCGATCGTGAAGTCCCACGTCTCTTCGACGTCGCCGGTGTTGGCTGGGAGCGGCGCGTCGAGCGTCGGCGGCTCGGCGTCGTTCACGGCCACGACGTCGATCCGGAAGGACTGCGTCCCGAGGTCCACGTCCTTGCGCCCGATGCACGAGGAGAAGAGCGTGGCCGCGCCCAGCGCGGTCCCCGCGAGCCGAAAGCCATGCCGAATGCTCATGTTCGCCTCGCCTCCCCCTTCTCCGCCTCGGCGGACGCGCTCATTGGCCCACCATGCGCAGCCGGCCGTCGGAGTAGTTGCCGAGCCCTCTGTCGACGCACGCGAGGAACTTGCACTGCTCGCCGCCGGCGGCGCACGGGCTGATCGAGTCCTCGCACGACTCGCGGATGTCGGAGTTCGGCGCAGCCTCGCACGTCTCCCGCTGGAACGCGGCGACGTCGCGGCGACAGGCGGCGAGGACGCAGGAGCCGTCCCCCCCGCAGCTCTTGTCGGCGTCGGAGGCGCACGTCTCTCCTTCCACCACGGCGTCCGTACAGGCGCAGACGAACGCGCCGGGCTCGACGTTGCAGAGCGCGGGGTCTCCGCCCTCCTCGCAGCCGCAGTCTGCGTCGGTGGAGCACGACCGGAGCTCGCCCGACTTCCCGGCGCCGCAGGGGTTGCCGCCTCGGATGTAGTCGATCAGCGCGTCACGCTGCTGCACCTTGGTGTCGAACTGCGTGGTGTTGCGCTGCAGGACGCGGAAGCCGCTGCCCCCACCGGCGAGGTAGTTGGAGGTCGCGAGCTCGTAGTAGCCGAACGGCTCGATCGGCTGCCAGCAGATGCCCGTCTCCGCGTCGCACTGACCGACGCGCTTGCCGGGGCAGTCGTCGTCCACGGAGCAGGTCTCCGGGTCGTTCGAGCCCTCCTTCAGGAGGGGTCCGACGAAGATGCCCGTCGCCGTCTGCGAGAGGCAGTCGATCACCACGCGGGCGCCCGCGATCTGCACCTGGGAGACGCACCCCCGCCCCGCGCTGCGGCGGGAGACGAAGTCGAAGAGGTCCTGCATCTCCACGCCGGAGAGCTGCATCTTCGTGATCGAGTTGTCGAACGGGAACACGTTGTACATCTGCTCCACGGAGATCGGCCCGGGGACGAAGTCGGCGCGGATGCCCGTCGTGTTCGTCAGCGAGAAGTCGGTCTGGATGCCCAGGCGCAGCCACATCGCCGTCGCGATCATGTTCCCGAGGGGGGAGTCCCCGCCCGACGCCGAGAACCGGCGCGACCCGTCCGGCGCGTAGCCGACGAGCAGCTCGAGGTTGGCCAGGGTGTCCAGGCCCTGCGCGTAGGGCTCGAGCAGCGAAGCCACGATGGGATCCTGGGGCACGCTCTCGTTCACCGGGAACAGCGTGTAGTCCGTCGACAGGACCTCGAAGCCGTTCAGCGGATCGTAGCAGGCGGCCTGTTGCTCGTCCGGGTTGCACTTCGGCGGCAGATCGCGCTCGTCGTTCGACAGGATGAGATCCACGCGGCCGACGTACTTGGCGAACGCGCCCGAGTGCGAGAGGACCACCTCGCGCGGCTTGCAATAGCGCCGGACCTTCTCCCCCGACACGGGACCGTCGACCTCGATGTAGTAGCTCTGGGACTCCTGGTCGAAGTTGCGCGAGCAGTCCTTCACGCGCTTGGGCGGCTGCAGGACGATGTGGTTGTGGCCGCCGAGGACGACGTCGATGCCCGTCGTCGTCTCGATCATGTCCTCGTCGTGCTCGAGCCCGAGGTGCGAGACCATGACGATGACGTCCACGCTGGGGCGGAGCAGGTCCACGTAGGCCTGCGCCGTCTGGGTGGTGCCGAGCGGGGTGATGCCGAGCCGGTTCGGCGCGTCGAAGATGGAGGTGAGGCTCGAGAGGTTCGCCATCCCGATGACGGCGACCCGCAGCCCGTCGGCGTCGTACACCTGGAACGGCCGCAGGAGCGTGCCGAGGGGAGACGCGCCGGGCATGGTGGCGTCCTCGAGCTGGTAGTTCGCCGCGAGCGCCGGGAACGTGGACCACTTCTGGAGCTGGACCCCGAGGTTCCGCGCGCCCGCGTCGAACTCGTGGTTCGCGATCAGCATCGCGTCGGTGCCCATGGCGCTGAGGGCCCGGATCTCCGCCTCCCCGAGGTAGAAGTTGAAGACCGGAGCGCCCTGGAAGCAGTCGCCGCCGTCGATGTGGAGGGCGCGGCCGGACCGGGCGCGCTCCCGCCCGATGATGTGGGAGATCCGGGCGATGCCGCCGACGTTGGAGATCGTCCCGACGCCGCCGAGCCCGAGGCCCGCGTCGACCTGACCGATCTGCAGGTTGTAGGGGAAGAGCCGGGAGTGGACGTCCGAGGTATGGAGCAGCGTGAGGTGGACCTGCCCTTGGAGCTGCGTGGGCGGGCCCGACTCTTCACAGCCGCCCATGGTCAGCGACGCCGCGAACGCACCCGCCGCGGCGAGCGGCAGCCAGGTGAGCGGGGCTGTCGGGGAGAGGCGCATGGGAGGCCGGCGGGCGCACGCCCGCTCCTAGCCGGAATAGGGAAAGGTACCCCCGGGCTCAAGGGAAAAGAGGGAAGCGCGCGCCGGTCGCGGCCGGCGAGCGGTGGGCGGTGGTCGACACAGCAACGGCGTGTATCCTTCGCACGCATGAGCGCCACGGGGATCGGCGTCGGTTTTCGGCCGGAGCTCTCGCGCGACCTGTTCGCGTGGGCCGGGAGCGGCCTCACGCTCGAGCTCGTCCTCGAGGACCGGCTGGCCTCGCCGGAGCGCGCGCGAGAGGGTGTGGCGCTGGCCGAGGCGTTCCCGATCGCGCTCCACGGCACCAAGGTGTCGCTCGGATCGGCGGAGGGGCTCGACGCGGAGCGGGTCCGTCGTCTCGCGCGCTACGCGCGGGAGTCGCGCGCCGCCGTGGTGACGGAGCACGCCGCGTTCGTGCGCTCGGGCGGCGTCGAGATCGGCCACCTCACGGCGCTCCCCTTCTCACGCGACGCCGCGCGCGCCGTGGCGCGAAACGCCGATCGCCTCCGGAGAGCGCTTCCGGACGTGCCCCTCCTCCTCGAGAACGTGGCGTGGGGGCTCCGTCCCCCGGGCGACGAGATGGACGAGGGCGAGTTCCACTGCCTGCTCACCGAGCTCACGGGCTGCGGGCTCCTCTTGGATCTGGCGAACCTGGCGGCGAACGCGCACAACGCCGGCGTAGACCCGTTCGAGCTCCTCGCCCGCTACCCCGTCGAGCGCGCCGAGATGATCCACATCGCGGGCGGGGTCGAGCGCTGCGGCTTCTTCTACGACACGCACGCCCACGCCGTCCCCGACGTCGTGTTCGGGTTGCTGGAGCGCGCGCTGGAGCGCTGCGGCGCGGTCGACGTCATCCTCGAGCGCGACGACGATCTCTCCTGGTCGAGCCTCCAGCCGGAGCTCGCTCGCGCAGAGGCCATCGCCGCGAACGCCAAGCGAAGGCCCGCCGGAGCGCGCCGAGGGTCGGCCTCGCCGCGCGCGGCGACCGCCTGCGCCGCGGATCTCGCCCCTCTCGCGTCGCAGCAGGACGAGCTGGCGCGGTGGCTGGCAGGGCTCTCCGTCCCGCCCGCGCCGCTGCTCCGCCCCGTGCTCCGGGCGCGCGAGGTCCTCGTGCACAAGCGTGTGCAGGAGGCGCTCCCGCTCCTGCCCCGCCTCCGGGGCGCCCCGGAGGTGCAGGCCCGCGCGAGGGCCCACGTGGGCTGGGCGGTTCGCCCGAGCCCGGCGGCGCCGGTCGCCAGCGCGCGGGCGAGCGCGGCCGCGGCGGCGGGG
>CAZBJI010000094.1:0-15866 GCA_964492175.1 uncultured Polyangiaceae bacterium | reverse complement strand
TGACGTCTGCGCCGTGAAGCTGGGAGCTAGTCCGGTGCCGGCCCCCGCGAGGGCCCACGTGTCCCTGCCGGTTCGCCCGAGCCGCGCAGCCCCAGTCGCCGACGCTCGGGCGATCGCGGCCGCGGCGGCGAGGAGCCCGCACCTCGCGGACGCCGCGGCCCTCGACGGGCTCGCCCTGGACGCGCGCTTCTGCTTCGACCATCGGGGCGCGTCGCCGCGGCGAGGCCCGTTCGTAGGGAGCGTCCCGACGAGCCGCGGCCGATGCTTCGCCGCCCGCGCCCCGGGCGCCGAGGCGCGCGCCCGCTTCTTCTTCCCGCGGCAGGTGTGGGATCGAACACGCCCGCCGCGCCCGAACCGCGCCGAGGGCAGGTCCGAGGCTGCACCGCAGACCCACGCCCGCTGACTCCGACGAGAGATCATGCCCGACTACTTCTACAAGCGCCTCCCCCGGTCGATCCAAGCTCGCATGGAGGAGCTCTGCGCCGATCTCCGCGACGCGGCCGGCGCCGAGCTGCGGAGTGTGATCGTGCACGGCAGCGCCGCGCGCGGCGACTGGCGCGAAGGGGAGAGCGACGTCGACGTCGTCGTGGTCCTGGCGAGCTCGTCCCGCGCGCTCCTCGAGAGGATGGGCGAGCCGCTCACGATCGCGCGCGCCGCGGCGCGGGTGGAGGCGATGCTCCTCGTCGAGTCCGAGATCGCGCGCGCCGCGGACGTGTTCCCCCTGCTCTACGACGATCTGCGGCGGCACCACGTCGTGCTGCTCGGGCCGGACCCGTTCGCCGACCTCGTGATCGAGCCGCGGCACCTGCGGCTGCGCGTGGAGCAAGAGCTGCGAGACCTCGCCATTCGGCTGCGCCGCGCCGTGATCGACGCCGCGGGGCACAAGCCGACCCTGACCGCGTCCGTCACGCGCAAGGTGAGGCAGGCTCGGTTCCCGCTCCGCGCGCTCCTCACCCTCAGCGGCGAAGAGTGCTCGGACGACGTCGAGACGGTGTTCACCAAGGCTGGGCGCAAGCTCCACGTGGAGACCACGTCGCTGCTCCGAACCCGCGACAAGACCGACGAGGCCGTCGACGCGCTGGCTTCGCTGCTCGACGCGGCCGTGGGCGCCATCGACGCGCTGGACGAGGAGGTGAAGGCGTGAGCCACCTGGTCGCCCTGTCCGTGGACGTCTTCCCCATCAACGTCGCGTCCGGGCCGGAGTTCCTCCTCATCTACGCCCTGATGTCCGTCCTCGGGGTCGGACTGGCCAAGGCCGCGAACCTGGGCGTCCTCTCGCTCCTCACGCCCCACGCGCCTACGGGGCCCTCGGCGGTCGACGCGTACCGTCAGGCGTCGGTCGCTCGCCGGAAGCTGACGATCGGCGCGTGGCCGTCGGTCGACGACGTGCTCGCGGTCGCGTTCCTGCGCGCCGGCGAGCGCGGAGTGGCGGAGGCGATCGTCGCGCAGGCCGTCGCGGAGGGGTGGCTCACGCCGGCAAGCCACCCAGGCGCGGCTTGGTCGGTGCACCCCATCCCGCGTGACGCGGCTCTCGCCTCGCGTGGGCTCGCCGCGGAGCTGCACGCCACGGCCGTGACGACGCACCAGGTGCGGAGCGCCGCCACCATCGTCGCGGCGCGGCGGACCGGAGACCTCGAGCGCGAGCTCGCGGAGCTCGGTCTCCTTCATCCGCCCGGGCGCATGCTCGTGGGGAGCGTCGCGTACGCGACGGTGGGGCTCAGCCTGCTCGGCGTCGGCGCCCTCCGCGCGACGCGCGGGATCGAGCTCGGCCGCCCCATCGGCTTCCTGGTGCTCGAGATGATCGCGGTCGCGGTCGCGCTCTTCCTCTTTCGGAAGGCCAGCCGCCTGACCAGCGCCGGCGATCGCTACCTGAAGTGGCTCGGCGCCTCCACGGTGTCACTGCGCCACGACGTGTACGCGGGCCGCACCCGCAGGCCCGCGGACGTCGCGCTCGTCGGCGCCACCGCGGGGCTCGTCGCCATCCCGTTCCTCGCGGCCGCCTGGCCCGGCACCGCGTGGGGCTCCACGGCCGGGTCGACGTTCGGCGCGGCGGAGGTGCCGACGGGGAGCAGCGCCTGCTCGAGCTCCTCCTGCTCCAGCTCGAGCTGCGGCGGCGGAGGGGGGTGCGGCTCCTCGAGCTGCGGCGGCGGAGGGGGCTGCGGGGGGTGAGCGAGTCCCGCGCCGCGCCGGCGCCGCGCCGCCGCGGAGGGGGCTGCGGGGGGTGAGCGAGTCCCGCGCCGCGCCGTCTTCGCGCCGGTCGAGCCAGGCGGTCCTGCTGTTCACGCTCGCGACCACGGCATGTAGCTCGGAGCGCGCCGCGACCGGGACCTCCGCGCTGCCGACGAGCCCGTCCGAGGCGACGACGCCCTCGGCGTCGTACCAGCGCGAGCAGCACCCCGCGGCCCCGCTTGGTCGGCGGCGCCGCGCTCGCCGTTCATGGTGCGATCGGGTGCGAAGTCGCCCTAGTACCTCGCCCCTCGCGGCGTAGGAGGGTCTCGGCCCCTTCGTGCGCCGGGCCGGACCACGTCCGCGGCTGAGCGGCTACCATGGGGCCATGACCACCCGAGCTCTCTTCACGGCTCTCGCGCTCCTCGCCGCCAGCGGCTGCGAGTCCGTCGTCGTCGAGGACGGCGACGACGACGGGGGCGGCGGCGTCGCGGCGACGACCGGGTCCACGGGACCGGGCCCCACGGGGGCCGGCGGATCGGCGCCGTCGGGCTGCCCGGTCGGGTTACCCGCCGCAGGCACCAGCTGCCCGGGCCTCTTCCTCATGTGCACCTACGGCGCGTCCGACTTCGTGAGCTGTCGCGCGTCCGCTTCCTGCCTCGACGACGGGTGGCACATCCAGCTGCCGCCGCCCAACTGCGAGGTGGTCGATCCCGCGTGCCCGCCGGAGGCGCCCCCGCCGCAGTCGCTCTGCCCCTCGGAGGGCGTGAAGTGCGCGTTCGCGGGCGGCACCCAGTGCCTCTGCACCACGTGCTTCGGAGGACCGTGTGGTCCACCCCCTCCGCTCTGGGTGTGCGGCACGCCCGGCGCCGAGTGCCCGGAGGTCCCGCCGAACGCGGGCGCGCCGTGCTCTTCGGAGGGCCTCCAGTGCGTGTACGGGGACCCGTGCAGCACGGGCGTGGACGCGAGGTGCGAGGGAGGTGCCTGGGTCTGGGAGCCGGGCGTGTGCCCGCAGTGATCCGCCTTGCGAGCACGCCGGAGCAGCCCTACGGATCGGCGCGATGAAGCACCGCCTCGTGACGATCAGGTTCTCGCACTACAACGAGAAGGCGCGCTGGGCGCTCGACCGGTTCGGCGTCCCTTACGAGGAGGAGGGCTACATGCCCGTGATGCACGCGCTCGGCGTGCTCCGGCTCGCCCCGCGGTACGGAGTCGGCAAGGCCGACAAGATCTCCACCCCGCTCTCCACGCCGCTGCTCGTCACGGCCGAGGGTGAGTGCGTCCGCGATTCGGCGCGCATCGTCCGGTACGTGTCCGACCGGTACGCGCCCCCGGGCGAGGGCCTGTACCCGGATCCGAGCGTGGAGGAGCTGGAGACCCGCTTCTCGTTCGAGCTCGGCCCCCACACGCGGCGGTTCGCCTACTTCCACGCTTTCACCGACCCCGCGGTGCTCGGCCAGATCGCGGACGACAACGTCGGCCCTCTCCAGGCGCGTTGGTTCAAGCGCGTCTACCCGCTGGCGGAGCGGTTCATCGCCAAGAGCCTCGGCGTCACGGAGGAGCGCGCCGCGCGGTCGCTCACCAAGGCGCAGGCGTTGATGGCGGAGGTCGGGGAGCGGCTGAAGGGCCGCAGCTACCTCGTGGGGGATCGGTTCACCGCCGCGGACCTCGCCTTCGCGTGCATGGCCGCGCCACTTCTGCTGCCGACGCCCGCGGAGGGGTACGGCGCCGTGTTCCCCTCGCTCGACGAGGCGCCGCCCGCGTTCGCCGCCGTCGCGCGCGAGCTGCGGGGCTCGCCCGCGGGGCAGTTCGCCCTCCGAATGTTCCGTGAGGAGCGGGGCCCCCGCTCGCCGGCGCGATCGGCCGAGCCGCCCCGAGCGACCGCGGCCGGCTGACCGAGCACGCCCTCACCCGCGGGCCCCCGCGAGTCGTTCGTATCTAGCTGTTTTCATACGCTTTGTACCATCGCCGTTGGGGGGTGCTCTTTTTCTTCTCACATCGGCGGCGGGGGCACTCCACCGGTGCATGAACAAGGACTCTCGGCTCGGTAGGAACTCGGGGACGGCACGGCTGGTCGCGATCTCGGCGCTCTCTCTGGCCGTGCCGGGCTGCCTCGACCGCCCCATCGACACGCTGGAGCCGCGCACGACCTCCACCGTGGTCGAGCCGCTCGCCCAGAGCCGCGTGGAGCGCATCGATCTCTTGCTCGCGATCGACAACTCCGGCTCGATGGCGGACAAGCAGAGCGTCCTTGCCAAGGCGGTGCCCGATCTCGTGGGCAGGCTGATCACCCCCAAGTGCATCGACGACCTGTCGGGGCTCGCGACGGGCGCCAGCGCCGACGCCGAAGGCCGCTGCCCCGCGGGCAGTGAGCCCGAGTTCGCGCCGGTGACCGACGTCCACATCGGCGTCATCACCTCCAGCCTCGGCGACCTCGGAACCGGCGCGTGTGACGACGAGGAGCACGCGAACGACGGGGCGCGCCTCATCGACCGCACCAAGAAGGCGGACGGCGCGACGCTGCGAGGCAAGGAGTTCCTCGCCTGGGATCCGACGACCACCGAGGGCGCGTCCGCGACCGGGGCGCTCCGCGACGAGCTCGCCGACATGGTGCGCGGCGCCGACCAGCTCGGCTGTCGGTTCGAGATGCAGCTCGAGTCTGTGTACCGCTTCCTCGCCGACCCCGCCCCCTACGCGTCGCTCTCGAAGGGCGCGGACGGGAAGCTCGTGGAGGTGGGCCTGGACGAGGAGCTGCTGCGGCAGCGGCGGGACTTCCTCCGCCCCGACTCGCTCGTGGCGGTGGTCATGCTGAGCGACGAGAACGACTGCTCGGTCGACATCACGCAGCCCTACTTCCAGGACGTCATCGCGAAGACGCCCTTCTGGAAGGCGACGGACGAGTGCGCCGAGAACCCGAACGATGTCTGCTGCACGAGCTGCGCCGCCAAGAACCCCGCGGGCTGCGCGCCGGACCTCGAGACGTGCGGCCCAGGCCAGGGCACGTTGGACGCGAACCGCTACGCGCACGCGGAGGACAGCCTCGGCTGGCGGTGCTCCGACCAGAAGCGGCGCTACGGGCTGAACCTGCTCTACCCCACGACGCGCTACGTGAACGCGCTGACCAAGCCGCGCATCGACACGACGCGCTCCGACCTCGCGACCGAGGGCGCCGGGGGCGAGTGGAACCCGCTCTTCGTCACCGAGCGGGACGGCGTCCGCATCGAGCGGCCCGCGGGCTTCGTGTACATGTCCGGCATCGTCGGCGTCCCGTGGCAGGCCATCGCGAAGAAGGACGCGTCGGGCAACCCGAGCCTCGCGCTCGGCTTCCAGTCGGTGGAGGAGCTCACCGAGAGCGGCGCAATGGCGAAGCTCGCGGGCAACCCCGACGCGAACGTCCCGCCGACGGACCCCTTCATGATCGAGACCTCCGAGCGCCGCACGGGCACGAGCGACCTCCTGGGCGTCTCTCCCGCGGCGGAGAACGCCATCAACGGCGGCGACCGCACCTTCGAGGTCTCCGATCTCCAGTACGCCTGCACCTTCGGGATCGAGACCCCGGAGGGCCACGACTGCGCGACGTGCACCACGGCGGAGTGCGACGACCCCCTCTGCAACGGGACGGAGCAGATCGCGGCGAAGGCGTACCCGGGGACGCGTGAGCTCGCGGTGCTCGGTGGCCTCGGTGAGCAGGGGATCCCGGCGAGCATCTGCCCGGAGCAGGTGACCGACGAGACGCAGGAGAACTTCGGCTACGCGCCGGCGGTCCGCACCATCGTCGACAAGCTGAAGAAGAACCTCCGCGGCCAGTGCCTGCCGCGCCAGCTCGAGCCGGCGGCCGACGGCAGCGTCTCGTGCATCGTGATCGAGGCGCGGGTGGCGGCGGGCGGTGCGTGCAGCTGCGACCCCGCTACGGGTCGCGCCGACATCCCGGCGACGCTCGACGGCGACGCGAACCCCATGATGAACGCCGTCAAGATGGCGGAGCTCAGCGAGTTCAACCCCGGGTGGGACTGCTTCTGCGAGGTCGAGCAGCTGCAAGGCGACGCCCGCGCCGCGTGCCAGACGGACGCGAAGCCCGAGGACGTGCACGGCTGGTGCTACGTGGACGCGACCACGGTCCCCCAGATCGGCAACCCGGACCTGGTGAAGGACTGCGCCGCCGACGAGCGCCGCATGCTCCGGTTCGCCGGGGACGCCGACCCGATCTCCGGCGCGACGGCCTTCATCACCTGCACCGGCGAGTAGCCACGGGCCGCCGCCGCACTCGGCGAGCCTGTCGAAGGCGCCCTTCTCCCCCGGGGAGGAGGGCGCCTTCGCGCATTCCATCGCGGGCGCTTCTCCCGAGCGACGCGTCGATCAGGCCGGCTTGCGCCACACCGTCGCGAGCCAAGGCTGCTGGCCGCGCGGGCGACCCTCGGGCCGATAGTAGTGCTCGAGCTCCACGAAGCCGGCCTCCGTCACGAACGCGCGCCACGTCTCGAGGGTGAGGTACGCCCCGTACCGGTCCCCCTCCTCGCCCTCGAGGTCCGGCCCGCGCGGGTTCGAGGCGAAGAGCACACCGCCCGGCCGGAGCGCCGCGGCGAGCTCGCGCAGCACCCGCGCGAGCTCCTGGGTCGGGACGTGGAAGAGCACGGCGTTCGCGAACACGCCGTGGAAGCGCGCCGCGGGGAGGTCGAGCGACAAGAGGTTCTGGTGGAGCACCTCCGCGCCCGAGCGCTTCTTGGCCATCTCCACGAAGCGCGCGCAGGCGTCGAGGCCGACGACCTCGTGTCCCATGTCGCGGAACGTGACCAGGTCTCGGCCGGGCCCGCACCCCACGTCCAGAATGGTGAGCGGCGGCTCGTCCTCGACGTGCCGCAGGAGCGCGTCCACGTTCTGGCTGACGTCGTGGGTCTTCGTTCCCTCCCAGAAGGCGGCGGCGTTCTCTTCGTAGTGAACCACGGTCTGGTCGACGAGCCGCGTGAGATCGCGCTGCGAGAGGGTGCGCAGCGGCCTCGGCATCAGGGCGTGTACTCCAGGAGCAGGCCGTGCTGCCCCGGCCCGGTCGCCAGCACGCCCGGGAGCGTCGTCTGACCGCGGAACGCGAGCGCCACCCAGAGGCCCGTCTCGTCCGCGGTGATGGCCGTGGGCAGGAGGACGTCCGTCGCGGCCGCCACCGGCTGGAGCACCTCCAGCCAGAGCGGCCGACCGGTCTCGGCGTCGAGCTTCGCCACGTAGCCGTGCTCGCCGGCGGTCGGGATCCTGCAGGGATTGTTGGTCAGCGGCGCGGAGGGGTCGAGGAGGCACCCGGCGACGTAGACGAAGCCTCCCGAGGACCCGTTCGGGCACGTCCCCGGGGCGTAGGCGAGGTCGACGACGCTGTCGAAGCCGGCGAAGGTCATGTCGCCCACCGCGGGGTACGACCAGAGCGCCTGCCCCGCTCCGTCGAGGGCGACGACGAACGAGCTGGGGTCGGTGGCGGTGGGAAGCACGGGGCCTCCTCCGATCTGGAGCTCGTTCGTGTAGGCGCCCCCCACGAAGACGCGCCCCCCGCCGGACGCGACCGCGGTACCCGTCGACGTCCCGGTGCCACCGCTGTCGACCGGGATCGGCGCCATGCCCGCGGGCCACCTGGCGACGAACACGTCACCGCCGGCGCCACACTGCGGATCCGCGCACGACACGCCCGTCCCCCACACCGTCCCCTGCGCGTCGACGGCGGCCGCGCCAGGCACCTCGCTCGGAAACGTATCCCCCGGGGCCGCGTTGGCCACGAACGCGACCTCGTTCCCGGACGTCGTCGTCGACCGCACCAGGAAGTACCGTGGGTAGGCCGCGCCCGAGTCGACGCCCTCCACGAGCCCGATCGCGGCGCCGATCCCGCCGAAGACGCCAGCCTGAAAGTCGATGTCGAGCGCCGCGCCGCGCGCCCCCATGTACGGATCCGGCGAGGGGCTGGCCCCGCTGCCGGAGAACACCGCGAAGAAGGGGGTCGCAGCGCCGGCCTGCCCCACGACGGGGAGCGGCGTGGCGCAGCCGTCGACGCGCCCCGCCCCGAACCCGTAGCCGTTGGTGCCCGTGGGGCCGATCCCGAGGTAGCCAGACACGATGACGTCGCCTCCGACGGGCGCCGCCCGAGAGGTCACGGTGATGTTGGCGTCCGCGTCGCAGCCGAGGACCGACCCGAGCGGCTCGGAGAACACCGAGTCATCGGGCACCGAGGCGAGGAAGACGAGGTTGTTCTGCGGCGACGGGAAGGTCAGCCCGAAGATCCCGCCGTCGTTCATCCCGTACGCCACGGTGCGACCGTCGAGCCGGACGAGCCCCGTGACGAGCGTCATGTCGAACTCGCTCTCGGGATCGAGCGACGTGTCGGGCCGAGCCTGCCACGCGATCCGTCGGAGGGAGGGGACGGAGCACGCGCCGCCTCCTCCGCCTGCGCCCCCCGCGCCCCCCGCGCTGCCGCTGCCGCCGATCGCCTCGAGATCGGTGGGGAAGCCGAGAACGAAGCTGCAGCCGCACACGGCGGCGAGCCCGAGCCCCGTGGCGAGGCGAGCGACGAAGCGCATCGGGGCGCAGCTTACCAGGTGGGGACGGGGTGGCACCTACGGAGCTCCGCTCACCGGCGCTTCGGGGGCGGCGGGGACGGGCGGGGCCGTCGGGCAGTTGGGGCCGGAGCGCGGCACGTCGGCGGCGATGCGGACCACCACGGAGTCGGAGACCAGCGGATCGAGCGCGCCCTCGCTGACGGCGCCGAACGCACGCCGGTCGATCGTGAACTCGCAGGCCAGCCGGACGCGGCAAGCCTCGACGTCGATGCGAGCCGGCACGACGATGCTCTTCTTCGTCCCGTGGAAGTCGAGCTCGCCGTAGAGGTCGAGCCCCTCGGCCGTCCGCCGGAGCGCGCGCGACGTGAACCGAGCGGATGGATGCCGCGACGTGTGCAGGAACTCTTCCCGAGCGATGTCCGCGACGAGCTGGAGCGAGGACTCGGCGACCGTGGCGTCGACCAGGACGTCCACCGTCGAAGCCTCGCGCTGGTCCGGGGCCAGCACGAGCGTCCCGCTCGAGCGAGGGAAGCGGATCGTGTAGCTCGATCCCGCCGACACGTCGGCCTCCACGGTCACGGTGCCCGGCCCGAGCTCGAACCGCTCGACGCGCTCCGGGATGGCCACCGGGGGCGGCACCTCGTCCACCACGCGCGCGTCGGGCGCCGAGGTGCACGCCGCCACGAGCGCGCACCCCACGAGCAGACACCGCGCGAGCGCCCTCCTCGCCGCCAACTACTCCTCGACCGCCTCACCCGCGAGGATGTCGTGGAGCCGCGGCGCGAACGTCTCGACGACGAGCCGATCGACCTCCTCCGCGGAGGAGAGATCGAGGACGCGCTCGGCGACCCGCTGCGCCTCCTCCACCGAGACGCGCCGGAACGTCTCGCGTATCTCGGGGATCGCGGAGACCTCCATCGAGAACTCGCGCACGCCGAGCCCGAGCAGCACCACGGCGGCGAGCGGATCGCCCGCCATGGCCCCGCAGACGCTGACGGGGCACTGGTAGTGCTCCCCGGCCCGCACCGTGCGGTCGATGAGGCGGGCGATGGCGGGGTGAAAGGGCGACGCCAGGTGCGCCAAGCGGCGGCTGGAACGATCGACGGCGAGCGTGTACTGGATGAGATCGTTGGTGCCGATGCTGAGGAAGGCGGCCTCGCGGGCGAAGTGGTCGGCGAGGACCGCGGCCGCCGGGACCTCGATCATGACGCCCACCGGGATGTCCTCGGGGGCGTCCAAGCCGCGCTCGCGGAGCTGCTGGCAGGCAGACTGGAGCATCGACTTCGCCCAGCGCAGCTCCTCCAGCGCCGAGACCATCGGGATCATGATCCGGACCTCGCCGAGGGCGCTCGCGCGAACCATCGCGCGGAGGTGATCGAGGAAGACCTCCGGCCGCGTCTGCGCCAAGCGGACCGCCCGCAGCCCGAGCATGGGGTTGAGCTCCGGCGGCAGCTTGAACGTGGAGACGAACTTGTCGCCGCCGATGTCGAACGTCCGGAGCACCACGGGGAGGCCGCTCATGGCGCTGAGCGTCTCGCGAAACGCGGCGAGCTGTTCCTCCTCGGTCGGCGGCTCGAGGCGATCGACGTAGAGGTACTCGGTCCGGTAGAGCCCCACCCCCTCGGCCCCGACCTCTCGCGCGCGGCGCGCCTCCTCCGGGTTCTCTACGTTGGCGCGGACCGCGACGGTCGTGCCGTCCAGGGTCCGCGCGGCGCGCGCGTGCGCGAGCTCCAGCGCGTCGCGCAGGGCGGTGTACCGGACTCCGCGCTCGCGCGCGTCGCGGAGCGCGTCCTCGGTCGGGTGCACGGTCACCGTGCCGCGCAGGCCGTCGATGATGACGAGGTCCCCCGTGGTGATGGAGTCGAAGAGATCGTTCACCCCGACGACGGCGGGCAGCTTGAGGGCGCGCGCGGTGATGGAGGTGTGGCTCGTGCGCGTCCCACCCTCGGTCACGAACGCAATGACGGTCGAGCCGGGGATCATCGGCGCGCCGGAGATCTCCGCCCCGCCCGTCACGATGCTGGCCGTGTCCGCGGGGGACAGGTCCCGCGCGAAGAGGACGACGTCGCCCCGCGGGATGCGCGGGTACCCGGCGGACTGGCTCGTGAAGCCGCGGAGCACGTGCTCGCCGACGAACTCGATGTCGCGGCTCCGCTCGCGCAGGTACGGGTCCGCCGCGCGCGCCAGGGCCGCCGCGATGTGATCGACGGCGAGCGCCACCGCCCACTCTGCGCAGCGGTTCTCGTCGCGGACGAGCCGCTCCACCTCCTGCGCGAGCATCGGATCTTCCACCATCATCGCGTAGGCCTCGATCACCGAGTGCGCCGCGGAGACGGCCCCCAGGTTGTGCGCGACGCCCTTGAGCTGGGTCCTCGCGCGCTCGGTGGCGCGCTTGAACCGCGCGATCTCAGAGCTGTGGGCCTCCGGCAGCGCCAGCCGCCGCGGGACCTGGTGCCGCGGGCTGCCGATCACGATCGCCCGACCGATGGCCAGACCCGGCGAGCCGGCGATGCCGTGCAAGAGCTCCTGGGTCCCCTCCCCGTAGCTCACTCCGCCTCCCCGAAGCGCTCCGCGATGAGCGCGCCGATCGCCTCCACGCACTCCGCGGCGCCCACCCCCTCGGCGTGCACGCGGACCGTGGTCCCCTTCGCCCCGCACAGCAGGAGGACGCCCATGACGCTCTTTCCGTTGATGCCGTCCTGCTCGGCGCCGTAGAGGGTGACCTCGCACGGGTAGCGGCTCGCGAGCTGGACGAGCTTCGTCGCGGCGCGGGCGTGCAGCCCGCGCTCGTTCGTGATCTCGAAGGCGCGCTCCACGGCGGCGCTCGCGCCGGCGCCCCGCCCCGGCGGCTCTCCCCCCGGCGGTCCCATCAGCCGCTCCCTCCCACCGCGGCGGGAGCGGGGGTGTTGGCGACCTGCTCGGCGAGCTCCCTGTGGACGACCCTCAGATCCGGGTGCCCCCTCGTCGCGAGGCGCTCCGCGAGCGTGATCGCGATCGAGACCGATCGGTGCTGCCCGCCGGTGCAGCCGACGGCCACCGTGAGGTAGCTCTTCCCCTCCTCCTCGTAGCGGGGCAAGAGGAACGCGAGGAGCTCTTCGGTGAGCTCGAGGAAGCGCGCCGTCCCCGGCGAGGAGAGGACGTGGCTGCGGACGGCCAGGTCGCGGCCCGTCAGCGGGCGCAGGTCGGGGACGAAGAAGGGGTTTTCGAGGAAGCGCACGTCGAGCACCAGGTCCGCGTCGCTCGGCAGGCCGTACTTGAAGCCGAACGAGAGCAGCCGGGCCGTCATGCGAAGCTCGGCGGAGGCGCCGCCCTGGAACGCGCCGAGGACGCGCTTGCGGAGGTCGTGCACGCGGAGCCCGCTCGTGTCGAGCACCACCTCTGCCATGGCGCGGAGCGGCGCGAGCTGTTCGCGCTCGAGCGCGACCGCCTTGCGCACGTCCGCGACCGCCCCCTCCACCGCGCGCGCCTGGAGCGCCGCGGCGAGCGGGTGCGGCCTCCGCGTCTCGCTGAAGCGCCGGAGCACCACGTCGTCCGAGGCGTCCAGGAAGACCACCGTGACGCGCCGCGGGGAGCCGCGCTCGGGCGTGCCGCGCGCGATGCGCTCGAGCACCTCGGCAGCGCCGACGAGGAACTCCCCGACGCCGGCGCCGAAGCCGAGGGCGATGCGCTTGACGCCGGCCTGCTCGCACGCGGCGATCGCGTGCTCGAGGACCGGCGGTGGGACGTTCTCGATCGCGTGGTAGCCGAGGTCCTCCAGGGCCGCGAGGGCGGTGGACTTGCCGGCGCCGGACAGGCCGGTCACGACGACGACGTCCGTCGGCGTCGGCGTCATCGGCCCCTCCGCGGTCCGAGCTCCACAGGGGGCGGCATCGCAGACTCGTCGCCGCGTCCGCGGCGCGCGTCCTCCAAGCGGATGCGCCCCTCGATCACGCCGAAGAGCTCGCGGCCCGCGTGGTGCCCCGCGTTCTTGAGCAGCTCGTTTCGCGCCGCGACCTCGAGGATCGACGCCATGTCACGGCCAGGGCGGACGGGCACCATGAGCTCGGGGATGGAGACGGCGAGGATCTCGGCGAACCGCTCCTCCAG
Source organism: uncultured Polyangiaceae bacterium (assembly GCA_964492175.1). Lineage (GTDB taxonomy): Bacteria > Myxococcota_A > Polyangia > Polyangiales > Polyangiaceae > Xiheicaenibacterium. The sequence goes on along the minus strand of CAZBJI010000094.1, from coordinate 3,087 downwards.
CCCGAGGCGATCGACCTCGAGCGCGCGGGAGGACTCCTCCACCAGCCGGACCACCACGTCGATCCGCTTGCGCTCCCGGATCGCGGTGACGCCGAAGAGATCCTTGATGTTGAGGATGCCGAGGCCGCGCACCTCCAGGTGATGCCGGAGCAGCTTCGCGGGCTGACCGAAGATCATCCCGGGCGGCCGGTAGTCGCAGTCCACGACGTCGTCGGCGACCAGCCGGTGGCCGCGCATGACGAGATCGAGCGCGCACTCGCTCTTGCCGACGCCGCTCGGTCCCATGAGGAGGAGGCCGACGCCGAAGACGTCGATGAGCACGCCGTGGAGCCGCTGGCGCGGCGCGAGCCGCTCGTCCAGCATGCCGTGCAGCCGGGTGATCGTGACGCTCGAGCGCTCGGCCGCGTGCAGGAGCGGCGCGTCGGCCCGGTCGGCGCACGTGATGAGCTCCTTCGAGCCCGCCCCGAGGGCCCCGGTCAGGATCACGCACGAGAGCCCGAGGCCGAAGAACCCGGTGAGGGACGCCGTCCGCGCCTCGGTCGTGAGCCGATCGAGGTAGGACTGCTCCGTCTGCCCGAGGATCTGGATGCGGGTCGGGACGATGCCGTGATAGTGCCCGGCGAGCGCGAGGCCCGACTTCTGGATCCTCGTGTGCGCGATGGTCCTGTCCAGACCCGCGTGCCCCGCGAGCGGGTTCAGGTGCAGGTCGAGCGCGGCCTCGGAGAGCAGCGCCCGCGGGGTGATCGTCGGGCGAGCGCGGGGGGGCTCACTGCCGGAGGTGCTCGCGAAGGTCTCGTCGTCGGACCACTCCACGCCCGGCTGCCCGCAGCCCTCCCCGGCTCCGCGCGAGCTCGAGGGCGTCGCCCTCGACGGAGGGTCGTCGTCGCTCACCTCGCCACCTCCCCCCGCACGTCAGGCCCGCCCTTCCTCGTGGACGATCAGCTCGAACGCCGCTGGCCCGTCCGGCGCGCCGACGAGGCGCGCCCGAAACTGATCGTCCCGCAGGAGCCGTGAGACCCTCGCGAGGGTCTTGAGGTGCTCCCCGACCGACCTCCTCGGGCCGATGACGGCGAACAGGATGGAGACGGGCAGCCCGTCCACCGCGTCGAACTGGATGGGACCCGGACAGAGGAGCACCGCCCCGATGATCCGATCCAGGTTCTCCACGGCCGCGTGGGGGATCGCCACGCCGCCTCCGACCCCCGTGGACTGCTGGTCCTCGCGGCGGACGAGCAGCTCCTCGATCGTCTTGGCGTCCAGGCGTTCGTCGCCGCTGGCGAGCAGGCGCGCGAGCCGCTCGAGCGCCTCCGACTTGTCCCGGACCGCGGAGTCGCCGTCGCGCGCGGCGGCGACCCGGCCGGGGCGGTGAAAATAGATGACATGCATGGGGCGAAGCGCCTGGACCGTAGCACACTCGGCCCCCCATCCTCGTCGAGACGCGCGGCTTAGGCGTCTCCTCGCGTCCCGCGCTGGGACTCGCGCTCGACGTTCGCCGCGAACTCCCCGGCGCTCATGCCGCCGTGCTTCTTCGCCATGTTGGCGCCCTTCTCACTCTTGATCTGGCGCTCCAGTTTGTCGATCACGAGATCGATGGAGGCGTACATGTCGTGGTTCCGTTCGTTCGCGTGGTAGTTCCCAGGACCCGCCTGGATTCGGACGTCCGCGATGTGGTCGAGGCCCTCGACGGAGAGCGTGACCTGCGCCGACATGGCCTGACGGAGATACTTCTGCAGCTTGGAGATTTTCTCGTTCGCGTAGCCCTTGACCGCCTCCGTGCCATCCATGTGTCGGAACGTGATCGAAATGTTCATGGACCAACCTTCCTCGTTGGGCGAAGAGAGCGCGTACCTACGGGATCGTACAACTGCCCCAGCGCGCCGTTGGTAGAGCTAATTCCCGACGACCCGAAGAAGCCGGCGAAGGGGTGCCGGGGGAGCGAAAATCGAGGGAGGAGGGTCGCGAGGAGGCGGGGGAGCGTGATAGGCTGCGCCTCCGCACGAGGGAGCGCCCAGCGGGCCAGGGCTTGGCGTCGAGGGCACACATCGGCCTCCCCTGCCTGGGGTGATCGAGGACGACCGTCGAGCTCCGGGCTCACGCGCGCGGCGAGGCCGAGCGCGAGGACGACCGCGAGCCTGCCTCGAGCTGGACGCGACCAAGCGTGGTCGAGCTCGCGGTCAGGCATTTCGAGGTGAAGGCGACGCTGGCGCGTCCCCCGCGTCCCGTCACCGCCGCGTGAAGTGCGTGAGCGGGCAGTGCGTGCACTCCTCTGCGGGGGCGCACGTGAGGGCGTCGGGGGTCTCGAGCTCGCAGAGGTAGCGGAGGGGCTGCGGTGGCCCCGATTCGTACGGCTCGAAGAGCTCACACGTCACGCCCCGGATGGACGAGCCGTCGCAGACGAGCTCCAGCTCGAAGCGGGTGAAGTCGAGGTGCCTCCACTCGACCGAGAGCTCGAGCTGCCCCTCGTACGTCGGGATGAGGACCTGCGCCTCGCCCTCCCCGCCCGGGCGAAGCCCCAGGTAGAAGTCGCCGTTGCCGCCCTGGGCGACCCAGCCGCCGAAGATCGGTGGCGCGACCAGGTCCTGGCTCTCGCACGCGGCGAAGCCGAGCACGAGGGCGAGGGCGAAGAGACAGCGGGGCGGGGGCATGGCGCGATCAGCTCGCTCTATTGGTGGAAGTCGTTCACGCAGTTGATCTCGGCGCTAAACATGGATCCGAGGGGAGCTGCCGAGAGTGCCTTGCATCCGGCGATGCCGAGCGTCGTTCCGAGCGCGGCCTCGAGGTCGACGTCGCGGTCGAAGACGCTCGGATCGCCGCTGATCCCGCCGTCGCAATGGAGCACGCCGCTCGTCGTGAGCGCGCAGACGGTCTCCTCCGCCACGGCGAGCTCGACGATCTCGAGCTCGGGGTGCCACGGCTCGGGGAGCTTCGCCTCGGCCTGCAAAGATCCGAACCAGCCCCAGCAGGTGGCCCTGTGGTCCTCACCCAGCACGCAGGCCGCCCCAGCCTCGACGTGAAGCTCCACGGCGAGAGGCAGGCCGAGGATCTTCGAGGGCTCCGCGGTGAACGGCAGCTCCTCGATCGGGAGGT
>CAZBJI010000093.1:0-30348 GCA_964492175.1 uncultured Polyangiaceae bacterium | reverse complement strand
ATCGGCCCAGGAGATCTTGCGGCCGTACTTCTGCTTGATCGGCCATAGCAGGCGCCGCGCCTTGTCCAGGCTCACGTTGTCCGGCCAGCTGTTGAGCGGCGCGAAGCGCTGCATCCCGGAGCCCGAGCCTCCGCGTCCGTCGCCGATGCGGTACGTCCCGGCGCTGTGCCAGGCCATACGAATGAAGAAGCCCCCATAGTGGCCGTAGTCGGCGGGCCACCAGTCTTGTGAGTCCGTCATGAGCGCGTCGAGGTCCCGCTGGAGCGCGTTCATGTCCAGCGTCTTGAACTCGGCCGCGTAGTCGAAGTCCTCGCCCATGGGATTGGACTGCGGAGGCCGCTGCTGGAGGGTCTTCAGGTTCAACTGGTTCGGCCACCAGTGTTCGTTCGTCGAGGCTGCGGTCGTCCCCCGCGTGTGGGCCCCGCTCATCACCGGACACTTGCCAACCTTCTTCACCGTCTCGTCTGCCATGGTCTGCTCCTTCGCACCTCGGTGCGCAAACAGTCGAAATCTGCACCCCCAACGGGTGGGACCGGAGGCCCCCGCCGGCTACCGCCGGCCGGGGCCGCTGGTTCTCTTCTTCCTGGTGTCCACGGCGGGGCCCGCGCGCGCGGCCCCCCGTCGCGCCGCGGCCTTCCGGCACGTCGCGCACTGCCCCCAGTAGATGACCTCTGCCTCGTCGATCGCGAAGCCCTGCGCGTCCTTGGCGGTGAGACACGGCGCCGACCCCACGGCGCAGTCGACGTCCACCACCGCCCCGCAGGCCCGGCAGATCAGGTGGTGGTGGTTGTCCCCCACGCGCTCTTCGTAGAGGGCAGGGGACCCGGCCGGCTGGATCCTCCGCACGAGGCTCTTCTCGACGAGCACCCCCAGCGCGTCGTAGACCGCCTGCCGCGAGACCGACCCGATCACGGCGCGCACGTCGTCGATCAGCTCCTCGGCCGTGGCGTGAGGACGCGCCGACACCGCCCGCACCAGCGCGAGGCGCTGAGCGGTGACCTGAAGCGCGTGCCGGCGCAGCAGCTCGTGGGCGCGATCCTCGGACATGACGAGAGCACCCTAGGACGAATCTGGACTATGTCAAGAATCAGATTTTATCCACAGGCGCGAGCGTCTGCGATTCCGGCCACTTGGGCTTGGCCCGGCCGGGTACTTTCTCCCCGAGGCTGCACGAGGAGCACCACGCTCCCGCGCTTGTGGCCGCCGTCCACGAGCGCGTGCGCCGCCGCGATCTCCTCGAGCGGGTAGGTGCGATCGATCACCGCTCTGTACTCGCCTCGCTCCACGAGCGCCGCCAGCGCCTCGAGGTCCTCGACCCGCTCCTCCCCGGGGCCCGCGACGACCCGATGCCGCGCGCGACGATCGACGAACGGTGAGCGGAGGATCTGGCCCAGGGTCGCGACGACGGCGAGGAGCCTGCCTCCCGGCCGGAGGGCGCGCCGGACGCGCGGGTAGGGAGCGTTGCCGACGGTGTCGACGACGACGTCCCACGCGGCCTCCGCCTCCGCGAAATCCTCGAGCGCGTAGTCGATGACCCTCTCCGCGCCGAGGCTCCGCGCCAGCTCGGCGTTGCGCGCGCTGCAGACCGCCGTCACGTGGGCACCGGCGAGCCGAGCGAGCTGGACCGCCGCCACGCCGACGGCGCCGGACGCGCCGTTCACCAGCACCCGCTCGCCGGCGGTGAGGCTCGCGCGGCGGTAGAAAGACCGCATGGTGAGCCCGCCGAAGGCGAGCGCCGCAGCGTCCTCGAAGGTTAGGCCCGGCGGCATCGACGCGAGGGGTGAGCGCTCGGGCAGCGCGACGTACTCCGCGTGCGCGCCCATGCGCGCGCTGCTCAGCCCGAAGACCGAGTCGCCCATCGAGAACCGCCTCACGTCAGGCCCGACGGCGACCACGACGCCGGCGAGCTCCACGCCCGGGATCGCGCGCCGCGGCCCGAACACGCCGAAGATCAGGCGCCCGATGAGGCCGAAGCCCGAGGGGAGCCGCATCGCGCGCAGGCGCGAGTCGGCGGAGGTGACGCTCGCGGCGCGCACCTCGATCAAGACCTCCCCGCGCGCAGGGGTGGGGCGGGGCAGCTCCCGCAGCGTGAGGACGTCGGGGGCGCCGTAGCCGGTCTGGACGATGGCTCTCATCTCGCGTCCTAGCTTGCGCCCGAGGTCTGGGTTTGTCCCTGGGAGGTTTCGGACACGCGATGTGCGAGGATGCACAGGTGCACTGGGATGATCTTCGGCACGTCCTGGCCCTCGCGCGTGACCGGACCCTGAGCAAGGCGAGCGACCGCGTCGGCGCGACGCACACGACCGTGGGCCGCCGGCTCAAGGCGATCGAGGCCGACCTGGGCGTTCGCCTCTTCGACCAGACGCCCGAGGGCTACGTGCCTACGGCCGCCGGCCAAGAGGTCGTCGAGGTCGCCGAGCGCGTCGAGCTCGAGCTCCTCGGGCTCGAGGCCCGCGTGGTCGGCGGCGACGCCCGCCTCCAAGGAAAGCTGCGCGTCGCGACCCTGGACCTCCTCTTCCGGCGGTTCGCTCCCGCGTTCCGCTCGTTCATCGCGCGCTACCCGCTCGTGGAGCTGACGGTGACCGCGAGCGACACGGAGGTGTCCTTGACTCGGCGAGAGGCCGACGTGGCGCTCCGCCTGACCAACACGCCGCCCGAGCACCTCGTCGGTCGGAGGCTCGGTCAGGTCGAGTTCGCGGTCTACGCGAGCACCGACCTCGCCGCGCGGGTGGGGCCGGGCGCCACCTATGCGGACTTCCCTTGGTTGCATTGGGACGAGCGCCTCAACCCCCGCTGGCTCGATCAGTGGCTCGCGACGAACGCCCCCGGCGCTGCCATTGCGGTCCGCGTGGACTTCAGCAGCCTGTCGCTGTTCGACGCGGTCCGCGCGGGTCTCGGCGTCCACTTCCTTCCCTGCGTCGAGGGCGACGCGGACCCGTCGCTCGTACGCATTGGTCCGCCCGAGGGCGCCTCGGTGCGCGGGCTCTGGCTCCTCACCCTGCCCGAGCTCCGGCACACGAGCCGGGTCCGAGCGTTCCTGGAGCACATGGGGGACGCGTTCGTCGGGCGGGGAGGCTAGGCTCGAGCCGCAATGCTCCATGTTCCCGGCAATGGTTTCAGGCTCAAGGTGCTCGATCTCGAAACGTGTCCCACGTCACGTGTGTGCGTGGGGCGAATGAACGACCGCGTCTACGCTTGGGGCTCCCAGGGTCGACTGCTTCAGGTCTCGATGCTGCTCGACCGGGTGCGGGCGGTCCTGACGGAGACATCCGAAGGGCGCCCGACGCTCGTGGCTGCAGAAGTGCTCGGCGACGGTGAGCGCCTCAGGCCAGTCCACCTGCGCGCGATGGACGTCCTCACCGGCGTCGTTCGGTGGCGCAGGAAAGAGAAGCTCATTCCGCGCCTGGCGTCCTACACCCATGGCACGCGGTCGGTGGTACGTGTCGAGGCGCCCCAGGGCGCGCATCTGTTCGACGTGGACTCCGGAATGCGCTTACGCGCTCCTCAGAGCGAGCTCGTCCCTCGGCGGATGCGAGGGCACAAGAGGGTACCGCCGGCCCTCGAAGCGCCGCGGGCCGAAGAGCTGCCGGAGTCGACGTTGCGTCGTGATCGTCCCGGCACCGGTCACCTCCGCGACGCCGACGACGACGCCATCGCCGAAGCCCGACGCGAGTTCTTCTTCCGCTCCAAGGCCCCTCCGCGCGGGTGGTCACGAAGCGAACCGACGGCGGCGGTCTGGGCCCTCGTTCAAGAGCTCCGTGATCTCGAGGGACGGACGCCGATCGCGTCGATGCCTCCGCGCATTGGCCAGCTCGATCTTCCTCCGGACGTGCAAGCGCTGTTCGCCGCGGAGAGCACGGCCCTGAGGACGCGCTGGCGGATCGGCGCCGACTCTCTGCTCGAGATCCAGCAGAGCGCGAGCCAGCGGCTTGCTCCGACCGTCGTGCGCGTCTTTGGTCAGGAGGCGCACCCCTCGAGCCCCGACGCGGCTCGTCTGCTCTGCGCTCAAGCGACGGAGCTCGGCGACCGCGTGGGGATCTACAACGGGCTCGGCTATCTCGGCCCCTTTCCGATCGAGACGCTCCTCAGCGAGACGTGCTGGAACGTCTTGGAAGCAAGGCGAGCGGCAGATGAAGACGGCGACGCGAGCTGCGCGCGAATGGAAGCCCCGATGCGGCGAGTGTTGCGCGGAGCGGCTGCCTGAGTGACCGCGCGCTCCGGAACACTCGCTCACGTAAGCCGAGGCTGCGCATCGCTGTGCGCATGCCTCACCACGCCGTCGACCGCTCTGCAGGTATCGGGCTGCACGAGGCAGCAAGGTTGGACGTATCCCATGGCTTGTCGCTCCGATCCCGCTCCTGCTCCGCGCGCAGGTGTTCAGCTCGCGCCGACCCAGCCCATCGATCGCGCCCACTCGACCGTAGCCATCACGACCTCTTCACCCCCGCGCGGCTCGTAGCCGAGCTCGGCTCGGGCCTTCTCGATGTCGAAGAGGGGTGCACCCCCACCGACGTCGTCGAGCACGGCGCGCGTGATGATCGGTGCCTTGCCCGAGACGCGGGAGGCGAGCTCGGCGACCGCGGCGACGCCGCGGAGCACCCACTCGGGCGGCAGGCCGCGCGACGGTCGTCTGCCCGTGTGCTTCTCGATCCAGCCGGCGAGCGTCTCGACGTCGACGTTGTCGCCGCCCAAGAGGTACCGCTCCCCGCGCCTGCCCTTCTCGGCCGCCAGGCGGTGCCCGCGCGCGACGTCGCGCACGTCGACCAGGTTCATCGGAAAGGGGACGGGACCCTTGCCGGTCAGAGCGTCGACGAAAGGCGCCGTGGTGGGCGTCTTCTTGTAGTCGAGCGGACCGAGCACCCCGGTCGGCAGGACGGTCACGACATCGAGGTCGAGCTCTTCCGCGAGGCGGCGGGCCAGCCGCTCCTGCTCGAGCTTCGCGCGCATGTAGGGGCTCGAAGCGTTCGTGCGCCAGGTCGTCTCGTCGAAGGGTCGATCGCGGGTGAAGCCGACGGCGTTGCAGCTCCCGGTGACGACGACACGCTGGACGCCAGCCGCCTTGGCCGCGCGGAGGACGTTCTCCGTCCCACGGACCGCAGGCTCGATGATCGCCTCGGGCTGCGCGGCCCACAGGACGTACGGCGCGGCCAAGTGAAAGACGTAGCCGCAGCCCTCCATGGCTGGACCGAGCGAGACTGCGTCGAGCACGTCTCCGCGGACGATCGTTGCAGCTACGCCGTCGAGGCTCCGCGCGTCGCTGCCCGGGCGGACCAAGGCGCGCACCTCGTAGCCCGCGCCGACCAGCTCTCTGGTGACGCTCGCCCCGATGTGACCATTCGCTCCCGTAACCAGTGCTCGCTTCATGCTCTCGCCCCTGGCAACCCGCGTGCCGATCCCCGTCAGGCCCCGGTCCCCGCCGTTGTAGCTTCGCAGGCAACGCGCCGCGAGGGTCGGTGTAGCTCCGGCGGCCACGACCACGCGTGAGCCTGGCCAGCGGCCATGGCACGAATCTCGCCGGTGGCGGTTCGTGGTCGCGCCTTCGCCCGCCTTGGTCGATACTGGCCGGTCGATGAGGACCGGCGACGTCGTCGCAGAACGCTTCGTCATCGAGGCGCACGCGGGGGCCGGCGGCATGGGGACGGTCTACCGGGCGCGCGATCGGGAGACGAACCGCGTGGTCGCGCTCAAGCACGTGGGACCGGACGGCGAGCAATCGCGTTTCGAGCAAGAGGCGCGCCTCTTGGCCGAGCTCGACCACCCCGGCATCGTTCGCTATGTCGCACACGGCCGAGCCGCGGAGGGCGCGCGCTACCTCGTCATGGAGTGGCTCGATGGCGACGATCTCCGCACCCATCTGGCGCTCCACGGGCCACTGAGCATGAGCGACGCGTGGGAGATCGCCCGTCGCCTGGGGTCGGCGCTCGCGTACGCCCATGCCCACGGCATCGTCCACCGTGACATCAAGCCGGCCAACGTTCTCGTCGAGCGGGGCGAGCTCTCGCGAGCCAAGCTGCTCGACTTCGGGATCGCGCGCAGCGCGCGGGGCGGCGCCCTCGATACCACGGTCGTCCCGATCACGCGGACCGGCACCGTGGTGGGCACGGTCGGGTACATGTCGCCAGAGCAGGCGGTGGGCAGCGCGGACATCGACGCTCGGTCGGATGTGTTCGCCCTCGGCTGTGTCCTCTTCGAAGCGATGACGGGAAGGCCCGCGTTCTCCGGGCCCAACGCGGTGTCCGTGCTCGCGAAGCTGCTGCTCGAGGATCCGCCGCGCGTCCGGCACCTCGTGCCGAGCGTTCCGCCCCGGCTCGACGAGCTCGTCGCACGGATGCTGGCCAAGGACCCCGCCGCGCGCCCTCGCGACGCCGCAGCGGTCCTGCGCGCGATCGAGCTCAGCGGGAGCGGCGCATCGAGCGGCTCGAGCAGCGGCGTGGGCGACCGCGAGAAGCGAATGGTCACCATCGTCCTCGTTCGCGGTGCCGAAGGTCCCGTCGAGGGCGGGCTACGGTTGGCCGATGGCGCGGTGCTGCTCGAGGTCCGTGGTGAGGACCCTGCGACCATCGCCGCCGGCCGAGCGCTGGACCTCGCGCAGCGCGAGCCGAAGGCAGCGATCGCGATCGCGACCGGACGCGTAACCGAGAAGCACGCGGACGCGTACGGACCGATCATCGATCGTGTGAGCACGCTGGCGCCCGCCACCTCCGGGATCGCCATCGACGAAGTGTCGGCGGCCCTGCTCTGCGACAAGTTCATGGTCGCAGGTGGCGTGCTGCTGGGACCGGCGAAGAAGAAGGCCTCGCCGCGCACGCTCCTGGGGCGGCAAACGCCCTGCGTCGGCCGTGACAAGGAGCTGGCCCTGCTGCGTGCCACCGTCGAGGAAGCGACCGACGACCTGGTCGGCCGCGCGGTGCTCATCACCGGTGTCGCAGGAAGCGGCAAGTCGCGCCTCGGGTACGAGCTCATCTCGTCGGTCGAGCCGCCTACCACCGTCCTCCTCGCGCGATGCCATCCGGTCGGCGCAGGCTCGGCCCTCCATGTCGCGCGGCAGCTCGTGCGGGACGCGGCGCACATGGAAGACCGGAGCTCGCTCGCGGAGCAGCACGCCGCGCTACGCCGCCACCTCGATCGCTTCTTCACCGGGGACGCCTTCGACCGGCTCGCTGAGATGCTCGGCGAGCTCGCCGGCGCACCGCCTGCGGTGCCCAGCGCGCAGCTGCGAGGCGCTCGGAGCGACGCGCGCATCTTGGCTAGCTGGCTGTCGAAGAGCTTCGCCGAGTGGCTGGCGGCGCTCGCGGACGCCGGGCCAGTGGTCTGCCTCATCGAGGATCTGCATTGGGGCGATGGGACGAGCGTCGCCTATCTCGAGGAAGCGCTGGTCACGAACGCGGCGCGCCCGTTCGTGGTCGTGGCGCTCGCGCGGCCCGAGGTCCACGACCTGTTCCCATCGATGTGGCCTCGGGCTTCGGTGCAGGAGGTGCGGCTCGGCGCGCTCACGAGGCGCGCCGCCGAGCGTCTGGTCCGCGCAGCGCTGGTGGACCCTGATGCCGAGACCCTCGGCAGAGTCATCGATCACGCAGAAGGAAACCCGTTCCACCTCGAGGAGCTGATCCGCCACGTCGCCGAGCGAGGGTCGACGACGCTGCCCGACAGCGTGCTCGCCATCCCCGAGGCGCGCCTCGCGCGCCTCGATCCCGAGGCGAGGCGCTTCCTGCGTATCGCCAGCATCTTCGGGGAGACGTTCTGGGAGCCCGGGGTCGCCGCGTTGCTCGGCCCCGACGCATGCGCGGCGGACGTCGTCGCTCGCTTGGTCGAGACCGAAGTGGTCGCGCCGGCAGCCGCCAAGACCGGAGCGAAGACCTACCAGTTTCGCCATAGCCTGCTCCGTGACGCCGCTTACGCGATGCTCGCCGACGACGACCGTGCGGCGCTTCACGTGGCAGCCGCCGAGTGGCTCGACGCGCAAGGCGAAGCGGATCCCTTGGTCCTGGCGGAGCACTTCGAGCGCGGCGGTCGCCCCGCGCGCGCAGTGCCGTTGTACCTTCGGGCGGCCACCCGGGCCTTCAACGCGTGGAACGTCTGGGCCGCGACCTCGCTCGCCGAGCGAGGCGTCTCGTGCGGCGCCACCGGCGTGGAGCTCGGAGAGCTCCGATGCATCGCAGCGATCGCCGCGGTGGGGCGAGCCGATCACCGGACTGCGACACGCCTGGCCAAGGAGGCGGTCGAGCTCCTGCCGATCGACTCTCCGAGCTGGTACGTAGCCGCAGCGACGGTGCTCTCCTCTGGGGCGTACGTCGGCGACTACGATCTCGCGCCGCAGATCGTCCAGGTCATTTCGACGAGCGCGCCGGCGGGCCCGCCCAGCGGGCACTACGGTCTCGCCATTCGCCTCGCGGCCGACATCTTGGACGCCCTCGACCAGTTCGAGGCTACCGAGCAGGTCTTTGCTCGCGCCCGTTCCATTCTCGAGGAGACGGCCGAGCCCGACCGGCTGTTCGTCGCCCACCTCCGCTTCGCCGAAGCAGGGATGGCGTTGCGGCGCGATCTCCCGTTGGGCGGGCTCGCGCCGGGCGTGCAAGCGGGGCACGAGAGCGCCGCGGTGACCGGCGACCCGTTCGTCATCGGAATGTTCCACTTCGGCCTCGGTTGCACCTGGGCCGAGCTCGGAGACCTCGAAGCCGCGCGAGAGAGCCTCGAGAGGTCGATGGATGGCCTGGACGAGCTGCACCTGTTCAAGGCGTGGTCGCGAGTTCACCTCGGCTGGTGCGATTGGTTCCAGGGCCGCTACACGAGCGCGATCGCGTACGCACGGGCTGCAGCGGCGCTCGACCCTCGGCACGGCCACACGGTCGTCGCGCTGGCCCAGCTCGGCGCGGGCAACCTGCCAGAGGCCCAGCGTGTCTCGGCGCTCGCGCTCGATGGCATCGAGGACGCCCTGGTCACGCCGTTCGTAGTCGCGCTCGCCCGCGCCGTCGGAGCGCGTGTCGCGCTCGCCGCGGGCCGAGTCGCCGACGCGATCAGACTGGCGACGGAGGCGCAGGCATTCCGCGGCGGTCCACCCTTCGCCCGAACCTTCGTCGACCGAACCCGCGTCGAAGCCGAGCTCGCTGCGGGCCATGATGTAGCCGCGCTGCTGGCCAGCTACGTGGCGCGCATCGAGCGCCACGCCACCTCGCTCGAGGAGCCCCGCCGCTCCGCCTTTCGCGCGCTCCCCGACGTCGCTCGCTTGCTCGAGCTCGCTCAGCGATGACGCTTCGCCAACCGGTGCAGGTAGACGCGGTCCATCCCCGCAGCGAGAGCTGCTTGGCTGACCTTCCCCCCGTGACGCGCCAACAGGTCCTTGACGTACGCCCGCTCGAACGCCTCGATCGCGCGCCGTCGCGCCTCGGGATAGGGAACGCTCGCGTCGACGGTCTCGCTGCGAACGGCGCTCTCGCCGATCGGCAACGCCTCGTCGAACGCGAGGCAACGCTCGAGGTGGTTCCGCAGCTCGCGGGCATTGCCCGGCCAAGCGCCCCGAGCGAGCGACGCCAACAGCTCCGGACCGAGCAGCCTGCCGATCAGGTCGGGCGCTGCGCCGAGCGATGCCAGAAGCTCCCTGGCCAGCGCCGGCAGGTCGTCGGCTCGCTCGCGGAGCGGCGGCAGGACGATGCGCATCACCGCCAGACGAAAGTACAGGTCGGCACGAAAGCGGCCCTCGTTCACCTCACGGCGCAGATCGCGGTTCGTCGCCGCGATGATGCGCACGTCGACCTTCTGGTGCACGTTCGCTCCCACGCGCCGGATCTCGCGGCTCTCCAGGGCGCGGAGCAGCTTGGGCTGCTGGTCCAGCGCGAGCTCGCCGATCTCGTCGAGGAAGATGGTGCCGCCGGTCGCCTCTTCGAAAGCACCGATGCGGCGCTCGTTCGCGCCGGTGAAGGAGCTCCTCTCGTGACCGTAGAGCTCGGACTCGATCAGCCCGACCGGGATCGCTCCGCAGTCCACCACGATGAACGGTCTGTCCCGGCGCGCGCTCCCCGCATGGATCGCCTGAGCGGCCTTGCCTTTGCCCGTCCCGGTCTCGCCTTCGAGCAGCACCGTCGCCTCGCTCGCGGCCGCGCGCTCGATGAGCGCGAGCGCCGCTCGCATCGCGATGGATTCCGCGACCACGCCGTGAAACGATCGCTTCTCCGAGATCGGCACGCGGCTCACTTGCTCGACGAGATCGAAGCGCACGCTCGTCCCCGCGAGATCCAGCATGCTGCCCGAGCGGAGAAACGCGTCGACGACGCGGACTCCATCCACGACGGTGCCGTTTCGGCTTCCCAGGTCGCGCACGCGTGCGACGGGCCCGTCGAGCACCACCTCGCAGTGAAACCGCGACACCTTGGAGTCGGCCAGCTTGAGGTCGTTCGACTCGTGCGTGCCGATCGTGGCGCGCCCGGAGAAGTCGCGGACCGCGCCGGTATCGGGCACCGTCAGCCGAAAGCCGCTCGCCGTGGGTACGCGGGTCGGCTCGACCGTCTCGGTGTCCATCGCCGACGTAGCGTACAACGAGGTGCCGCGAGATGAAGATCGCGATCGTCACGGCTGGCACCCGCGGCGACGTCGTGCCGTACGTCGCGGTCGGCAAGGCCCTGGCTGCGCGCGGCCACGAGGTGTGGGTGGCGGCCGATCCCGAGTACGTCGAGCTCATCCGCGGGCACGGGCTCGGGTATCGCAAGATGGGCGAGTCGTTCCGGGCCCTCATGGCGACCGATCTCGGGCGCGCCTGGCTCGCGTCGGCGGACTCTCCGTTCGAGTACGCGCGACGCGCGCGCGAGCTGTTCGTGCCCTTGCAGGACGCCTGGTGTGCCGATGCCGACGCCGCGGTCGAGGGCGCCGACGCCGTCGCTTTCTACCTCCTCGGCGTGGGCGCGCTGCACGCGGCCGAGCGCAGGAAGCTCCCCGCAGCGGCGCTGACGCCGTGGCCGGTGGTGCCGAGCCGTGAGCTGCTGATGTCGCCGGCGGCGTGGTTGGATCGCGCCCCCGGCTTCTTGAAGCGCGGGCTCGGCCACCTCCAGTGGTGGGTCGCGTTCCGCGACCTCAACGAAGCTCACCTCTCCTATCGAGAGCGCGTCGGGCTGGCGCGCTATCGCGCGCGCGACCCGGTTCATTTCGTCCTCGAATCCGGCGTACCGATCCTTCACCTCTTCAGTGAGCTGGTTCTGCCGCGACCGAGCGATTGGCAGCCCCATCACCACGTGGCGGGCTTCGCTCTCCTCGACGGCGCGGCGTACGAGCCTCCGCCCGACCTCGCCGCCTTCCTCGAGGAGCCGGCGATCTACGTCGGGTTCGGCTCGATGACCGGCGTCGACCACGGCGGCCTCTGCGAGACCGTCAATCGCGCCATCCGCATCGCCGGCGTTCGCGCCGTCGTCTCCCGCGGTTGGGCCGGCCTCGATCTCCCGGCCTCCCCCTCCATCCTGCCCATCGACGAGGTGTCTCACGCTTGGCTCTTTCCGCGCGTGTCGGCGGTCGTGCACCACGGCGGCGCGGGCACCCTCGCGGCCGGCCTTCGCGCGGGCAAGCCCAGCGTCGTGTGCGCCTTCTTCGGTGATCAACCGTTCTGGGGCCGCATCAACCAGGCGGCCGGCTGCGGTCCGCCGGCCCTCCTGCGCAAGAAGCTCACCGCCGAAGCCCTCGCCGCCGCCATCCGAGCAGCGGACCAGCACCGCCCGCGCGCGCAAGCCATGGGCGAAGCGCTGCGCAAGGAAGACGGCGCCGCCCGAGCGGCCGATCTCCTCTCGAAGCACTTCGCGCGTTAGCGCGTCACTGTTCCAAGCAGATCAGATGCGCCTGCTGGTCGCACGTGGTGTTGGAGTCCGCCGTCCAGGCCACGTCGGCCATGCCCACTTGCCCCACCTTGGCCTGGTCGGTCATGGCTGACGACGTCCATTCCTCGCAGGGCGGCTCACCCTGGAGCGCGGCCACGTGGACACCGCCGAAGCCCGTCCCCGTCCACACGTAGTCGCTGCTGAGGGAGGTCCCCGTCTCGTCGAGCCACAGCGACGCGCTCGGCACCATCGCGAGGCTGCCCTTGTCTGGAAAGATGACCGTGTCGTCCAGATCCACCCACGGGCCCGCATCGGTCACGCGATCAATCGCGTCGATCGTGCTCGACGAAATCCACGCCTTGAACGATCCGCCCAACCCCGCTGCCGTGGCCGCGGCGGCACACTTGGCGTCGGCGCCATCGAGGCCCCCGAGCGCGCCGTCGAACGTAGCCGCCGTGATGAACACCACGCTGCCGTTGACCCCACCGCTCCCGCTCGACTTGGCGCTCGACGTCGCGCCGGAGCCGGAGCCCGACGCCGCATCTGCGCCGCCCTGGCCCGAGCCACCCTCACCCTCACCATCGTCGCCGCACGCGGGCGTGAACGCCGTAAGCGTGAAGAGGAAGAAGAGCTCGCGAAGCATGGGTGCTCCTTAGCCCTCCACTCTGAGGGGTTCAAGGCGGCGCGTGCGCCGATGGATGAGCGTCACGCTCTCCGCAGCTGGACGCCATCGTCGTCGACGCTACCCTTCGAGGGTGCTCGAACGCACGCCCTGGGCCAGACGATGACGCTCTCCTCGGGGCAGCGCTGGGCCGTGGCGGCCATCGCGGGTGGGGCGGCGCTGGCCGCGGCGCTGTGGCGCAGGGCCGATCCTCCCGCGTCCCGAGGATCCGAGGTCGCCGCGCCGACCGCCGGCTCCGCCAGCCGGCGGAGGGGGCCGGAGGAGGCCGCGGGATCGCGCGCCTCGACCGAGGAGCTCCGATCCGGGGCCGCGGAGCCGGACGAGCAGGACGACGACGAAGGCGCGCCGGCGCAGCCCCCCCGGGTGGAGCCGGCGCCAGGCGCGCCGCCGCCGGCGCCATCGAAGCGGGGCTCGCTCCTCGACACCAGCGATCCGTGTGAGCCGCTCGTCGAGCCGGACGTCGCGAGCGAGCTGGAGCGCGTGACCGCCGCGAGCGTCACGATCGCCTGGCCGCAAGACGTGCCCGTCTCCGAGACGACGTCGCTCGCCTACACCATCGCGGGGCTGTTGCGCGAGGCGGCGCTCTTGACCGGCACGCCTCCGCGCCAGCGCCTCACCGTCTTCTTGCACGGCTCGCGCGACGCCTTGCACCTCGCGACCGGGACGCCGGAGTGGGTGAGCGGCGTGTACGACGGCGCGGTCCACCTCGTGGCCGACCCCGGCCGCGACTTCGGCGTCTCCATCTCGACGCTGCGCCACGAGGTGATGCACGCGCAGCTGCACGCGGGGGTCGGCTGCATGCCCGCGTGGTTCAACGAGGGCGTCGCGCAGTACTTCTCGGGTAGGCCGCCGGTGCAGACGTGGATGTCGATGCTCAAGAACCGGGAAGAGCTCGACTTCGACGGGCTGGGCGTCCCGACGATCGTCGAGGCACCGAAGGAGGACGCCTCGAGGCTCTACGCGCAGAGCCTGGCCATGCTGCTCTACACGCTCGACCGCGCTGGCGAAGGCGCGCTGCCCGACGTCGTGCACGACCTGCACGAGATCGAGAACGCCGATCCGAGGCGCCGCGCCCGTCTCCTGTGGAGGGCGCGCCACCCGAGCACGACCTCCGCAGAGGTCAGAGCTGCGCTCGGCCAGCGGATGTTCGGCGTGGCGTCGGAGCGCGACCTCCAGCAGCTCCTCGCCGGCCCGGTGTGCTGCGCTGGCGACCAGCGCATCGCGGAGCTGTCTTGCCGCGCGGCTCCGGAGGGCAACGCCCCGCGCTCGCGGTGCAGACCCTACTGAGCGCCGACGGCGTGAGCGGACGGGCTCGTCGGATGCCCCTCGACGCGTCGGCGGTTCATGGACACCCTCAGTCGCAGGCGCCGCTACAGGTCATGCGGAACGAGAGGCTCGGCGGCAGGAGGCCGGGATAGTGCTCGGGGGGCGGGGGCACGCTCGAGCCGACCTTCGACTCGAGCGCCGCGCGCACGGCGGCGTCGAAGGTGGCGTTGCCGCTGCCGATCAGGGAGAACGTCGAGCACGCGCAGAGCAGCGAGAGCAGCGAGAGCAGCGGCAGGGAGCGCATGGCGGAACGCACGGTACACTCTGCCGAGCCGCGCCTGCTCGACTCCGTTCTTCCGCGTGTCGCGGTCTTTCGCGGCGTCGTCTCCCGCGGTTGGGCCGGCCTCGATCTCCCGGCCTGGGCCGGCGGACGCGAAGAGCCGAAGGTGCGGACTGGACGATCGTGGTTCCGTCGGTTCACGGCGCAGCAGGCGGCGAAACCCCGAACGCAATCTTGCGGATCCCAGAAACAGCGTTCGGGAAGCATGCCCTAACGTGTGCACGTCAGTCGGGTCGTCCGGGCGGCGCTACCGCTGGGCTGCGAACGGCGTCGGCTACCCGGAGGTCCGTCCCTCACGGCTCGACGCCACTTAACCCTCGTCTGTGCGCCAGCTGACTCGGCACTCGCCCCCGAGGCCCTCGATACCGAGTGAACCGCCCGGGATGGGCTCGGCCCAGTCGCCGCACCACGAACTGCGCTCCTCGTCGTACGACCAGATGTCGTGCCCCACGCCGCGCAGCGCCTCGATGATCTCCCCCTCGCTGCGTCCACGCGCCATCATGCGCTACCTTCTCGGCATGGTCCGCGGCCCGATGATCCCCGCGCTGCGTGCCCCGCTGGTGGTGCCGGGCGCGTTCTTTGCGGTCGTGTTCGATCCCGTCGAGCGAAGCGCGACCCCCCTAACCTGGGTCGCGAAGGATGGCGCTGATTTCGGGGTTCAGTGAAGATTGGCCGGATCGAGGATCGATGTACCGCAAGGCCGCCCCACGACCCTTCAACGAGAAGCTCCTCGACCGATGGCGTGGGGCGATCACGACCCGGCGGCGGACGCACGCGATCTGGCGTTGGAGCGTCTATTGGATCCTGGCCCTTGTGCTGTCGACGGCGGGCAGCACCGCGGTCGCGCTGGTGGTGATCCCGAGCGGTCACACGCTCGTCTGCGACGGCTCGCCGAACGGTGACGGCGGGCGGTCGACGCGACGATGCGAGCTCCACCGCGAGTACCTCGGCCGGCCAGCTCGCGCCGTCGTCGTGGAGGGTGTCGACGCCCGTGCGAGCGTCGTGGGAGAAGAAGACGCCGGCCCCAAGCTGCTCGTGCAGACGGAAGGCGGGCCGCATTGGTTCGCGCATCACGACGCCTTCGCGATCGCGAAGGACGCGAGCCCGCTCGCTACGGACCCTCCCGCGCTGCGGCTCCGGGTATCGCGGCAAGACGAAGCATGGTGGATGATCCTGGTCGCCGCCATGTGCGGGAGCCTCACGGTGCTCATGGTCCGCACACGACACACGTTCACGGCAAACGTCGAGGACGGGACATTGATCGTGCACCGACGCACCATGTTCGGATCGACCCGCTCCGTGCTCGAGCTCGACGCCCTCGGGGCTCTCGCCATCCAGCCCGAAGGTGAAGACTCCAACTTCATGCGGATGAGAGTCGGGACGGGCTCGGGAGCGACGGAGGTCGTAGCCTTCGACGCCCCCCTCGAGCAGCTGAAGAGTTTCCTGAAGGAGGCGCGAAGCGAGAGCACGCGCGTCCGGAAGGAGCGCGAGGCGAAGCAGAAGTCGGCTGAGCCTGCAGAAAGCCGATCACGCGGGGTGTGAGTCGATGCAAGGGACCGCCGCGAGCGCTCTTGCGTAGGAGCGACGCACGAAGCATCCGTCGTCGCCATCGCTCAGTCGTCGGACTCGGGCTCGGGCTCCGGCTGGGGCGCGGCACGGTCGGGATTCGCGGCGTTCTCCGGCGCGGGCGTCGGGTCGTCGGCGCCCGGGCGATCGTCGCCGTCGGCCTTGCCGTCGTCGTCGTCGCGATCGGCCGAGTCCGGGACTCCGTCGTTGTCGTCGTCCAGATCCGCGGCGTCCGGGGTCCCGTCGTTGTCGTCGTCGGCGTCGAGATCGTCGGGGATCCCGTCGTCGTCGACGTCCTCGTCCGGACCATCCTCCCGGCCATCCCCGTCGTCGTCCAGGTCCGCGGTGTCCGGGGTCCCGTCGTTGTCGTCGTCGGGATCCTGGGCGTCGAGGAGCCCGTCACAGTCGTTGTCCGCGAAAGGATCGACGGCGTCCACGTCGAGCCCGTCGACGTACCGATCGAGCGCTCCGAGCTCCGCCTCGCTCCACGCGAGGTCGAGCGCCGCGAGCTCCAGCTCCGCGTCGAAGAGCGAGGCGTCGAGCTCGATCGCGTCGAGCGCGTCGAGATAGAGCCTGTCGTAGGCGAGCAGCGACGCCGTCACGTCGCTCACCTCGGCGGCGAGCGACGGCTCGTGCAGGAGGAGGTAGGTCGACGCGCTCGCCCACAGGCCTTCCACGTCGCTCGTCCACGCGAGCGCATGGAGGTAAGCGTCGAGCGTGTCCTCCGTGCCGAGGGCGGAGAGCGCCTTCTCGACGCGATCGAGCTCCGCGGTGGTCTGCGGCGACCGCGCCTTCGGCCTCAGTTTCGCGACCTTCCCACGCGCGGCGGCGGCGTCGCCTCGCGCCTTGGCGAGGCGGGCTCTCTCCGTGTCAGCGAGCGGACCGCCCTTCTTCTTGCGCGTTCCCAGCTTGCCCGACCCGCGCTGCAGAGCGTCCAGGGTCGAGCCCATGCCCTTGACGCCTGCGTCGAGCGAAGGGTTCGTCCGGCCGAGGTGGGCCTTGGACGCCTCGAGCTGGCTCACGGCCGCCGCGGCCCGAAAGAGCGCCTTGTCATAGCCGGGCCCCTTCTCGGCCACCTCTCGCTTCAGCGCCTCCACCGAGCGCGACGCCTTCTGGAGACCCGCGAGGAAGGCCCGGTCCGTCTTGCGCTTGGGATCGAGCTTCGCCTCCTTCGCGCCCTTCGCGGTCTGGGCGACGGCCCGGTCGAGCGAGCTCACGGCGTCGGCCGGGCGCTTCCCGACGGCGCTGGCCGTGGGGGCCGCGGACGCCGAGGCCGCGGCCGACCCTTCGCCCTTTTTGCCCTTCAGCCAGCCGCACCCACAGAGCGCGACCGCCAACCAAAAGACCCCCAACCGTCTGAGACTGTTCATCTTGGACCCTCCGAGCTCGACTGGCCGGAACCTACGGCCGGACCTCCTAAAGGAGCCCTGAAGCGCGTCCAAAACGTGCCTAGACTCAGGCCGATGGGCCCTCTCATCGGCCGCGACCGGGAGTCGAGCGAGCTCGCGCGATGTGTCGAGGGCGGAGCCGGGGTGATCAGCCTGGTCGGGCCGCCCGGCGCGGGGAAGTCGGCGATCGCCCGGAGGTGGGCGGCCGAGGTCGGCGCCCGCGTGTGCGACCTCGGCCCGGCGTCGTCACCCGACGAGATCGTCGTCCTGGTCCGCGCCTCGATGGACGCGCCACTCGACGAGCCAGGCGACGAGCGCAGATCGGCGGAGCGCTTCGCGCTCGCCCTGGCGGCGGAGGGTGTCCTGGTGCTCGACAACGTCGAGGGCGCAGCGCGGCACCTCGCGGTCCTCGTGGCCCGGTGGTTGGAGCTCGCCCCCAAGGCGCGCCTCGTGGTTACGTCGCGACAGGCGCTCGGTCTGGCGCGTGAGACGGTGGTGAACGTCGGCCCGCTTCCGGTCGAGGACGCGGTGGAGCTCTTCCTCGCGCGGGCCTGCGCCGCGGCGCCCGACCTCGACGTGAGCGCGCACCGCTCCGACGTCGAGCGAATCGTGCGGCGCCTCGACGGCCTGCCGCTCGCGCTCGAGCTCGCCGCGGCCAGGTGCTCGGTGCTCGCTCCGCCCGCGCTGCTCGCGCGCCTGGACCAGCCGCTCTCCTTGCGCGCCGTCCGCGGCGGTCGCGCGGACGCTCGCTTCGCCTCGCTGGAGGACGCGATCGCTTGGTCGTGGACGCTGCTCGACGCGCACGAGCAGCGCGCGCTCGCCCAGTGCGCCGTCTTCGCCGGCCCCTTCACCCTCGCCGCCGCGGAGCAGGTGCTCGTCCCCGCCGAGGGGGCGCCGAGCGTCCTGGACACCCTTCAGTCGTTGCACGCGCGCTGCCTGCTGCACTCGCACCACGACGCCGAGCTTCGTGATCGCCGCGTCGCGCTCTTCGGGAGCGTTCGGGATTTCGTCGCCGAGCGGGGCGAGGTGTCGGAGGAGGTCCTGCGTCGCCACGCCGAGCACGTCCTCGCCGACGCACGCGACGCGATCGCAGGCCTGGACGAGAGCGGGCGCGCGACCTTCGCGGCCGCGCTGGCGCGCGCGTACCCCGACCTCGTCGCCATCGCGAGGCGCTTCGCGGGGCGCGACGGCGAGCTCGCCGCGCGCGCCGAGCTCGCGATGGCCGAGATACACGCGCACGAGGGCCCGCTGTCTCTGGCGACCGAGCTCGCGAGTCGGGCGGCGGCGTCTCTCCCCGCGGACGGGCCACCTCACCTCCACGCGGCGGCCGACCTCCTCTTGGGAGAGGCCTACCGTCGTCTCGGCTCGCTCCCGCGGGCCATCGAGCACGCGCGCGCAGCACGCGCGCGGGTGGGCTCCGACGCCGACGTCGCCGCGCGCTCCCTCCTCGTCGAGGGGACCGCCCTCCGGGACCTCGGCAGGTTCGAGGACGCGTACGCGTGCGCGGACGCGGGCATCGAGCACGCGCGGAGCGCCGGGTGTGTCTCCATCGAGGGCAGAGGGGAGCTGCTCATCGCGAGCATCTTGCTCCAGCTGCAGGAGCCCGCTGCAGAGGAGCGCGCGGCCGCGGCGCTCGCGTCGACGCGGGTGGTCGAGTCGCGGACCGACGAGGCGAAGGCCCTCTTCGTGAGCGCGCTGGTGGCCCACGATCGCGGCGCGCTCGCCGAGGCGTCGCGGTTCTACGACGCGTGCGCGGAGCTCGCGCGCGACCTCCGCGACCTGCGCCTTCAGGCGTACGTCGGGATGTCGGCCTCGATCGTCGCCGCCGCGGGCGGCGACGCGGCGCGCGCGATCGAGATGACCCGGGACGCGCTGGCCTGCGCCGATCGAGTCGGCGATCTCAGGGGGCGCGCCGCCGCGTCGGGGTACCTGGGCATCTACGCGGCGCTCTCTGGCGACCAAGAGACGTGCCGGGTGCACGTGACCGCCGCGCGGGCGGCCGTCGCGGCGACCGACGACCGCCTCCTCGAGCGCTTCCTCGTCCTCGCCGACGTCGCGTCCGATCTCGCCCGAGCGGAGCGGGCGCACGCTCTGGGCCGAGCGGCCGAAGCGGAGGAGGTGCTCGCGAAGGCGAGGAGCGGCCTCGAGCGCGCCGCGGCCCCTGCCGGTGCGCCCCAGGGGAGCGCCGAGCCGGCGCTCGTCGACATCTCGGTCGACGCCCGGCTCGTCGTCCGGTTGATCGAGCCGCGCGTCCGGGAGCTGGCCCGCGCGATGGGCGAGCCGCTGCCGCCGTCGTCGCGATCGCCTCGCCTCGAAGTGGGCGCGGACGGTCGATGGTTCCGGGTCCGGAGCGCCCCGCGGGTGAGCCTCGCGCAGAGGCCGGTGCTCGCCTCGGTGCTGCAGGCGCTCGCGACCGAGCGAGAGCGGCGGCCCGGTCGCGGTGTCGATCCGGACGCGTTGTTCCAGGCGGCGTGGGCGGGCGAGCGAGCCGTGGCGAAGGCCCGCTCCTCCCGCGTGTACGTGGCCATCAGCACCCTCCGCAAGCTGGGTCTCGGCGCCTTGCTCCAGCGGTCCCCCGACGGCTACCTCTTCGACCCGGCCGTCCCCTTCGAGCGGAGGCCCGGGAGCCCGTGAGACGCCGCGCGCTCGACGCTGACGGTGAGCACGGCAGCACCGACGTCTCCAGCATGCCGCCGCCTCGTTCTCCACCCTGCTACTGCGGCTTCGGTAGTGCCTCCCCGATCAGCGCCAGGGCGCCTTCGGTGCCGTAGCGCGCCGTGTCGATCACCAAGTGCTCGCGGGTCCAGGGCTCGTAGTCACGCCCATGGGGTCGCGGGTGACGGTGGGTGGGATTACGGCGTCGGTGACTACATGCAGACCCCCGGTTGGGTCGGGCGCACGTGTGGGACCTCCGAGCCGTGATACAATCGCAGCGTGAGGCAGCCCAACGCCGAAGAACGGCGCGCCCTACGCGCTGGTTGGACCGTGGAGCGCATCGCGGACGGTGAAGCCGAGGCTGACGCTGACGCGCGCTTCTGGCTGTCCATCCCCGTCGACCAGCGCGCCCAGGCGGTGTGGGAGCTCAGCCTCGAGGCCTGGTCGGTCCTCGACCCGGATGTGCTCGATGAACCCGGACTTTGTCGATCTGTTGCGCGCGTTGTCCGAAGCGGGCGCTGAGTTCTTGGTGTGGGAGGGTATGCCGTGGGCGTCCACGGACGTCCGCGCACCACGAAGGATCTCGACGTCTGGGTACGGGCTACACCCGATAACGCGCGATGTGTGGTCACGGCGCCGCGCGCGTTTGGTGCGCCCATCGGGGACCTGACCGAGGCGGATCTGTCGGTGCCTGGAACCGGCTTCAAGATGGGCGTCGCTCCGCGTCGCATCGACGTGCTCACCCAGATCGCGGGCATCACGTTCGCCGAAGCGTGGCCGGGTCGCGTCGAAGCTGATTTCGGAGGCGTGCGCGCCCCGGTGATCGGGCTCGCCGCGCTCATCGTGAACAAGCGTGCCAGCGGTCGCCCCCAGGACGTGGCCGATGTGGACGCCCTGGAGCGGCTCGCGCGACTGGGGCAGTGACGCCCAACTGCAGCACCCTAGCGACGTGGGCCTCGCGCCACCCGGTGGGCACGCCATCGGCGGATGCAGGAGCTGGCGACCGAGCGAGAGCGGCGGCCAGGTCGCGGTGTCGATACCGACGCCTCGTTCCGGGCGGCATGGTCGGCTACCTCTTCGACCCGGCCGTCCCCTTCGAGCCCGACCCAGGCCCTCGGGGCGCGCGCCCTCGTCCGCTCAACCGGCGCGAGGCATGGCCTCCCCGATCAGCGCCAGGGCGCCTTCGGTGGCGTGGCGCGCCGTGTCGATCACCAAGTGCTCCCGGGTCCAGGGCTCGTACTCACGCCCCGTGACTTCGGTCCAGGTCGGGAGCCTGTGGCCTTGGATGTCGGTCTTGCGGGTCTCTATGCGGTGGCGGTGCTCGGTTTGGTTGCTGCAGATGAGCTCGACCTCCAGGAGCGTCGCGCCGGTGCGGGTGGCTGCAGCCGCGAAGGCGTCGCGGGTGATCGTGAGGGGGTTTACGGCGTCGGTGACCACATCCAGACCCTGGCGGAGGTTGTCCTCGGCGAGGGCGATCGCGGCGCGGTACCCGGCGTCTTCGATTTCGCCCTTGAACGGGCGTGACCCGCGGAGCGCTTGTTCGATCGTGTCGATGCGCAGGTAGACCGCGCCGCGTTGGCGCGCGAGCTCGCGGGCGATGGTCGTCTTGCCGGTGCCGGGGAGGCCCGCGAAGGCGATCAGGGTTGGCATGGGGACCGAAGGTGCACGGCTTTCGGGGTTTGGTGAAGCGACATGAGAAGAGCGGGTGCGCTCCGAGGGCTTGGAACCTTCTCGCGGGAGCCAGGGAGTGAAGCGATGGCGTCCTCCTTGGGCGGTCGAGCGGCGGGCGCGTTCATGAGGGCGCGCCCTCGTCCGCTCAACCGGCGCGGAGCGCGGCCAGCGCAGGGATCACGACGCCGGCCACGGCCGAGCGATGGACCCGAGAGGCCTCCCGCGCGTCCATTACGCCGAACGCACGCATCGCGGGCGTGGCGCTCGGCGCCTCGGGCGCCGCGTCGAAGGCTGCGGCGTCGCCCATCGCGCGGTCGACCCAGTCCGCGCACGCCGGACCGAGCGAAGCCAGCGCCCACCGCACGAACCGGAAGGCGAGCTCGGCGTGGCGCGCTTCATCCTCCGCGATCCGCGAGAGAGCGCGCCGGGCCGACGGGTGCGACGCGCCCGCGGCGCGGACCTGGGCGAGCAGCGCGGCGGCCGTCTCCCCGACGCAGCCCTCGATGACCGCACCGGCGACGATCTCGGCAGGGCCGCGCCTCTCCGCCGCCCCGAACGCCGCGAGCGGCGCCGGGCCGCGCGCCTCTCCCGAGACCTCGGCCGCCATCGCGTAGGCGAGCCGCGCGTGCTCCACCTCGTCGAGGAGCGCGGCGCCCGCCTCTCGGATCAGGTCCGCGGGGGCGCCCAGCGCGAGGAGGTCCGCGACGAACCGGGCGAAGGACGCGATCGACGCGTGCTCCATCCGCGCGTCCGCGAGCCACGCCTCGGCTACGATCCCGCGCGTCTCGGGATCGAGCGCCGGAGCGGCTGCCCGCGGGTCGGAGGCGGACAGCCAATCGCTCCGCGCCACGTCGCCGGCAGCGACGGCCTCTCCGGCGATCACGAACGGGCGGCCGCAGCACGGCGCGTTCTTCGGGAACGTATAGCAGCAGGCGTTGCCGCGGAACGCTGGACCGCCGTTCGCGCCCACGCAGCAGCCGTTCGACACGAGGCTCTTCGGGAGGCAGCCGTCCTTGTCGTACGACGACGGCGGCGGCGCCGCCGCGGGCTCACCCGTCCCGACCGCGCGCATGACCCCGAACGGCGCGAAGCAGCCGGGCGGAAGCGCCGCGGGGGGGATCTCTGGACGCGCCGTGACCCTCGGGCTCGAGGGCTCGGCAGCGACGACCGCCGGGCTCTCGCTCGGGCTGGCCGAGGCCGCGGAGGTGGAAGGGATCGCGGTCGGGTGATCGCCGCCGTGGGCGGTGCCGAGCCCCGCCGCGCCGGCGTCGCTCGCCGGCGGGACGCCCTTCGGCGTGGAGGAGGCCGGCGGATCGGCGCACGCGGTCAGCGAGCCGAGGAGGGCGAGGAGCACGCGGTCACGGAGCCGCGCGGCGAGCTGGTCGTGTTCATCCACAGCG
Source organism: uncultured Polyangiaceae bacterium (assembly GCA_964492175.1). Lineage (GTDB taxonomy): Bacteria > Myxococcota_A > Polyangia > Polyangiales > Polyangiaceae > Xiheicaenibacterium. Next base: position 7,588 of record CAZBJI010000093.1, on the reverse strand, counting down.
CGATCCTAGCCTCGTTCGGCCCCGCTGCCGTCACGCGCCTGCCGCCACCGGGCGAGCGCCCAGCCCCTCCTTGACGGGAACGACGGACCCGATACCGTCGCCGCCAACCGAGGAGGGGTACATGGCCGTTCCGAAAAAATCAGGGCCGACACCAGCACCAGCCGGGGCCCCGAAGTCCGAAGCGCCCAAGAAGGCGAAGGCGGGGAGGAAGCGCCCCGTGTCCGCTGGAGGCGCCAAGGGCGTCGCCAAGAAGAGAGCTGGCGGTCCGCGGCTCTTCGACAACGAGTTCTCCGATGACAACATCGGACGCCTGCTCACCGGTGAGGGGCTGGTGCCTCGGCGGTTTCAAGGGACCGCGGGCTTCCTCGACGTGGTCTCGTGGAACATCCGGTGGTTCGACCATCAGGATCCGGAGCGCGTCACGGCCATCACCAACGTGCTCAGCGAGCTCAACGCGGACGTGATCGTCCTCTGCGAGATCGCAGACGACGGCGCGCTCGACCAGGTCGTCGCCAACCTGGTCCAGCAGCAGGCGGGCATGTACTCGCTCTTCATGGGGAAGAGCGGCGGCCAGCAGCGCGTCGCCTTCCTGTGGGACCGCGACTGGGTCCGCGCCAAGGAGGACATCCTCGAGCTGTTCGAGGACGAGAACCTGACCGTCACCGCCGAGGTAGGGAGCGGCAGGTCGAAGGTGTTTCCTCGCCTCCCGCTCTGGGGGTATTTCGAGGCGACCGGCGAGAAGGACGACGAGAGCTTCACGTTCGAGCTGGTCGGTCTTCACCTCAAGGCCCAGGGCCCGGCGCCGCAGGGCTACAACGGGCCGGCGAAGCGTTGGGGTGTCCCGCAGCGCACCCAGGCGGCGCGCAGGCTGGCCCAGTGGATCGACGCGCCGGACGACCATTGGGATGAGGACGTGATCCTCGTCGGCGACTGGAACGCGAAGCCGGACGAGAAGGAGTGGAAGGTCCTCCGCGAGATGGAGCAAAACGGCGAGCTCGACTTCGCGGAGATCAACCCAAACGGCGAGATCACCCACATGGCCCGGCTCAACAAAAGCGGCCCCGCCGGAACGCGGATCGACCTCCATGTCCTGACGGACGACGCCGCGACGCATGCCGTCCCCAACAACAAGGGCCTCGTCATCAAGTGGAGCCTCTTCGACCACCTGGACGCGCTCGACAGCGCCGAGCGAGCCGACCTCTTTAAGCAGCTCAAGCAGCGGTTCTCCGATCACCTGCCGGTGCTCTCGCGCTTCTACTTCGCGCAGCCGTGAGGCCGGGCCCGTGACCCCGTGAACGGGCATCCTGGACAACTACGACTCGTCGTAGTAGCAAAGGAACGTGACCAGCAGCTCCATGCTCCGGCTGGACTCGCTCGGCGAGCTCGAAGCGCGCGTGCTCGAGGTGCTCTGGGACAGCCCCGAGGCGCTCTCCGTTCGTGAGGTCGGCGCAGCGCTGCGCAGGCGCCCCGCCCTCGCCTACACGACCGTCATGACGGTGCTGGATCGCCTGCACGACAAGGGTTTCGTGACGCGCACCAAGCTCGGCCGGGCATTTTCCTATCGCCCGCGGGTTGAGCGAGACGTGCTGTTCGCCGAGCGCGCCGTGGCCGCGCTGAGCCCGAAGGGTCCGCCCCCGAACGCGGTGCTGAGCGCCTTCCTGGACTCGGTCGAGTCGAGGGATCCAAGCGTCCTCGACCGACTCGCCGTCCTCATACAAGCCAGGCGGGGGGCGAAGTGAACGAAGCGCTCGTCGTCGCCTTCGCGCTCACCATCTTTCTGGCCACTGCCTACGGGGTCGGCTGGGCGTGCGCAGAGCTGGGTGACCGCGTCGGCGCGCGCCTGTCCACGTCGAGCGGGTTCCGGGCGGCGCTCGCCTTCGTTCCGATCGCGGCGGCGACCGGCATGGCTCTGCCCGTCCTCTCGCCAGAGGCCCTCCTCGGACGCTGCCACTGCATTGCGCATCCGCATCACCTGCACTTGTGCCTCGAACACGCCTCGTTCTCTTGGGCTCTCGTCGTGACGGCCGCCATCGGGCTGGCCGCGCTCGTCCCTCGAGCGCGCGCGCTCGTCGCGCTCGGCCGCGACTACTTCCTGACGGCCTCGTGGGCCTCGGAGCTACGCACCTCCGCGACGCTGGAGGTCGAGGGAACCCGGATCGACGTCGTGGAAGAGGCTGGAGCCCACGCATGGACGGTGGGCGTTGGCCGCCCGCGCGTCGTCGTGTGTCGCTCGCTCTGGTCGAGCCTGGACGCCGACGGCAGGGCCGCCGTCATCGCCCACGAGCGAGCCCACCTGGCGAGGCGCGACCCGATGATGCTGGTTCTCTTGCGCGCCGCCACCTGTTTCCTTCCGACTTCAGCGGCCGATCGGCTCCTCCGTGGTTGGCGTCGAGCGGCCGAGGTCGCTTGCGATCGTCTCGCAGCGCGATGGGTGGGTGACGCCGGTGCCGTCGCATCCGCGCTCGTGGTGTGCGGCCGCCTGCAGCTCGATCGCTCGAGCCATCGCGCTGCCATGGGCGTCGCGCAGGACGATCTGGAGCTGCGTGTGCGCGCGCTCCTCGACGACGGCGTCTTGCCCCTCGAGCCGGCCGCAAAGAGAGGCGACCTGGCTTCCGCGCTATCCGTCGCAGCCTTCGGCGGCGTCCTCGTCGCCGTCGCTCTCGGCCATGACGCGCACCACGCGCTGGAGACCGCTCTCTCCTGGGTCTCGTAGGTGGAGCGCGCCATGCAACCGTTCGGCCGCCGAGCCTCGCAGAATACTACATGGCGTAGTTGCTGCCCGGCCGCCGCCCTCGGTCGTGCGGTCGAGAGCCGGGTCGCATCCGACTCGGATGCGACTCGCTCCGCGAGGCGACCGTGAGCGCTCGGACCGTGTGCTTCTCCCTCGTCGTGTGGCTCTGTGGCGGATGTCACGACCACGACCATGCGCACGACGGCGGGCATGACCATCCACACGCCAAGGGCAGCGCCCAGGCCGGCGAAGAGGCGGAGCCGGAGCCGATCAGCATCACGCGCTGGACGGAGCGCTACGAGCTGTTCGTCGAGATCCCTCCGCCGGTGAACGGCAAGCCCATCGCGTACCACGCGCACGTCACGCGCCTCTCCGACTTCTACGCCGTGAGAGAGGGGCGGTTCGTCGCGCGATACAAGGACGGAAAGGGCGCGATCGTGCGCGAGCACGCCCAAGTCGGGGCGAAGCGTCCGGGGATCTTCGTGTTCGAAGGCGAGGGTCTGCCCACCGGCGAGTACGCGGTCGAAATGCAATACGAGGCCGACGGCAAGGTCGACGTCTGGGATTGCGGCACCGTCGCGGTGCTCGACAAGGAGCCGCCTGCTGCCGAGCCGAGCGCCGACACGAGCATCACCTTCCTCAAGGAGTCGCAATGGAAGATCTCGTTCGCGACCGCCTGGGCCGAAGAGAGGCCGGTGCGCCAGCAGCTGGAGATGTCCGGGGTGGTCGAGCCAGCCGGCACCGACCAGCTCACCGTCACCGCCGCGACCAGCGGTCGCTTCCTGCACGATCCACAGCGAACGCTCGCGGTGGGGACCAAGGTGGAGAAGGGCGACATCCTCGGATCGATCATCCCCAACGTACAAGGGGACGATTACAACCAGCTCGTGTTCGCCGTCGAGGAAGCGAACATCGCGAAGAAGCAGAACGACGTCGAGATCGCGCGCATCGAGCCGCTCGTCCTCAGCGGCGCGCTGCCCGGGAAGCGGCTCATCGACCTGAAGAACGAGGGCGAGCTCTTGGCGAGCAGGCTGCGCCTCGCACAAGGCCGCTTGGGCGCCGTCTCCGGCGGGGGAAAGAAGGGGATCACGATCAAGGCCGAGATGTCCGGGGTGATATCGGACCTCGTCGCCCGAAACGGGGACGCGGTCGAGGCGGGCTCGACCCTCCTCCGACTCGGCAGCTCGAGGCGGCTGTGGGTTCGAGCGCGCACCTTCTCACGCGGACCGTTCGACGACGCGACGCCCGCGGCGCTGCGGCGCGACGCTGGTCAGACGATCGACCTGACCGCCACGGAAGCGAAGTTCCTCGCATCGGCTCCCCAGATCGACGCCGAGACCCGCTTGGGCACGTGGGTCGTCGATCTCGGGCCCAAGACGGACAGCCTGCCGAGCGAGATCCGTCCCGGGACCTCGGTCGTCCTGACGGCGCGCTACGGCGCAGCGATCGCCGCCGTAACCGTGCCCGCCGCCGCCGTCGTAGAGATCGACACACGCCCGTACGTGTTCGTGCAGATCGATGGCGAGCACTTCGAGAAGCGGTCGGTCGCCGTCGGGCCGCGCGATGGCGGGCTCATCCCGATCCGCGGCGGCGTGGCCAAGGGGGAGCGCGTCGTGACGATCGGAGGGTTCGACATCCATCTCGCGGCGGTCATGGGGACCGTCGAGTCGCACCGCCACTGAGGAGAGCGGGTGTTCGACGCGATCATCAAGCTGAGCCTGCGGAACGCGTGGCTCGTCGTGGCGGGGGCGCTCGTCCTCTTGGGCTACGGGGTCTACGCCGCGCGCACCCTCCCGGTCGACGTTCTGCCGGAGCTCGCTGCGCCGTCGGTGACGATCGTGACCGAGGCGAACGCCCTCGCACCGGAGGAGGTCGAGCGCCTCGTCACGCGGCCGATCGAGCAGTCGCTCCAAGGGAGTCCTGGTCTGCGCCGCCTGCGCTCGAGCTCGGCGGTGGGCATCTCGCTCGTCTGGGTGGAGTTCGACTGGGACGTCTCCGTCGCGCAGGCGCGCCAGACGGTCACCGAGAAGATGGCGACCGCGCGCGCGGCGCTCCCCGACGGGATCGATCCGGTGCTGGCCCCGGCCTCCAGCGTCATGGGCGAGATCATGTTCGTCGGCGTGGAGAGCGACGGCACCGTCGACGAAGGTGAGCTGCGCGACATCGCCGAGTGGACGGTGCGCCGCCGCCTCCTGGCGGTCGAGGGCATCGCCCAGGTCGTCCCCATCGGCGGCGCGGTGCGTCGCGTCGAGGTGGTCCTGGACCCTGCGGCGCTCGCGACGCAGCAGATCGCGCTCGACGACGTTCTGCTCGTGCTCCGAGGATCGATGTTCAGCGCCCCCGGCGGCTTCGTCGGCGCCGGGGCGCAGGAGTACCTGATACGCGGGGTGGGTCAGCCCCGGTCCATCGAGGAGATCCGCGCCATCCGGGTCGCCGAGCGCGAGGGCGTCCCGGTCACGGTCGGCGACGTCGCGACCGTGCGCTTGGCGGAGGGCCCGCGCCGCGGAGACGCCGCCGTGGCTGGCAGGGGCGCCGTCGTCCTCAAGGTGGCCAAGCAACCGCAGACGAACACGCTCGCCGTGACCGACCGCGTCGACCGAGCGATGGACGAGCTCGCTTCGACGCTCCCCAAGGGCGTGACGCTCTACCGCAAGGGCTTCCGTCAAGCGGACTTCATCCGCGTCGCCATCGACAACGTCAGCACCGTGCTCCGCGACGGCGCCATCCTCGTCACGATCGTGCTGGCGATGTTCCTCCTCAGCTGGCGGACCACGCTCATCTCCCTCGTCGCGCTGCCGCTCTCGCTCGCGGCCGGCCTCGCGGTTCTCCACGTCTACGGGGCTTCGATCAACACGATGACCCTCGGCGGCTTCGCCATTGCCATCGGTGAGCTCGTCGACGACGCCATCATCGACGTCGAGAACGTCCACAGGCGGCTGCGCGAGAACGCGCTGCTGCCGGCGGCCTCGCGCCTGCCGATCTTCGACGTGGTGCTGAACGCTTCGAGGGAGATCCGCAGCTCGGTCGTGTTCGCGACGATGATCATCGTCCTCGTCTTTGCGCCGCTCTTCTTCCTCTCCGGCATCGAAGGCCGCCTCCTCGAGCCGCTGGGCGTCGCGTACGTGACCAGCATCGGAGCGTCGCTCTTCGTCGCGCTGACCATCACGCCCGTGCTCTGCCTGTTGCTGCTCGGCCGTGGCAGCGTCGCCCACCACCCCGGCAAGGAGTCGCCGCTCGTTCGCGCGCTCAAGCGCGCCTACCGTCCGGTCGTCGCCGCGACGCTACGGTTCCCCCTCGCCATCGGGGCGGTATCGCTCGGCGGCGCCGCCGCTTCGGTCCTGGCGCTCGCGACCTTTGGCCGGAGCTTCCTCCCCGAGTTCAACGAGGGCTCGCTGAACATCGCGGCCGCCACGGCGCCGGGCACCTCCCTGGCGACGTCGAACGCGATCGTGTCCCGACTGGAGAAGTACTTGGTCGAGCACGAGGCGGTGACCTCGGTGATCCGCAGCACCGGCCGGGCGGAGCGCGACGAGCACGCCCTCGACGTGAACTTCTCCGAGCTGGAGGTGGGTCTCGACTTGAAGGGACGTGACCGGGAGGAGGTGCTCGAGGAGATTCGCGAGCAGTCCGCGACCATCCCAGGCCTGGCGGTCACCGTCGGGCAACCGATCAGCCACCGCATCGAGCACCTGGTCAGCGGCGTGCGCGCGAGCATCGCCCTCAAGATCTTCGGCGACGATCTGGATCAGCTGCGCAACCTGGCTCGTCAGGCCGAGGCCGCGATGAAGACCGTCCCTGGTCTCGTCGACGTCACCGTCGAGCAGCAGACCGAGATCCCCGAGATCGTGGTTCGCGCGCACGGCACCGAGACCGCCTCGTTCGGCAAGACGCCGGGGGAGCTCGCGAGCTTCGTGGAGACGGCGCTGGTCGGCGCCCGCGTCGCCACGTACTTCGAGCGAGGGCGCACCTACGACGTCGTCGCGCGTCTTCCCCCGGAGTATGGCTCGTCTCCGGACAAGCTCGCGTTGGTCCCCGTCGATGCTGGCGGCAAGCGGTTCACCGAGCTCGGCAGCATCGCTTCGATCGAGAAGACGCTCGGACCGAACCTCATCAACCACGAGAATGGCCAGCGCAGGATCCTCGTGACGGCCAACGTGAGCGGTCGCGATCTGCGCGGCGCTGCGGAGGACGTGCTCCGCGTCACCCAGGAGAAGGTGACCTTCCCCGAGGGCTACCGCTCCGAGCTCGGCGGTCAGTTCGAGAGCGAAGCGTCGGCCAGCCGCACCATCTTCATCCTCTCCGGCGTCGCGATCGTCGGGATCATCCTCTTGCTCTACGTCGCGTTTCGGAGCTTGCGCGACGCGCTCGTCGTGCTGTTCAACCTCCCGCTCGCGCTGGTAGGGGGCGCCGGCGCCGTGTATCTGGGAGGCGGCATCCTGAGCATCGCCTCGCTCGTCGGCTTCATCACCTTGTTCGGCATCGCGACGCGGAACGGCATCATGATGGTCACGCACTACCGCCAGCTCCTCCAGGAGGGCGAGCCGCGCAGAGAGGCGGTGCTGCACGGCAGCCTCGACCGTCTCGTGCCCATTCTGATGACCGCGCTCACGGCGGCCATTGCCCTGATCCCGATCGTGCTCGCCACCGGCGAGCCGGGGAACGAGATTCAGGCGCCCATGGCCGCCGTCATCCTCGGCGGCCTCCTCTCGAGCACCCTCCTCAACCTGCTCGTCGTCCCCACCCTCTTCGCGCGGTTCGGCAGCCGCGGCGGCGCGGCTCCCGCCGAGCCGGAGCCGCCGTCCGTCGCGGCTGCGCAGCCGTGAGCGCCGGAGGTGGAGGCGTGCCGGCGCGCTACGG
>CAZBJI010000092.1:15489-30491 GCA_964492175.1 uncultured Polyangiaceae bacterium | reverse complement strand
CGATGTCGGGCTCGCGCGCAAGAGAGAAGGCGAGCGCGGCGCGGTCGTAGAGCGTCGCGAGGCACCCGTCCACGACGAGCGACTCCCCTGGGTCCGCGGCGGAGAGGGCACGCGCGGACTCGACATGCACGAGCGTGGCCGCGAGCGCGTCCAGATCGGGCGCGCTCGGCGGGCGGACGAGATCGACGGCGGTGGCGGCGCCGTCCGGCGCGATCGCGGTGGCGCGCGGTGGATCCAGATCCGCGAGCCGAACGTGCGCGACACACGACGCTGCGACCGAGCCTCCGTCGGCGTCGTCGGGGTCGGCCGCCGGCGACGGCCCCGCCCCGGGCGCGCCGTCGGGCTCGGCCACGGCGCGGGCGCCGTAGAGCGGCATCGGGCTCGCGTATTGGTCTGCGTTCTCGGGGTACGCGCTCGCCAGCGTGCGCGTCCGCGGGGTATGGAACAGCGGCTCCGGGGCTGAGGGAGCGGGGCGGGGGCCCACCGGGGACGCTGCCGCGCGCGGAGCGTCGAGGCCGTGGGCGCGCGCGTAGATCTCGACGAGGTCTCCCGCCGGGAAGCGGCGTCCGCCAGCCCGGCTCGGCCCTCCGGCGAGCAGGTCTCGCTCGCCTCCGCCCTCGTCGATCACGGCGGCGAGGTGGGTCACTCCTGCCGACGCGCCGCCGTAGTAGCGGAGCGCCGCGCGATCGCCGAGCCCTGCGTCGTGCAAGGCGGCGGCTACGAGCTGGCTCACCGGCTCGCACGATCCGGCTCGGCGGAGCACCGCGTCGCCCATCCTTCCGCCCGGCAACCCGGTGTAGGCGAGGTCGGAGAAGACCTGCGGGACCGCCTGGTGGGGTGGGCCCCCGCGCAGCGCGTCCTTCACGTCGGAGACGCGCGCGTCGAACGCCGCCTTGGCCCCCGAGAGATCGAACGGAGCGGCCTCCTCCGCGGCGTCGATGGCGTTGGCGTCGAGCAGGAACGCGCCGAGGCGTAGCGCGCCTCGCGCGCGGGCCTCGCGGGCCGACGCGACGAGCGCCGCTCGCTCGACGTGCGCCCGCGCCCTCCGCGCCACCGGCCCGCTGGCCTCCAGGAAGAGGTCGTAGTGGCCCTTCGCGCGCGGGGCGTCGACGGGAGCAGCGGGCGGCGCGCCGAGGCCGACGCCCCACGCGACCGCGGCGTGCAGCGCCACCGACGAGAGCCCCAGCGCGGCGGCGCGCGCGAGCGGTCGCACGGGGAGGACCACGTCGCTTAGGGTACCGGGCTTCTCGTCGGTTCCCGAGCCCCACCTCCGAGCCGCGCTGAAACTTGCCTCGCCCGGAGGCTCGGGCGGCGCTATAGCCGGAGGAGCGGATGCTCTCCTTCGGCTGGCTCAGCTTGGCCGGCGCGGCGCTGGTGGTGGTCCTGGCGGCCGCGCTCCGCGGGCGGCTCTACGCCGTGTTCGCGACCGTCCTCTTGGGGATCCACACCAGCATCTCGGTGGCGCTGTGGCCGTCCTTCGCGTGGATCTGGCCGCTCTACGCCTACCTGCAGGTCGCGGTGTACCTCCACTTCGCGTCGCTCGTGCGCGCCCGCATGAGGTCGCGCCTCTACCGCGCCCTCGTCTCGGTGCCGGCCTCCTTCTTCGTCGCCGGGACGTTCCTCGCGCTCCCGTGGGCGCTCGCGGTGGGGGTCGGGCTCACGCCGTACGGCGCCTGGATCCCGTTCCTCATCGCGGGGCTCGGCCTGGTCCAGAGCGTCCGCCACCAACCCGAGGAGATCGATCTCACCGTCGACGGTTCCCCGGTGGAGTCCCTCCAGCGCCACCCGCGCGGGACGCACCGGGTGGCGAGGCCCCTCCGCCTCGTGCAGATCACGGATCCTCACCTCGGTCCGTTCATGTCGGAGCGCCGGCTCCGCGTCCTCGCGGAGAGAGCCGTCGCGCAGCGCCCCGACTTGGTCCTGCTCACCGGGGACTTCGTCACGATGGAGTCGCACGCCGCAGAGGAGGCGCTCGCGCGGGCGCTCTCCCCGCTGAAGGCGCTCGAGGGGCGCGTCTTCGCGTGCCGCGGCAACCACGATCACGAGGCGCCGCGCATGGTGGCGCGCGCGCTCGAGGCGATCGGGTGCCGGCTGCTCGTGGACGAGTCCACGGTGGTGGAGACGGAGGCGGGCCGGGTCGACATCCTCGGCCTCGATTTCCACTTTCGCGAGCGCAAGGAGCGGATCGTCGAGGCGTGTCGACGGAACCCGCGCGCTCCCGACGCCTTCCGGCTCGTCTTGCTGCACGATCCGGGCGCCTTCCGCCACCTCCCCGAAGGCCAGGGAGATCTCGTGCTCAGCGGGCACACGCACGGAGGCCAGCTCGGCCTCGTGTCGCTGGGGCTCCAGCACACCTTCGTGAGCGTCTTCACCAGCATCCCTGACCACGGGTTCTGGGCGCACGGGACGAGCCGCCTCTACGTGCACCGCGGGACCGGCCACTACGGCTTCCCGCTGCGCATCGGCGTCCCGAGCGAGGAGAGCGTGGTGAGCGTCCACTTCGTCGCCGCGGAGCTCTCGAGCTAAGAGCACCGCGCCCCATCGAATCGATGCGGCGCGGTACTCGCTACACGCTCTTCACCCACTTCACGAGCTGCGCCGCGGGGACGAAGCCGGTCTCGGCCTTCGCGACCTCACCGCGCTTCAGCACCATGAAGTGCGGGATGGCGTTCACCTTGAAGCGTGAGCCGAGCTCCGGGTGATCCTGCGTGTTGACCTTCAGGACGACCGCGCCGTCTCCGAGCTCCTTCGCGGCCTTGGCCACCTGCGGTCCTGCCATGCGGCACGGCGGGCACCACGGCGCCCAGAAGTCCACGAGCACGGGCACCTTCGCGCCCTTCACGATCGCATCGAACTCGGTCGGGCTCACCTCGAGCGGATCCGTCGGGCGGACGAGCGGGGCCTTGCACTGCCCGCACTTGCCCTTCTGTCCCAGGCGCTCCAGGGGGATGCGGTTCTCGGTGTCACACGCGGGGCACTTGACGACCATGGCTGTCCTCGAAAACGTAACTCAGGTGGCTACAAGATGAGTCGCCCGCGCCGGTCTGTCGAGGCCGCCCGGGCTCACGCAGGCTCCGCCTTCTCGGCTCGCGCGGGGAGCCGGCGCATCGTCATCGACTGCGCTGCGCGCGCGACCAGCTGCCCATCCTCATCCCACACGTTGGCAGAGCCCACCGCGTAGCTCCCGCGCGCGCGCTCTGCGAACGTCTCGACCAGGAGCCACTCCGAGCGCGTCGGCGCGAGGAAGAACATCGTGAGATCGAGGCTCGGGAGGAAGTACCGGTCCTCTCGGGGACCGAGTCGCCGCACGAGGGCCGAAGGCATCGAGTCTGCGATGGGGGGGATGGCGAGCGGGTCGAAGCACCCCGACGCGTCCCGCTGGGGCACGCGGTACCGGTACCAGAAAGCGACGTGCGCGGGCCCCTGCTGCCAGCCCGGCTCCCACATGGGCTCACCGATCGCCAGCGCGACGTCGAGGTTCTTGTAGAGGTGAAAGCGCTCGTTCCCGGTCCGCGAGAAGGTGGGCAGCGCGGCCGAGGGCCTCGGCACGTCCGGCATGGATGCCCCGTGCACGTCGGGGCCGTCGCGGTCCCGCGCGAACGTGGCGAGGACCTCGAGGCCGGGGCCCGGCTGATCCTGCGACGTGAGCGAGGCGCGCGCCTGGACCGCCGCTCCTCCACCCCGAAGGACGCTCACCTGGACGGCGAGCTTGCCGGCAAGGATCGGCTGACAGAAGAGCGTGGTCGCCGAGAGGAGCCGGAGCCCGCTCGCCTCGGGCAGGAGCGACACCTCTCGCGCCATCGCGCGGAGGGCGACGGTCATCAGCGCGCCGCCGCACGGGGTCACGTAGTTCCAGTGGTCGGGGAGCGTGCAGGCGTAGAGCCCCGGCACCTTCTGCACCGGCTCGGTCGCCGTGTCGCGCGCGAGATCGGCGGGGAACACGCGGCCTCAGCGCGGGAGCGCGGCCTCGATGGCCGCGACCAGGCTCGGGCTCTCGGGCTTGGTGGTGGAGCGGAAGCGCGTGATCGTCTGGCCGTCGGCGCTGACGAGGAACTTCTCGAAGTTCCACGTGACGTCCCCCGCCTCGCCCTTGTGGTCCGGCACCGCCGTGAGCTCCGCGTAGATGGGGTGGCGGGCAGCGCCGTTCACCTCGATCTTCTCGAACATCGGGAACGTCACTCCGTAGGTCGTGCTGCAGAAGGTACCGATCTCCTCGGCCGTCCCTGGCTCCTGTTCGCCGAACTGGTTGCACGGGAACCCGAGGACCGCGAACCCCCGGCTCGCGTAGGTCTCATGCAGCTGCTCGAGGCCCGCGTACTGCGGCGTGAGGCCGCAGCGCGACGCGACGTTCACGAGCAGCAGCGCCTTGCCTCGGTGGGCGGCGAGCGTGGTGGGCTCTCCTTGCAGGGTCCGGATCGCGTGCTCGAAGATCATGATGCGCGCGACCCTACCACAGCCGCGCGTGCGCGCCGCCCCGCGCCTCCGCGGACGCTACCTCTTGAACCGCTTGTACAGATCCGTCCCGATGTTCGTCTTCGGGACGGGCCGCTGCGCCGGCGGCGGCTCGGGCGGCGGCCGGTTCGCCGGGGGCGGCTCGGGCGGTGGCGGCTGCGCCGGGGGCGCGGGGTCGACGGCCTCGACCTTCTTGTCCGCTGTGTCGGTCCCCGCCGTCCGCGGCGGCTCCTCCGCGGCCTGCTTGGTCGGTCGTGCGAGGGTCTCCTCGTCCTCGAGGGCACCGAAGCCGCTCGCGTCCTCGGTGTCCGCGACCTCCAGCGTCGAGGCGAACTTCCCGTCCGCCGCGGGAGCCTTGGAGGGAGGCTGCCTCGCCCAAGGCGTGCCGCCCTGAGCGGCGAGCGCCTTGCGGGCCTTGCCAGGCGAGGACGGCGGCTTTGGGTTGGCGCGGCGGAAGGGCAGAGACTGCGGCTGCGCCGCCTCCGGCTCGATCACCAGCGTGCCGTGGTGGGGCTGCTGCGCGGGCGGCGGAGGCGCCGAGCGCGCGCGGGGCGGGGACGCGGTCGCCGGGGGAGGGGCGTCAGGCTCGATGATCATCGTGCCTGCGTGACCACGCCCCGGCTGCGCGGGCTCAGGGGCGGGGCCCTGGCCGGTTGGCTTCTGCGTGGGCGCGCGCGTACGCACCGCCTGCGGCGGCGGCTCCTCGGTGATCACGGCGGTCGCGCCGAGGTCCACCTTCTTGGTTCCATCCGACGGGAGCAGGACGAGCCCGCCCATGCTCGCGAGGTCGGGGAACGGGTAGGGCACGCCCGGCTCCTCGAGGGCGCCCGCGAGGCGGAGGTGCTGCAGCTTCTCGTCCGAGATCACGGAGAAGCCCCGGTACACCACCTCGGCGCGCATCATGTCCGGCTGGATGTGCACCGTGTCGATGCGGAGCTGGAGCGGGATCCGCTCTCCCGACGCGGTCTGCGCCAGCGCGACGCACTTGGAGGTCGGCAGGAAGGCGCGGAGCGTCGCGAGCTCGGGGTGCATGTTGACGATCGCGATCAGCTCGCCTCCGCGCAGCTCCGCCACCTGCTGATCCGCCGGCGCGGTCTGGAAATAGGCGTCGTCGAAGTCGTCGGGTACGTCCACGTCGGGGCTCGAGTTGGCCGCGGCCCAGGAGAGGCTCCCGCGCCGCTTCTGCCGGAGCGGCCACGCGCTCGGGATCGGGCCGAGGCCCGCCGGACCCACCCCACCCTGCGGCGGTGGGAGCACGTTGGGCAAGGTGAGGAGGCCGTCCGGATCCGTGCCGAGCCCGACGCCCACCGGGTTCTCGCGGCTCGAGATGCCGCCGAGCGCCCGCTCGTACAGCACGGGGATGCGGTCGAACGGCTTTGGCTCGGGCGGGGGCTCGCCGGGTCGCGCCCGCCGGTCGCCGACGATGTCGAGCCGCTTGTTGATGAGCATGGTGGTGTCGCGCGCGACGGCGAGGCGCACCGTCGTGCTCTGCAGCTTCTGCCCAGGGCCGGCGTACGCGTAGCCTACGACGACGACCTCGGGCTTGGGGACCAAGAGCGCCAGATCGCTGGCGCGCACCAGGCTCGCGACGGGGTTGTTCCGGTAGTGCTTCTCCTCGGTCACGATCGCAGCCGGTTGCGCGGCGGTCATGGGCGCGTCGTGGCGGATGTCGAAGCTCGCCTTCACGATCGCGGTGAGGAGGCGGCGCCCGCGGTGTCTCCACGCTCGCGCGGCGACCGCTACGGAGCCGAGCGGGATGACCTCGATCGCGATGGGCATGAGGAAGGGCAGGGTAGCAAAAAGCCGGGGCGGGGGTCGGCGCCTTCGGCCGGCGCCGCGCGCCGCGTGACCGCGACCGGATCTCCGCGTAGCGTCTGCGAGGTGAAGATCGCGTGGATCGCCCGGCTCGCCGCCTTCGCCGCGATGACGGCGGCCTCGTGCGAAGCGGGCGAGCGCGTCTCCGCCCCTCGCCCGGAGACGCGACCCGCCGCCCTCGCGCCGGCGGGCCAGGGACGCGTGACGGTGATCCAGGCCCGCACCGAGGTGGCGCTCGCGGGGCCACGCGTGGAGGCCGCGCCGGGGGACTTCTTGCTGGAGCACGACGGCATGGTCGCCGTGGTGTCGCGCGAGCGCGGCACCGTGATCGACTTCGGACCTCGGGGAGCCACGGACGAGCTCGTCGCGCTCACCCCGGCGATCTTCGACGGGCTCTCGACGCTCCGCGCTCCGGTCGTCCACGCCGCGATCGAAGGGCCGGTGCTCCGCGTGGAGCACCGCGCCTCCGCGCTCCCCGTGCGGCTCGTGTCGTTCTTCACGTTCGAGCGCGCGACGCTGGTGATGGAGTCGGTCGCCGTGCCGGACGACGGATACGCCAGCCGCATGGCCGTCGGGCTGGGCGAGCGCGTGAGCTGGGGCAACGTCTCCACGTGGGTCGAGGGGCTCGGCTTCCCCCCGACGCGCGGGGGCTCGTTCGGCGCGCGGTTCCTCGGGCGCGACGGCAGCCAGCTCGCCTACGCGCTGGCCCTCCCGGACGGCAAGCTGCTCGCGCGCGTCGGCGCGGTCTCGATCCCTGGGTTCCACCCGTCCGCCCGCGCCTCCGAGCTCGTCGTCGCCGACGACCGGGGCGCGGGGCGGCGCCGCGTCTTGCTCGGCGCGTCGCAGACGTCGATGGGCGCCGCCGCGGTCGCGGTCGGAGCCCTCTCCGGTCGCGCCGTCGCGATCCCCAAGGGCCTACCAACCGGAACCCGCGTCGAGGTCGCGACGTGCAAGGAGCGGCACCTCGACCGCCGGCCGCTCGCGCGGTTCTCGGAGCGCGACGAGGCCGTCGTCGTGCCCGAGGGGTGCTTCGACGCCCGCCTCATCGCCCCGGGGCACGCGCGCGGCGCGTGGGAGCCGGTGGACGGGCTCCCGCAGGCGCGGCTCGCGCCAGCCGGGCAGCTCTCGGTCCGCGTGACCGAGGGGGGCGCGCCGGTGCCCGCGCGGATCCAGGTGCGCGGCGCGGGCAAGACGTCCGACCCGAGCTGGGGCGAGGACCCCGACTCCGGCGCCGCCCTGAACGCGATCCACACCGAGCGCGGCGAGGCGCTGCGGCGTGTCCCGGCCGGCACCTACCGGGTCGTGGTCGATCGCGGCTTCGAGTACTCGGTGTACGAGGAGAGCGTCGAGATCCACGCGGACGAGCGCACGAACGTGGACGCCAGCCTGCGCCGCGTGGTCGACACCTCGGGGTACATCTCGGCGGACCTGCACCTGCACGCGATTCCATCGCCGGACGCTCCGCAGTCGCTCGACGAGCGTGTGCGCTCCCTCGCCGCGTCTGGCGTGGAGGTGGGCGTCGCCACGGATCACAACGAGGTCACCGACTACCGGCCGTCGATCGACGCCCTGGGCCTCGGCGCGCACGTCGCCTCCATCGTCGGCGACGAGGTGACGACGGAGGAGATGGGGTTCGGCCACTTCAACGTCTTCCCGCTGCTCCCGGGCTCGTCGCCGGTGGGGTTCAAGGCGACGAATCCGGACGCCCTGTTCAGGGAGGTCAGGTCACGCCCGCCGCGCTTCGGGCAGACGGTGCTCCAGGTGAACCACCCCCGGATGGGCGACATCGGCTATTTCGACCTCCTCCGGCTCGATCGAAGCGACATCCCCGCGTTCGCAGCGCGGCGCCCCGGGTGGCTCGCCTTCGACGCGGTGGAGCTCTACAACGGCGACGACGCGGTGGACCTCAAGGCGGTCGAGGAGTGTTTGCTCGACTGGTTCGCCTTCCTCGACGCCGGCCTCAGGATCACGGGGACCGGCAACTCCGACTCGCACAAGGCGACGTTCCACGAGCCGGGCCTGCCGCGCACGTACGTGGCCACCGCGGACGACCGGCCCGCGAAGCTCGACGAGGTCGCGTTCGTCGACGCGCTCCGCGCCGGACGGGTCGTCGTTTCGGGCGGGCCGTTCGTGCGACTCGACGTCGGGGGTCGCGGGCCTGGTGGGAGCGTCCCGCCCGGGCGCGTCCCGGTCCACGTCGTGGTGGACGCGCCGGACTGGGTCGACGTGTCGAGCGTGGAGATCGTCGTGCGCGGTCGCGTCGTGGCGAGCGCGTCGGCGCCGTTCGAGCTCGCGCCCCACAGGGCGGGGTTGCAGGGGACATTGGAGCTCGTGCGCGGGGACTGGGTGGTGGCGATCGCGCGCGGCCAGAAGCCGATGACGCCCCTCTTCCGGGGCGGGGTGCTCCCGCTGTCGTTCACGAACCCCGTGTGGGTGGAGTAGCCTGACGTCATCATGGCGCGCGCGCTCACGATCCTCCGGTACGGCCTGTCGCTCGCCGCGCTCGGGTGCGGCGCGATCGCCGTGATCGAGGACGACGGAGGGCCGGGTGGCGCCGCGGGCAGCCGCGGCGAGTGCGCGAGCGTGGAGGCGTGCTGCGACCGCGCGTGCGCGTACGCGGCCTCCCTCCCGTGCTGGGACGGCGAGTGCGAGTGCGGCAAGGGGCGCGGAGACGGGTGTGAAGAGGCGTGGATCGACTTCCTCGAGTGCGCGCTGCCGAAGGCCGAAGAGGCCGTCGTGTGCCATCAGGGAGACCTGGTGCTCTCCTGCCGGGTCTGCGAGCCGGAGCGGAAGCGGGTGCGCAAGGCGTGCGACCGCCAGGTGAGCTGTCGGGATCTGTAGGCCCTTCGCGGGCCGAGGGCCGCTGGGGCCGTTAACGGTCGGCCGACGGCGGCGTCTTCGGACCATGAAGCGCCGCTACCTGCTCGCCGCCGCCACCCTCCTCGTCGGGTGTGCGCAAACCCAAACCCGGTCGGCCGCATCGTCCGCCGACGCCCTGCGCGACGCACCCGAGATCGGACCGGCCGCCGCCTCCGCTCGAGCGGAGCAGGCGCCCGCGCCCGGCGCGGCTGCCGTGACCGAGGACGCCCCCAGGGCGGCTGCCGTGACCGAGGTGGACGCCCCCAAGGCCGCGGGGGCGTCCGACCTCGCGCCGAGGGGGGTCGTTCCCGGACCCGAGGTGCGGCCCGCCGCGACGAGCTCGTCCGCCCCCACGGCGCCGCCCGTCGCGGTCCCCCGCCGCCTCCGCAACGGCAGCCCCGCCTGCGGCAACGTCACCACCAAGGCGGTCCCCGAGGGCTGCACGTGAGCCCGAGGCAGCTCGAGCTCACGTGGCTCGGAGGCGCCACGGAGCGGCGCCTCCGACGGCGCCGGCCTGGCCTCGCGGAGCTCCCGTGGGGCGCCGTCGCGGCGTGCTCGTGGAGCGGGGCCGCGCTCGCCGAGGCCCGCGCGGCTTGGACGAACGCGGTGTTCACCGAGTACGCGAGCGCCGCCGCGTTCTCTTCGCTCGCGACTGCGTGCCTCGAGAGCGGCGCGCCGATCGATCTCGTCGCCACGATCGCGGACTGCGCGGTCGACGAGCTCGCCCACGTGGAGCTCGCGTCGCGCTTGCTCGCCGAGCTCGGTGGCGCCGCGCCGTACGAGGCGGATCTCGAGGCGGTCGCTCCGCGGCCGACGCCAGGCGCGCGCGCCGTGCTGCGTGCCGCCGAGATCGCCATCACGACGTCGTGCGTCGGAGAGGCGCTCAGCCTCCCGGCGCTCCGGCACGCCCGGCGCTCTACGACGAACCCGCTCGCGCGCGCGGTCGTGGCCCGCCTCCTCGCGGACGAGGGGCCGCACGCGCGCGTCGGCTTCACGCTGCTCGCTTGGGCGGAGGACCGGCTGACGCCCGGGGATCGCGAGCACCTCGCCGAGGTGGCGCTGGACGCGATCCACGCGTACGCGCCGCTCTGGCAAGGCAGCCCGTGCGCCGACTGCCCCGCCACCGCGGTGACGGCCACCCTCGACGCGGGCTACCGGCGGGCGCTCTCCGACGCCGTCATCACGCGCATCGCGCGGCCGCTCGCGCAGGTGGGCGTCGACCTGGATCCAGCCCGGGTCGCCGCGATCGCTCGGCCCTACGCCGCGTGACGAAGCGCCTCGTGCGCGCCCATCACTCCTCGGGGGGAGTCACGGAGAGGCACGCGTCGGGGCGCGCGACGTTCAGGCACGGAGCCGGCTGCGGTCGCACCACGGACAGGCATGGGTGAGGCGGCGGGCGGGGCTTCTCCGGCGGCGGCTTGCCCGCGTCGCCCGCGCCCGCGTCCGCGCCCGCATCACCGAGGCCTGCGTCACCGGGGCCCGCGTCCTCGGTGCCTGCGTCCACGTCTCCGGGTCCGGCGTCGGGCGGCGGATCACGCGGCATCTCTACCGTCAGGCAGGGCAGAGGCGACGGGCCGGACGACTGCGTCACGGCGCTCCCCGCGCTCGCGCCCGAGGGGGCGCCAGTCGTCGCGGGATCCCCGCAGCCGACCATGCTCGCGCCGGCGAGCGCCGACGCGATGAACACCGCGCGCCGACGAAGGATGGCCGCGCGGTCCGGCTCGCCGTCGGCGGGGGCGTCGTCGTCTTCGTCCCGACTCACGCGACCCATGAGAGCACCAACCGGACGGCGTCCCAAGGTCACCGATCGCCGGCGCGGTGCTCGGCCGTGGTACCTTCTTCGGTGGACCCTTCCTTGCAAGGGCTCCTGGATCCATGCCCCGAAAGCCCTCCCTCAGCGCGGGCCCGCGCTTCCGACCTGCTGCATCCACGCAGCACCCTGCGGTGCGCGCGCCGCTGCTCGCCGCGCCGTGCGTTGCGTGGCTGATGTCCGGCTGCGTCCTCGACTGGGAGCGCGACGACGATGGCGGGGGTGGCTCGACGGGCACGGCCACGGGGAGCGCTACGAACGCGGCCACGGGGGCCACCACCGGCGCCGCCGGCAACACGACCGCGGGCACGGGATCGGGCGCCTGCGTCGTAGGGACCACCTGCACCTGCGCGGGCGCCGGATGTGGGCCCGTCGGGGCGAAATGCGACGACGGCTTTTGCGAGGTCCTGTGCACGGGCCCCTGTCAGGCCACGTGCTCTGCGGCCGTTTGCGAGTTCGTGGCGAGCACCGCCGGCGCCGTCTTCACCTGCGCCGGCGCCGCCACCTGCAAGGTCGTGTTCGCTGAGTCCGGGACGCTCGACTGCGGCGGGGCGCCGGAGTGCGACTTCGTCTCGAACGGTGGAGACAGCACGGTGGACTGCACAGGTGTGGCGGCGTGCTCGGGGACCATCAACGCCGGGAGCGTGACCCTCGACTGCCTCGACACCGGCACCTGCGAGGTCGTCTGCAACGGCGGCTCGCTTTCGTGCACCCCCGCGGCCGAGTGCCCGGCTGGGTGCTCCGGGTAGCCATGTCGAGCGCTCCCCCCGACTCCACCGCGACCTTCGTCCGAGGCAGCGGGCGCGTCCGTCCGCTGGAGGTCGTCGTGCGCGTGACCGGGGCCTCGGCGACGCCGCCGCTCTTTCGCCTTCGGTCGGGGACGTGCGTGATCGGCTCCGCTCCCCCGTGCGACGTCCTCGTCAGCAACTCCACCGTCTCGCGGATGCACGCCGAGCTCCACCTGGTGCCGGAAGGCGTAGCCGTCCGCGACCTCGAGAGCCGCAATGGCACGTGGTACCTAGGGCAGCGCGTCGAGAAGATCGTGCTCGCGCCGGGGGCGCGCTTCGAGATCGGCGCCGCGACCGTGTCCATCGAGCCGGACACGCAGGCCCTCGGCGAGGAGGCCTCCTTCACGGCGGAGGAGTACCGAGGCGCCGTCGGCAAGTCCGCGGCGATGCGGCGGCTCTTCGCCATGATGTCGCGGCTCGAGGGGTCCCTCGTCACGGTGCTCCTCGAGGGGGAGTCCGGCGTCGGCAAAGAGGTCATCGCGCGGGCGCTGCACGACGGCTCCCAGGTCGCGGCGGGGCCGCTCGTCACCGTCAACTGCGGCGCGATCCCGCGAGAGCTGGTCGCCAGCGAGCTCTTCGGGCACCGCAAAGGCGCCTTCACCGGCGCCGTGGAGGCCCGCGCGGGCGCGTTCGACGAGGCGGACGGCGGCACCATCTTCCTCGACGAGATCGGGGAGCTCCCCCTCGAGCTGCAGCCTGCCCTGCTGCGCGTCCTCGAGACGGGGGAGGTGCGCGCGGTCGGGGCCGATCGGCCGCACACGGTCCGGGTCCGCGTGGTCGCCGCGACGAACCGCGACCTCGGCGAGGAGGTGACCGCCGGTCGCTTCCGGGAAGACCTCTTCTACCGCCTCGCGGTCGTGCGTCTCCGGGTTCCGCCGCTCCGCGAGCGAGTCGAGGACATCGAGCCGATCGCCCTGCGCTTCGCGGCGGCGGCGGGGACGGAGCTTCCGCCTGCGGTCATCGAGGCCCTCAAGTCGCGGCCGTACCCCGGGAACGCGCGGGAGCTGCGCAACGTCGTCCAAGCGTTCGCCGCGCTGGGCGTCCTGCCCGAGCCCGCTCGGCGTCCGGGCGCGACGCTCGACCTCGCGCTCTCGGAGCTGGTCGACACGAGCAAGCCGTACGCGGCGCTGAAGGAGGATCTGACGGATCGCTTCACCAAGCTCTACCTCACCGCGCTCCTCGCGCGGACCGGCGGCAACCAGTCCGCGGCGGCGCGCCTCGCCGGGCTCGACCGGACGCACCTCGGCCGGCTCGTCGCCAAGTACGGACCCTTCGGGGGGGCTCGAGAGTGATGCGGCGCTGGCCCTGGGTCCTCTGCTTGGCGGCGGGCCTCGCCGCGGCGAGCCCCGCGGTGGCGGGGGATCCCGACGCCGCGCGCAGCGCCTACGACAAGGCGTCCGCCGCCTTCGCGCGCAAGAGCTATGCGGAGGCCGCTGCTGGCTTCGCCGTGGCCGACGGCCTCGAGCCGAACCCCGTCGCGCTGGAGTCGGCGCTCAAGGCGGCGCTGCTGGCGGACGACCCCGTGCTCGGCATGGAGCTGGTGGAGCGCTCCGAGGCACGCCCGAAAGATCCTCGCGTCGAGGTCGCCGCCGCCAAGGCGCGCGAGAAGTTCGCGGCGCGCGCGGGCAGGCTCTCGGTGTCGTGCCCGGACGAGCGCGGGTGCAGCGCCACCCTGTCGGGCACCAAGCTCCAGCTCGGCAAGCGTGTGTGGGTCCGCCCAGGCGCGCAGCAGGTCACCGTCGACGTCGACGGCCACGTGACGGCTCACGCGGTGGAGGTGCCGGGGGGAGCGGCGGTCGACTTCGTCCCCGTGGCGCCTCCGAGGCTCGCGCCTCCCGCGCCTACGATCCAGACGCCGCCCGCGCCGCCGAGCCCCGCTCCTCCGCAGTCTCCGCCGCGTCCAGCGCCGGAGGCCGAGGCCTCGACCGGGATACACCCGGCCTGGCTCGCCGTCGGCGCGGTCGCGACGGCAGCGCTGGCGGGGGTCACCATCTGGTCCGGCGTCGACACCCTCGACAAGCATGACGCCTTCGAGGCCGGGGACGACGGCGCGAGAGGACCCGGGGAGGACGCCCAGCTCCGCACGAACATCCTGCTCGGCGCCACGCTGGTCAGCGCGGCCGGGACCGCCGTGACCGCGATCTTCGTCGACTGGGGCGGCCCCAGCTCGGCCGGGTCGCTCCCCGCCCCACGCGGGGTCGCAGTCCGGCTACGCTACTGACCTCCCATGGCCGGCGCCAGCTCGCGGTACGAGCTCCTGACCAAGCTCGCCTCTGGCGGCATGGCCACGGTGTACGTCGGCCGCGTGCGCGGCCCGCTCGGCTTCTCGCGCCTGGTGGCGATCAAGCGCGCCCACCCGCACCTCCTCGAGGACGAGGGCTTCGCGCGGATGCTCGTGGACGAGGCCAAGCTCGCCTCGCGCATCCACAACCCGCACGTCGTCGCGGTGCTCGACATCGAGCGGCACGACCGCGGCGCCGGCTCCACCGACCTGCGGCTCGTCATGGAGTACGTCGAGGGCGCCTCCCTGGCCGATCTGACCCACCTCGCGGAGGAGCGCGGGCGCCCCATGCCCGCGGGCCTCGTCGTGCGCATCGTGCTCGACGCGTGCGCGGGGCTCCAGGTCGCCCACGACCTGACCGACGAGAAGGGCCAGAAGCTCGGGATCGTCCACCGCGACGTCTCCCCGCACAACCTGCTGGTCGGCGTAGACGGGCTGACGCGCGTCTCGGATTTCGGCATCGCGAAGGAGACCGCGAAGCCGAGCGCCACGACCACGACGGGGTCGCTCAAGGGCAAGCTCGCGTATATGGCCCCCGAGTACGTCATGGGCGGGGAGATCGACGCGCGGGCGGACGTCTTCGCGATCGGCGTCGTGGCGTGGGAGTCGCTCGCGGGTCGCCGCCTCTTCCGCGCCGCGACCGAGGTAGAGACCCTGCAGCGTGTGGCGAGCGCCGAGGTCCCCGCGCTCTCCAGCGTGAAGGACCTCGCCGCGCCGTCGCTCGACGACGTGCTCGCGGCGGCCCTCTCCAGGCTCCCCGGCGATCGGTTCTCCAGCGTGCGGGCGTTCGCGAACGCGCTCGAGGCGGAGGCGAAGGTCGCTGGCCTGGTCGCGACGCACGCCGAGGTCGCGATGCTCGTCGAGGCGCTGTTCGGCGAGCGGCTCCGCGTGAGGCACGAGAAGATTCGCGACGCGCTCCCGCGGGAGCAGGCGGACACGCTCATCGAGGTCTCCGGCCTCAATCTTCGACCCGCACCGACGCCCGAGATCCGCGAGC
>CAZBJI010000092.1:0-15479 GCA_964492175.1 uncultured Polyangiaceae bacterium | reverse complement strand
GACGCACGCCGAGGTCGCCGCGTGGGTGCGCGACCTGGCGGGCCCGGAGATCGAGGCGAGGCGCGCGCAGGTCCGCGAGGCGGCGCAGCGGCTCGACGCCGCGCGCACCGGAGGGACCACCCAGGACGCGCTGCGGGTGGCGGTCGACTCGGCCAAGCAGATCGTCGACGCCGAGGCGTCCGCGGGGCGAAGCGTCGACGCGACGCTCGACGGCAGCGGTGTCTCGAGCGCGTCGGTCGCGGCGCTCGGCGCTTCGCGGTCTCGCGCGCACAGGGCGAGCCCGATGCGCTGGTTCGCGCTCGCGGCGGTGCTGGGCGTCGGCGCCGCGGCCGCGCTGCTCGGCCTGCGCGCCCCCGAGCCTCGCGTCGCCCCCTCGACGTCGGGGGCAGCGCTCGGCGCCGCCCCGCCGCCGCCTCCCGGCGCCGAAGTCCCGCCGCCCCCCGCGACGCCACCCGCGAGCGCGTCGGCCTCGGCGTCGACGAGACCCTCCGCCGCGGCGCCCCCCGCCGCGGCGCCCTCCGGCCCTGTGCCCCGCGCCACCGTCCCCCGTCAGCCCGTGGGCCCCGCCCCGCCGGGGCCCACCATCGCGCCCAACCCGTACCGACCCTGACTACGCCCGCACCCGTCACCGCGTGACGGAGGACAACGTGCGCGCGGGCGCGAAGTAGTGCTAGACACGACCCATGTCATCCGTGGAAGAGCTCGAGGGCGAGCTCAAAGCGCTCGAGAAGGAGTACGAAGAGGCCTACTCGGGCAAGGACCGCCACGCCGTGGAGACCGGCCCGCTCGAGGAGCTCGCGGCGCGTCTCGATGGGACGGTCCGCAAGCTGGAGGCCATCGGGGCCCTGACCGCCGGCGAGAGCGCGGCCGCGCTCCACAAGGCCCTCTCCGACCGCAAGGCGTTCTTCGAGCGCGAGATGGTGCTCATCCGCGCCGCCCGCGAGATGGGCGGCTCGTTCGAGCGCTTCGCCGCCGAAGGGACCGCGGCCAACTTCGCGTTCGACCGCTACGTCCGCCACTTCGCCGGCCAGTCACGTGACACCCGCGACATCGGCGTCCTGAAGGAGCTCATCGAGGAGCTCAAGCAGATCAAGAAGCGGATGCTCGCGGTGGCAGGGAAGAAGGTGCCCGAGGCGCTGCAGCGCGACGTGGACATCGTCACGCAGAACATCGAGCGGTATCAGGTGGAGGAGCGCGAGATCCCGAAGGCGCAGGCCTCCGGCACGGTCGAGCAGCAGGCGGACCGCCTCGCGACGCTCGCGAACAACCAGTTCGGGATCTACCAGCGGTTCTTCGCGGGTCAGTCGCGGATCACCCGAAGGCCTGGCTTGCTCGTCCGGGTCATCGACAACCTCAAGAAGTACCGCACGGCGATGTTCGAGCTGAAGAGCAAGGGGTTCAAGAGCGAGTCCAACGACGGCAACATCGGGATCGTCGAGGGCCGCGTCCAGGCGTACGAGAAGGAGCTCGCCGAGATCCGCAAGGTGCGCAGTCAGGTGAAGCTCTCGGACATCATGGGGGCGCTCGGCGGCGCGGCGAACGAGCTCTTCGAGGAGTACCGGAAAGACTTCGCCGGCAAGGATCGCAAGACGGTGGACCTCGCGCAGCTCGGGGACCTGCTCGACAAGATCGACGAGATCCGGCGCCAGATGGAAGAGCTCGGCAGGGTCGAGAAGAACGAGACGAACCTCAAGAACCAGGCCGTGGTCCGCGACTACCAAGCGAGCTGGGTGCGCGAGCACCAGGCGGTCAAGGCCGCGCAGCAGGATCCCGCTGCCGCGGCGAAGGGCTGACCCGCAGCCGCGCGGCGGCCAGCGTGCCCCACCCGATGGCTGGGGCGCTGGCCGCCGGCGACCCGTGACGCTCAGATGGAGAGCGTGCCGGTGCGCAGGAGGTAGGCGAGCCGCTTGCGTTGCTCGGCGTCGAGCTCCGCGTGCATCTTGCCGAGCGCGGTCACCACGGCTTCGCCGAGCCGCTCCGCCGTCTTGACCCGCGCGGCACCCGCCTCCTTCGCCTTGGCCTGATCGAAGGCGTCCCCCTCCACCGAGTCGGCGAGGGCGCCGATCGAGCGGCGGTTGTCGACCGACGCTTGTGCGCGCTCGATCTTCAGCTCGTCGAGGATGGCGGCGAGCTTCTCGACCTGCGGCTCCTCGAGCTCGAGCTTCCACGCGAGGAACCGGAGCGGCCGCTTCACCCCGAAGCCGCCGCCGTCGTCACCGTCGGGTGGGCCGCCGTGGCCTCCCCGTCCACGCCACGGTCCACCTCCGCCGAACGGACCGCCGTGGCGCCAGCCACCGGAGCAGTCCGCCCTGTTCGGCCCGTGCGAAGACGGACCACACCCGTGAAACCAACCAAAGAGACCTGGATGCATTTTCGACCTCCTCGCCGGGGCGTGCGCCGTCGGCGGGACAAAGAGCGGGCGACGTGCCTCGCTCTGCCCGAGAGTGTGAGGCGGTGGCTCGACTTGTCAATGGCGCGCCTATCGGCGACCTCCTGCACCACGTAGATTGGGCGGATGACCAGGTTCACCACCTCCCCGCCTCGCTCCGCTCGGTACCTCACGGCGGCCGCGCTCGTGGTCGCCACTGCGGGCTGCGGGGACGACTCGGCAGGCAGCGGCGCGGGCGCTCAGGGAGCGGGCCCCACGAGCGGACCCACCACCGGCACGGGAGCGGCGACGACCGGCGCCGCGGTGAGCACCTCGGGCTCGACCTCGTCGAGCACCACGGGAGCGGGGGGCGCCGACGGGACGATGAGCTTCTTCGTCACCAGCGCCGGCAACGGCCCGAGCGGGGGTGACTTCGGGGGCCTCGCGGGCGCCGACGCACGCTGCCAGGCGCTCGCCGCCGCGGTGAACGCGGGCGGAAAGACGTGGCGCGCCTACCTGAGCTCCACGCTCGAGGATGCGGCGGACCGCATCGGCGGCGGTCCGTGGTTCAACCAAGCGCGCGTCGAGGTGGCGTCGGATCTGGCGGATCTGCACGCGTCCGGCATCGACTCGGCCCTGATCCTCGACGAGTCGGGCGCCCCCGTGCCTACGGACGAGCACGACATCCTCACCGGCAGCACCGCCGACGGCGCGCTCTACGATCCCGGCTACAACTGCGCCGACTGGACCTCGAGCGCGACCGACAACTACGCCTGGGTGGGGCACTCCGACTGGAGCCTCCCGCAGAACCCCTCCGACAACTGGAACGCGACCCACGAGACGCCCTGCGACCAGGCCGGCATGGCGAACACGCTCTCCACGGGGCGGATCTACTGCTTCGCCATCGACTGAGCGGCGAGCGCGTCAGCTCCGGTAGCGGGCGTCGTACTGGAACGCTCTCTTCTGCACGCCTTGCTGGCCGTCCGGGTTCTTCACGGCGACGTCCACGAGCTTGCCGTCGTCTCCGCCGGGCGTCTTCGCCTCGAGCAGGCTCCCGCTGATGCGCCGCGTCTTGGCGGGCAAGCCACCGACCAGGACCTGAGCGCCCTCGGCGAAGTTCTTCCCCTCCACGGAGAGCTCGGTGCCTCCGTCGATCGTGCCTTTGCTCGGTGCGACGGACGTGATCGTGGGCGGCGGCGTGATCTCGTACTGGAACCCGCCCTTCGAGATCCCTGGGCCCGTGGTCGGGGAGCTGATCTCCACGTCGACGACGGCGGCGCGACCGGGTGGCGTCACCACCTCGATCTTCGTGGGGCTCTTCACGACCACCGTCTTGGCTGCCTCGCCGCCGAAGCGGACCGTCGCGTCCGACGGGAAGCCCTCGCCCTCGATGGTGACGCGGGTGCCGCCGCTCGTCGGGCCCTTCCGCGGCTCCAGGTGCAGGAGCTTCGGGGCGTTCGGGGACGCGTAGGTGAAGATCTCCTCGGCGCGCACGACGACGCCCTCGAGCGAGATCTCGATGGCCACGCTGCCCGGCAGCGCGCGCGGCGGCAGCTCGGCGTCGATCAGCTTGGCCGAGACGACCTTGCGCATCGTGGTGACCTCCCCGATGCGCACGCGGACGTCGTCGGTGAAGTTGTCCCCGGTGATCCGCACCGTCGCGCCGCCCACCGTGGAGCCCGTGCGCGGGATGACGTCGATGATCTTGGGCGGCGCGGGAACGGGCTCGTAGGTGAAGGCGCCGGGCAGCAGGGCGGTCCTGCCGTCGGGATTCTTGATCTCCACGTCCACGACGCCCGGCGCGTCGGCGGGGGGGACCTCCACGTCGATGGCCCCGCGGTCCCGGAAGCGCACCGTCGCTTCTCGGCCGCCCACGGTGGCGACCGTCCGCTCGTGGATGTCCGCGCCGCGCACCGTGACGATCTTGCCGCCGCTGATCCAGCCGTGCGCAGGCTCCACCGACGTCAGCCTGGGCTCGAGCGGCCGGTAGCGAAACGCCGTCTCGCTCCGCCCCGAGAGCCCGTCGGGGTTCGTGATGACGAGCGTCCCCTCCAGCGGGCCGTCCCCCGCCGGCGGCACGAGGAAGCTCACGCGATCAGCGCCTCCGAACACGGCCTCGGGCGCGTGCACGCCGAAGAGGCTCACCGTGCATCCGTCCTGGAAGCGCGCCCCGTCGACGACGACGTGCACGCCGCCCTCGATCGGCGCCTCGTCGGGCGTCGCTCGGACGATCTCGGGGCCCGTCGCGAAGGCGAGCTCCACGTCGCTGGTGCTGCGCTTGCCGCTCACCGACTCGACGAACACCTTCGCGGTTCCCTCGCCCGCGGGGGCCGTGAAGCGCATCGTGAAGGTGTCGAGCACTTCCGCGACCAGCTCCTCCGGACCGACGTACACGCGGCACCCGGGGCCGAACCCCGCGCCGAGGAGCGTGATGGGCGTGCCGCCCCGGCCGTCGGCGAGCCGAGGCCGCAGCCCCGTCACCACCGGGGACGCCGGCACGAAGCCGTCCAGCGACGGCGCCGCCTGCGGATCGCCGAGCTGCTCGGTGAGCGCCCGGAGCTCCCCGGTCGTCAGCAAGGCGTCCTCGCCCCCGCCCGCGGGCTCGCTCGTCGTCGCCGTCTCGGTCGCCGCGGGGTCGGCCGCCTCCGGCGTGGTGGGGGCGCCGGACTCCGCGTCGCGGGTGTCCGCGAGCGCGGCGTCCTCGGTGGGCTCGTCCTCTTCGCCGATCATGACGAGCCAAGTTCGCTCGGCTCGCCCGAGCGGATCAAGAGCGAATCAACGAGGGGCGGCGGGTTTGGCGATCACGACCTACGTCGCCTCGTCGCGCGTGGACGGCGGCGCGGCGTCCGCGGTCGTGTCGGCGTTCTCGTCGGCCCCGGGCTCCGCGTCTTCGCGGAGCCTCCGGAGCCGGGACCGGTAGAGCCTGAGCCCGACGACGAGGATCGCGAGCGCGGCCGCGTACGGGAGCCACCTCGACACCGGCTGGTCCCGCAGGTAGTCGATGGCGTAGCCCGAGGCCCACACCGCGAGCGCGAGGATCGGGGCGTACGCCGCGAGGCACCCGAAGAAGTAGTGGCTGAAGCGGATCTTCGACGCGCCGAAGAGCGCGTGGATGAACGGATTCCCCCAGAAGATCATCCGCGTCACGAAGACCGTCCAGAAGCCCCGCTCGCCGATCTTGGCGTCGATGCGCTTGAGCCGCGGAGGCATACGCGCGGACACCCAGTCGCGGGCCACGTAGCGCGCGAACCCGAACCCGAGCGACGCGGAGAGCTGCGCGCCGACCAACGAGAGCGCGAACGCGAGCGGATTGGGCCACGTGTACGCGGCGCCGGCGACGAACGCCATGAGCGGGATGCCCATCGCCTGGAGCACCCCGAAGGCGGCGATGAAGGCGACGTAGCCGGCCGGGCCGAGGGAGAGCAGCGACGCGCGCATGCTCTCGGGGCTCCCGAAGGCCTCGATGGCCCCCGATTGCCACGCGACGAGGGCGAGCAGGACCACGGCCGCGACCGCGGTGACCTTACCGAACGCGTCGCGCTTCGCCACAGCGGGCGCAGCCTACCACCGAAACCCGCCCGCCCCGCCTCCAGCCGCGGAGAGCTCGACATTCGACGTCCTCGCCGGCCGCCGCCCTCGAGCCGGCGGCGCGTCACGGGCGATTCGGGGGACGAGGCTTTGCGACCTCGCGGCGGGTTTGCTAAGCCCCGCAGCCTCATGAGCACCCGACCCCCCCGCCCGCTCCGCGCTCTGCTCCTGGAGGGGATCCACCCGAGCGCGCGCGAGGCGCTCGCGGCCGAGGGGGTCCACGTGGATCTCGTCGACAAGTCTCCGCCCAAGGCGGAGCTCGCGGAGCTGGTTCGCCGGTACGACCTCGTCGGCATCCGGAGCAAGACCCACCTGACCCGGGAGGTGATCTCGGGGGCGCCCGACCTCATCGCCATCGGCGCGTTCTGCATCGGCACCAACCAGATCGACGTGCAGGCCGCGAACGCCTGCGGCGTCCCCGTCTTCAACGCCCCCCTCTCCAACACCCGCAGCGTCGCGGAGCTCATGATCGCCGAGATCATCATGCTGGCCCGCCAGCTCGGGGATCGCTCCCGGGAGGTGCACCTCGGAGAGTGGAAGAAGCGGGCGGTGGGGTGCCACGAGATCCGCGGCAAGACGCTCGGCATCATCGGCTACGGCCACATCGGCTCGCAGGTGGGCGTGCTCGCCGAGGCCATGGGCATGCGCGTGCTCTTCTTCGACGTCGTGACCAAGCTCCCGATGGGGAACAACCGGCCGGTTCGGACGCTGGAGGAGCTGCTGCGCGAGAGCGACTTCGTGACGCTCCACGTCCCCGCCACGCCGCAGACGCAGAACATGATGGGCGGCTCCGAGCTCGCCAAGATGAAGCCCGGAGCGTGCCTGCTCAACGCGAGCCGCGGGTCCGTGGTCGTCATCGATCAGCTCGCCGACGCGCTCCGGTCCGGCCACGTGGGCGGCGCCGCCATCGACGTCTACCCCGACGAGCCGGAGGCCAACGGCGCCGGGTTCCTCACCGAGCTGCAGGGGCTGCCCAACGTCATCCTCACGCCGCACATCGGCGGCAGCACGGAGGAGGCGCAGGAGGCGATCGGGCGGGAGGTCGGCGGCTCGCTCGCGAACTTCGTCACGCGCGGCGCCACCACCGGCGCGGTGAACTTCCCCCTCATCGACCAGCCCGTCACCGCCGGCAAGCACCGCATCTGCAACGTACACCGCAACGTCCCCGGCGTGCTCGGCGACATCAACCACATCATCTCGGAGAGTCGGGCGAACATCTTCGCCCAGGTGCTCGCGACGGACCCGACCATCGGGTACCTGGTCATCGATCTCGATCAGGAGCTGTCGAGCGGCGTGTGTGATCGAATCGCCAAGCTCGAGACGAGCATCAAGACACGCATCCTCGAGGAGCGGTGAGCGCCGCGAGCACGCGTCTCTAGGACCGCGACCCATCGATCTCGATGGGTCGCGATGCTCGAGGGAATCGAGGAGGGAGCACGGAGAGGCGGCATCAGGAGGTTCCTCCCATCCCCTCGCCTCGTCGCCGGGTGGAAGGGAACGGATCGAAATCTGTGCGGCGAGGTACTCTACCTGCGCGAGAGCTCGACGAAATCCCCGCTGGGCGTGTAGTCGACGCTGCCCGTGCTGGTGTTGCCCGTCACGTAGAAGCGAATTTCCGCGTGCTTCGCGAGGACCGGCCGCACCAGCGCCGCGTGGCTGATGCGGGAGCCCTCCTCCCCGTACCGCCGCAGCGCGTCCTTCGTCAGCCGCGGCATCGCCGACCAATCGACCCCCACGAGGGAGACCTCCCGCTGGCTCAGCATTTCTTCGGACGTCTCGAAGCCGAGCTTGTCGTCCAGCTCGCGGAGCACGCCGCCCCGGAACTCGAAGCGGCGCTCGTGGCCGGGGCGGTCGGGATCGCGCGTCCGGATGGCCGCGCGGTCGGGGTAGAGGATGAACCACGTGAGCTTGGTGTCCTTCCCGAGGGTGGCCTCGCACGCCTTCACCGCCGCCTGGGGGCGCTCGATCAGGCCGTAGTCCGTCGGCGCGGTCGGTTCGTCGGACATCTCGTAGACGATCACTGGCTTGCGCGCCGACCCCGGGATCGGTCGGCGCGGCCGGGAGCTCGTCGCCGGGCGGCTCGAGCCCTCCGCCTCGTCACCCGCCGCCGAGAACCTGTCGCAGCCGAGCGCGGGGGCGACCAGCACGGCGAGCGCGAACAGGCCCCCGCGCATGGAGCACCTAGGCGAGGAGCTCGGTCAGCGGACCCGTCACGAACGCAGGATCGCCGAAGGTCGCGGCCTCGATCCCCATGGCGTGGAGGAGCGTCAGCAGCAGATCGCTGTGCGGTCGGTCCCCGTAGTGCAGGTGCTGGCCCTGCTTGAGCGCTCCCCCGGCGCCGCCGGCGACCACGTAGTGCTGGTCGAAGTGGCTGTGCGTGTTGCCGCGCGCGATCTCGCTCCCGAGGACCACGACGGTGTTGTCGAGCATGGTGCCCTCTCCCTCCGGCACCGCGGCGAGCCCCTCGAGGAGGTAGCGCAGCTGCTGGAGGTACCAGCGCCGGATGATCGCGATCTTGCCCCAGCTCACGACCTCCGAGTCGGGCAGGTGGCCCATCTGGTGCTCGTCGCCCATGATCGGCTGCCCGGCGTACTCGAGGAACGGGTAGGGCCGGTTGTTCGTGGCGGCCGACCACTGCAGCGTCACCACCCTCGTGAGGTCGCACGAGAGCGCCATGAGGAGCAGATCCGTGTGCAGCCGCCCGACGACCCCGAAGTTCGCCGGATCGTTGATGTCGAACGCGTCGGGCACCACGGGCATCTGGCAGGCTCCGCCGATGATTCCCCCCTTGCTGTCGAGCCGGAGCTCCACCTCACGCACGGACTCGAGGTGCTGCTGCAGCTTGACGGCGTCCTCCTTGGACACCTTCGTGAGCAGCTTGTCGTAGCGGCGGTCGACGACGTCCAGCACGCTCCTCCGGCGCGCGCGCATCTTGGCGGCCGCGGCGGGGTCGATCTCCAGATCCGAGAAGAGCTCGGAGAACACGACGTACGGGTCCGTCTCGTTCGCGACCGGGGTGTCGGAGCCGAGGTACGAGAGGATGGTGCGCACCTCGGTCCCGCCGTATGCGGTCGACTGGACCCCGAGGTTCAGCGTCTTGCGCTTCGTCCCGATGCCGACGTGGTTCGCGATCTCCTGATCGAGCGAGATCCCGCTCGCCCACCCCGCCAGAGAGCCGTCGCCGCCGACGAACTGCCCCTCGTTCAGCTTGCGGCCGGTGAGCTGGGCCATGCCTTGTTGGTGCGGCTCCCCCGGCGGAAGCTCCTGAGAGGAGAGATCGAGCCCCGTGAGGAGGGTGAGCTTGTCCTTCAGCGGCAGGAGCTCGCTCCAGTAGTCGGGGAAGCTCGCGTCCGGCGTCAGGTAGTTGCCGTTCGGCGTGTACATGAAGATGAAGCGCTTCGGGTACTCGCCGGCGCGCTGCTGCGCCTTGCCGACCTTCTCGATGGCGCGCTGCTCTTCGGTGGAGCACGCCAGGCTGGACATGAGCGGGAGGGCGAGGGTGACGCCGCCCGCGCCTCGGAGGAAGGTTCGCCTGGGTAGCTTGATGCGGCTCATGGTCAGGAGCCCCCCGGGATCTTGGGCTCACCGGCGACGACGCCGCCGGTGCGGTAGAGGAAGGCGTCCGTCTGCGTGAGCGCGAGGAGGAGCGCCTTGACGTTGGCCCCGCTCTCCGAGAACGTCTGCTCGAGCTGCTCCAGCGTGCAGGCGTCGTCTTCGGTCTCGCCCCGGCCCGAGGCCCAGCGGAACCACATCATCGCGTAGCACGCCCGCGCGTCCTCGCTCGCGGCGAGCTTGGCGGCGAGCTCGCTCGCGCCGTTGAACGTGCCGGCGACGTCCGTCTCGAAGATCTCTCCGCTCGCGTCGATGGGCTTGCCCTTCTCGTGGGACTGGTAGCGCCCCGTCGAGTCGAAGTTCTCGAAGCCGAACCCGATCGGATCCATGAGGTCGTGGCACCCGGCGCACGCGCTCGTGGCGTGCTGCTTGAACCGCTCCCGCGACGTGGAGTTCGGGTCCGGCATGGGGAGCTCGAACACGAGGTTCGGCGGCGGAGGCGCGATGACCCCACAGAGGATCGCCTCACGCACGAGCTTGCCGCGGTGCACCGGCGACGTCTGGTTCGAGTGGGCGTAGTACGCCTGGATCGCGCCCATGGTGAGCAGACCCGCGTGCTGCCCCGCGGGGAAGTCGACGCGCACGAGCTGGTCTCCCGACCCCGCGGCGCCGTAGAAGGCCGCGAGGTCGCCGGGCGCGACCGTATACGGCGCCGAGAGGAGCGTGCCGAGATCACCCTCCGCGTCGAACACCACGTGGTCGATGAAGGCGCGCATCTCCTCCTGCATCAGCGCTCCGATGGCCCCCGACCAGTCGGGGAAGAGCTCCTCGTCCTTGGACACGTTCGCGATGCGGTCGTAGTCGAGCCACTGTCGGTGGAAGGTCGCGACGGCGTCGCGCGCCTTGTCGCTCTCGAGCATGCGCCTGGCTTGCTCCGCGATCTGCTCCTTCGTCGAGAGCGCGCCCGACATGCCGGCGGCGAGCAGCTCGTCGTCGGGCATGGACCCCCAGAGGAAGTAGGAGAGGCGCGACGCCATCTCCATGGAGGTGACCGGCACCACGGTGCCGCCTGCCGACAGGGGCGACGCGCCCTCCCCGAGCTCGATGCGGTAGAGGAAGTGCGGCGACTGCAGGGCCGTCTCGATGATCATCTGGATCCCGGTCTGGTACCCCGCGACCGAGGGGGGCTGGAGCTCGGGCCTGCTCCGCGGGTCCTTCTCGAGGTCCACCCCTGCGCGGAACACCTCCAGGAACTCCTCCTTCTCGACCGTGGTCAGCGGCCGCCGCAGGGCGCGCGTACCGAACACGTCGATGAAAGACGCGGCGCACGCCTCGAGCGTCGCCTGATCACCCTCGCCGGTGCACCCCGTGAGCGCCGCGACGTCCGCCGTGGCCCGGCGCGACACGCCCTCCGCCGCGTACATGTACTTCTCGGCCGCGGTCGGCGTGACGACGAGCGCGTAGGCGTTGTTGTTGAACCCGCCGGCCTCTTCCTCGGCCGAGAAGGCGCTGGCCGGGCTCGTCGTGTCGCCGAGGAGGTCCCGCACCGTCGCGTTGTACTCGGCGCTGGTCATGCGGCGCGCTGGGGAGGGGCCGGGGCTGACCGCGCCCTCCGTGCAGATGGGTCCCTCGGCCGTCCCGACCGGGCCCTTGTCCCCGATGTCGCCGGTGCACCCGACCCCTAGGCCCACCAGGCCCACCAAGGCAAGCAAGGCACCGCGCATCCGGAGGCAAGGGTAGCCCAACATCGTGGACTAGGCGACCCTGGCGAGGCGCGCCGCGACCGGGCGGTCGGGGGGAACGGGGGCGCGCCGGCGGGTCACGGCTTCTTTTCCCCCAGGCTCTTCGGTCCCGAGCCGACGAGCAGGCGCTCCACCTCGGGGGAGGTGGCCACGCCGAGGCGCGCCAGGCTGGAGAGGTGGTGCAACAGCAGGTCCCGGCTGTCGCCGATGGAGAGGTTCTGCACCTCGAGCGCGCCGATCCGGTCTTCGGGGGAGAAGGCCGGGGACTCCACGCGCTCCATCGAGAGCTTCTCCGGCGCGTAGGACATGTGCTCCGCCCGTGTGGCCACGAGGGTGTAATCCTCGCCCCGGCGCAGATCGATCTCCACTTCGCCCGTGATGGCAGGCGCCACCCAGCGGGTGAGGGCCTCCTTGAGCATCATGGCCTCCGGGTCGAACCAGCGGCCCTCGTAGAGGGCGCGGCCGAGGCGCCTGCCGAGGTTGTGGTAGAGTTCCATCGTCGGCTCGTTGTGGATCGCGCTCACGAGGCGCTCGTAGGCGACGTGGAGCAGGGCCATCCCGGGGGCCTCGTAGATCCCGCGGCTCTTCGCCTCGATGACCCGGTTCTCGATCTGGTCGCTCATCCCCAGCCCGTGGCGGCCGCCGATGCGGTTCGCCTCGGCCATGAGCTCCCACGAGGACGAGAAGCGCTTGCCCGACAGCGCCGCGGGCTTGCCCGCCTCGAACGTCACGGTCACGAGCTCCGGCTCGATCGCGACCTCGGGCTTCCAGAAGGCGACGCCCATGATCGGCTCCACGATGCGGATCCCCCGGTCGAGGTGCTCGAGATCCTTGGCCTCGTGGGTCGCGCCGAGGAGGTTCGAGTCGGTGCTGTACGCCTTCTCCGCGCCCATCCGGTAGGGCTTGCCCCGCGCCTCCAGGTACTCGCTCATCTCCTTGCGGCCGCCGAACGCGGTCACGAACGCCGGATCCAGCCACGGCTTGTAGATCTTGAGCTCCGGATCGACGAGGGCGCCGTACCGGTAGAAGCGTTGGATGTCGTTGCCCTTGTGCGTGCTGCCGTCGCCGAACACGTGCACGCCGTCGCGGTGCATCGCCTGGACGATGCTAGTCGCCGTCACGGCGCGGCCGAGCGGCGTCGTGTTGAAGTACTTCCGGCCCGCGGTGGTGAGGTGGAAGGCTCCGCACTGGATGGCGATGATGCCCTCGCGCGCGAGCGCCTCGCGGCAGTCGATCACGTGCGCCGCCTTGGAGCCGTGGCTCAGCGCGATCGGCGGGATGTCGGCGACGTTCGCCTCGTCCGGCTGCGCCAGATCGGCGGTGTAGGAGTGGACCTGCAGGCCCTTCTCGGTCAGCCACAGCGCGGCGGCGCGGGTGTCGAGCCCGCCCGAGAAGGCGAGGCCAATCTTGGTGCCCGCGGGCGGCAAGGATCGATAAATCCGGCTCATCGCGCCGCGCCTTAGCACGGTCGGCGATGCCTGTCCTCGCCGGCCCTTCTTGGGTAGAACACTCGCCCATGAGCTATCGGTCGGGCCCCAAGAACGAGCCCCTCGTCGTCGGCTTCGGCGGACGCGTGTTCGGCCTGGAGCGCGACACCGGCAAGCGCCTCTGGGCCTGGGACACCGGCTCGAACGCCGTCGTCCGGCTCGCCGTGGACCAAGGGCGGGTGTTCCTCCTCACCCGCAACTGCCTCGCCCGCATCGACGCCCACACCGGGACGTTGCTCTGGCAGGCCACGATCCCCAGCGCCGACGCCCTCCTGGTCCACGAGGACCGGCTGTTCGTCGGGGGTGCGGGGGAGGTCCGGTGCTACTCCGAGGAGGGCAAGCTCATGTGGGAAGACGACTTCAAGGGCATGGGCCTCGGCGTGGTCGCGCTCGCGATGGAGGGCAAGGTCGCCCAGGCGGACGTGTGGGGATGAGGGCCCGCGCGCTGATCGGGTGGCTCGTCGGCGGGGCGGTCGCCGCGACGAGCTGCTCGGGGGAACCGCAGCCGGTTCAGGCCCCGCCCGTGGGAGCCACTGCTGCGCCGCCTCCGCCGTCGGTCGGTCCTCCCCGCGCCGACGAGTGCGCCGTGCTGGTCGCCATCATCAACGGGGGCGTGCAGCACGTGGAGAACGAGGGCGCTCGCGCGGGGAAGGAGGGGCGCTCGGAGCTCGACGCGATGGCCAAGGGGATGGACCGAGTCGCGGAGGAGCTCGAGCGGACGCAGCTCTCGCACGACGATCTGCTCCGGCTCGGCGGGTTCTACGTGGGGGTCCTGAGGCTCCAGGCCAACACGATGCGCGAGCTCGAGATCGCCTTGGGGTCCGGGCACCTCCAGCTCGTCGCGAAGAAGCAGGACGCCCTCGCCCAGATCGCCCAGCAGGAGGCGACCGTGGTCGACGAAGTGAACCGGCTCTGCCAGGCGGCCGCGCCGGTCAGCCCGCCGGGGACGCCGCCGCCCGCGGGCACCCCTGCGACGGGCCCGGGAGCCTCGCCTGCCCCCTCCGCCTCCCAGGCTCCAGCCGGCGCTCCGACGTCGTCCGCCCCGGCTCCTCCGCCGCCTCCTCGCCCGTGACGGCGGGGCCCGCAACGGGCAGCCTCGGTCGGCGGGCCTTGGCCCGGCCCCGGACTACACCGTGCCGAGATGTAGGTGGGGGGCTGGTTCCCCCCGGTGCGACGATGATCCGCTCCGGGCTGGGGCCGATCCATGCGACCATCACACAAGACGCCGGGAATCTCTGTCCAGCCTCGATTCTTGCGGAGACTGCACACGAGAGGTCCGGCGGATGGGACGAGCGAGACGTGGCCCGCGCCGTGCTTGGAGGTGGGAACCGTGACGACGCCGAAGCAGAGCAACACTGACTGGGTCCGCTGCTACTACGACGCCTTCAACCGGCGAGACTGGGAGTGGATAGGAGCGATGCTGACGCCCGACGTGGAGTGGTTCCACACGTCGCGCGACGAGCGCGTCCGCGGCGTCCAGGCCGTGATCGCCTCCTTCCGCAGCCTCATCGAGGGTACGCCGAGCGCCCAGATCGAGGTGAGGTCGGTGCACGACGCCGGCCTGGTGGTCGTCGCCGAGTGCGGCATCCGCCACGTCCAGAAGCGGATCTCGCAGCCGCCTCCCCTGCGCGGCGCCTCGCAGTCGTCGCGCCCCCCCGCGGTCGAGCCCGCCTCCTTCTGTGAGGTGCTCGAGCTGCGCGGCGGCCGCTGCACCCGCGGCAGCACCTACGCGGACTCGGTCCGCCTCCTGATGGACATCAACCAGGCGTCCGTCGTCGCCGCCTGAGCGGCGGCGCGGAGCGGTCCTGGGGCTCCTCGTGAGGCATGTGCTCGACACGCCCCGTGGGCAGCGGTAAGCCCAGGGCATGCCGCGCATGGTTCAGTGCATCAAGCTGGGTCGAGAGGCCGAGGGCCTCGAGAAGCCGCCGCTCAAGGGGCCTCTCGGCCAGAGGATCTTCGAGAACATCTCGAAGGACGCCTGGAAGGCCTGGCTGGAGCACTCCAAGATGCTCATCAACGAGTATCGCCTCGACCTGGTCTCCGAGACCGGCCAGAAGATCTGGTACACCGAGATGGAGAAGTACTTCTGGGGCGACGGCTCCAAGCTCCCGGACGAGTTCAAGCCCGTGGACGCCAAGGCCGAGGAGAAGAAGGACGCCTAGCCCGCGCGTTGACTCGCGTCAGCGCGGTCTTAGCTTGTACGTCGTTCCAAGTTCGCGCTCGGGAGGGCGCAGAGAACCAGCAACACCCACGGGGGCGATCGGCTTCGACGTGGGGATCGGAGATCGTATCTGCGTGTGGCGGCTCCTGATCCGCCTCATCAAGCGGGAACGTATACGTGCGAACGATAATGACGCACTCGCTCTCGCGGCCTGAAAACCGCTGAGCCGTCCAAAGGGAAGATCGTCCTGGTACCCGGCGGGCGTTAGATACGAGGGCTGGGTCGCGCGAGGGAGCTCTCGATAGCGCGACCGAGGAGCAGGGAGAGCTAGGTCGCAGCCGAATCTGCGAGCTCAGTCGTTGGGGATACAACGACTATGCACGTGAACGAAGGTACGGTTGAAGCCTCGCGGACCAGGGTTCGATTCCCTGCGCCTCCACCTCTGTTCGGAGGGAACCTCCGAACCAGTGCTCGGTCATCGGGCCTGCGTGCACTTCGAGTTTGCTTCGCAAACTCTCGTGCACTTCGGCTCGATTCCCTGCGCCTCCACCTCTGTTCGGAGGGAACCTCCGAACCAGTGC
>CAZBJI010000091.1:0-31214 GCA_964492175.1 uncultured Polyangiaceae bacterium | reverse complement strand
CCTAGCTCGCTCGAACGCATGAGACCTCCGCGTCCAGGATACGCCGCCCGAGGGCAGGGGCCTCGGTCGACCGCTGCCGGCGAACTTTTCCCGTCGCCCTCAGAACGCGATGCCGAGACCGAGCGACCCGAGGAGCTGCACCACGCTCGCCTTGTCGTAGAAGGAGACCTCGTACCGACCGGCGCGGAGCACCTTGGACTCCGCCGTCGCGAACCCTACGCCGATGCCCCCGGCGAGGTTGAAGCCCACCTCTTCTCCGAACACGGTGGAGCTGCCGATCGCGATCCCGAGGATCGGAGACGCGATGTCGTCGGAGACCTCGATCTCGAGCTCGGGATCCGTCACCGTGGCCTCGAACGCCTCGAACCCCACGATGGCCTTCGCGTAGAAGCCCTCGAGGGCCTTGCCGGTGAAGTAGACGAGGAAGTTCCCCTGCAGGGCGCCGCCGCTGAGATCGAGGTTCTCCGTCGCTGCCGCGAAGATCCACGACGGCTCCGCCTCGATGGACAGGGGGCCCCAGAGCACCAGCTCCGCCTGGAAAGAGAGCCGCCGGAAGAGGAGGTCGAACGGGTCGAAGCGCAACCCGAAGCGACAGCAGCTCGGCTCCTCGGGTCGGAGCGGCGGAGGGCCAGGCGGCGGCGGCGGCCCGGCGTACACCTGGCCCCACGCGCCGGGCGGGTGGCCCGGCTGGCCGGGCGGCGGCGGCCCCGGCGGTGGCGCTGGCGCCAGGGGAGGGGGTGGCGCCGGCTGCGGTGGGGGCGGCGGCGGGGGCGGCTCCGCGGGCGGGTCGGGCGGCGTCGGCTCTGGATCTAGCTGCGCGTCGGGTCGCTCCTCCGCCGGTTGCTCCGGAGCCGCGGGCCCTGGCGCAGGTGGCTGCGGCTGCGCCCACGCGGCTCCCGCGAGGGAGCCCCCGAGGGCGAGAGCTGTCGCGCAGACGAGCGCACGCATGCCGCCCGAGCCTACCACGCGGCTCCGTGGTACGTGCTGGCGGCGATGCGACGCCGATCGCCTCAGTCCGAAGCCGTCGCCGAGGCGCAGCGCGGCCTCCTCGAGGCCGTCCGGCGGTTGCCGCGCGACGTCGTGGTCGGGATGATCGACGCGCTGTCGCCCTTCGCGGGCGAGGATCGGAAGAGCAAGCTCCGGGCGCGCATCGACGCGCGCCTCGCGTCGGTCACGGTGCTGATGGACGCGCCTTACGATCCGCACAACGGCGCGGCCGTCCTCCGGTCGTGCGACGCGTTCGGGCTCCAGCGGATCCACGTGGTCGAGCGTCACACGACGTTCCTCGCGGCGCGGGAGGTCGCGCGCGGATCCCAGCGGTGGGTCGACGTCCACACGTACTCCGAGCCCCGACCTGCCGTGGAGGAGCTGCAGGCGGCCGGGTTCGAGCTCTTCGCGACACACCCGGAGGGGACGCACCTCCCGGAGGATCTGCGCGCGCGCCCCCGCGTCGCGATCGTCCTCGGCAACGAGCGCGTCGGCATCGAGCGCGACCTGCGCGACGCGTGCACGAGCTCGGTGCGCGTCCCGATGCGGGGCTTCGTGGAGAGCCTCAACGTGAGCGTCACCGCGGCCATCCTGCTGCACGCGGCGGCGCAGGGCAGGCCGGGGGACCTCGCCGAGGACGAGCGCGACCGCCTCTACTTGAGGGCGCTCGCGCTGACGCTCCCCCACGCGCCCGAGATCCTCGCTGCGCGTGGGATCGCCCTCGCGTGAGGCGGTCTACTCCGCGCGCCACCGCTCGGCGAGCAGCGGCAGCGCGATCTCCGACATCTGCAGCAGGTGCGAGATGTGGTGCGTGGGCTGGTTGCCGCGGTAGGTGCGGACGTGGAACCCTCCGGCATCGACCTTCGTGGTCGGGACGAGCGCCACCAGCTCGTCGCGCGGCAGGACGCCCTTCACGGCGGCGAGGTCCGGGATCGCGGTCTCACCGGAGGCGGGCGCGCGCTCGAGCCGGAGGGCGTCCAGCAGCAGATCCGTGGTCTGCGTCACGCTCGCGTAGCCGATCGCCTCGACGTTCGAGTGCGTCACGACGAAGAGCCGCTCTCCCGCCAGCGCGCGGCGCGCGAACGGCTCCAGCGGACCGAGCTCCTCACGGTTCGGCTCCAGCTTGTTCCTCCGAAAGGGGACGTGGAGCCCGTCGAGGAAGATGGCGGCGTCCACCTTCTCGGCGAACCGCGGCTGCGCGAGCACCTGCACGACCGCGGCGTAGCCCGCGCTCCACGCGACGAGCGCGAGCCGCCGGAGCCTCGGGCGAGCGACGCCCCGCTTCTGCAGCTCGGCCGGGATCCGGCCGAGCATGGTCTCCATCCCGTTCGGCCCTCCGAAGCTCTCCTCGTACACGCGGGACCCCGTGCCGAGGTTGAGCGCGGCGAACACCGCGTTGAAGCCGAGCCGCTCGTAGCTCTCGAGCGCGAGGTTCGTGTTGCCGTGGAAGTGGACGATGAGATCGAACTCGCCCTCGGCGGAGGGCACGAACGACTCGGGCACCAGCATCACGCCGTTCGGGACCGAGTTGCGGCCGCGCTTCACCGCCGGCGCGGGGGCGCTCGACGCGGGCCGCTCCTCGGCGCGCTTCTCGAGCGGCGCGGGCCGGACGGGGAGCGCGTTCATCACGGCGCCGCCCGCGTCGTCGAACAGGCCCCGCAGGCTCGTCCGCAGCTCCGCGCCGAAGCTCACCCCCACGGCGGCGAGCCCGATCAGCCCCGCCGCGAGCGAGAGCCGCCTCGGCGCCCGCGCGCGCCGACTGGGGAGCTTCGACGCGGGCATCGATCGTGCGTATCGGTCCGCGTCGTATTCGTCAACCCGTGAATCGGCGCGCCGCGCGGCGCCGCGCGCCGGCCTCGGCTGGTGGTCGCCGCGCCTCCGCGGTAAGGCGAGCGCATGACAGCGACGCTCCGTGCACTCGTGACCGGCGCATCGAGCGGCATCGGCGCGGCGCTCGCGCGGCGTCTCGCGCACCGCGGCTACGAGGTGTGGCTCGCGGCGCGGAGGCTCCCGGAGCTGGAGGCGGAGGTCCGCGCGATCCAGTCGGAGGGCGGGCGCGCGCACGCGTTCGCGCTCGACGTCTCGCTCGCCGAGGAGGCGCACGCGCGCGTGGCCGCCCTGGACGGCGAGATCGGGGGCTTCGATCTCTGCGTCGCGAACGCCGGGATGGCGGGCCGGCACGTCCCGCTCGCCGAGCACTCGCTCGCGGACTTCCGGGACGCGCTCGAGACGAACTTCATGGGCTCCGTCGCGACGCTGCTGGCCGTCGTCCCGGGGATGGTCGAGCGGGGGCGCGGACACCTCGTCGGGGTGACGAGCCTCGCCGGGGAGTTCCCCCTGCCCGCCGCGGTCGACTATGGGACGAGCAAGGCGGCGCTCAGCTTCTTCCTCGCCTCGGCCGCGACCGATCTGCTGCCGCGGGGGGTGTTCGTCACCGACGTCCGGCCCGGCTTCGTCCGCACGCCCCTCACCGCGAAGAACCAGTTCCCCATGCCGTTCCTGGTCGAGCTGGACGCCGCGGTCAGGATCATCTCGCGGGGGATCGAGCGGAAGCGGCGCGTGGTGAGGTTCCCGGCCCCGCTCACCGCGGCGATCACGGGCGGGCTCCTGCTCCCGGCCGCGGTCCGCGACGCGATCGTGAACAAGAGCAGGCCCGTCTGAGGGATGGTCGGAACTTCCGACTGCGTGAGGGACTCAGCTCTCGCGTGCGCATCGGTCTGCTGTTCCTAGCCGGATCTCTCACCGTCGCGGCCTGCTCGCGTCCGGAGGGGCCGGCCGTCTCCCGCGTCGTCGCGGGTCGCCCCGCGGGACAGCCGACATCGGGGATCCCGACGTCGGGGATCGCGGCGCCGTCGCCCATGGCCGACGCCACCGGGGACGTGACCCATGTTCAAGCCACCCTCTCCGGAGCCACCCTCCCCCTCGCGGCCCGGCCCGAGCCCCCGCCCGGCGTCGGCTGCGCCGTCTACGGCCGCGGGACCGGGTTCGAGGACGCCTGCGTCCCGAGGAAGCTCTCCGTCGCGTCGGCCCGACACGGCGGCGCCGCGCTCGCCCGGGTGCGCGTCTCGGACGTGGACCTCGCGTGGGGCTTCTTCGACAAGCCCGGGCGCGCGTGGGTCCACGCCGCCGACGGGGGCCTGACGGTCGAAGGCTTCGTCGACGCCAGCTCGGTGGCGTTCACGCTTCGGCGCGAGGTGGAGATCGTGCCCGATCACGTGTGGCTGAAGTCCGGCATCCCGGTGTTCGCCCGCGGGGTCGACGCAGAGGGGGTCACCGTGACGGTCGCGGACGCGATCGCCGGCGTGAGCGACATCCCCGCCAAGGTGCCCTGCGACACGCTCCTGTTCGATCCGCCGGACCCGCCGCCGCCCGTCGATCCGGCGGCGGCGCCGCCGCCCGTCCTCGAGACTACCTCGCCCCGCTGGCTCACGCTGCCGCTCTTCGCCGGGCCGGGCGGCGCTCGCGTCGCCACGCTGCGAGGCGCGACGGAGCCGCCGCCGGTCCTGCTGGAGATCGCGGAGAAGCGGGACGCGTGGCTGCGCGTGCGGTTCGACACGGGGCGCGCGCGGTTCGACGTCTGGGCGCGCGCCCGGGACGTCGGCGCGGAGACGGGAGGCCTCTGGGGGGACAGCATCGGCTGCGGGACGGGCGGGTCGCATGGCGGGCCCCCAATGAGGAAGGTCTCCCGGCGTATCGGCGTCGCCGTCGCCGAGACGCCTTCGGAGCGTGCCGCTCCGGGCCTCGCGCTCGAGGAGGGGGCGATCGTCCGAGTGCTCGAGCGACGGGGCGGCTTCGCGTCGGTCGACTCGAAGAACTCCGCGGTCTCGCCGCCCGAGGGGAAGCGGTTCTGGGTGCCCGAGTCCGCCCTGGAGCCGGTCAGTGGTAGTCGACGATGAGCTGCGGCGGCTCCGCGCCGTTCAGGTTGAAGTAGTCGACGCCGTTCGAGGTGAGGGGAAAGAGGCCGAGGAACACGCTGCCGTCGGCCACGACCAGCGTCGTCGGGAGGGGGAAGAGCACCTCCTGTCCCTGCACCACCGCGCCCTGGTCGGGCGAGACGGGGCCGGCCGAGACCTGCGCCGGCTCGGCCATGAAGAGGTCCGGGCGCGTGAAGGGCGCGACCTCCCACACCTCCGCGGTGCTGGTGCTGTCTGCGCCGGAGCCGTTCGTCACGACGACGCGCAGGGCCACGGCGTCGATCGTCGCGCCCTGGAGGACGCCGTCGAGGTCGAAACGGAGGAAGGCGTGCCGCGGCGTGGCGGTCGTGACACGATTTCCGTCGACCGTGAGCGCGCCGGTCCCGACGAACGTCTCGCAGGCGTCCGGATCCGGGAGGGTCGGGTCGATGCAGTCGGCGACCACCCCGGTGTAGGCAACTTGGCTTCCTCCGCCCCCTTGCCCCCCTCCGCCGGCAGGGCCGGTGCTGGTAGAGGTCACCGAGGTCGTCGCGCTGCTCGTCGTGGCTGCGTTCGTCGTCCCCGTGGTCGTCGCTCCGGTGGCCGCCGTGCCGGTGCCCGCTGCCCCGCCGCTCGCGCCGCCGCCCACGCCGAGGCGCGGATCGAAGGCGTCCCAGTCGTGACAGCCGAGCGCCACGCTGAAGAAGAGCATGGCGACCCGAGGGACGAGAGCGCGCACTGCGCGAGGCATCACGCCAGCATACGAAGATGGGACGCTTCCGTGTACTCTGGTCATGATGCGCCTCGGTCGCTATGAGACGCTCCGGCCGATCGCCTCCGGGGGCATGGCCGTCGTGCACCTGGCTCGCGCCCTCGGCGCCGGCGGGTTCGAGCGCCTCGTCGCCCTCAAGGTGATGCACCCGCACATCTCGTCGGAGCCCGACTTCGTCGCGATGTTCCTCGACGAGGCCCGGCTCGCAGCCCACATCCGGCACCCGAACGTCGTCGCGACCATCGACGTCCAGCACGATCCGCTCTTCCTCGTGATGGAGTACGTGGAGGGGCCGTCGCTCGGCGCCCTCTTGCGTGAGCTCCGCAAGCGGAAGCAGCCCATGGACCCGGCGCTGGCCGTCCGCGTGCTCTCGGACGTGCTCGCGGGGCTCCACGCCGCCCACGAGCAGCTCGGGTCCGACGGCGTCCCCCTCGAGATCGTCCACCGAGACGTGTCTCCGCAGAACGTGCTCATCGGGATCGACGGCATCTCACGGATCACCGACTTCGGCGTCGCGCGCGCCGCGTCGCGCCTCTCTTCGACGCGCGGCGGGCAGGTCAAGGGGAAGCTCGCGTACATGGCGCCCGAGCAGGTCGCCGGCAAGGACGTGGACCGCCGGGTCGACGTGTACGCCGCAGGCGCCGTGCTGTACGAGGCGCTGACCGG
This sequence comes from uncultured Polyangiaceae bacterium, assembly GCA_964492175.1. Lineage (GTDB taxonomy): Bacteria > Myxococcota_A > Polyangia > Polyangiales > Polyangiaceae > Xiheicaenibacterium. The sequence goes on along the minus strand of CAZBJI010000091.1, from coordinate 24,896 downwards.
CCTGCCGCTCTTCCGCGCGGACAACGACGCCGCGCTCATGGCGCAGATCGTCCGAGGCGTGCGCGCCGCGCCCTGCGAGATGGAGCCGCGCGTCCCGACGGCCCTCTCGGCTGTCTGCATGCGGGCGCTGAGCCGCAAGGTGGACGCTCGCTACGCGACCGCGGCGGAGCTCGCGGACGCGCTGGAGGCCGCGGCCCACGAGGCGGGCCTCGCGGTTCCGTCGGCGCGCGGCGTGTCGACCGCGATCAAGTCGTTCGCGCTGCACGAGCCGGCCCCCTCGTCGCCGGGCTCCATGAGCGGCCGCCTGGTCCCGCCGCCCCCGCCGTCCGGGTCGGGGCGGAGCGGGCCGTACGCGGTCCCAGCCCCGACGCCGTCCGCTCCGGGCTCGGCGGCGGCGCCGTCCGGCGACGCGCCCGGCCAGCAGTCGAGCTCGACCAGCGTGGGCACCCTGCTCGCCCTGGCGCCCGCCCCGCCTCCTGCCGTCAGCCGGTGGAGGTACACCGCGGCCGCGGTCGGCTTGGTCGGGCTGGTCGCCGGGACGGTGGTGCTGACGCGCTTGCTCTCCTCTGGTGGAAGCGAGCGGGGCACGCCGGCCGCCGCCGGCGAGGCGGCGACGGTCGTGCCTGCGGGCGCGCAGGCGAGCGCCCAGACGGCGAGCGCCGTCGCGGCGAGCTCCGCGACTCCCGCGCCCACCGCCGCCGCGTCCGAGATCGCGTCTGCGGCGCCCTCGCCGTCTGGGAGCACCGCGCCCGACGCCCCGGGGGGCCGAGGCGTCGGCCCCCGCGGCACCCCGAAGACACCTCCTCCGAGCCGCACCAACTTCCGCCCGGACGACCTCTGAGATGCGCGGCGCTGCGTCCCCCCGCGCCGCCGTGCTCTGCCTCGCGCTCGCCCTCGCGTGTGCGGCGCAGCCGGCGCTCGGCCAGGGCGCACCGAACCAAAAGGAGGCGTTCGCGGAGGCGCAGAAGCAGTTCGACGCTCAGGACTACGCGGGCGCGCTCCCCAAGTTCCAGGCGCTCTACCTGGAGACGCAGAGCCCGAACGCGCACCTGTACGTCGCGCGCACGCTCCGCGAGCTCGGTCGCCTGGCCGAGGCGTACGACGAGATGGTCGCCACGCTGAAGGAAGCCACGGCGAAGGCGGAGGCCGAGCCGAAGTACGTGCCTACGCGGGACGCGGCGGCGGCGGAGCGAGCCCTGCTCGAGACCCGCGTCGGCCGCATCAGCATCGCGGTAGCCGACGCACCGGCCGGCGTCATCGTCACGCTCAACGGCGCGGAGGTGGCGCCGGACAAGCTGGCCGCGCCCATCACTGTCGCCCCCGGGATGCAGCGTGTCGAGCTCTCCGGGGAGGGCTTCGAGAAGGTCTCGAAGGAGATCATGGTGCAGGGCGGAGAGAGCAAGACGCTGGGCATCTCTGCGAAGAGACGTGAAGTCGTGGTCGCGGACGCGCCGAAGCGCCCGGTGGCCCCGGCGACCGAGACCGGCGGAGAGCTCCGTATCGTCGGCATCGTCGCCGCGTGCCTCGGAGGAGCGGGCTTCGCGGCCTTCGGGGTCACCTACGCGATGTCCGACGCCAAGTTCGGCACGCTGGAGGACGAGTGCGGGGGTCGGTGCACGGATCCCAAGTACGCAGACGTCATCGACGAGGGCAAGTCGCTCGAGCTCGCGTCGGTGGTGTCGGTGATCGTCGGCGGGGTCTTCGCGGCTGCTTCCATCCCGATGATTGCGCTGGGCGGCCCGACCACCGAGGAGGCGCCGGTCCAGGCCGTCGTCGGGCCGGAGCTCGGCGGGGGCGTCCGGCTCGGGATCACCGGCAGGTTCTGACCCGGGCCGCGCCCGGTCCGGGGAACTTTCGTCCTCTCGGGGCCACTCAGTCGAGCATGCTCCGAGCGATCTGCGCCCTCCTCCTCGCGGGCGCCTGTGCGCACCCCGCGCCGGCCGCGCCGGCGTCCGCCGGATCGCGAGCGGAGCGCGCCGCCCTCGAGAGCCCGCCCGGCTCCTCGTGGGCGCGCGAGCCCGAGCCCCGGGCGACCCCCCACGACGGGGACGAGGTCGAGACCGCGCCGCCCGGCGTCGCCCCGCCGAGCGACGTGGTCTGCATGTTGGCGGAGAGCCAGCCCTCGGACGCCTGCGGGCCGAAGACGGTCGACGTCCACCTCGAGGGCCACCCACAGCGTCCCCTCGCCCGCGTGGACGGCGGCGCGGTGGTCACGTGGGGGCTCCGCGCCCGCGGCGGCAGCGGGTGGGTGCGCGCCGAGGCGGGCGGGCTCGTGGTCACCGGTGACGCCGATCCGCTGGAGCACACCTTCTACCTGGACCGCGACGTGCCGCTCGTGCCGTTCCGCGTCTGGCTGAGGTCCGGCGCGAGCGTCGGCGTGAAGCGTGCGGTGGACGAGGGCGTCTCGGTGAAGGTCGAGGGGGACGTGCGAGGGGTCTCCACGGTGCCCGCCGTCGTCCCGTGCGAGGCGCTCGCGTTTCGTCCGCCCGCGCCCGTCGTGGCCCGACCGCGCAGGGCCGCGCGCGGCGGCCTCCACGCCCGTCCCAACGGCAGCGCGCTGGTCCTGCATGCGGCGCCGGCAGGCGATCCTCTCACCACGCTCTTCGATCCGGAGGGCCTCTCGCTCGACCTCGAGATCGCGGAGCGGCTCGGGGACTGGTCGCGCGTCCACTTCGAGACGCGGAAGGCGCGCTTCGACGTCTGGGTCCCTTCGCGGTCCATCCGTCAGAGCTGGTTCGGTAGCTCGGGAGGCCTGCGGTCGACCTGCACCTCGCGGCGCCCCGTCGCGCCGTACCCAGCGACGATCGCGGCGGACGTGGCCGTCCGCGTCGGGCGCGAGGCCGCTCAGAGCGTGGTCGGCGGGCTCACGGCGAGGGCCGGCGCGCAGGTCACCCTGCGGGAGCGCCGCGGCGACCTGCTCTCCATCGAGCTGCCCAAGGGGGGCATCCACCCGCCACTCGGCGCGAAGTTCTGGATCCCGGAGAGCGCGCTCGAGCCGCTCTCCGCCTCCGAGGAGGCCGCCGACGCGCACGGCGGTCAGTCGAGCGCGACGGGGAACGTCTCGCGGTAGTCGCGCATCGACGTCTCCTCGTCCACGTCGGGCGCGTACCCGGTCGCGTTCCGGAACGCCTTGTCGTCGATGACGACCGGGTACTTGATGTGCGCGAGCGCGCCTGCTGGAAGGCGCGGGAGGCCGAACCGACCGAGGGCCGCCCGAAAGAGGAACTCCGGGATCGGGATGCTCGCGCGCCCGGTACGCTCGATCAGCGTGCTGAGCGGGACGGGTCGAGGCCCGGCGACGTTGTAGACGCCGCGCAGCCGGATGCGGATCGCCGCCTCGATGGCCTTCGCGACGTCGCGCTCGTGCATGAACTGGAACAGCGGATCGTAGCCGATGATGAGCGGGACGCGCCGGCCGCGGAGGAACGCCGCGAGGGTCCCGTGCCCGGTCGCCCCGAGCGTGTAGACCATGCGCAGCACCGTGGTCGTCATGTCGGGCATGCGCCAGAGCGCCGACCCGGCGTAGAGATCGGCAGCGACGAGGTCCGCGAGCTCCGGGAAGCTCGCGACCGCCATCGGGGGCTCGTCCTCGGTGTGGTAGAGCGGCGTGTCCGGCCCGGCCCCGTAGTAGGTGTGGCGGCCGACGAAGACGACGTGCTTCACGCCGTAGCGGTGGGAGTGCTCGAAGACCGCGCGCGTCCCGCCGAGGTTGATGCGGTACCGATCCTCGCTGCGCGCGACGAGGTGCGTGACGGTGGCCATGTGCACGACCACGTCCGGCTGCGTGCTGCGGAACACGTCCTCCGCCGGGCGGGAGCGGATGTCGACGCGGTGCATGTCGATGCGCTCGTTGGCCTCCGGCCAGCTCCGCCGGTCGATGCCGATCACGTCGTGCCCCGCCTCCAGCAGGCGCATCGCGACCACCCGCCCCGTCGCGCCGGCGATCCCCGTGACGAGGATCTTCACGGGTCACCCTGCCGGAGCGAGCGGAGCGTCTGCTCGGCGAAGCTCTCCCGTCGCGCCCGCCCCGCCTCGATCATGTCGGCGATCTTGCCGCGCACTTGCTCGACGTACCCCTCGATGATGGTGTCGGCCTCGGCGCCGGTCCCCTCGAACACCATCGGCTCGCCATACTCGACCTCCAGCCGAACCGGGAGGGGCACCGGCAGCAGGTAGGCGGTGATGGGGACGTAAGGGGCGCCGACCAAGCGGCCCAGGCTCACGGCGTTCACGATCGTGGGGAACGCGGCCCCGCCGCCCAGGAACGCGAAGGGGACGATGGGCGTCCGCGTCCTCATCGCGAGCCGCATGAACCCGGTACCGAACCTCACGAGCGAGTACCGGTCCTTGTAGAGCTTCGCCGTGCCCTTCGCCCCCTCCGGGAAGACCATGAGGAGCCGCTCGTCCTCGAGCAGCCGGATCGCGTGCTCGGGGAGGCCCGTCAGCTGTCCCGTCCTCGACGTGAGCAGCGACGCGAACGGGATCCGGTTCATGAACTTCTCCACCATGCCCTGCCCGAGCCGAGGCGGATCCTTCGAGAAGAACATCGACGCGATCACCATCACGCCGTCGATCGCGACGCCGCCCGAGTGGTTCCCGACGAGCATCCCCCGCCCGCGCGCCGGGACGTTCTCGGTGCCGATCGCGCGGACGGAGAAGTAGTGCTTGTAGAAGGGCTCCACGAGGGAGAAGCCCACGGCCAGGTGCTTCTTCGACACGCCGTACGGGTCGACCCCGTACGGGCCGAAGGGGATCTCCAGCGCCTCGATCCGGCGCTCTACGTCTCGGCTCACGAACGGGCTCACGTTGCGGATCTCGTCTCCAGAGGGAGCCGGAGGCTACCAGACCGAGGCAGCTTCGCCGTGCCTTCTCCGCCGCGCTCCGGTAAGGTATTCAGGAATCGTACGATCGTATGGAACAGCCCGAAAGCCCCCTCACCATCCCCTCCGTAGGCCGGGACAAGGCCGAGCTGCTCCGCGCGATGGAATCGTTCCGCGAAGACGACGCGGACTGGCGCGACGGCCGCACGTTCAGCTTGGTGTACCACGCGGGGGACGAGCACCTCGCCTTCCTGAAGCAGGCGCACAACCTGTACTTCAGCGAGAACGGGCTCAACCCGATGGCGTTCAAGAGCCTCCGTCGGATGGAGCTCGAGGTGGTGCGCATGACCGCGTCGATGCTCCACGGCGGCCCGGAGGTCGTGGGCACCATGACCACCGGCGGGACCGAGAGCGTCCTCTTGGCCGTGAAGGCGTACCGCGACATGGCGCGCAAGGAGCGCCCGCGCGTGAAGCGCCCGGAGATCGTGGCTCCCGAGACGGTGCACGTAGCCCTCGACAAGGCCGCGCACTACTTCGGCCTCACGATCCGCTACGCGCCGATCGGAAAGGACTACCGCGTCGACGTCGAGGCCATGCGCCGCCTCGTCAACGACCGCACGGTGATGCTCGTAGCCTCTGCGCCGCAGTACCCGCAGGGCGTGGTCGATCCGATCGAGGACGTCGGGCGCCTCGCGCAGGACGTGGGCCTGCCGCTCCACGTGGACGCGTGCATCGGCGGCTTCATGCTCCCCTGGGTGGAGCGCCTGGGCTACGCGATCCCGAGGTTCGACTTCCGGGTGCCGGGTGTCACCAGCGTCTCGGCCGACGTCCACAAGTATGGTTACGCGGCGAAGGGAGCGAGCGTGCTGCTCTACCGGGACATGCGGTACCTGCGGCACCAGTTCTTCGTGAGCACGGACTGGTCGGGCGGCGTCTACGCCTCGCCCACCATGCCCGGGACGAGATCGGGCGGCGCCGTCGCCGCGGCGTGGGGCGCGATGATGGCGATGGGCGTCGACGGATACCTGGATCACGCGAAGCGGGCGATGGACGTGACGCGTCAGCTCCGGGACGCCATCGGCGCGATCGACGGGGTGGAGGTGCTGGGCGATCCGCACATGACGCTGCTCGCCTGCGGCTCGACCGATCGACGGGTCGACGTCTACGCCGTCGCCGATCAGCTCGAGAACGCCGGCTGGGCCGCCGATCGGCAGCAGCGGCCCGCGAGCATCCACACCACCCTGACCTCGAACCACGCCCCCGTGATCGACCAGTACATCGAGGACCTCCAGTCAGCGGTCGAGTACGTTCGCGAGACGCCCGGGACGAAGTCGCGCGGACGGGCTGCGATGTACGGCATGATGGCCAAGGCGCCCATGCGCGGCATGGTCAAGGGGAGCGTCCTCGACGTGATGGAGCGCATGTACGGCAAAGACGCCCTCCGGCCTGGCGCCGACGAGGTGTCGGATGGGGGCGGGCTCGTCGGCTCCGTCGCGCGCCGCTTCGCCGGCCCCCTCCTCGGCGTCATGGACCGCGCGAGCGCCCTCGCCAGGTGGCTCGCGCCCGGCCGGAGGCGCAGCTGATGCGGCGTCTGCGCGTCGCCTACGCGCGCGTCATGCAGGAGTCGAACTGCCTGTCACCGGTCCGAACGACGCTCGCCGACTTCCAGCGCGCTCACGACCTCGAGGGCGCTGCGCTGGCGGCGGCGTGCGCGCCCGACGGGTACGAGCTGCGCGGCTACCTCCGACAGGCCGAGCTCAGCGGCGCCTTGGACGCGCTGCGCGCGGACGGAGCGGTGGACGCACTGCCCATCGCGAGCACGTGGGCGATCTCCGGCGGTCCCGTGGAGCGGGCCGCGTTCGACGCGATCGTCGCGCGCCTCGAGGACGGCCTGGTCCGCGCCGCCCCGCTCGACGGCGTCGTCCTCGCCCTGCACGGCGCCATGGGCGTCGAGGGCCTCCGCGATCCCGACACGGCCATCCTTCGCGCGGTGCGTCGGGCGGCTCCCGACGCGCGCATCACCTGCACCCACGATCTGCACGCGAACCTGACCCGCGAGCGGATCGAGGCCTGCGACGCGATCGTGCCCTACCGCACCAACCCGCACCGCGATCACCGGCGGGCCGGCAGGGTGGCAGCGGACATCCTGCTCGCGACGCTGAGGGGACGCGCGCGTCCGACGACGGCGTGGCGCTCGCTGCCGATGATCCTCGGGGGCGGGACCACGGTCGACCTCCTGCCGCCGATGCGAGGCATCTTCCGCCGCCTCTCGCAGCTCTACCGCGACCCGCGCGTTCTGTCGGCCGGCAGCCTCATGGCGCACCCATGGAACGACGATCCGCGCCTCGGCTGGAGCACCGTGGTCACGACGAACGGCGCGCCCGAGCTCGCCGAAGAGCTGGCGGAGGAGCTCGCGGAGCGGAGCTGGGCGGTCCGGCACCACCTCCCCCCGACCTTCGTCGGACCGAGCGAGGCCATCCGCGCCGCGCGGGCCGCGCGCCTCGCCCGCGCGACCGGCGCGGTCCTCTTCTCCGACGCGTCCGACGTCGTGGCTGCAGGCGCCCCTGGCGAGAACACCGCGCTCCTCCGTGCGCTCCTGGAGGAGGGCGCCGATCTCACGAGCTACGTCCCGCTGCGGGACCCCGTCGCGGTGGAGCAGCTCTGGCCCCTCTCCGTCGGTCAGCGGGCGCGGGTCTCCGTGGGAGGGAAGCTGGACCCCGCGCGAGGCGCGCCCGTCGAGGTCGATGGCCGGGTCGGGCAGCGCCTCGACCATCCGGCGCTCGGCCGCATGCTCGCGTTCGACGCCGGGCCCGTGAAGCTGGTCCTCACCGAGGGCTACACGATGGCCGCGATGCCCGCGTTCTTCCGGGACGTGGGTCTGAGCCCGTGGAAGGCCGATATCGTGGTCGTGAAGAGCTTCTTCCCGTTCCTGGTCTTCTTCGCGCCGATCATGCGCAAGGTGATCTACGTCAAGACGGGCGGAACCACCGACTTCGACGCGGCCCTCGGCCTCTCGTTCGACGGTCCGGTCTGGCCCAAGGACCGGGTCCTCGACTGGCGCCCGGCTGACGCGCGGCGCCGAAACCTCTCGCCGCCTCCCGCCTGAGGGAGCGCTCACGGCCGCGGGAGGCGTTGCCGGGCGGGACCGCGCAGCTCGTACGGCAGGCGTCGTCCGCGTTCGCGGCCTAGCCCGCCGTCGCGCGCGGACGCGCGGCGCTGGCGCGAGGATCGGGGGCCCCTCTTCCCCGGATGCATCGAGCAGCCGTTCTCGTCCGAAGGGTCACCGAACGTGAGGCATGACCACGCGCACGACCAGCACGATCCCGACGACGAAGAGGAGCGCGAACACCATGCGGCGAAAGCGCGCCGGCGAGACGGCCCGGTGGACCCGCTCTCCGACGACCAGCCCGAGGACGAGCATCACCCCGAGCTGCGCGGTGAGCATCATGCTCTCCGCCGTGATGCGCCCAGCCTGCGCGTAGGACGCGCAGAGGACCAGGTTCAGCGCCAGCCAGAGCGCGCTCAGGGTGGCGCGGAACGCGGCCTTGTCGTCCGCGAGCTTGCGTCCGAGCACGTACACCACGAGCGGTCCCCCGGTCGCGAACGCGCCGTGCACGACGCCCCCGAGCGCGAGCAGCCCGAAGGAGACCGGCCTCCGCAGCGGGCCGCGCGCCCGGCTCCCGGCGCGGAGCTCGAGCGCGCTCACGACCACCACGAAGACGCCGAGCGTGAGTCGCAGCATCTCCTCGCTCAGGAAGCGGAAGAGCACCATCCCTGCGGGCATCCCGACGACCATCGCCGGCAGCACCTCGCGCAGGAGGAGCGCGCGCGAGATCGATCTCGCGTGGCGCACGACCAGGTAGGTGGACATCACCACGTTCAGCGGCACGAAGGCCGGGAGGACGACCTCGAGCGAGATCACCATCGAGGCCAAGGCGACGGTCACGACGGTGGCGCCGAAGCCCATGGCGGCCTCGACCGTGAAGGCCAGGGCGACGACCCCGAGCAGGAACGCGAGCGCCGGGTGGGTGAGGATCAAGGGAGGCCGTGCCACCTACACCGCCGGGGCCCCGGCGTCCGCTCGAAGCTGAGCCAGCGGCCGGGGGCGGCTCGGGGCGATCACGCCTTGGCCTTCTCCCACGCGACCTGGACGTCGAACCCGAGCGCGCGAAAGCGCGGCGCGTAGTCGCGCGACACCGCGCGCTCCAGGATCCGGCCGTACTCTGCCTGCGGCATGAGCCCCCACGCGCGGTCGATGTCCGGGATCTCCGTCTCGGTCGCCTCGGCCGGCGCGTAGCTCCGGCGAAGCCGGCGCAACATCTTCGGCAGCTCTCCGTGCACCAGGGCGCGCACCGACGGCCCGGCCGGGGACTCGAGCAGCGCTGGCAGGAGCGTCCAGCCGAAGTCCCGGTGTCGCACCTCGTCGCGGAGGACCCGGTCGAGCGTCCGGCGTGCGACGGGGACCGTGCAGCCCTCTCTCAGCACCTTGAACAAGGGGACGGCGACGGTCTCGCCGAGACAGAACACCTCGGCGCACGTGCGCGCGACCGAGAGCTCGAGCGGCTCGGACTCGTCGCGTCGCAGGCCCAGCGTCTCTCGGACCAACGGCGGACCTTGGTGGCCGCCCGCGGCCATCAGCGTCCGGTAGCTCCCGCTCGCGTGGGCGAGCTCGTCCTTCACGATCCGGAGCCCGGCGTGGATCAGGTCCGGCGACGCACCGATCTGGATCAACCACAGCGTCAGGTGCTGCGTGATCGCCGCGGACCGGTACTCGGCCTCGACCCGGCGCGCCCACTCCGTCCGCACCCGCTCGCTCGCCTCCGTCCGCCTCGCCACCGTGGTCTCCTCCCTCAGAGCCTACCGCCATCGGCGAGCGGCAGCCGGACCTCGAAGCACGTGCGCGGCGCGGCGTGCCGCACCACGATGGTCCCGCCCTGGTTCTCCACGAGCGAGCGCGCGGTGGAGAGCCCGAGCCCGACGCCGGAGGGCTTCGTCGTCATCAGCGGCTCGAACAGCTGATCGCGGACGCTCGGATCGATCCCGGCGCCGGAGTCGGTGAAGGTGAGGCAGACGGACCGGTCCCCCGCGCCGACCGGCTCCGCCGCGATCTCGAGGGTCCCTCCGCCCGGCATGGCGTCGAGCGCGTTCTGGATGACGTTCTCGAGCGCCCCTCGCACCTGGTCCGGATCGACCTTGACGTCCGGGGCGCCCTCCAAGTCCACGCTGATCTGTGTGTGCGGGGGGATCGCCAGGGCGCGCAGCGTGTCTCCCACGAGCTGGGCGGGGGAGACGCGCTGCCGGCTTGCCGGGCGGACCCGGGCGTAGTCGAGGAGGTCGGTGATGATGCGGTTCGCCTTGAAGACCTCCTCGCTGATGATCGCCACCGTCGCCGCCGTCTCGGGATCTGCGGTCGATCCGAAGCGCCTGGCGAGGATGCTCGCGGCGTTGGCGATGGCGCCGAGCGGGTTGCGGATCTGGTGGGCGAGGCCTCCCGCGAGCTGGCCGAGCGCGGCCAGCCGCTCGCGTCGAATGAGCTCTCGCTGGGTCTGCTCCAGCATCATGGTGCGGTCGAGCACGCGCCGCTCGAGATCCTCGTTCACGTTGCGCAGCGCCTCCTCCGCCAGCTTGAGCCGCGTGATGTCGTGGATGATCCCGACGAGGTGCGTCACCTCGCCCGTCGTCGAGAACAGCGGCACCTTGGCGGTCGCGAGGACGTGCTTCACCCCGGAGGCGTCGGTGATGGGCTCCTCGAGGATGTCGACGGGCCGCTTCCGCTCGAAGAGCTCGATGTCCTTGGATCGGAAGAAATCCGCCTCCGCCTTCGGGAAGAAGTCGTAGTCCGTCTTGCCCAGGAGCTCCGCCCGGGAGAAGCCCGTCATCTCGCAGAAGGCCTCGTTCAGGAGGACGAACCGGAACTCCGTGTCCTTGACGAAGATGGGGTGGGCCACGCGATCGATGATCGCCCCGAGGAACTCGGGGGCGAGCGCCTCGCTCCACGCGGGCGCGATCGAGCCCCCCCTCCCTTTTTCTTCGTTGGCCACGCCGCTCCGAAGGTACCAGGTAGGGGTCTCCGAGGCCCACGCTCGTTGGGCGCGGCGTCAGCGCTCGCCCGCGCGCCGGGGCTTGCGCCCGGCGCGGGTCGCCCGGACGAGCAAGCGCTCGTAGGCGTGGCGCACGGCGCGGAAGACCGCGGCGTCGCCGCCGCGGTCCGGGTGGGTCTCCAGCGCGCGCTTGCGGAACGCGCGCTTGATGTCCGCGGGCGTGGCGCCTGGCTGGAGGCCGAGCAGCGTCCACGGCGTCGCCCCCTGGCCGGCGGGCGGCTCGCGCGGCGCGGACCGGCGCGCGGACGGGGCGCGGTCGCGCGGGGTCCACGGTGGCTGGCCCCGCAAGATGCGCATCCACGCGCGTGCCCAGTGTGGCTCGACGTCCGCGAGCGCTCGCCCGGCTGCCCGCTCGGCCTCGCTTCGTGCCTCCTCCCGAGACGCGGCGCCCCCGTGGGAGGCGTCCGGCTTTCGGAAGGGGTGCTCCGCCGGAGGTCCGGTCCACCACGCGGCCCAGAAGAAGCGACGTCGCTTCGTGGAGGTGATGGAGCAAACCGACATCGTGACGTCCGTCGGTGCCTCCATGGCCTCCGCGTACCACGGGGGCGTTCGCGCGACCGGGTCCGCGAGACAGCCCCGAGGCCCGCTGGTAGGTTGCGGGCGTCATGCGCCTCTCCGCCTCGCTCGCCCGCCGCGTCGCCGCCTCCGGAGTCGTCGCCGCCCTCGCCGGCGCCACGATGGAGGTCCAGGCCCGCGGGCCCCCGGCCAAGAACGCGGTGCGGGACGTCGTCACGCCCCAGGGGGCGGTGCTCGCGGAGGCCTGCACGCCGAGCGGTCAGGAGCTCTGCTTCGACGCGATCGACAACAACTGCAACGGGATCCTCGACGAGGGCTGCGGCCTCCACACGGGGATCCTCCAGTTTACCATCGCGTGGGACGCGCCAGAGGCGGACCTCGACCTCGTCGTCACCGACGCGTCCGGCGACGTAGCGCAGCCGGGTGAGCCCACGTCGGGCGGCCTCGTGAAAGACTTCGACTGTCCAGGGGACCGCCCCCAGTGCTCGTCGCAGCCGGTCGAGAACGTCTACCTGATGGGCGGCGAGCCGCAGCGAGGCCGCTACAAAGTGGAGGTGAAGCTCGACAAGCTCGGCGGGGCGCGGACGCCGATCCGCGTGAACCTCGGCGCCCGCGTCGGACAGCGCTCCTATGCGATGCGCTTCGAGCTCTCGCCCGGTGACAAGAGCTCCGAGAGAGCGTTCGAGTTCACGCTCTGAGGCTCGGCCCGGGCTCGCCGGACGCCGCGCGCGCCCCGTGGATGGTCGGAAGCTCTAGGGTGCGTCGGAGAGGGCGCGGTCGACGGCGCGCTTCAGCGTCGCGTACGGGACGTTCCCGCTCACGTAGTACCTCCCCACGAGGAAGCCCGGCGTCGCGCGGATGCCCAGGCGCTCGGCCTCCCGCTCGTCGTCCTTGATCCGCTGCTCGTGCTTGCCTTTCTCGAGCGAAGCGCGGAACGTGACGAGCGAGAGCGGCTTCTTCTGCGCGACGCTCACGTCCACGGCGAGCGCCTCGAGCGTTTGCTTGTCGAGACCCCTCGTGGTCTTGCGGTCGAAGACGCCGGACGCGAACTTGAAGAACGCCTCGTCGCCCGCCTGCACCCTCACGTCTTCGGCCGCCATCGCCGCGAGCCGCGCGTTCTTGTGCATCGGGAGCGGCAGGTGGCGCCAGACCACCTGCACCCGATCCGGGTACTCGCGGAGGAGCTCGTCGACGGTGGGCGCTACCTTCGCGCAGTACGGGCACTCCAGATCCCCGAACCACTGCACCACCACCTTCGGGCTCTTCGCTCCTCGACGGGGCGACGAGGCCGGGATGGGGCCCGGCTCCTTGCGCTCGAGCTCCGGGCGCTTTCCGGTCCTCACGATCTCGTCGTAGACGTCGCCCGGCCCGATCCCCTTCTCGGCCATGAGGACGTCCGCCAAGGCCTCCTCGCGCTCGATGGCCTCCTTGAACTTCTCGTAGGGCTGGGCGCCGATGAGCCGCCGTCCATTGACGAAGAACGTGGGGGTACCCTTCGCCTCCAGGTCGACGGCGAGCGCCTGGTCCTCTCTGATCTTCGCCTTGTGCTTCTGGTCCGCGACGGCCTTGAGGGTCTTGGCCGGGTCCGCCCCGAGGGCCGTCGCGAGGATCTTCAGCCCGTCGTCGTCGGGGACGAGCTGGCCGCCGAAGAGCCCGTCGTGCGCGGCCCAGAACGCCGCGTCGCCCTTCTGGGCTCGCACCTCCCGCGCGAACTGGGCGAGGTCCTCCGCTCGCTTGTGGTGTGGCAGGGGGTTGTCCTTCCAGACCAGACGGAAGCGACCGCCGAGGTCTCGGCGGAGGTCGTGCAGCGTGGGCGTGACCTTCTTGCAGAAGGGGCACTCGAACTCGGAGAAGACCACGATCGTGACCTTCGCGGCGGACGGGCCCTGCACGGGCGAGTCGCCGATCGGCACCGACCACACGGTGGTGTCGTCCTTGTCCTTGTCGGGGTCCGCGGGCGGCGCGGTCTCTCTGTTGTGCTTCGAGCGGACGACGTAGACCTTGTCCGGAGACGTGCCGCTCGCGATCGCCGCCTTCGCCTCCTCGAGCTCCTTGTCGATGATCTCCTCGAACTTCGCCTGCGGCACGGCGCCCCCCAGGTGGACGCCGTTGATGAAGCTGGCCGGTGTCCCCTTCACGCCGACGGTCTTTCCGGCGGCGAGGTCCGCGTCGACCTTCTCGCCCGCGGCCGCGCGCTCCTTCTCGAGGGCGCTCCGGGTCAGGCCGAGCCCCTTGGCCCACTCGAGCGGCTCGTCCCCGCCGAGCTGATCTTGGTGCTGGAACGCCTTGTCTTTGAACTTGAGGTACGCCTCGCTGCCTTGCGCGCGGAAGAGCGCCTCGGCGATCTCGTGCGCGGAGCGCGCGTTCTTGTGGAACGGGAGCGGGTTGTGCTTGTAGACGAGCCGGAGCTTCTCGGCGCCGTACTTGGCCTTGAGCAGCTCGAGCGTGCCCTCCAGCCTCTTGCAGAAAGGGCACTCGAGATCGGTGAAGACGACGATCGTGACCGGCGCCTCGCGCCGACCCCACATCGGGTCCTTGGCGGAGATCGGGATCGGGCTCTCCTCGTCCGTCCAGTTGCGGAGCGCCTCTCGCTTCTTCTTCTCCTCGGTGCGCTCCGCGTCCCGCTCCGCCTCGCGCTCTTTCTCTGCCTTGGCAGACCGCTCCTTCTTCGCCTTCTCGACCGACGCCTCGTAGGCGGCGTACCCGCCGAGCCCGAGGACGCCGAGGAGCACGGCCACCGCGGCGATGATCCCGACCAGCTTCCAGGGCCTCTTCGGCGCCGGCACCAGGGGCGGCGCGAGGTCGCCGAGGGGTGGGGGCGCGTGGCTCGTGGGGGCGCGCCGGGGGGGCGAGGCCCGGTACACCGGCAGCGCCGGGTCGACCGGGACTGCGGGCGCGCTCGTCGTCTTGGCCGCGTCGAAGGCCTCCTGCGGCTCCGGGGGCGAGGCCGCCTCGAGGATCGGCGAGAGGGCGGCGAGCGCCTCCCGGGCGTGGGCGAAGCGCTTGTCGGGCTCTCGGACCACGCACCGCTCGAACCAACCGTCGAAGCCGGGCGGCAACCGGCCGGCGACGCCGACCTCCTCGGCCCGGAACGACGCGGCGACCAGCGGCTCGAACACGACCTCGCGCATGAGCGTCATCATGGCGGAGCCCATGTCGCGCCCCGTCTTCCAGTAGTGCCGGCCGGTCAGCATCCAGAACGCCAAGAGGCCGAGGGTCCACACGTCCGTGGCCGGGGAGGTGGCGGCGTTCGTCTCGCTCTGCTCGGGCGCCATCCAGAGGGGGCGGCTCATCGGCGCGGTCGTGTTCTGCAGCGCCTCGGACGCGATCTTCCCGGCGCCCACGAACTGCACCTCCAGCCGATGCCGGACGCCGGCCGCGCGGCTCTCCGCGAGGATGATCCCCTCCGGCTTGAGGTCGCGGTGGACGACCCCTGCGTCGTGCGCGGCGGCGAGCGCGTGCCCCAGCTGGGTGAGCAGCGTCAGCACCTCCCGCGGCGGCAGGACCTCGCGATCCGCCATCAAGCCGGCGAGGCTCGACCCAGGCAGGAGCTCCATGACCACGTAGGGCTTGTCGCTCGGCGCGTCGACGCCGCACGCGATGACGTCGGCCACGTGCTCGCTCTTGATGCCCGAGGCGCGGCGCACCTCCTCGAGGAAGCGCTCGCGGAACTTCGGGTCGGCCCCGGGAGCCCCGTGGACGATCTTGAGAGCGCGGCGCGCCCCGGTGGTGGTGTGTTCCACCTCGTAGACGTGGCTGATGCCGCCCGTGTGCAAGAGCTTGATCGTGCGCCACTCGCCCGCGAAGACGGTCCCCGCTTCGAGCACCTCCGCCATGAGCTCAGCGTCTAGCACACCGGCGGGCCGGCTCATTGACCTTGGGGAGGGCGTCCACTAGAAACTCGCGGCGGCGTTCCGTGTGGTGTCGCGCGCTCGAGCGCGGCCGAGAGGAGATCGATGGGTCCCATCGCGATGGCGTTCGTGATCTTGGTGCTGCACGCGGCGTTCGCGGTGACGGCGCGCCAGCGCTTGGCGCTCCTCGGTGTCGGGCGCGCGGAGGTCCGGTGGGACCGCATCCCCGAGCGCGTCCGCGCGGCCCTCGAGTACGCGCTCTGGCAGCGCAAGATGCCCTACTACCGCCTGGCGGGGATCGCCCACATCCTCATCTTCGCCGGGTTCCTCGTCCTCCTGCTCAACACGGTCATCCTCTGGGGGCGCGGGTTCGTCCCCGGGTTCTCCATGTTCGTGTTCGGACACCACCAGCCCCTCGGCATGGTCTACGACCTCCTGAAGGACGTGATCGCCGTCCTCGTCATCGGCGGCGCGCTGGTGTTCGTCTACCTCCGGGTCGTGCGCCGCGAGGCCCGGATGACGTTGTCCGGGGAGGGGCTCGTCATCCTGGGCATCATCATCACGATGATGGTGGCGGACCTGCTCTACAACGGCTCGATGATGGCGCTCTCGAGCAAGGTCGGCGCGGTATGCGCGGGCCCCGTGAAGAGCGCGCTCGGGTCCCGCCCCGAGGACGCCTTCTGTGAGAGCGTGCGCGTCGTGCTCGCGCCCATGGGCGAGGCCACCGGGCGGCCCGTCTCCTTCGCGTGGAACGCGCCGGCCGCCAGCCTCGTCGCGTTCGCGGTCGCCGGGGTCAAGCCCACGGTCCTCCACGCGCTCGCGCACCTGGGCTTCTGGACCCACGCGAGCCTCGTCCTCATCTTCCTCAACATCCTCCCGTTCTCGAAGCACTTCCACATCATCACGAGCTTCCCGAACGCGTTCACCACACACCTCGACGCCCCCGGTCGCCTCCCGCTGGTCGCTGCCTCCAGCGAGGAGCTGATGGCCAAGGTGGAGAAGGCGTTCGAGGGGACGCCCGGCGCGGAGCCCGTAGGCAAGGCCCGCATCGGGGACTTCTCCTGGAAGGCGATCCTCGATTTTTACACCTGCACCGAGTGCGGGCGCTGCAGCGACAACTGCCCCGCGCACAAGACGGGGAAGATCCTCAGCCCCAAGGTGCTCACGCTGAACCTGCGCGACTACCTCTACGAGAACGCCGAGGAGCTCATCGCTGCGAAGGCCCGCGCGGGCGGCCCGCCCGCGGAGGGCGCGCCCGCGGACGAGACCAAGCCGCCGCCGGATCAGGTCGACCTCGTGCCGAACGTCATCCACCCGGACGTCCTCTGGGCGTGCACCACGTGCCGCGCGTGCGAGGAGCAGTGCCCGGTCCTCATCAGCTACGTCGACAAGATCGTCGAGATGAGGCGCAACCTCGTCCTCATCAAGGGCGAGATGCCCGCGCAGCTCAACGCCCCCCTGTCGGCCCTCGACGTGAACGGCAACCCGTGGAACCTGGCGCGCGTCGATCGCGGCACGTGGGCCGACGGCCTGGGCATCCCGCTGATGCGCGACAAGCCGGCCGCGAAGGTCCTCTTCTGGGTCGGCTGCGCCGGCAGCTACGACGACCGCGCCAAGAAGGTGGCGCGCGCGACCGCCAAGCTGCTCCAGGCCGCCGGCGTGGACTTCGCGATCCTCGGCGACGAGGAGACGTGCACGGGGGATCCGGCCCGTCGCGCCGGGGACGAGTATCGCTTCCTGGCCCTCGCCGAGGCGAACGCCGCCACCTTGAACGGGTACAAGGAGAAGGGTGGGATCAAGACGATCGTCACGACCTGTCCCCACTGCTTCAACACGCTGGCGAACGAGTATCCGGACTTCGGCGCGAAGTTCGAGGTCGTCCACCACACCGTCTTTTTGCAGCGGCTCGTCGAGGAGAAGAAGCTCGTCCCGAAGAAGGAGATCCGGGCCGCGGTGGCCTACCACGACTCCTGCTATTTGGGCCGCTACAACGAGGTCTACGACGCGCCCCGTGAGCTGCTCGACGCGATCCCCGGCCTCGAGGTCCGCGAGGTGGAGGGCTGGAGCCGCCACAAGGGCCTCTGCTGTGGCGCCGGCGGCGCGCAGATGTGGATGGAGGAGCAGAACAAGGATCGCGTGAACGTCAAGCGCACGCTCCAGCTCCTGGAGACGGGCGCCGAGACGCTCGCCACCGCCTGTCCGTTCTGTTCGACCATGATCACCGACGGGGTGAAGTCGCAGAGCCTGGAGGAGAAGATCCGGCAGCTCGACGTCGCCGAGCTCCTGCTCGAGAGCTGCAGCGAGGAGAAGCCTCGCAAGGCCAAGGGCAAGCCGCAGAAAATGTCGGCCGAGGATGACGGTGCCCCTTGAGTCCTGGCTCGAGCTGCTACACTCCTTGGGCGTTGAAGGCGCGTAGATGAAGGACGCGGACGCGAAGAGCAGGCGGAGGGGCGGGGACTGCGCGGAGCACACCCCGGTGCGGGGGCCCGCGCGCCCCGCGGCCGCCGCGACGCCGCCCGTGTCGGTGACGTGCTTCATCGCCGACGAGGTCGCGATGGCCGCGCGCATGGCGGCGTCGGCCGCCGCGGTGGTCGCCCGAGCGTGTGATGCCTGCGGCGCGCCCATCGCCGGGGAGCCGGGCGGCAGCGGTCTCTATTTCTGGGCGCGCGGCGAGGAGGTGCGCCTGGACGAGGCGCCGCTCTGCGACGCGTGCGCCACCGCCATCACGGCGAGCGCCCACCGCGCCTGGGACATCGAAGAAGAAGAGGGCTAGTACCTCGCCCCACAGATTTCGGTCGGTTCCTCCCACCCCGCGACGAGGCGAGGGGGATGGGAGGAACCTCCTGATGCCGCCTCTCTGTGCTCCCTCCTCGACTTCCCTTGGGCACCGCGACCCATCGAGATCGATGGGTCGCGGTCTAGCCGCCGCGGTCAGCGTGGCTCGGCCTCGACCGCCGAGAGCGGCGTCGCGACGTCTTCGAGCGACCGCCGTTCGGCGTCGACGCCGAAGAACCAGCCGATGAGCCCCCCTCCGAACATGATGATCGCGCTCCCCACGTAGGCAACCGCGAGCGGGCCGCGGCTGATGACCTCGCGGGTCTCAGGATCGACCGCGCGGGAGATGAGCGTGCCGAAGACGGCGGGGGCCGTCGCGCCGAAGGACTGGGCCGTGGCGAAGAAGATCGAGATCGACTGGGCGCGGATCTCCACGGGGAAGATCTCGCTCACGGTCAGGTACGCCGAGGACGCCGCAGCCGACGCGATGAAGAACACAGCGCACCAGAGGATTGTCTGCGTGTACGCGGTGAGGAGGCCTTGGTGGAACGCCCACCCGCTGACCGCGAGCAGCACGGCCGAGCTGCAGTAGGTGAGCGAGATCATCTTGCGCCGCCCGACCGTGTCGAAGAACCGGCCGATGAGGAGCGGGCCGAGGAGGTTGCCGAGCGCGAACGGGAAGATGAAGTACCCCACGCTCGATCGATCGACTCGGTAGAAGTCGACCAGGATCAGCACGTACGTGAAGAAGATCGCGTTGTAGAGGAACGACTGCGTGATCATCAGCCCGAGGCTGAGGATCGACCGCCGCAGGTAGCGTCGAAAGAGGAGCCTGATCACCCCCGCGTAGCTGAGCGGCTCGCGATCGTGGATCACGATTGCGCGCGTCTCGTCGACGTCCTCGAGGAGGACGCCCTTGCTTCGGATCTCCGCCTCGATGGCCGCCACCGTCCTCTCCGCCTCATCGGCCTGCCCGTGGGTGAGCTGCCAGCGCGGGCTCTCCGGGATGTACTTGCGGAGGGGCCAGATCAGGATCCCGATCGCCGGACCGATCAGGAGGCTCACCCGCCAACCGACGTCGACCGGGAGCAGCGTCGGATCCAAGAGGAGGATCTGGGCGCCCGCCGCGATCATCGCGCCTGCCCAGTAGGTGCCCGCGATTGCGATGTCGACGCGGCCTCGGTACTTGGCGGGGGTCAGCTCGTCGATCGCGCTGTGGATCGCCGCGTACTCGCCGCCGATGCCCATGCCGGCGACGAACCGCGTCAGCAGGAAGAACCAGGTCGAGAAGGACAGCGCCGTGAGTCCATTCGCGAGCAGATAGACGGCCAGGGTGATGATGAACAGCCGGCGGCGGCCCAGCCTGTCCGCCTGACGACCGAAGTAGAGCGCGCCCAGGACTTCGCCGAGGAGGTAGAGCGCCCCGCTCACCCCCACGGTCTGGGCGTCCAGCTGCAGCGTCTCCTTCTGGCGCAGCACGTCGCCCACGGCGCTCGCGAGGCCGATCTCCACGCCGTCCAGGATCCACGTGATGCCGAGCGCGATGACCATCCGCCAGTGGAACGGGCTCCATGGCAGGCGATCCATGCGCGCGGGGATCAGGCTCCGCGTCCCGTCGGATGTATCGATGCTCACCGGTCGTCGCCCTCGGGGCGCGCGCGCCTCCTCGAGCGCGCCCTGGTCGAGGCTAACGCGGAGCGAGCGGTGCTGGGCCGCTATCGGCCTCGCCTCGTCGCGCCTCCCTCAGGGCACGATCGCCTCGCACGAGGGCAGGAAGCTCGTGGCGGCGGAGTTCGTGAGGAGGATCGTGCAGGTGTCGACGCACCAAGGGGAGTCGGTGCGGCCCTCGCAGCACGCGTTGATGGCGTCGATGACGGGCAGGGCGCCGTCGATGCCTGGTCCGCAGATGGATCCGCGCTTCGCCGCCACCATGCAGGCCAAGGTCTCGGCGTCGGCCGGGGCGGTCGCTACGCCTTCACAGTGGGTGATGCACCCGCCGCACTCGGTGTTGTCGGGGCCCGAGAACCCGAGATCGGTGAACTGCGGCGCGAGGATCGGGCCGACGGTCGCGTTCTCCACGCCGCAGTCTCCGACGAACTGGCAGAGCTCGGCGCACCCGGCGACCGACGACGTGGGGGGACAGGTCACGGTGACGTCGTTCTGGAACACGTAGGGCGCCGTGGTGCAGGTGGCCGGCGCTCCCTCCGGGACGGGGGGCAGGACCGTGGTGCCCTTCTGCGCCAGGCCCTTCGGGTGCTCCAGCAGGACGTCCGCGAACCACTCGTCGAGCGGATCGAGCCACGCGTGGCCGACGTCGTTTCCTCGGCAGTTGGCCTGGGAGACCCCGGGCGCGGCGTCGTAGGCGACGGACGCGATGGACGCCTGCTCCGAGAAGTTGATCGAGGGCACCGTCACGCCCCCGCTTCCCCCCGAGTACTCGTCGTTGTCGCCGCCCCACGTAACCAGGACGAACACGGGATCGAGCGGGGTGGGGGGCACGGGCTGGGTGAGGGAGTAGACGCCCGACGCGACGATTCCCCCGGCGAGGAGGCCGCTCCTCCTACCGAGGACGTAGTTCGTCATGATGCCGCCGGCCGAGTGCCCCGCGGCGTAGATGCGGTGCTTGTCGATCGGGCGGTGCGCGGCGGTGCATGCGACGAGCTGATCGAAGAACGCCAGGTCGGCGTTGTTCGTGTCGGGGTCGTCCGGATCGTGCATCGAGTCCCAGACCGGCCAGATGGTGCCATTCCCGTTGCTCCAGGGCGCGAGCACCACGAAGCCCTTCGCCGCGAACCGCTCGAGCTCGGCGCGGTCCGAGAACGACTGGCCCGACTCTCCGGTGCCGTTGAACCCGACGAGCAGCGGGCGCGGGCCGGTGAACGCGGCGTCTGGCTCGATCAGCAAGAACCGTCGGGACTGCCCCGCGACGTCGAAGCCTTGGTTGTTCCCGGCGACCGGCGCCGACGTGGTGTACGCGCCCGGGCAGGCGGTCAGCGGGTCGCCGCCGAGCGGCTCGGGCGGCACGAGCTCCTCGGGGGACTGACCTCCCGCGCCCGTCGACGTGGTGGACGCGCTGGTCGAGCCGCCGCCCCCCGTGGCGGCCGCGTCGTCGTCACAGCCGACGAGCGCCAGGGCGACCCCGGCTACGAAGACGGGGAGGGCGGCGCGGAGGCGGAGGGCGTGCAGCATGATGGGGGGCCTTAGCAGCACGTCGCCGCGGAAAGAAGCCAGACGCGTCGGGCGCCCCCGACCTCCATGGGGGGGCGACCTCCGGCCTCAGGGCGCGCGCATCGTGAGCTGGCCGAGGTAGTCGCGCTTGCCGACCTTGACGCCGGTGTGACGGAGGATCGCGTACGCGTGCGAGAGGTGGAAGTAGAAGTTCGGCAGCGCGTGCTCGCGGAAATAGTCGGCGCCCGACATCGTCTTGCCCTCCCACCGGGGCTGGGTCACCGAGCGCTCCGCCGCGCCCTCGAAGTCCTTCTCCGAGAGGCCATCCAGGTACGCGATGACCTCCTTCACCCGGGCGCGCAGCTCGTCCACCGTCTTCTCCGCGTCGGCGTGTGTGGGCGCGTCCTTCCCGGTCAGGCGCGCGGCGGCGAGCTTCGCCGTGTCGCAGGCGGTCTGCACCTGTCGAAGGAACGGGAACTGGTCGGGCGACAGCCGGTGCGCCAGAAAGAGGTTGGGATCGTAGGAGCGCTCGGAGGCGAACGCCGTCGCCGCGTCCAGCCACTTGTCGATCTGGCCGAGCTGCTTCTTCATCTGGGAAAAGAGGGCGTGGTACATGGCGCGCATCCTACGCCAGCGGGGGCGGCGGCGCCCCTCGCGTCGGACGTGGGATGAGCGGCGGGGGTCGCGGGCGTTCTGCGTCTGACGATGCCGAGGTCCCCCA
Source organism: uncultured Polyangiaceae bacterium (assembly GCA_964492175.1). Classification (GTDB taxonomy): domain Bacteria; phylum Myxococcota_A; class Polyangia; order Polyangiales; family Polyangiaceae; genus Xiheicaenibacterium. The sequence goes on along the minus strand of CAZBJI010000091.1, from coordinate 2,944 downwards.
TCGCCCTCGCCGCGGCGGTCGCGCTGCTGGCCCCGTCCGCGTGCGGCGTGACCTCGGAGGGGGCTCCAGGCATCGGGGCCCCGGTCGCGACCGCGCGGCCGTCTCCGCTCGGCGGGCCCGTGCCCTCGTCCGGGGACCCGGCCGACGTGGGGCCGCTCGGGATCTTCGCGGGCCCCAGGCGCGAGACCGAGGCCTCGGCCGAGGCGCGGAGCGGGTCATCGCGGCCGCCCTCCAGGTGCAACGAGCAGACCCCCCAAGACTTCCTGATCCGCGGCAGCTACCTCGTCGTCCCGGGCACGGGGCGGGAGGAGGCGGCGCGCCGGCGCGCGGTGCACGCGCGGGCCATCGAGTATCGGACCCGGCAGTACGGCTACGTGGAGGGCTTCGGGCAGCCCGCGTGGAACCGGCTCGAGCCCACGCACTACGTCAAGGCGGGGAGGTTCTTCGGTGTCCGCGTCAGCATGAACGTGCGCGTCCTCGACGCGCTCGCGTGCGTCGAGCAAGCGATCACCGCCGAGTGCGCCGCGAGCCCCTACGCACCTCGGGTGCTCGATGGGCTCCGTACGCGGAACACGTTCCACAACGACGAGGTGTCGAACCACCTCTACGGGATCGCGATCGACATCGATCCGGACAAGAACTCCTGCTGCGGCTGCGTCCCGCCGCTCTCCGAGTGGCCTCGGTGCAAGAAGGTGGTCTCCTCGCCCTTCGAGCGCGCGGCGATCCCGCGCTGCTGGGTCGAGTCGTTCGAGCGCTTCGGCTTCTACTGGCTCGGGCACGACGTCCTGGAGGACACCATGCACTTCGAGTTCCTGGGAGACCCCTCCAAGATCAGGCGGGGAGTCGAGCCGCCCCCGCAGTGACCGAGCGGGCGCCGGGTCAGTATGCGTTGCCGATCGCGATCGCGAGGGCCGCCGGCAGGCCCAGGAACGAGGAGGCGTCCCCCTCGTCGACGACGAAGGTCTCGCACGGCTCCTGCAGCTTGATGCAGCTCTCGGCGAAATCGATCCCCGCGACTTGCAGGTAGGGGATGCGGAAGCCGAGATCGAGCCGCAGCGGGCCGACGGGCGTGTCGTACCGGATCCCGAAGCCGCTCGAGACGTGGGGGTGGTCCACGCGAAACTCTCCGAGGCGGCGCGTGACGTCGCTCGCGTCGATGAACACCGTGGCGCCCAGCGCGCCCACGATCGGGAAGCGGAGCTCGACGGAGGCCTCCCAGAGCGTGCGCCCGCCGATCGCGTCGGGATCGAGGAGGAGCCCGCCCTTGTCGTCGAGCACGCGGTGCGGCGCGATCTCGTTGAAGCCGTAGCCGCGGTTGGAGCTGGGGCCGCCGCTGAAGAGGCCTCGCTTCGTCAGCTTCTGCACGTCCGAGTTCGCCCCTGCCACGAGCGCGTCGTCCCCGGCGATGACGCTCGTCGGGATGTCGGCGTCGAGGACCGAGCCGTAGTCGTGCGTGTAGAGCAGCCCGAGCGAGAGCCTGCCGGCGATGACGACGCGCTTCGCGACGGGCGCGAAGAACCGGACCTCGGGCCGGAGCTTCACGTCGCTGGCGTCGCCGCCCAGAAAGAAGCCGGCGAGCTGCACGTCGACGCTCGCGAGGACGCCGCTCGCAGGGTTCACCCGGTCCCACCGCCCCTTCTCGTCACGGCGAAGGTCCACCTCCACGTAGTGCTGGAGGTACGAGAGCAAGAGGGCGCTCTTCCCCGCTGGCGGCTCGTCAAGGTTGTAGGAAAACGGCTGGCTGAACGAGAGGTTGTGCGCCAGGCCCACCAGGAGCCGCGAGAGGAAGAACCGCCGCTCGACCCCGAAGCGCTGCTCGGCGATGTACTCGCCGGGGATGTCCACGTCGTCCTTGATCGCCTCGGGCGTGTCGTGGTTCCGCTCGAGACCCGCCGAGCCCTGCCCCTGGACGAACACCGTCGTGCGCGGGTCGTACGGGAACGGGAGCGAGTATTGCAGCCGGCCGATGACCTCGGGCACGAGCGTGGGGACCGAGCCGAACAGGGTGGCGAGCTTCCACGGGTAGAACACCAGCCTGGGGCGCGCCTCCACGTTGAAGCGGTCGAGGGCGCCGAAGAGGTTCTTGTGCTGCCAGCCCGCGGTGCCGTGGGTCGCGACGTTGCCGCCGATCTCGACGCCGCCCCCGAGGCGCACCGACTTCAGGGCGCCCGGACGGGCGACGATCCGGATGGGGACCTTCGTCAGCCGCGGCCCCGACTGGCTGAGCTGCGGGCGAATCTCGATGGATCCGAAGACGTTGAAGTCGGCGAGCGCGACCTCGGCCTCCTCGAGCTTGTTGGTCGAGTACGGGTCGTCCTCCTCGAAGCCGAGCGCGGGCCGCACCTGCCACTCGGGGATCGTCTCCAAGCCCTCCAGGGTGACCTGGCCGAAGGTGCACCGGGGGCCGATCTCGATGGTGTACGTCACGTCGGCGACGTCGTCCTCCCGCTGGTCCGCGCTGAGCTCGACCCGGGCCTGCGCCTCGACCCGAGCGTACGCGTAGCCCCGGTTCGTGAGCTCGCGCTGGATCGCGACGCGGACCTTCTCGTAGTGCTCCTCGGTGAAGATGTCCCCGCTGCGGAGCGCGCTCTTGGCGTTCGTGGCGGCGGCGCCCGCGTCGGCGTCCCCGGTCGCGGGGCTCCAGTCTCGCCATGCGAGCTCCACCCTCCGCACGCGCGTCGGGCGGCCGTCCTCCACCACGATCTCGACGAGCACCCTGATGGACTCGGGCTTGTCGCTCTTCCGGTTGTCCATCCGGCGCACGCGCCCGGCGCGCACGACCGCGCGGTAGTAGCCGTTCGCGCGGTAGAGCCTCGCCACGCGCTCCAGATCCCGCTCCAGAACGAACCGATAGAAGTGCACTTACTGCAGCCCGATCGCGTCGATCGCGCCGAACAACGTGACGCGCTCGATCGTCCAGCCCGTCTCGGACGTCGCGAGTCGA
>CAZBJI010000090.1:0-31783 GCA_964492175.1 uncultured Polyangiaceae bacterium | reverse complement strand
GTGCGGGGCTTGACGACGGCGGGCGTGCGATCCCCCCGGGCGATCTTGTCTTGGAGGAGGACCAGCCCGTCGAGCACCGCCTCGGGCCGGGGTGGGCAGCCGGGGACGTAGATGTCGCAAGGGATGATTTTGTCGATGCCCGCGACGGTCGTGTAGTTGTCGTAGAAGCCGCCGCACGACGCGCAGGTGCCGAACGCGAGCACCCATTTCGGGTCCGCCATCTGCTCCCAGATGCGGCGCAGCGCCGGGGCCTGCCGCTGGCTGATGGTGCCGACCACCCACAGCAGATCCGCCTGCCGCGGCGAGAAGCGCGGAGCCTCCGCCCCGAAGCGGGAGAAATCGAAGCGCGGGCTGGCGACCGCCATGAACTCCATCCCGCAGCACGCGGTGACGAAGGGGTACTGGAACAGCGAGTAGCGGCGCGCCCAGTTGAGCAGCGCGTCGAACCGGGTGACGGCGAAGCCTTGCTCCGAGCCGTGGATGATCTGCTCCGTCATGTCAGCGCTCCCATTCCATGGCGCCCTTCTTCCACTCGTAGACGAGCGCGACGACGAGCAAGAGGAGGAACGGGGCCATGATGAGGAGGCCCTTGAAGCCGGTCTCCCGGAAGGTGACCACCCAGGGGTAGAGGAGCACCACCTCGACATCCAGAACCACGAACAAGATCGCGGTCATGTAGAACTTGACCGTGGGCTTCACGTGGCGCGCGCCGGTCGAGTGGCTGCCACACTCGTACGGGGTCATCTTCTCCGGCGTTGGGTTCTTCGGCCCGAAGACCGTCGAGACCGTGAACATCACGCCTGCGAGGACCGCGGCGATGAGGAAGAGGATGAAGAGCGGAACGTAGGTGGCCATGAATGCGTGCGTGGGGGAGCCACGGATGTAGCTGCGGCCGTCTTTGGAGTCAACGCCAGCCACCCGGCTCCTCGCGGCGCCGGGGCGCGGGGTGCGGACCTCGCGAGACCGCCAGGTCGGCTCAGGCCTTCGCGGTGAGCACCAGGCCGCGCCATTTCGTGAGCGCCGAGCCCAGCTTCTCCTCGATCTTGCGCTGCTCTGCCACGAGCTCCGGCTCGTCGACGCCGGCGCTGCGCGCCTCGCGCAAGCAAGCGAGGGCCGCCAGGAAGCGCTCCCGCGACAGGAACGACTTGGTGAGCAGGGGCCACACCGCCTTCGGCGACGCCCCGAGGCTGATCGCGCGCCGGAGCGGTCCGATCGCCTCCCCGTGACGCCCGGTGTCGAGCATCGCCTGGCCGAGCCGCCGGAAGAGGTCGCTCGCCACCGGTCCGTCCTGGGCGTACTGGATCGCGAGGCGCAAGACCTCCTCCCCTTGGGAGGGCTCGCCCAGCTCCACGCACGCGGTGCCCAAGAGGCCCAGCCCCTTGGCGATGAGCGAGCGCGCCTCGGGGGCGAGGAGCTGGCCTTCGGGCGTGCGGAGGAAGATCGCGAGGGGCGCCGGCCAGCTGGCCAGGAGCTGCAGGACCCGTGTGTGGTCGCCGCTCTCGGCGGCCAGCTCGGCCTCGCCCACCTTCGTGAGATCGATCGCCGAGCGCTGCCCCACGCTCGCGCGCTCGAGCTCTTCGCGCACGTGGGCGCGGACCCGGCTCCTGAAGTCGGAGAGCTCGAGCGTCTCCTCGTCCCCGTCGTGCAGGAGCACGAGCTCGCTGAGCGCGCCCCTTACCACGAGCTTGCGGAGGCTGTAGCCGTAGATGGGCGCGAGCAGCAGGTAGCGCACGCCGATGTGCTGCTGGAGCGTCTCGATGTCGGCGTCTTTCTCGGGCGGCACCGACGGTGTGTCCTCGGTGAGGAGCGCGCCCACCAGGCGCTGTCGGAAGTCGGCGAGCGTGAGCCGCTGGGGCTCCGCGGTGTCGGGCTCGTCCTCCGACGGCGCCCCGACCACGAAGTCGACGATGGTGTTGTCGGGGTTGCGCCGGTCGACGGTGAGCGCCGTGATGCGCGCCCCCGTGATCATCGAGAACGCGAAGAACGCCTCTCCGACGATCTCGCAGAGCGCCTGGAAGCTCCCGATCCCCTCACCGATGCGCTCGAACCACCCGTCGGTGCGGACGGCCTCGAGCCCGAACACGCGATCTTTGGGCATGGGGAAAAGAGTTCGTTCGGCTCGCCCGGGCGAACCGACGGCAATATTCACATGGCTTCTCTCCCGCCACCCAGAAGAAGCCGCACGCGAGCGAACTTTTTTCTGACGCCCGCGGCGAGCCTGGGGCCTTGGAGGCGACGACGGAGGGGCGCCAGCCGTGACCCCGACTCGGCTCCGAGCGCGGTCAGCAGGCCCCGGCGCAGCCTTCTTCTTCGAAGAACCAGAACCCCTTCGCCTCTTCGCAGTCGCCCTGGCTGTCCAGGTCCTTGACGCAGCAGCTCGAGGCGCCCTTGCACTTCGCGGTGAGGAGGACTCCGGTCCTGATGCAGCAGTTGCCGCCGCCCGCCCCAGGGGGGATCGGGAGCTCGGGGGCGTCTGGGGCCTTCGCTTCGGGCAGCTCCGGCGGCTGGAACTCGGGGATCTCGGGGCTGGCTGGGAGCGTCGGACCCTGGAGCTGCGGCGCCTGGGGCACCTCGGCTGCCGGCAGGCACCCGACTGGCCCGCTCAGGACGAGCGCTAGGGCGGAGAAGAGGATGGTAGCGGCGCTGCGGCGAAGCTTGCTCGGGGACACGGCTCTCCTCGTTACGACCTCAATCGTAGGGGGGGCCGGGAAGGAAAGTACAGTTTTCAGGGCTCCCGGCCGCGCCCCTCACCCCGGATCTGCCGCTCCCAGTGTCGGCACACCGGCCTGACGCCGCACCCTTCGCACCGCGCGGCGTCCCGGCGAGACGGACAGCGCTGCACCATGCCCAGGTGGCAGAGGGAGAAGTCGAAGCGCGTCGGGTCGTCGGGATCCAGGTGCGCCAGCGCATCGGTCACCTCGCGGGCGGCGCGCCAGGTCGCGGTGCTCGCGCGCGTGAAGCCGAGGTTCCGCCCGAGCTTGAGCAGGTGCACGTCGAGCGGGATCACCAGGCTCGCCGCCGGGACCTCCCAGAGCCCGAGGTCGACCCCGTCCGCCGGGCGGGCCATCCAACGCAGGAGGAGCATGAGCCGCTTGTTGGCGCCGCCTCGGTCCGGCCTGGGCAGGATGTGGGCGGCGCCATAGCCGGTCGTGCGGTCGAGGCCACCCTCCGCCCGGATGAGGGCCGTCCAGGTGGTCACGGCGCCGAGGAGGTCCCCGCCGCTCGCGTGGAGCGCCGCGGTGAACGCCGCGCCGAGCGACCCGCGCGCGCGCTGCACGCGGCGTCCTCCGAGGAGCAGCCCCGCGACGTGGCGCTCGTCGTAGAGGCGGTGCTTGAAGCCTCGGAGCGCCTCGGCCAGGCGTCCCGGGTCGTCGGCAGCGGCGGCCGGAGAGGGGCCGAGCCGCGCGAGGAGGTCCCGGATCTTGCCGCGGAACGCCTTCGCGTTGCCGAAAGCGAAGCACGACGCGACGAGCGCGACGAGCTCGCGATCCTCGATCTCGTGGAACTGGTGGACGAAGGAGACCGGGTCGGCCTCCCGACGGGTGGCGAGGTCGCACCTCGCCTCCACCCGCTCCAGCGTCTCGCGGAGCGCCTCGCGGCGGCGCGCCGACATGGGCGGCGGCGAGTCGGTCTGGCGCCTCGCCCCGCCTTGCTGCTTGCTGCTCGGGCGCGCCATGTCCTCCGTCGGCTCGCTCCTTGGTAGCAGGCCGCTCCGACCACGTCGATGCGCGCGCGCGATCCACCTCGCGGTGCCTGGCGCATCGCGTACGATGTCGGTCTGCCCGCGATGCATGGCTTCGAGGCCAACCCGGAACCGACGCCCTCCTCCGCAGGCCCCGGTGGGCTGGGGCGGACCTGGCGGCGCCTGACGGTCGCGCACCCCGCGATCACCGACGCGGGAGCGCGTCGCAGGGCCGAGTTCCTGTCAGGCCTCCTCACCCTCGCGATCCCCCTCGGCTCCGCCGCCGCCTGGCTGCGCGCGTGGGCCGATCCAGCGTTCCTGGAGGGCAGCATCGCGGCGCAGCTCGGGGTCGTCGCGCTCCTGCTGATCTACGTCGTCAGCCGATCGCGGTTCGCGGTGCTCGCGGCGTGGCTCTGCTGTGTCGCCGCGCAGGTCATCGCCCTGGCGATCTCGCTCTTCCACCGAGAGCTGTGGGTGCTGTTCGGCTACGTCTCGGCCCCGATCCTGCTCGCGGGCATCGTGCTCCCGGTCCGCGCGACCGTGATCTTCAGCGCCACGGCCGCCGTCGCCCTCGTCGCGCGCGCGCTCGTCGCCCCCACGCCCGACGTCGACGTCTTCTTGTCCGCCGCGCTCCCGTTCCTCTTCGGCGTCACCGCCCTCGTGGCGCTGGGCACCCGCATCCGAGACGGGCTCGAGCGCGACCGCCGCGCCGAGCTCCAGGAGAGCGAGGCCCGGTATCGCCGCCTCTTCGACGCCAGCTTCGGAGGGTACGCCATCGTGGAGGAGGGAGCCGTGGTCGAAGTGGCAGGGGACGCCGCCGAGCTCCTGGGTCGCTCCGCCGACGCCCTCCTCGGAGAGCCCATCGCGGACGTCCTCCACCGAGACGAGGCGAGCCTCGAGCGCCTCGTCGTGGACGGAGGGACGACGGAGCTCTCGTTCGAGCGCGCCGACGGAGAGCGCGCGGAGCTCGAGATGGTCGGCAGCGAGGTCCCGTACCAGGGACGGTCGGCCCGGCTCTTCGCGCTCCGTGACATGTCCGACCGGCGGCGGATGGACGCCATCCTGCAGTCGTCCGAGCGCGCCCTCGCCCTCGGGCAGGTGGCCGCGGGTGTCGCGCACGAGATCAACAACCCCCTGTCGTTCATCACCGCGAACGTGGAGGCGCTCGAGCAGCGGAACCTCACGTCCCCCGAGCTCGCAGGCGTCGCCGAAGAGCTCGCGGAGATCCGGGAGGGCGCGGAGCGGATCCGCGTCATCGTCAACGACATGCGCGCGCTCTCCACGCCCGCCCACGACCTGGAGCCGGTCGACGTGAGGGGCGTCGTCGACCTCGCGCTGCGCATGACGAAGGGGGAGCTGGCGAGCCGGGCCCAGGTCGAGGTGCACGGAGAGGAGCAGGCGTTCGTCCTGGGCAGCAAGGCCAAGCTCGGCCAGGTCTTCGTGAACCTCCTCGTGAACGCGGCGCGCGCGTTGCCCGAGGGGCAGCCGGGGGAGCAGCGCGTTCGGGTCTTCCTCGCGAAGGCCGACCAGAGCGTCCGAATCGAGGTCGCCGACACCGGACAGGGCATCCCGGCGGACGTCCTTCCGCGCGTGTTCGATCCGTTCTTCACGACCCGCAAGACCGGCAGCGGGATGGGCCTCGGCCTCGCGATCTGCCACACGATCGTTCGCGCGCACGGGGGCGAGATCACCGTGGAGAGCGGGCGCAAGGGAACGGTCTTCACGGTGACGCTGCCGCTGACGAGCGAGCGCCCCGCACCGAAGGTCGTCTCGACCAAGCGGACTCCCGAGATGCGCGTCCTCGTGATCGACGACGAGGCCGCGCTCTGCCGCGCCATCTCCAAGATGTTGAAGGGCCACGAGGTCATGATCGCGCACGGCGCGGCGGAGGGGCTGCAGCTCGCCCGCGTCAGCGACCCCGACGTGATCCTCTGTGATCTGGTGATGCCGGACGGAGGCGGGGCGGCCGTGGTGGATGGGCTCGCGCGGGACGGCGAGGGGCGGGACAGACGCGTCGTGCTCATGACCGGAGGCGCCTTCACCCCCGCCGATCGGGAGTTCCTCGATCGGTTCGCCGGCCAGGTCCTCGCCAAGCCGATGCGAGCGGCGGACGTGCGGGGCGCGTGCGCGACGATCATGACGGCGCGCGTGGCGGAGCGCGCGGGCGCGAGCTGAGGGGTGGCGCGCGCGTGACGCGGACGTCAGCGGAGCGCAGCGCAGTCGTCGCGGCACCCGTCCCCCGACGCCGTGTTTCCGTCGTCGCACACCTCGCCCCCGTCGAGCCGCCCGTCGCCGCACCGCGGGACGCTGCAGTCCAGGCGGCAGTCGCTCGGTGACTCGTTCGCGAAGAGGATGGCCGGCTCCGCTGGAGCGAGCGCGACGGGGGACGTCTCGAACCCGTAGGGGCCCCCGAGCGCCTCCCAGGTGTCGACGCCCTGGGTGAACGTGGCTCGCACCGTGATCGCCCAGGTCCCGGGGAAGGGCATCCCGCTGAGCACGCCGCCGTCGGTGTTTCGCTCGAAGACCCACTCGCCGCGCGCCTCCAAGCCGCCCGTGAGCCCGAACTCCTCCGTGGTGTCGTCCGAGAACGCCACGCCCGTGCCGAGGGGTAGGTCCGAGAACCGCTGATCCACGCGCCCCATCGGCTGGACCTCCCCGGTCGCGTCGACGTCGATGCCGTGCAGCGTGACGATGGAGAGGACGCTCCCCGGGCCCACCAGGAAGAACAGCCGGCTCGTCCGCGCCTCCTCGAACCCGGTGTGCGCGCTCTTTGACGTGTACTGGTAGAAGGCAGCCGGGCCCGTCTCGATCCGGTAAGCGACGAGCGGCGTCTCGTGAGCGCCGTGGCGAACGCCCAGCGCCGGGCGGTCCTCGTTCGCCTCGCCGCGGTCGCAGGCCTCCCCTGGATCCACGACCCCGTCGCCGCACGTGCGCAGCCGGCAGTCGGGCGCGCAGGGGCCGTCGGTCTCGGAGCCGTCGTCGCAGGCCTCGAAGGGCTGCACGACGCCGTCCCCGCAGCGCGGAGGCCCACCGGGCTCCGGGCCCTCGACCTCGAGCTCGTCGAGCCCCGTGCGAGCTCCGCAGGCGGTGCCGAGGACGAGCAGCGCCACGAGACCGCCGCGGGCGCGACCAGCGCCGCGGGCGCGCGGCGGAGCGGCGACGGATCGGGCGCTCGGCGGCACGGACCCACCCTACCTCGGCGGCCTGGCGCGGTCACTGGGGAGGACGCGACGGAGAGGGGCGACCGACCCTCGCGGGCGTCACCAGACCGCGCAGCGCTCCTCGCTCACCATCTTCGAGCCGGCCTTGCAGGAGAAGGCCCGCGCGAACTCCGGCAGCATGGAGAGCGGACCGTTCACGCGGTACCGCGGGTGCGCGTGCGGGTCGGTCTGGGCCATCAGTCGGACGGCCTCATCGCGCGCCTTGTAACACCAGATCTGCGCCGTGGAGAGGAAGAACTGCTGGTCCTCGCCGAAGCCGTCCGCGACGACCTCCTCCGACGAGGACGCGCGCAGGGCGCGGTACGCCTCGAACGCGAGCTTGATCCCACCCGCGTCCGCGATGTTCTCGCCCAGCGTGAGCTTGCCGTTCATCCGCACGCCAGGGAGCACCTCGTAGGCGGCGTACTGCTTCTCCACGCACGCGCCCTTGCGCTCGAACGTGGCTCGGACGGGCCCCGACCACCAGTTGGAGAGGTTGCCGTCGTGCGCGAACTGCGACCCCTCGTCGTCGAAGCCGTGCGTCAGCTCGTGCCCCACGACCATGCCCATCGCGCCGAGGTTCACCGGGACGCTCGCCTGCGCGGAGTAGAACGGCGGCTGCAGGATCCCGGCCGGGAACACCATCTGGTTCTTCTGGGGATCGTAGTAGGCGTTCACCGTCGGCGGCGTCATGTACCACTCGCCCCGGTCGACGGGCTTGCCGACCTTGGAGAGTCGATCCCGCTGCTTGAACGCGACGCCGGCGAGCACGTTCTTCGCGTGGACGTCCGTGACGGCGAAGTCGTAGGTCCTCCACTTGTCCGGGTAGCCGATCAGGTAGGCCATCGTCTCGAGCTTCTTTCCGGCCGCTCGCCGGGTCGCCTCGTCCATCCAGTCGATGGTGCGGAGGCGCTCGCGCATCGCGGCGCTGATGGCGTGGACGTAGGACTCGGCCGCGCGCTTGCTCTCCCCGGCGAACCGCTTGGAGACGAACGGCTGCGCGAGCAGCTCCCCGAGCCCCTCGTCCACCGCGTCGACGCACCGCTTCCAGCGCTCGCGCTGCACCTTCTGCCCGGTGATCGCCTGCGTCATCGCGAAGTCCTCCTTCTCGATCTCTTGGTGGAGCCTCGAGGCGTTCGCGTGGAGCACCTGCCAGACGAGGTAGCTCCGGAGCGCGGCGGGCGTCTCCTTCGAGAGGAGGGCGCTGACGCCGGAGAAGTACTCCGGGCTCGTGACGCTGATGTCCTTCAGCTCGGGAGACCCGAGCGCAGCCACGTACGCGGCCCAGTCGACGGCGGGCGCCCGCTCGGCGAGCCCGGCTCGGTCGATCTTGTTGTACATCTTCGCGGGCTCGCGCCGCTCCTCGCGGCTCTTCGAGAGCCTGGCGAGCTCCGTCTCGACGCGGAGGACCTCGGCGGCGCCCTGCTTGGGCGAGCCGTGCCCGGCGAGCTTCAGCATGCGCTCGACGTGGGCGACGTACTTCTCGCGGAGCGCCTTCTTGTCGGCGTCGTCCTTCAGGTAGTAGTCGCGGTCCGGCAGCCCGAGGCCGCTCTGGTCGAGCATCCCGATCATCCGGGTGGCGTCCTTGTAGTCTTGGCCCGAGCTCACGTCGAAGAACGCGAACACGCCGTGGGCGTGGAGCGTGGCGAGCGCGTTGGTCACCCGCTTGGGGCCGTCCACGGCGCGCGCGGCGGAGAGGAGCGGCTCGATCGGCTCGAGCCCGGCCTTGTCGATGGCGGCTTGATCGAGGCAAGCGGCGTAGAACGCGCCGATCCGCGCGGTGGGCGAGCCGTCGCGCGGGGCCTTCGCCGCCTCTTCGAGGATCGCGCGGAGGTCCAGCTCGTTGCGCTGGTCGATCTCGCTGAAGCTGCGCATCCACCGCGATCGATCGTCGGGGATGGCCGTGGCCTTGTCCCAGCCGCCGCACGCGAAGGTGTAGAAGTCGGCGCAGGGCTCCACCGAGCGGTCGAGCGCCGCCGCGCTCAGCCCCTGCGAGTCCAGCGTCGCGGCGACGGTCTTCTTCGGCGCGTCGTCGGGCGGGGACGGCGGCGGAGGCGTCTTCGGCGGCGGCGGGTCACACGCGGAGAGGGCGAGCGTCGCGAGGAGCCCGAGGGGGGCGGCGAGGAGGCGTGACACCATGGCGCCACGCTGCTGTGTGCTCAGCCGGGCTGCAAGGACGGACGGGCTCGCGCGGCGCGGCGCGCCCGGACGTATGCGACCAGGTGGACCACGAGCGCGCCCAGTATCGTGAGGACGCCCGCGCCGCCCGCGCCGAGCAGGACGTACACGAGGACGGGGAACGGCGGCCTCGTCGGGCAACCGGGCAGGCGAGGGTGGTGGAACCGGCACCCGGTCGCGTCGTCCACGCGCTGGGAGGCGGCCTTCCGCGCGGGGCTCTCCGGGACCTGGCCGAAGGTGCCGTTCGCGACGCGCCACATCGCGAGCGCCGCGTAGTCGTGCTCCGGCCCAGGCGGAATCCCGACCACGAGATCGGCCATCGCGGTCGCGCGCTCGTCGGGGTCCTCGATGCCGAAGACACGGGCCACCTCCACGTCGTACCTACCGGGGATGCGCGCGACGCAGCCGACCATCTGGTGCTGCACGTTGGTCAGGTACACCGTCTGCCCGTCTGGCAGCGTCAGGGGCTCGCTCGCGGCGACGATCTGCGGCCGCTTCAGGCGCCGCTCGTGCAGCTTGAAGCACACGCTGAGCGTGGGTGGCTCACGCTCGTAGCGCTCGTGGTAGCGCAGCCAGAGGAGCGCCCCGATCGCGGCCGCCGCGAGAGAGCCGAGCAGCGCGTAGGCCATCCAGCGCCGGAAGATCCCGCGCAGACGCGGGCCCCCGGGCGCAGCCGGCGGGGCGCCGCTCCCAGCGGGCGCCCCGTCAGCGGCCGCCGCCGCGCCGTCGGGCTGGCTCACGCGCTCCGCCCCGTCGCGGACGGAGGAGCCGTCGTCGGCCGCCTGATCCGAGCTCGCCATCGGCGCGAAGCCTTCGGCGCGCGCGCGCGAGGCGTCAAGCCCACGACGCCGACGCGCTCCGCGCCCGGGAGGCGGAGCGTGGCCGCAAAGAGCCGCCGCGCGGTCGGTCAGCCCACGAGCGCGCCGCGCAGCCGCTCGTCGACCTCCGCCTGGGAGAGCCCGAGCTCGTCCGCCACCGCGCCGATCAGCACGCGCTCCGCGGGGTGCACGACGCCGTCTGCGGCGGCGGCGGCCACCATGAGCGCGAGCGTCTCGTGGCGGTCGGCCTCGGAGAGAGCGGCGAGCCGCGCGATGGCCTCGCCGTGGTCCTGAATGGGGGACACCTTCGTGTCGGAGGGCAGCCCGAAGCGCGCGAGGAGGCGCTGAAGGAACCGCTCCTCGCCGGGGTGCAGCTCCCCGTCGGCGAAGCAGAGGCCCAGGATGATCGAGCACACGGCGCGGCTCGCGGTCTCGTCCATGGGCGCACTCTATCCGATGTGGGCCCGCCGTGACACGATGCCCAGCCCATGGGAGCCGACTTCTTCGAGGGCATCGTGCAGTCGCCGGTGGAGACCAGCGCGGGGAGCTGTGACCTGCCGATCCTCTACCGGGACGGAAGTGTGGTGGGGCTGATGTACCGCGTAGCTCCGGAGCTGGTCGCGCCGCTGATCTCCGAGCCCGACGCGTTCGAGCCCTTCACGCTGATGGGCAAGGCGCTCGTGCAGCTCGTCGTGTTCGAGTACCGCGACACCAGCATCGGCCCGTACCAGGAGGTGGCGCTCGCGGTGGAGGTGCGGCGTCGCGGGAGCAAGGTCTCGACGTGGGGCGCGCTCTTCGACGCGCCGTCGCAGCCGGACTACGGGAGCTGGTTCTTGAACCTGCCCGTGACCACCGCGTCGGCGTGCGCGGCCGGCCGGGAGATCTGGGGGTATCCGAAGTACGTCACGGACATCGAGACGTCGTTCACGGACGCGAAGATCCACGCCGTCCAGAAGGGGGAGTTCGAGCTCACCGTCGGTCCCGCCGGGTGGCTCGAGACCCCGGGCATCCCGTTCGTGCTCATGTCCAAGCGGGGCGGCACGGTGGTGCGCACCATCGTCCGCACGAACCACCCGCTCCGCTGGGGCGGCGCCGGGGAGGTGAAGCTGAAGATCCTCGGGAGCGGTCCCACCGCGGACAACCTCGAGGAGCTCGACCTCGCCGACGTGAGCCCGTCCTTCGTGTGGCGGGCGATGAAGATGCAGTCGATTCTGCCGAAGGGCGAGGACCAGAGCTGAGGGGGAGAGCCGCGCGACGGCGCCGGCTCGGCGCCGACCGAGCCGGGCGGTGGCTCGGTGGCTACGCCTCGACCGCGAGGACGCCGCGGGCGCGCTCGGGCGCGGCGAGCATGGCCGTGCGCAGCCGGCTCAGCATGGGGCTCGGACCGTGCAGCGACGCGTGGCTCAGCAGGACGAGCTCGGCGACGGCGATCCCTTCGCGGACGTCGGCCTCCTCCACCTGGGCGCGGCCGTCCGCGGCGGCGCGGCATCGCGCGAACCGCGACAAGATGGCGGTCGCGAGGCCCAGGTCGAGCAGCACCGCCAGCAGGTGGCGGGGCTGGCTGAAGACATGCCTGCGCGAGAGGACCTGCGCGAGGTAGGAGCCCACGGGCTCGCCGAGACCCGTCCCCAGGAAGCGCGCGACCCGCCGGACCCGCCCGAGCGGAACGCGCTTCGGCACGAACAGGAGATCCACCGCGCCACGCTCCAGCATCCACGACAGCTTGTCCATCCACGCGCGGATCCGCAGGAGCGCGCCCGCGGGCCCGATCCGGTGAGGCAGCAACGCGCGAGCCGGTCGGGAGAGGTTGCCGAGGACGTGGGCGAAGAGGAGACGCGCGTCGAACGTCGAACCTGCGCGCGCCGTGAGCGGGACCGCGCGGTGTCCGTCGAAGGCCGCGAGCGCGCGCTCGAAGTCCGCGTCGCCGATCCGCTCCACGCCACCGGGGAGCGCCGCCTCGAAGGCGCGCGTCGCGTCGAGCAGCGCGGCGATCGAGGCGCCCGCGTGGGAGCTCTGGGCGAGCTCTCGCTCCCACCGGCCACAGAGCTCGAGGTACTGCGCCTGCGACACGATGGTCCCGTCGAGGGTGGCGAGCGCCTTGCTCATCCGCTCATCGCTCCCGCACTGCTCGAGCTTCGCCGGGAGCTGCGGCTCGGCGGCGGCGCCGTAGTCGTCGCGGACGGAGGGGCAGAGGCGCGAGAGCTGGGCCGTCGGCCTGTCCGCCTCGTCGCGCACGAACCCGAACGGGAACGCCTGGCAGGAGCGAGGCAAGAACGCGTGGCCGAACTCTTTTTGGAGGCTGCAGAGGTCGTCGTCGTCCAGGAAGACGCAGGCGGGCAGCCCCGCCCGCTCGCGGACGGGCAAGACGGACTGGCGCTCGATCACCGCGAGCCCTTCGGGGCCCGCGCGCTCCGTGACCCACGGGTCGCCGAGGTACCGCTCGACCTCCTCCGGCAGGAGACGGATCGCCCACGGGAGCTGGCAGCAGCGCGCCGGACAGCTCGTGCACTCGAACCTCTGCTCTGGCGCGAAGGTGAGCCGCACGGCCTTCGCCGTCTTCTTCCCCGCCGCGCGGGCGCTCGCCTTCGACGCCATCGGACCGACGCTAGCCCCGCGGCCGCGGGGTTTCCACGCAATCGGCGGCGGGCCCCGCGCCGAGCAAGCGAACCGTTCGCCCAAGACGGCGGCCACCGCGACCGGCTGCGCGAGCCCGGCACGCACACTTGACGCGTGACGACCTCGGCGTCTTCCTCGGGGCGTGATCCGCGCGCGCCCGACCTCCCCGGCATCGTCGGCGCTCGCCCAACGGAGGTCCCCGCGCCCGAGGTGTGTCGGCGCGGGGACGTCGCCGAGACGGAAGGCGCGCGCGTGATCGCCAGCCCGTGGGTCTTGCTCTGCGTCTTGGGGCCGGCCTTGGTCGTCACGACGTACGTCGTCGCCGGTGCGGACGCTGGGGTCGCCGCCTTCCTGGTGCTCCTCGTCGCGGCTCTCGTCCTGGCGGCGAAGCAGCGGCGCCCCACGCCCGCGTCCAAGGCGTCGCCGACCCGACCGGAGCTCGGCCCCGAGGAGCCGCCGGACGGCGACGAGGTCTACGAGGTCCCGATCCAGGAGTCGATCGACCTCCACTTCTTCGCGCCTCGCGACGTCCCGTCGGTGGTGGACGAGTACCTGCGCGAGGCCTCCAAGCGAGGGTTCGAGGAGGTGCGCCTCATCCACGGCCGAGGCAAGGGAGTGCAGCGCGCGAAGGTGCAGAAGATCCTCACGCGCCACCCCGCGGTCGCGTCCTTTCGCTCCGACGGAACGGGATCGACCCTCGCGAGCCTCCGTCCGCGCGCCCGCCGACCGCCCGCTCGCCGCTGAGGTGGTCGCGCCGGCGCGGCCCGCGGCGCGCGCCCGCTTCGCACCCCGTGCGGCGCACCCGGACGCTCCGATCAAGGCGGCGGCGTCGATGCCCGCGCGGCCGTGGCCTCCCACACGCGCGCGGCCTCTTCGCTCCCGCTCGCGCGCGAGAGCTGCGCGAGGAACCGGGCGCAGGCGAGCTCTCCGCTGCGATCGCCGTGCGCTCGGGTGTGGGCGAGCGCGCGGAGGGCCTCGAGGAGGGCGTCTTCGTTGCGACCGGCTGCGGCGAGCCCCACGGAGTAGGCCAGCGACGCGCGGGCGCGTCGCGCGTCGTTGGTCTCCTTCTCGACCGCCTGTCGGAGGATCCGCAGCCCCTCCTCTTTCGCCCCGCGGGTCATGGCGAGGACGCCGGCGAGGCGGGCGGCGAGGTCGGGGTGCTCGCCCGTGACCTTGAGCTGGCGGAGCGCCATGTCGAGCGACGCCGGATCCCCGCGGACGAAAGCCTCGCGCGCCAGGTCCACGATCTGGAAGGATCCGGTGGGGGTCCTCGGCAGCTGATCCGTGTCGGCGAGGCTCGTGAACGTGTCCTCGTAGAGCGTGATGGACTCGCGCACGAACGGGTGGACGACGTCCAAGGCGAGCACCGCGTGGGTGCGCCCGCCGGCCTGGACGCTCGCTCCCGTCCGCGTGGCGCACAGCGAGCCGTCCGCCGCGCCCTCGAGCTCGCCGTCGATCAGCGCCTCGCCCGGGCGGGCGAGCCTCGCGAGCGCCGCCGCGCACTCGAGCGCCTCGCCCGACGAGATCGTGACGAAGCGCCCCGTCTCGAAGAGCGGCGCGAGCGCCCCCGCGCCGACGCCGACGCGGAGCGAGGCCCGCGCGTCGACCTGCCTCATGGAGCGCGCCGCGAAATGCACCGCCTCGTCGTGGTCGGTGCCCGCGAACGCCACGGCCATCTCCCCGGACGCGAACGCGCAGAGCAGCGCGCCGAGCGCCTCCGCCTGCTTGCCGAGGCGGAGCGCGATCTCCGGGCCTACGCCGGCGTCGGCGAGCTCCGAGCCCCAGCGGAAACACACGACGACGGACGAGCTCACGCGGAGCTCCCAGGCTCGCTCGCGGAGCCAGATGACGCGGGCGTGCTCGGCGCGTTCACGTGCCGATTCGGATCTTGTTCTTCAGCTTCACGATCTCGTCGTCGATGTCGGGGGTGGGGGACGCGCCGGCGGCCTCCGCCGCAGCGGCGTCCTTGCCCTCCAGCCGTCGGAACTTCGCCTCGAGCTCCATCTCGCTGACGCCGCCCCCGAGGGCCTCGTCCACCTCGCGGTGGGCGGCGACCTCCTGGGTGTGGTGCTCGATCTTGTCTTCCATTCGCCGGAACTCTTCGAAGGCGGAGCCGCCGGGCTTTCCGCCGAGGCCCTCGGCGCCCCCGCCGGCCCGGGCGTTCTTGAGCTGCGTGGCGATGGTGCCCTTGCGCGCCTCGTACTCCTTCTGCTTGTTCTCCATCCGCTCGAGCTCGACCTTCATGTTGAGGACGGCGGCGCGCTGCTCGGCGCGGAGCGCCTCGGCGCGGTCGCGGTCGCCGACCACGCGCTTCTTCTGGATCAGCGCCTCTCTCGCGAGCTTCTCGTCGTCCGCGCGCAGCGCGAGCTCGGCCCGGCGGTCCCACTTCTCCACCTCGACGTCGAGCTCCTCCACCTTCTTGCGGAGCACCTTCTCCGCCGCGAGCCCGTCCACCAGCTCCTTCCGCGCGCCCTTGACCTGGTCCTTCATCTCGGAGACCAGGAGGTCGACGGATTTGCTGGGGTCCTCCGCCTTGTCGAGCAAGGCGTTCACGTTCGAGGAGATGACCTTCCCCATGCGGTCGAAGATGCCCATGGCCGTAGTCTCCCCGCTCGGGTGGGGTCTGTAAAGGTCGCGCGCTACTTCACGCGACAGAGCTCGCGCCCGGTGACGCGGCCGTAGGGCACTTTCTTGTTTCTTGGGCGCACGTAGACGTGACCCCCGGGCTCGAGGGGGTGGATGATGGCGCCCGACGCGATCGGTCGGTCCGAAGGGAGATCCTCGATCTCGACGAAGACGTCCTTGCCCTTCCGATCGATGGCCGAGATGCTCGCGCGGCGATCTCCGGGCTCGGCGGGGCCTCCGGGACAGTCCGGCACGAGGGCCGTGATGGCGAGCGCGATCTGTGAGCTGTTGACGTCGGGCCTGGGGCCGCGCCACACGAAGGCGTCGTCGTTGGGGCTCCCCACCGAGACGGCGAGGCAGTTGCAGCTCGAGTCGGGCTTCTTTCGAGGGTTCAGCGCCAGATCGTGCCGGACGCCGACCCACTCCTGGCCGGTCCACAGGGTCTTCGACCCCGTCTCGACCTCGCCTACGTCGTCCGTCCCGAGGCTCTTGTGGCCCTTGCGCGTCTCCCAGGCGGCGTTGTCCGGCCGGTCCTTCTTCGGCCCGCAGCCGACGACGAGCAGGAGCGCGAGGGGGAGGGTGAGAGCAGGGAGGAGCCGCATCCGGCCCAGGATCGCAAAGCTTGGCCTAGGACGGCAACTTTAGCGGTCGCTGCCCGGCGCGCCGCGCCGCCTCGCGGCCGAAACCCCACCACGCTCGCGCCACGCGGCCGCGCCGATCAGTCCGGGGGCCGTTCGAACGCGGGCTCCACCCCGAACGCGCCCGAGAGGGCTGCGCGGTGGCGCGAGAGCTCCTGGCTGAACTCGGTGACGAGCGTGGGGAAGCTGTTCGGATCGACCGTGGACGTGGGGCTGATGCGCGACAGGAACACGATGTCCTCACAGACGCTGAAGCGGAGGCGCCCGGATTGCTCGTCGTTCAGCACCAGCAGGTGCCGGTAGAGCGGCTCGACCGCCTCGACCGGCAGCATCACGACGGGCGACCGGAGGACGAGGTGGTCGCCCGAGTCGTCCACCGTGACGTCGATCTGCACGCGCTCGTTCGTGTCCTCCAGCGCGGGGCTGAACCGCCAGGTGCCCAGCCCCACCCGCGCTCGGTTGGCTGGGATCCCCATGGACGCGAGCGCCGCCTTCACCGCGAACAGGCCCTTCAGCGGGGGGACGCGGGACGCCTCCGGGGCCTCCCGCGCCCAGCGGTGGGGCAAGAGGACGCCGCACTCGAGGCACCGGTCCATGTCGGGTCCGAAGATCGTGTCGCAGCGCGCGCAGCCGTACTCGGGGACGAGCTCGAGGACCTCCTCGGGCGGTCCTTCCGCGCTGCCCAGGCCCCCCTCGTAGGCGCCCGCGCTGAGGACCAGCCCGGTGATCCACCGGTACGCCGTCCTGTCGCTGGCCGTGCGTGCGCGCCGCGGCCTGACGAGCATCCCGAGCACGCGCCCCGAGGCGTCGAGCAGCGGCGCGCCCCGGAGCTCCTCGTCGAGCGCCCCGACGATCGCGGCGTGGGGGAAGCCCTCGAGCACCCGCGCGGTCGTCGCCACGTTCGTCTCCACGAGGTGCGCCTCGGCGCCGTGGCGCCCTAGCACCACGGCCGGATCCCCGAGCCGCGGCTCGGGGCCGATGTCGAGCGGAGGCAGCGCGATGGGCTCCGTGGGCATCAGCAGCGCGACGTCGAGCGCGACGTTGGCCCGCACCACGATCGCGGCCACCGTCGAGCCGTCGTCGAGGACGAGCTGCACCTCGCGCTCGTAGCCGACCACGTCCAGGCTGGTGACGATGAGCCCGTTCGGGAGCGCGCAGTACCCGCTCCCGCGGCTGGAGGGCGAGACCACGCCGACCACCGAGCTCCGGACGCGCTGGGCGATGCTGGCGAGCGCCGTCATGCCATCATCCTGGTGAGCGCGGTCATCATGAGATCCACGGCCTGCTGCTTGGGCCCTTCCTTGGCGGCGTGCGCCAGGATACCCCGCAGCCGCTCCTGGGTGGGCGCGGGCAGCTTGGTGCGTACGAGGAGCTCGGAGAGGGCGCCGAGCGCGAGGAAGTGGCGAAGCGCGAGGTCGGGGGGCGCCTGGTCGATCTCGGCCACGTAGCGCGCGAGGTGCCGCTTCGCGTCCTGGGCCGTCGTGATGGGCGTGATGGTGAGCGGCGTGTCCGGTGGATCCACCTGACCTCCTCGGGCCGTGATCATCGCCATCGTCTCGAACGCGGGTGAAGCCGACGGGATCGCCATCGCGCCTCGGCGGACGCCCGGCGCCGTGATGTAGATCTCTTTGGTCGCGTCGGCGGTCGCGTGGAAGAGGAGCGCGACTGCGTTCGGCATCTCCCGGTCGTGCGCGAGCACCGCGCGGTAGACCACCGCACGGATGAGGAGGCACATGGTCGCGGGCTGATCGGCGAAGCTGAGCACCGCGCCCAGCGTCTGGGCGCCGTGGAGCAGCTCACAGAGCGCCGCGCCGGGCCCGGTGAAGGTCGCCGCCGGGGGGCTGTCTCCGCCGATGAAGGTGTCACCGAGCGGATCCGCCGCGGGGGACGGGGTCGTCGCCGGGGTCTCGCTGACCATCGTGCGCTCGATGGGCGTCCGCTGCACGTTCGGCGCGGGCTTCGCGCTCGGGCGCTGGAGCGGGAGCGGCCGCGTGGACGGGGCACCGAGCTGAGCCGCCGCCGCCGTCGCGGCGGGGACGCCGGCCACCGGTGTGAGGGCGGGCGTGGCGGCGGTGGGCTGACGCAGCGTCCCGATCCCGGGCGCCGGCGTCCGCATCTTGGGCCTCGGATCCATCCGAGCGGGGGTCGGCACCTTCGACCGCTGCGCCGGTGCGGCCGCCATCCCGCCTGGTGGCAGGAGCACCGGCGGGATCCCCTGGTCCACCGGCCCGCGCTCGGGCGGCTCGAGCGCCTCGAGCGGTGGCATCGAGTCCAGGCTCATGTTCTTGGGCGGCGGCCGCGAGAGCGCGCCGCCGCGGCGCGCTCCGGCGCCCCTCTGCAGCGTCTCGGGCGTGAGATCGGCGTGCTCTTCCGGGGACAGCGCCCGCGCCTGGAGCGCGCCGACGAGGAGCCGGGAGGCCGCGCTCGCGGACGACACGATCGCCTCGGCGGCCGCGCAGAACAGCGTGGGAGACAGCTCCGGGAGCGCCCCGACGAAGCGCGCGAGCGCCAGATCGCCTCGGACGGAGTAGCGGACCGGGACCGCGTCCCCGTCCGAGAGCTCCAGCAGCATCCGAAGCGCGGGGACGTACTGCGTGAGCGGGAGCCGCACGACGGGCGCCTCGATGACGATCTCTCCGTCGGGCCGCGTCCGGACGACCAGCGCTACGCCGCGCAAGAGCGCCTTGAAGGTGGCGCCGTCCGCCAGCTTCTTCAGCTGCACGCCGCCCGCGCCGATCGCGCCGAGGCAGCTCGAGACGAGCCGTCCAGCGTCGCCGGCTTGCCACGCGTCGTGGGCGAGGTCGAGCTCGGGACGGGCGGCGTCGGGCGCGTGAGCGCTCCCACCGGCCGGGTCGCCGTCCGCGAGCGCCAGCGGCGCAGCCGAGCCGCCGCAGCTCGTGCAGATCGCGCCGCGGAGCGGGAGCCCGCACGCGGAGCAGTGGTGACCGTCGGACGCCGACACGGCGAGCAGGTTAGTCCGGGTGACCGATTGTTTGCTAGCAAGTCCCCCGAGGACCGTCTCCCCCGGGAGGTCGCCGGCCGCTCCGGCCGGCCGAGGCCCGCCAGGATCCTGCGGCAAGGTTCGCGGGTTTCCCCCTCGGGCTCGTCGGACCGCTCACGGTCCCGAGGAGCCCCTGCTCCTCGAGGCGTCCGGGCCGCCGCTGCCGGGGACGAGGGGGCCCGAGCGCTCACGCGGCGTAGCGGTCCGTCCGGATCGCCGACCGCGCCGTTGCTTGCATGGAGAACCGCGCCTCCGCGGACTAGAGGAGCGCGTTGACTCGGGCAAATGGCCGCGGTGCCCCCCGCCTGCGCGCGAGGAGGACGGGCGCGAGGATCGCGAGGAGGAGGCAGCCGGTCGTCACGAGCGACGCCAGCGTGAGGGCGCGCTCGACGGCGGGCAGGGGCGCATGGATCGCCGCGAGCGCGCCGATGCCGGCCGCGGCGACACCCACCGGCAAGAGGACGCGGAGGCCAAGGCGCAGCAACGTCGCGAGCTGGATCCGCGGCAAGGCCGCGCGCAGGGCGAGGACCGCGCCGGCCAGCCCCCAGCTCTTCGCGACGAAGAGAGCGACGCCGGCGAGCCTCAGCGTCCCGCTCTGCGTGTGCTCGTGCGCCGTGAAGCCGGGGACGTAGAAGCCTCCGAGGAACGCCACGGTGCCGATCGCGCACATGATGAACACGTGCGACCAATGGAGGAAGAAGAACGCGCCCTGGCCGCGAGGGAGCGATCCCTGGGCGGCGTCGACGTCCGCGGCGACGCCGCCGCGCGGCGTAGAGCCCTCGACCAAGACCGAGAGGAACGACGAGCAGAACGCCGCGAACAGGAGGGGGTTCTTCGCCGCGTTCCAGAACCAGGGCCACCCGCCGGACTCCCAGACCCCGCCCTGGGCGCCGCTCTGCGCCGCGGCGAGATCGAGCGCGGCCACCGACCCCGCCTGGGACACGACCACCGAGAGCGCGAGCGCCGCCGGCACGTTGCAGAGCACGACGCCGGCCACGGTGCGCAGCCGGCCCGTCAGCCCCGGTGCCCGCTCGCTCCAGCGGCCCGTCACCAAGCCCACGCTCGCGAACGCCGTCACGGTCACGAGGAAGAGCAGCGTCAGCTCGACCGCGCTGTGCGCGGCGAGCTCGGCGTAAGGGAGCACGGCGAACGAGAGGGTCCCGCCGGCGAACACCAGGTACGGAGCGGCGGCGGAGAGCGCCTCGGCCGACGTCGAGGGAGCCGCGGCCCGGGTCGCGCGGGTCCTCGGCGTCGCGCGCCACAGCATGAGGCGGTGTGCGATCCACGTGAGCGGCGTCGCGGCCCGCGTCCCGAGCAGGAGGAGCAGCACGAGGAGCGTGGCCATCACCGCGAGCGGCCCGACGAGCTCCCGCGCGGCGTCGCCGCGGAACCCCGTGACGTCGACGTCGAGCTCCACACGATCGGCCCCGCGCCAGACGACGACGCGAGCCGTGCGACCGTGGCCGCTCGGGACGAGGTCCGTCGGGGCGAGCACCGTGACCCCGTCGGCGCGCTCGATCTCGTCGCCCCTCGCGAGCCCCGCGCGCTGCGCGAGGCCGCCGTCGCGCACCGAGGCGACGCCGAAGCGCCCCGAGTCGGCGCGCTGCAGCTCGAGCCCGAGGAACGCGAGGAGCTCCTCAGCCTCGCGCTCGCGCGCCGACACCACCGCCTCCCGCTGCGCGCGGGGCGTTACGTCGAGCACGGTCTCTCCGCGGATCGCGCCGTGTACGGGGAGCCCACGCTCGTGGCCCGGGAGCCAGACCTCGACGGCGCCGCGGAACGTCGCGTGCCGAGCCGCGTCGCCGCCTCCCGTGAAGCGCTCCGCGAGCTCGGGGCTGACGTCGAGCAGCACCCTGTCCCGCTCCACGCGGGCCTCGTGCGCCTCGATCACGACGCCGCGGAGCGCGGGCTCCCCTGGGCGGAGCACGTCGCCTCGGAACACCACGCGGCCGCTGGTCACGTCACCGGCAGGGAGGCCGACGCCACGCACCTCCAGTCGGTCCCCGGCCTGCACCGTTCCTGGCAGGAGCTCCGTCAGCGTGAGGAGCTCGGGGACGCGACGAGCGCGGTTGCAGCCGACCAGCCACAAGAGCGCGACCACCAGACAGGCGCGCAGGATCAGGGCGCGTTGCGCCATCGAACGGGCTATAGCCCACACCTGGCCGCCGAGTGAAATTCGCTCGCGTCTCCCGGACGCCCTTCCTCCCGAGGGCGGCTCTTTGGGGCCCCGGGGGGCGGCTCCTACGGCAGTCCTTGCCGCCGACCGTGCGGAGGTGCTCCAATCGGCCCACCAAGGGCAGGATGGAAACTACCAAAGAGCCGGCCCAGCCAGCCTCCGGGCCGCGGCGCGTCATCAAGCGGTACTCGAACCGCAAGCTGTACGACACGCGTGACAGCCGCTACGTCACGCTCCAGCAGATCGGAGAGATGGTCCGCGCCGGCGAAGAGGTGCAGATCATCGACAACAAGACGAAAGAGGACAAGACCGAGGTCACCCTCGCGCTCATCCTCTCCGAGGGCCTCAAGAACGAGCCCCGAAGCGTCCCGCTTGGCGCGCTGCGTGATCTCATCCAAGAG
This sequence comes from uncultured Polyangiaceae bacterium, assembly GCA_964492175.1. Classification (GTDB taxonomy): domain Bacteria; phylum Myxococcota_A; class Polyangia; order Polyangiales; family Polyangiaceae; genus Xiheicaenibacterium. The sequence continues at coordinate 10,448 of CAZBJI010000090.1, read as the reverse complement.
CGCGGCGAGAAGCTCTGGTCGCAGCTCCGCGAAGGGCCCATCGGCCGCTTGATCCCGGGCACGGGTGGGCAGGCGGCCGACGCCGAGGCCGTGGAGGAGGAGCCCAAGCCCGAGTCCAAGCCGCCTGCCTCGGCGAGCCCCGCGAAGCAGGACGACAAGAAATCCGAAGAGAAGCGGGGCCGCTTCGCCGAGCTCATGGGGATGTCCCTGTCGACCCTCGACGCGATCGTGCCCTCCGCGAAGTCGTTCTCCGAGCTGAAGGAGGAGGTCGCGCGCCTCTCGCAGCGAGTGGAGGAGCTCGAGCGGGCCCTCGCTGAGCAAAAGAGCAGCCGCAAGTAGGCTTGCCCTCCCTGGAATAGGACCCAAACTGGGGTGTTCTAGGACCAGATGGCGTTCTTTTTTTTCAAGCGTCCCGAGAGCGTAGCCAGCGAGGCGCCCCGCATGGGGACCCCCGCTGATCCGTTCTCGCTGGAGCTGCTCGGACACCTCGACACTCTCTACGCCGTCGCTTCGCGCATGACGCGGGGCGCAACGGAGGCCGAGGACCTGGTCCAGGACACCGTCGTGAAGGCCATGCGGGCCCGGGACCAGTTCGAGCCGGGGACCAACCTGAAGGCGTGGCTCCTCAGGATCCTCACCAACACGTTCATCAACCGCTACCGGCGCGGCGGGATGGAGCGAGACCTCTTCGACGGCCCGGACGCGGAGCCGCTCTCCGACGGCTGGATCAGCGCGGCGACGATGCGCTCCATGCGCGACCCCGAGGGCGAAGCGCTGCAGCCCCTGGTGGAGGCGGAGCTCACCCGCGCGCTCGACGAGCTCCCTCCGGAGTTCAGGCTCGCCGTGATCCTGTCGGACGTGGAAGAACTGTCGTACAAAGAGATCGCGGAGGTCATGGGTTGCCCCATCGGGACGGTGATGAGCCGCCTGCATCGCGGTCGGAAGATCTTGCAGAGCAGGCTGAGGGATCACGCGGTGGCGATGGGGATCCTGACCGAGGAGCCGCAGCCGGTCGCGTCGACGCGGCCGCCGACCGATCTCGCCGAGTACAAGAATCGCCGACGCGCGGCAGTATGAACGCCATCCGAGCCAAAGATCAGAGCGTGTGCGGGTCGCGGAGCGTGATGCTCTACGCGGACGGGGAGATCGAGCCAGCTCACATCGTCGAGGTGGAATCGCACCTCGTCGCGTGCGCCCGGTGCAAGGACGAGCTCGACACCATCCGGGCGATGCGCGCCAGCCTCCGTCGGTCGATCACCCGGCGGACCCCGGACGCCGTCGCCGACAAGCTCCGCATGGCCCTCTGCGGTGAGGAGAGCGCCGCGGGCTCGCGCCTGGGCCGCCGGAGCTCGGAGGTCTCCTCGAGCGGCGTCGGGCGCGGTGTCTCCTCGGAGCGGGGGTTCTCCGATGGGGTCGAGGCCAAGCAGGTCATGCTCACCCGGCCGGGTCTCTCGAGCAGCTCGGAGAGGTCCCGCGCGTGGGTCGCAGCGGCGGTCGCCATGGCCGCGTGCTTCGTGCTCGTGGTGGTGGTGCTGCAGTCGGAGCGCGGCACCTCGGCGGTGATCGCGCGGTCGGTCGCCACCATCGATCCGGCGGCCGTGATGGGCTCGGGCGCGGCGGCGAACGACGACGCGCCGAGCTTCGACGTGCTGCTCGACAAGCTGGTCGCGCTCCACGCCAACCCGCTGCCTCCGGAGGAGCGCAACCCGGAGCAGCTGGCTCGCCTCGAGCCGTACGTGGGGGTCCCGGTGAAGCGCTCGGCGCTCACGCTCCTGCGGGATCTCGGCGTGGGCCAGGCCAGCTTCGACGGCGCGCGCATCCACCCGATGCGAGACTCTCACTCGTGCGCGGCGCTCCACTACAAGCTGGAGGGCCACCGCCTCACCGTCTACGTCTTCGATCCGCGGATGGTGCAGCTCGCTCGGACGAAGCTGCGGACGCGGATGGTGGAGGAGAGCCCCGTCTACGTCGGACGCATGCGCGGCTTCTCCGTCGCGGCGGCGGAGAAGCGCGGCGTCGGCTATGCGCTCGCGTCGGACATGGACGAGGACCGCAGCCTGAAGATGGTCGCATCGTTCTGAGTCGATCCGGACCGGCACCTGCGCGGATCGCGCGGGCGCTGCGGAGTCGTCACGCGACCTCGACGTCGACGTCGGCCAGGGGCCACGTCGCGACGGCGCGCTCCACGTCCTGGCGGATCGCGGGGTTCACGTTGAACGTGCAAGACGCCAGCTCGGCCGCCACCCCCAGCGGGATGGGGGTCCGCGCGAGGAACCGATCGAACACGGCGCCGTCGGCGTCGAGCCGGAGGAGCGATTCGACCTCGGGCGTAGCCAGGACCGGAGCGAGCTTCGCGAACACCTCCGCGACGGTCGTCGCTCCCACCACGCACGCGCGGTCGAGCCCCCACGTGAAGAGGGACGCCCGCACCGGCCAGCGCTCCGTGAAGAGGATCCACCCGACCAGCCGAGCCTCCGTCATCGCGCCTCCGGTGGGCTGCAGCATGCGAGCGAGCCGGTAGACGTTCACCATCCGCTTGAGGCGGCGAGGGTTCGGCGGCAGGAACGCGCGGCACGCCCGGAACGCGGCGTGCTCCTCGGGCGTGAAGGGCGCCTCGGCGGGCTGGGCCGCCGCTGTGGCCTCCGCGTCGCTACGCGCCGCTGCGGCTCGCGGAGCGGCGCTCGGGGTGGACGGCGGGCGAGCCTCCTCGCTCCGCTCCGCCGCGCCGGCGCCTCCGGGCGGCGCCTCCGCGGGCGCCTCAGACGGGTCGGGCTTCCGCGGGGCGTCCGGCGCGCGATCGGCTGACGCAGGGGAGGCGAGGGCGTCCTCCGGGGGCTTCGGGGGCTGGCCGCCCCAGCTGAGGAGCGAGTCGAGGTACCGGTGGAGCTGTTCTCCGGCGGCCGGGATGCCGAACGGCACTTGCACGAGCTTGTCCAGGTACTCGTAGCCGGAGACCCCGGCCCGCTGGAGGACGTCGCCGTACTTGCCCTCGATGGCGCGCACGACGACCCGTGCGTCGAGCCCCAGCACCACCACGAAGTGCGCGGCGTCGTCGTCGGCGAGGAGCAGCATGATCGCCTCGAGGACCTCCACCGCTTTCGCGGGCGGGCAGCGATCGAGGTCGTCGATGAAGACCACGACGCGGAGCGGCCGGGTCCCTCCGGCGCGCGAGCCGTCGGGCCGCTGCACCTCGTTCAGGAGGTCGTTGATCTCCCGGATCTCGCTCTTGACGTCGGCCATGAAGCCGATGCGATCGCGGAAGTCTCGACGCGAGGCCAGCGCCGCGAGCTCGGCCGCGCGCGTCGTCACGAGCGCCCCGAAGAGATCGCGTACCGCGCCGAGGAAGCGCGGCAGCGTGACGATCGCGACGACGATGCCGGTGATGATGCCGCCACCCTTCACGGTGTTCCACGCCACGGTGAGGTCGCTCACGGAGTCGCGCCCGTCCGCCGCGGGGCGGCCCAGGTAGGTGGCGAGCGACTCGAACCCGAGCAGCCACCAGAAGAGCGTGGAGAGGGCGCCGTAGGCGAGGATGGTGAGGAGCGGCCCCCCGATCCGCCGCTTCCAGGAGCGCCGCAATCGGAACCATCGGCTGCGCCACGGGCCGACGTAGCTCTCGATGTCGTCGTAGAGGCGCGTGACGAGGCCCGCCCAGAGGTTCTCGGTGCCCGAGTAGACCCAGGCGTTGAACTCGACGGTGTGGAAGTCGACGCGACCGTGCCGCTGCTCGAGGTCGCTTCGGCCTCGCCACGCGCGTCCCCAGAAGCTCTGCCCTTCGCCCCCGACCGGCGAGCCTCGATGGATGTGCTTCTTGAGGAGCGAGAAGAAGAAGGACTTGCCGACCCCCCACGCGCCGTAGAGCGCGATCGTCAGGGGGGGGTTCGTGTCGGGGTTCGAGAGGATCGACGCGAGCGCCTCGGCGTAGCGCTCGTACCCGAGCCGATCCTCTCCGGTGGGGCGATCGTTGGAGAGCGCCGAGGGTTTCTTGGGCCGCGACGGCTGCGACGGCCGCGGCGCGTCGGTGCTCTGCGTCGCCGCGACCACCGGCGCTTCCCCCTGCTGCGCGAGCTCCTCGGGCGCGACCTCCTCTTCCGGGTTCGTCGGCGCACGCTGCTCGGGCCGCGCGACCTCGTCCTCCGGGGTCTTCTGCGCCGGCGCTGGCGGAACCGGGACGCTCACCCGATCGAGCGAGCTCGTCTTGATGCCGTCGCCGAGATCGAGCACGCCGCGGAGGATCGCCGGCGTCACCGTCACCAGCGCGCGCTCCACCTCGCGCTCGGCCAAGAGCGCCGCCGTGAGGGAGAGCGCGTTCTGCGCCTCCTGGATGAGAGCGTCGTTCCTGGCGGGCGTGGAGAGGCGGCGCTCGGAGCGGCTGGCGGTCGTGACGAGCCACAGCGGAGCGTCGACCCGGTTGCGCTTCATCAGCTCACGGGCTTCGTGGATCTTCTGTGCGGCACGGTCGACTTCGTACGTCCCGCTCTCGAGGATCACGCGCTCAGGCGTCAGCGGATACCGGTCGACGCTCCCTACGCCCAGCGTCCGCACGCTCCACGGTAGGGTCCCGACAAGCTTGCTGACGACATCGCGCTCAGAGAGGCGGTCGTCCTGGACGACGCAGCCTGAGATCTCGCGTCCAGAGACGAGCGCCCTCATGCTCGACAGCCACGCCTCGGGCTCCCTGGCTAGCACGCTCGCCGGCACCTGAAGGAGCACGTCGGCTCTCCGCTCGACGAGCCGCGGCATGCCCCGCTTCGGCGGCTGCTCCGCCTCGAGCAGGAGCGCGCCGCCTCGCCACCGCTCGAGCAGCGCCGCCTCCACCCGCTCCGCCGCCACGCCCAACACGTCGGGCGCGGCGATGCACCAGTCGGCGTCCCAGACGGATGTGATCTGCCTCGAGCCTTCGGCCAAGCGCTCCCTCCGCGCGGAGGCTACACGAGCAGGCGCCCGAGGCGGCGCGGATCAGCGGGAGGCGAAGCCGCTGCAGCCCTGCGTGATGACGACGTTCTGTGAGCCGGAGCGCGGCGAGTAGCTGGAGATGCCGTTGTCGGATCCGTCCACGATCCAGATCATGTCGCCGACGGAGCCGGACTTGGACTGGATGGTGTTCGAGCCGATGCTCGAGTACGTGCCGCTCCCGAACTTGGGCTTCTGACCGAAGAAGAGGCGGACGCTCTTGCCGCACTCGTTCTTCAGCGTCACCGAGTAGTGCGAGCTACCGCCGCTCGAGCTCGAGCCGCTCGAGCCGCCGCCGGACTTGCGCGCCGCCGCCCGCGCCTCGTCGTCTTGTCGGCGCCGCTCGTCCATCTCGGCGCGCCTTCGCTCGCTGCGCGCCTGCTCCTCGGCGCGGCGCTGGGCGTTCTCCTCCGCCTGGCGCGCCGACTCGGCGTCGTAGAACGCGAGGTCCTGCTTGGCCTTCGGGAACGGCAGATCCTCGCGCCCCAGGCGCTCGATGCACATGTGGAGGAGCCCGAAGAGGGCCTCGTCGTCCTTCGCTTGCGGGCGCGCCTTCGCGCAGACGTCCGCAACCTTCTCCTTCGGCGCGTCGGTCTTGTCGTACGCCGCGAGGAGCGCCCCAGCGACGCCCGCCTTCGGCGTGGCGACGAACGCCTCCTCGAGCAGCGCGACGGCCTCGCCCGCGCGCCCCGCCGCGAGCAGCATCCCGCCGCGCGCCATGAGCACCATCGTCTTGCCGTCCTTCGTCTTCTCCTTGTCGGCGAGCAGCCCGGCCTCGAGGCGGGTCTCGGCGTGCGTGACCAGCTGGCTCGAGTCGAGCCCCTTGCGGTCCACGACGCCCTTGTCGTGCAGGAGGCCGACGAGCCCGGCGGAGGTCACGGCGGCGCGGAGGGTCGGCGACTTCTCGAAGCGAGCGACGGCCTGCTCGTGCTGGCGGATCAACGCGTCGTCCACCCGGGACTGCGCGGTCGCCTTCTGCTCCTCGGCGCTCTGCTGCTGCTTCTGCTGAGAAGGCTGCGTGAAGAGCCCGAAGCAGCCGCTACCCAGCGCGCCCCACGCCGCGAGCACACCCAGCGAGACAGCTCTTCTCATGGGGCGCTTCTACGACATCTCTGCCCCGGACCTTCCTGGTTCGCCCGAGTCCGGCTCTGTTTCCTTGGCAGCGCTCCAATAGGTTGGCAGGGGTTGCGGGGCGCAGAAAGCCTCGTAGGCTGCCCCTCCCTTTCCACGACCGAGGAGAACCACCATGGCCTTCACCCTGCCCGAGCTGCCCTTCCCCAAGGACGCCCTCGTCCCGCACATCTCTGCGGAGACGCTCGACTTTCACCACGGAAAGCACCACCAAGCCTACGTCACGAAGCTGAACGAGCTCGTCGGCGCCGACGCGACGCTCGCCGGCAAGAGCCTCGAGGATCTCATCAAGAGCACCTCGGGCGGCGTCTTCAACCAGGCCGCGCAGGTCTGGAACCACACGTTCTACTGGCACAGCATGAAGCCGGGCGGCGGAGGGGACCCCAAGGGCGCCGTCGCCGACGGCATCAACAAGGCCTTCGGCAGCTTCTCCGCGTTCAAGGAGAAGTTCACGGCCGCTGCGATCGGCCAGTTCGGCTCCGGCTGGGCGTGGCTGGTGAAGAGCCCGAGCGGCGCGTACGAGATCGTCCAGACCTCGAACGCGGGCTGCCCCCTCACCGAGGGCAAGACCCCGATCCTCACCTGCGACGTGTGGGAGCACGCCTATTACGTGGACTACCGAAACGCGCGGGCGAAGTACGTCGAGGCTTGGTGGAACCTGGTCAACTGGGACCACGCGAACAAGAACGCCTGACCGCCGGCGTGCTGCGCCTCCTCGACCCGGGCTCGTGCTGCGTTCGCCAAGTTCGCATTGGTCTGGAAACCGGCCCCTCGCTGACGCTCGCAAGTGAAGGGCCGGCTTCCACACCAACGCTCGGCAAACTTCCGCTCACCAGCACCCTTCTCCTCGGTACATCGTCTTCCGCGAAGAAACTTCGCGGACGATGTACTAGGTTCGAAGCTCCGGGTCGGAGGGGGCGGGCGCCTTGGCGAGGAGCTCGTCGAGCTTGCCGGCGCGGTCGAGCGCCGCGACGTCGACGAAGCCGCCGAGCGGCCTGCCGTTCACGAAGATCTGAGGGACTGTCCGCTGCCGCGAGCGTTCGGCGAGCCACTGCCGGAGATCCGGGCGGTCGTCGACGTCGATCTCGGCGAAGTCGACGTTCTTCTTCCGGAGCAGCGCCTTGGCTCGGTGGCAATAGGGGCACCAGCCCGTCGTGTAGACCGTCACTGCGGCCGCCATGGCATCAGTATGCCGGCGGCGTGGCCGCAAGCAAAGCGGTCACCCGAGGTGCGCGGAAAAGGAGCTGCTACGGTGGCGGCTCTGGACGAGCCCGAGCTCCCTCCGTGGCCCGAAGCGCAGCACCGGATCGAGGTGTCCCTCCGGACGACCATCTTCTTCGGCGGACAGGCGGCGCCGCTCGTGCGGGTGGGCGTGGCGCCCCAGCTCTTCGTGTACGCCTCGCTCGCCGGACGCCTCATCCGGGGGGCGGAGGCTACGCGCTGGGGACGCCCCTTCTCGGAGATCGTCGCCGCCGGGCTCACGAACCTCGCGGAGCGCCCTCCCGAGCTCGTGGGCGAGGGACCCGTGCTCCGGCTCGAGGCCGAGGACGGTCGCGCAGCGGCGCGCGTGCTGCTCCCCGGCCTGCTCGACGCGGTGCTGGAGCGCGTCGGACGCCGGATCGTCTGCGGCATCCCCGATCCGGAGACGTGCCTCTTGGCTGGTGACGAGGACCCCCACGCCGTCGTGGAGCTCTTCGATCGGTGCGCGGAGGCCTGGCACGAGAGCGACGCGCCGGTGTCCCCCGTAGTCTACGCCGCCACGCCCGGCGAAGGGACGATCCGTCTCCTCGAGCTGCCTCCCTCCCATCCGGCGTTCGACCGAGCCCGCCGAGCAGAGGCGCTGCTCCTCGCGACCGTCTATGGGGACCAGCGCGCGAGCTTGCTCGAGGCAGGAGCCACGGACGAGGAGATCGCGCCGTTCGAGGTGGCGCCCCACGAGGACCTCGGCGTCGTCACCGCGACGATCGCCCTCGCCGGCGTGGCGGCGCTCCTTCCGCGCGCAGATCTCGTGATGCTCCGGTGGGGCGACGGGCTCCCGGACCGGCTGGTCCCGCTCGAGCTCTTGGAGCAGGAGCGCTTCCTGTTGGAGCTCCCGGACCACGATCCTCCGCGCCTCGCGCTCGCTCGGTTCCCGACCCCCGCCGAGGCCGTCCAGATGCTGGGTGAGGCGGACCAAGGCCGATAGGCCCGCCCGGTTTTTGCGCTACGCTCCGCCGCCCATGGCGGACAAGACGCTTCAGCTCGAGAAGTACACCGGAGACGCGCGCCACGTCGTGGCCGCAGCCCAGCAGCTGGCGGACGAGTTCAAGCACGCGGAGCTCAGCCCGCTGCACCTCCTCGTGCGGCTGCTGGAGCGGGACCGAGGTGTGCTCGAGGTGTTCCGCAAGGCCGGGGCGGACCCGAGCGAGGTGCGTGAGCTCGCGGAGATCGCGCTGCGCAAGGCGCCCAAGGCGACGACGGGGGTCGCGTACGTCAGCTCGCGCATGCTGGACCTCTTGAGCCGCGCCGAGCGGGAGGCGCAGCGGGACAAGGTCGACTCCGTCGGGATCGAGCACCTCTTGCACTCGCTGGCGCAGGAGATCCGCGGGCCCGCGGGCGACATCCTGAGCGCGCATGGCGTGGGGCCGGGCGCGTTCCGCCCGCACGTCTCGGCGCTGCAGGCGGGCGCCGGCCCCGAGCCGAAGACCGGGGAGACCCGCGGCGTCGGCTCGACGCAGGACTTCCTCCGCGACCTCGTGGCAGAGGCGCGCGCGGGCAAGTTCGATCCCGTCATCGGGCGTGACGTGGAGGTCCGGCGCCTCATGCAGATCCTGGAGCGGCGCTTCAAGAACCACCCGCTCTTGGTGGGTGAGCCCGGGGTCGGCAAGACCGCGGTCATCCGCGCGCTGGCGGACCGCGTCGGCGCCGGCGACGTCCCGTCGAACCTCGCGGGCGCCCGGTTCTTCGAGCTCGACACCGGCGCGCTGGTCGCTGGGGCCAAGCTGCGCGGGGAGATCGAGGCCCGCCTGAAGGGGCTGGTCGACAAGCTCAAGGCGATGCAGGACGAGGTCGTGCTCGTGGTGGAGGACGTCGACGCGCTGTTCGGTCAAGGCGTCTCGGGCGCAGGCGTCGGTGATCTCCTGAAGCCCCTGCTCGCCCGGAGCGAGATCCGGATCGTGGCCACGACCACGCCCGAAGGGCTGAAGCGCATGCAGGAGCGCGACGGCACGGCCGTGCGGCGCTTCACGCCCATCGGGCTGGATCCGCCCTCCATCGAGCAAGCGACCGAGATCCTGCGCGGCATCGCGGAGCGGTACGAGCAGCACCACAAGGTGCGGGTCAGCGAGGGCGCCATCGTCGCGGCCGTGACCCTGGCCAAGCGGTACCTCTCCGACCGCGCACTGCCCGACACCGCGGTGGACCTCCTCGACGAGACTGCCTCGCACAAGCGCGTGGAGGTGGACGGCGTGCCCGCCGAGCTCGACACCATGATCCGGCGGCTCGACGCGTTGAGGGCGCAGATCTCCAGCTTGAAGGACGATGACGACAAGCTCAGCGTCAAGGTGCGCGTGCGCCTGGAGGCGGAGGCCACCGCGCTCGAGCCGAAGGTCTCCGAGGCGCGCGCGCAGATCGCGTCGCGCCGCGGCGTCATCGCGGCGGTGCAGGCCCTCCGCAAGGAGCTCCGCGACGCGGAGGCGTCGCTCGCGCAGGCGCGCAAGGACAAGAACTTCGCGCGCCTCGGCGAGCTGGAGCACGTCACCATCCCCGACGTCCAGCGGCGCCTGTCCGCGGCGGAGGAAGCGGCCCAGAAGGCCGGCGTGAGCGGCGCCACCAACGTCGTCACCGAGAACGACATCGCCGCGACGCTCGGCGAGTGGACCGGCGTGCCCGTCGCCAAGATGCTGGAGGGCGAAGCGGAGAAGCTCCTCAAGATGGAGGAGCGCCTCGCGAAGCGGGTCGTCGGTCAAGACGAGGCGGTGCGGCTCCTCTCGAAGGCCGTCCGCCGCGGCCGCGTGGGGCTCCGCGATCCGGGCAAGCCGATCGGGTCGTTCCTGTTCCTCGGTCCGTCGGGCGTCGGAAAGACGGAGCTCGCCAAGGCGCTCGCCGAGTTCCTGTTCGACGACGAGCAGGCGCTCACGCGGCTCGACATGAGCGAGTTCATGGAGCGCCACATGGCGCAGCGGCTCATCGGCGCGCCGCCGGGATACGCCGACAGCGAGCAGGGAGGGTTCCTCACGGAGGCCGCCCGTCAGAAGCCCTACAGCGTGCTGCTCTTCGACGAGGTGGAGAAGGCCCACCAGGACGTGTTCAACCTGCTGTTGCAGGTGCTCGACGACGGTCGGCTCACCGACGGCCGAGGTCGCACGGCGGACTTCTCGAACACG
>CAZBJI010000089.1:8484-31964 GCA_964492175.1 uncultured Polyangiaceae bacterium | reverse complement strand
GACGGGGCGCTCGCGGTGCTCGCGCCCGCGGCGGCCGGCGCGGCGCTCGCGCTCGGCGCCTCTGCAACGGCGGCAGGCAGCGTGGACACGTCCGCCGCGGGGTACCGGTCCGCCTCGGACGCGCGGCCCGAGTCGCCGAGCGCGGGCGCGGAGACCGCCGGCGCGCTGGGGGCACCTCGGCCCAACAGCGACAACCCTGCCGCGCCCGTCGCGACGAGCGCGACGGCGAGGGCTGCGTACGCCGTCCGGCCTCCCGGCGCCGCCGCGCGCCTGCTCGGAGGAGCGGCGCGCCTGCTCGGCGGCGACGCTGGCGCGATCGCCGACTCTACCGCGGCGATCAACGCGGCCACGTCGCCGAAGCGCTCATCGGCCATTGGGCTGAGCGCGCGCGCGAACACCTCCCAGAGCGGCGTCGGGGGCGTGTCCTTCGCCCACACCCCCCGCGCCTTCGCTTCGAGGTCTGCTGCCGTCGCCCCGAGCGACGGCCTCGTGCCGAGCACCGCCTCGACCATGCACATCGCGAGGGCGTACTGATCCGCCCGCGGCCCGGCGTCCCCGGTGAGCTGCTCGGGCGCCATGTACGCGGGTGTCCCGGCCGGCGCGGAGCGCTCTCCGAGCGAAGTAGCGAGCCCGAAATCGGCGATCCGCACGCGCCCGTCGTCCCCGAGCAGTATGTTCGACGGCTTGATGTCGCGGTGCGTGAGCCCCGCGGCGTGGATGGCCCCGAGCCCCTGCGCCGCCTGCAGGTAGGCCTCGACGCGATCGCGCCACCCACGCGCGCGGTGAGGCCAGCCGGCGTCCATCGTGACACCCTCGACGAACTCGGTGGCGAGGAACACCGAGTCCCCGTCCACTCCGACGTCGAACACCGTGAGGACGTTCGGGTGGGAGATCTTGGCGAGCGCGCGGGCCTCGGCGGCCAAGCGCTCGGCGACCGCCGCGCGCGCCACCTCGCCGCGGTCCGGCCTGATGAGCTTGAGCGCCACGCGACGGCCGAGCGACGGGTCGAAGCCCTCGTACACGACGCCCATGCCGCCGACGCCGATCTCGCGCCGCACCTCGTACCGGCCGATCCGCGGGGCCCCCGAGGGAGGCAGGCTCCCTGGCGGCGCCTTCGACGGTCCCGGCGCGCGCCGCTCGTCCGGGGTCTCCGCCGGCGCACCGCCCATCACGCGGCCCACCTCGGCGACGGCGCGACGGCACGCCGCGCACGTGTCGAGGTGGACCTCGAGGTCCGCTCGATCACCCTCCTCCAGGCGGCCTTCGACCCAGCCGCAGAGCGTCTCGGTCGCGGGGCAGGGCGCGGCGGTCATGGGGTCGCGGCCTCGTCCGCGCCGCCGAAGAGGCGGGAGATGCTGAGATCGAGGTTGCTCTCGACGAGCTCGAGGATGCTCGTGAGCTCCCCGGTCTCCACGCGGAGCGCGCGAGAGAGCTCCGCGCGGGTCGCGTCGATGAGGAGCTGGCGGGCTCGCGCGGCGCGGCGCGCTGCGGTGGCGCGGTGCACGCCGAGGCTGACGGCGAGCTCGTCGCAGGTGAGCCCGTCGCGCACGGTGAGGTGCAGGATGAGCCGGTCCGCCGGCGTGAGCGAGCCAGCCGCCACCGCGAACGCCTTCTTGAACGCTCCGCGGTAGTGGGACTTGAGGAAACCGAGCTCCACGTCTTGATCCCCGGGCATGGAGCCGAACGACTCCTCGGCGCCGGGCGCGTCGGGGAGGATGCGCCGCTGCGCGTTCACGAAGGCACGGACCGCCGCGACGCGCAGCCAGTTCTCCAGGAAGCCTTGGCCGGTGTACGTAGCGATGCGTGGGCGCGCGCCAGGGGCCGCGACGAAGAGGCGCTCACGGAGGAGCTGCTTGAGCTCGTCGCGCTTCTCCCGAGTCCGCGCGAACCGCGCGACGGCGCCGTCGATGACCCTCGCGAAGCGCTCTTCGAACGCGCGGATGGCGGCCTCCTCGCCGCGCGCGCATGCGCACGCCAGGTAGAAGTCGTCCGGCCGCAGCCGCGCGAGCGCGGTCTCCTGATCCCGCGCGGCGCCGAGGTTCGCCTCGAGCTCTTCGGCGAAGACCTGCTCGGGCAAGGCGAGCGTCGGCCACGCCGCGCGGCCTGCCGCCGCGAGAGCCTGCACCGAGCCGATCGCGCCCACGGCGCGAGCCTAGCACTGCGCGGCCGCGGCGCCTCTCCGCCGCGGACAGGGGCCTCCTCGCGGGGCGCCCTCAGTCGCGCGGGTTGACGATGATCTCGACGCGGCGGTTGTTGGCGCGCCCCTCGGGGGAGCCATTGTCCGCCACGGCACGATCGGGTCCGAGCCCGACGACCTTGATCTTGTCGGAGGGGTACCCTTGGCTGACGAGCTGCGCCTTCACGCTCTCCGCGCGCGCGAGCGAGAGCTTCCGGTTCTCGTCGGCGGACCCGGTCGAGTCGGTGTGGCCCTCGATGCGGAGGGGCGGATAGCCCTGGTCCTTCAAGACCTTGTGCACGTCGTTGAGCTTCTCCTTCGCGATGGCGAGCAGCTCGCTCTTGCCCGACGCGAAGAGCACCGCGCCGCTGAGCGTGATGACCACGCCGCGCTGCTCCTCCTTGACGGTCGCCATCTCCTTGAGGCTCGCGAGGGCGGCCATGTACTTTCGCTCGAGCTCCGCGCGGGCCTTCTCGGCCTCGCTGCGGCCCTTCTCCGCCGCCTCGCGCGCCTTCTTCTCCTCTTCGAGGGCGGCCTTCTCCTTCCGGATGGCCTCGCGCGCCGCGTCGAGCTCGGACGCGCTCTTCTCCTTGAAGGCCCGCTCCGCCTCGGCCTTGGCGCGCATGGCGGCCTCGATCTCGGCGGCAGCCTCCGCCAAGCGCGCTCGGCGGTCCGCGATGTACGCGAGCGCCCGACTCTCCGGGGTGTCCTCCTGGTCGCGGAACTCGCGCTCCGCGCGCTGGAGGGCCTGCTTGGCGGTGTCCAGCGCCGCCGGCGCGAGCTCCGGCGCCTTGCCCTTGCTGGCGCGCTCGTAGCTGGCTCGGGCCTCGGTCAGCTCCTTCGGTGGCGGCGGCGGCCCACACGCGGCCGCGGCGGCGGCGAGCACGAGGGTGGCGATGGCGGTTCGGGGGACGAGTCGCATGGGGCCTCGGTTCACTTGGTCACCGGCTTCAGCTTGGCGAGCACCTGCTGCGCCTCTTCCGCGTCGGCTTGCGCCGTCACCTTCCGGGCGAGCCCGCGGGCGAGGTCGGCGTCGGCCTCCGACTTCTTGAGCAGGCGGGTCGCCGGCTCGTTCTTCTTGCCCTCCATCATCTCCTTGGCCTTCGCGAGGCTCTCGCGCGCGAGCTTCAGGTACAGAAAGGCCTCGGGGTCCTTCTCGGCTCCAGCCTCCTCGGCGCCGCGCACGGCTGCCTGCGAGGCGGCCAGCTGGTCGACTGGGGAGGGGGCGCCGCCGCATGCGAGCAGCCCAAGGGCGAGCATCAGGGTGGTCGTGAGCTTCACGAGGCCCTGTATACCAGGGAGAGCGTTCCGGGGGAGTCCCCTGCCCGCGCGCGTCACTTGCGGCCCGAAATCGTACGCGTGTCTGCTGGATCAAAACTTCACCCACCGAGCGTCACGTCACCGCCTCCACCGGCGAAATTCGCTGCCTTCAAAGCCCCTTCCGCGCAGGCAGGGAAGAATCCTCTGGTGTCGCTGGAGCTCGGGCCCCACCGGTCGCGGGACCCGGGCTTGCATGACGGGCGGGATCGAGGTCCGAATGGCTGCGCGCAAAGGCACACTGAGGGGACTGAGCGTCGAGGGCGGTCCTCGCAAGCAGGACTCCGAGGCCCCCGCCTCCGGGATACGCCTGGTCTCGCCCCCCGCCCGGGTGCCGCGGCCTTCGAAGCCGGAACCGAAGGAGATCTCCAGCGTCGTGCGCTCGCCGCTGGCGCCGGCGCCCCCGGTCGCGGAGCCGCCCGAGGCGGCAGAGGAGCTGCTCGAGCCCGAGCCCGATCCACTCGAGGAGGACCGCTCGCGGGCCGCGCTGGCGCCCCCCGAGCCGCCGCCGAGCAAACGCGCCGCCGTGCGCCCCCGGAGCGCGCGCCCTCCCGGGATGATCTTGCCGCCGTCGCCCCCCATCCCCGCGGCGCCCCCGTCGAGCCCGGCGCCCCCGTCGAGCCCGGCGACGACGGGCCACCCCGTGCCGGCCCCGACGCCGTCGCCGATCCGGATCCGCTCGGTCGTGGCGACCGCGCAAGACTGGCCGCTCGTCCGCCCCCCGACGCCGGAGCGGCCGAGCTTCGGCGTCCCCTATCGCGACTCGTTCAGGTCGCTGCCCGCGTTCCTCCCACCTCCGGAGCTCCTGGGCGAGGCGGACCTCGCCATGGCGTACCCGGACGGCCGGCTCTCGGAGGGTGCGGAAGAGATCGCGCGCTCGCGCCGCCAGATGGAGCTTCGTTCACAGCGCGCCATGATGCTCGGCGTGATCTGCCTCGTCGCGATCTTGACGGTGGTCGTCGGGCTCTGGGTCCGAGGCTGAGCGGGCCGGGCGCTCTTCGGCAGCCGGTCGCTCACTCGCAGCGCTTGAAGGCGAGGCCCTCGATGTTCGCGCCCCCGCCGGCCACGCACTGGGATCCGGTCGGGCAGGTGTCGTCCTTCGAGCAGTCACGCGTGCACACGGCGCCCTCGCAGTAGCCGAACACGCAGTCCCCGTGCTGCGAGCACGGAGCCCCGACCTCGCCCGCGCCCGTCGGCATGCACAGGCCGATGCGCTGGTTGCCGATCTCGGCCACGCCCGAGCAGCCGAAGCCCCACGGACACGCGCCTTGCAGGCGGCAGCTGTCGAGGCACGCGTCCCCGGGCAGCCCGTCCGTGGTGACGGGCGACGCGCAGCTCACCGCGGGCGGGCTCGGCTGCGAGAACGAGGCGAAGTCGATGTGAAGGCCGTCCCCGCAGACGTTCACGACCTGCGACGCCGCGTTGCACGCCCACTGCGCCGGGGCGAACCCGCCTGGCAGCGGCCCGTAGACGTCGCCGGGCCGGCGGCAGAGCCCGTCGCACGTCCACGCCGGGAGCGGCAGCGCCCGCTGGGGACAGTCCGACGCCGCGCCGCAGAACATCGTGCAGCTCGAGACCACGAGGTTCGGCGAGCTGTCGCACGCCGACGGATCGACGCACTGTGACGCGTTCGCGGCGCAGTCGGCGGCGAGGCGCACGCAGACGTCCGTGTTCCCCACCGCCATGCACCCGTACCCGTTCGGGCACTCCGCGCCGCTGCCGCACGTGGAGGTGCAGTAGTTCAGCGGCGAGAGGCACGCGAAGTTGCACTGCGCGGCGGTGGTGCAGGATCTCCCGACGTCGCTCTGCACGCACACCTGGCCCCCGCCGGGATCCTCGCAGCGGAGCCCTGCGGGGCAGCCCGCGTGGGACGAGCAGGTGCGCGTGCAGCGGCGCGCCCCCCCAGGCGTCATCTCCCGGCAGACGCCGGATGCGCAGTCCGCGTCCCCGGTGCAGAGCGTGAGCTCGGTGAACGACATGGTCATGCCGGTCGACGTCGTCGTCGAGGTCGCGCCGGTCGCGCTCGTGCCGGCCGTCACGCCCGTCGCCCCGGCGCCGCCCTGGCCGGTGGAGGTGGAGGCCGCGCCGCCCGCACCAGCGTACTCGCAGCGCCCGACGGCGCTGCACACGTAGCCGATGGGGCAGTCGAGGTCGGACTCCGCGCACTCACGCACGCACTCGCCCTCCTGGCAGGTGCCCTGGAGGCAGTCGCTGTTCAGCTCGCAGCTCTGGCCGTTCGACGTCGCGCAGGACGCGAGCGAGCTGGCGAAGAGAGCGACGGCCGCGATGCGCGCACCAACCGACATCGACGACAGGATAGCCCACGGAGCAGGCTCCAGGTTAGGGTCCGCCCGTGGAAGCTTCGGACGCGCAACGCTCGTCTCGGCCCGAGGCCGCGATCGATCCGCACGTCGCGCTGGTGCTCGGAGGGCTCGTGGTGGCCATCACCGACGCCGTGGTGCTCATGGGCAAGCTGCCTGGCAGCTTGCCAGCCAGCGTTCGTTGGGGGACCCACCTGTTCTGCGCAGGGCACCTGCTGGCCATCGGGTTCGGCCTGGCCACGTGCCAAGCGGCGTGGAGCCGGTTCGGTCCGCGACGCTGGTACGCGGCCTACGGCGTGATGGCCGCCGCCTCGTGGGGGCTCGGCGCCGTCTTCTACGGGGAGGACATCTCGGGTCTGTCCGACAGCTGGGCGAAGAAGACCGGCACGCCCATGCTCATGATCGCGGTCATCACGCTGGGCATCTCCCTCCTCTTGCCGGTGGTCGCGGGGCTCGGCCGGCTCCTCGCGCGACCCATTGCGTGGCCCTTGGGGGTGCTCGCCGGCGTGGCCGGCGCCGCCGCCAACGGGATGGATCACGACTACCCGAACATCCACCTGCTCATCACCCCGAGCTACCCGGGCGTACACCTGTTCCTCGCGGTGCTCTCCGTGCTCCTCATCGGTCGCGCCTTCACCGGCGCGCCGCGCGCGCTCCTCGGCTGGTCGTCCAGGCGGCGCGCGAGGATCTTCGTCGCCGCGGCCGCCCTCTTCGCGGCAGGATCGCTCGCCGTCTGGCCGAACAACGCGGTCGGCTTGCAGCTCTCGCGCCACCACGGCGCGGTCCTCTTTCTCTTCCTCGGCCCTCTGCACACCATCGAGTTCGGCGCAGGGCCTCCGAAGATCGCGGAGGAGCAGCGGCCATGGTTCGAGGATCGGGCGAGCCAGCCGCCGGTTCCGCCCACCGAGCCCTCGCTGCTCCCCGACGACGCCATCGTGCTCCTCCTGGGCATCGACTCGATGCGCGGTCACCTCATGAACGAAGAGTCCAACCGGGCCGCGTTCCCGACCCTCTTCTCGCTCAGGGACCAGTCGGTGCATTTCTCGAGCGCTCGCGCGCCAGGCTCCTCCACCGTTCCCTCGCTCAGCGGGCTGTTCGCGAGCAAGCCATACTCGCAGCTCTACTGGGTCCGCGGCGCGAACCCGATGGACAGCATGGTCTATCCGGACAAGGACCCGACGCCTCGCTTTCCCGAGCTGCTCGCCGAGGCCGGCGTCCGCACGGTGACGTACGAAGCGGTGGGCTGGCTGCTGAACCGCCTCGGCATCGTGCGCGGCTTCCAGGAGGAGCGGAGCCTTCGCAAGGGCAGCGGGAGCTACCCGCTCGCCAGCGTCACCCTCGCGCCCGTGCTCGAGCAGCTCCGCGCGTATGAAGGGGGGCGGCTCTTCCTCTTCGCGCACCTCATGGACGCGCACTCGCCGTACACGAGCGCCGGCAAGAAGGCGTCGCCGTACGAGGGGTACCTCGCGGAGCTCAGCCAGGTCGACCGAGAGGTGAAGGTGGTGCTGGACACCCTCCGCGCGGAGCGCCTGCTCGACAAGACGTGCATCATCGTGATGTCGGACCACGGCGAGGCGTTCGGCGAGCACGGCCTGAAGCGACACGCCGTCAGCCTCTACGAAGAGCTCATCCACGTGCCCTTGTTCATCCGCGTGCCGCGCGCGAAGCCCCGGGTGGTGGGTGACGTCGTGTCGCTCCTCGACGTCGGGCCGACGATCCTGGATCTGATGGGCGTGCCGACGCCCGGCGAGTACATGGGGCAGAGCCTGACGGGGTACCTGCGCGGAGGGGCACCGCGCCTCACGCGACCCGTGGTCGCGGAGGGCCGCCTCAAGCGCGCCATGGTGCTGCCCGACGGCACGAAGATCATCCATGACACGAGGACCCACGTGGTCGAGATCTACGATCTCTCGACCGACCCGGGCGAGCTGACGAACCTCTTTCGAGACGACGATCCCCGGTCTCACGAGCTCGCGCACACCCTGACCAGCTACTTCGACGCGCACCAGGTTCGGCGCCCGGGGTACCGGGTCCCTTACCGGAAATGGTGAGTCGCCCCGCTGGCTTCGTAGCGCGGTGCGCCCGCTCCCCCGCGGTGGGGGTCGCCGCCTTCCTGGCGCTGGGCTTCGTGCTCTTCTGCTCCACGGGGCACGACGACAGCCACATCACGTACTGGGCGGCGCACACCCTGGCGGAGACCGGGCAGATCCTCAACTTCAACGGAGAGCGCGTGGAGCAGAGCTCGAGCCTCGCTCAGGTCGTGCTGCTCGCGGGTCTGACGAGGCTCACCGGCGTCTCTCTCCCGACGCTGGGACCGATCACCTCGATCGGCTTCGGGGCCGCAGCCATCTTGGCCGGGGCGCTGCTCGCCGCGCGCGCGGTCCCGGAGGCGCCGCGAGGCCTCGCGTGGGTCGCGGCCACTACGCCTTGCTTCGTCTATTGGGGGTTCGGCGGCATGGAGACGACGCTGGTCGCTGCCGCGGCGCTCTGGCTCGTCCTCGCCGCTGGGAGCTACCTCGAGGGCCCGAGCGCGCCGCGTCTCGCGCTCGCGTCGTGCGCCATGGCGAGCTACCTCGCGGCGCGGCCAGAGAGCTCGCTCGTCCTCGTCTGCCTGCTCGGTGGCGCGGGCGTCGCCGCCTGGCGCGCGGGCCGCGTGGCCCCCGCGCTCCACCTCGCCGCGGTGGCGGCGATCGAGATCGGAGCGCTGCTCGCGTTCCGGTGGAGCTACTTCGGGGCCCTCTTCCCGAACCCGGTGTACTCCAAGGCGACCGGCATCGATCCGATCGAGGGGTTCCAGTACCTCGGCATCCACCTGGTTCCGACGACGCTCTGGTTGCCGGTGGGAGGCCTGTTGGGGACGGCGTTCTGTGTCCGGCAGCTGGCGCGGACCGATCCGCCGAGGATCGCGCTCGTGCTGTCGGTCGCGTTCACGGTGGCGTACTTCGGCTTCATCATCCTCGTGGGTGGCGACTGGATGTTCGGGGGCCGCTTCCTCGTCCACGCCCTGCCCGTCGCGTGCGTCGTCTGCCTGGAGGGCCTTGTCCGAGCGGTCCGCTCGCACCGGCTGAGGACGATCACGCTCGCCGTTCTCGTCGTCTCGAACCTGGCGGGTGTGGCCCGGATGACGAAGATCAGGTCCTCCGGCCGCCCGCTCTGGACGACGGGCACGCTTCGATCCGAGCTGACGGCGCGCGTGGGGGATCGCGGCTATGGCTGGTTCGAGATCGTCAACCTGGCGCACCTTCGGGACGCGACCGTGGCGGCCGAGATGGTCGACGTCGTCACGGCGCTGCGCCCCGTGGTCCCCGGCCGGCGGGTGGTCGTGATGTCGGCGCAGGCTGGCATGGTGCCCTACCACCTGCACCTGCGGCATGGCTCGTCCGTCCGGTTCATCGACAACTGCTCGCTCGTGACCCGCGACTTCGTCGGGTGCTTGCCGGACGAGGACTTCGTCCTCCGCACGTGCAAGCAGCTGCTGCTCGACCAGTACTTCGCCGAGCGCGAGCGCATCGACGCCGCGTGCGGAACGACCCGCCCCGACGTCATCTTGGGCCTGGGCAACCGAGGGCTCGAGGGTCTCGTGACACGCAACGGCTACACCATCGTCTACAGCCAGTACGGTCGGATGCGAGCGCGCGGCGACGAGGCGTACCAGTTCGTGTCGGACGAGTTCATCGCCGTCGACGCAGGTCTGGCGACGCATGCCGGCATCGTGGCGCGGCCACCGTGGGTCTGGGACATCGGCGTGGACGGCGCCCCGGAGGCGCCGCGCTGACACTGCGCTCGTGCCCCGCGGGTGGCGCAGGGCTCAGCCGTGGCACGTGTCGGGCTCGGGCCGCGGCTCGACGCGGAGGAGCTGCCACACCTCGGTGCTCGGGCCCGAGAGGTTCACCAGGCGGAGCTGCTCCACGCCCCGTCCCGCCCGGAAGCACGTGCGCTCCTCGGTGTCGCCCCAGCCGCTCCCTCGCTCGCACGTCTCGTGGACGCAGACCGACCCTGGCCCCACCGTCACCGTCTCGTTGCAGCGCACCACCACGTCCGCGTCGAGCGGCGCCTCGTACGCCCGACGCCGGCGCACGGGGCTCTCGGCGAGCAAGGGGGGATCGCGGACCAGCCGAGCGAGCGCGTCCTCGTCGGCCGGCACCGCGGCGGCGCTCCACAAGCCGCCGGGAGAGGACACGAACACCCATGTCCGCGCCGGCGCGCCATCTTCCTCGCACACGGTCTCGCTCGCGAGCGCGAGGCGGAACGCCACGACCTGCTCCACCGTGCACGTCACCTCGAGGTGCCGAACGGTCACCCGCCCGTCCACGTCGTGGGGGGCCGTCCGCCGCGCCACGCGGTAGCGCAGGCGCCTCCCCATGTCGAAGAGCCCGGCGTAGAGCGGCGGAGCTTGCGGCGCTACGAGCGGCTCGTCGAGGGTCGTATCCGCAGAGCGCGCGCGGGGCGTCTCGAGGAAGGGCGGATCGGGCAGCGGCGCTCTCGCCGCGGTTGGGGCCTGCGCGGCAGCGGTGGCCGGCGGCGCGAGGAGCGCCGCTCCTTCGCGGCGCGACATCGGCGGGGCGGTGCGCTCCGCGGGGTACGGCGGACGCGCGACGTCCCGCCCCAGGAGATCCGGGGTGCAGCCGGCGACGAGGGCGACCGCCACGAGGCGCTTCACCCTCCGCTCGACGCTCGGGGGGACGCCGCCATTCCCGGCTCGCCGCGGGTCGTCCGCCACGAGGCCCCCCGCGGCCCCTTCTTGGCTCCTCCATTCCGCCCTTGCGGCGACCGGCCCGCGCCCCCCAAGATTGCTCCCCCCATGCGCCCCGCTCTCGCCTTCTCGCTCCTCCTGCTCCTCCCCTCTTGCGAGACGCGCTCCCGGAGGCAGCCCACCTGGGGCACCCCGTACCAACCCCAGTACGTGGTGCAGAACCCTCCTCCGTCGTACGCCATGCCGTTCGCGGTCCCCGCCGGGGCGGGTACGGCGCCGGGCCCTGCCGCGTCCTCGCTCATCCCGGGAACGCCCGCCCCTTCCACCGCCGGGGGCTCACCCGAGCGCGCCAAGTGCCTCGGAGAGGGCGGAGCCGCGGCCGACTGCGTCGCGGCGCTGGGAAAGCTCGGCCCGAGCCCGGCAGCTGGAGACGGGCTCGCGATCTACAAGCGGGCCTGTGAGCTGAAGGCCAAACAGCTCCTCGGGTGCGGGGCCTTCAAGTCCACGGCGGTGAGCCTGGAGAGAGACGCCACGACGCTGGACCTCCTCGCCCAGTGTGAGGGGGGCACCAGCGAAGCGTGCGAGGACGTGAAGACCAAGAGCGCGCCGCTCCAGGCGTGGCTCACGACGCTCAAGACCGGCTTGTGCAAGAAAGGTGAGACCGCGCACTGCGCCAACTACCGAGAGTGCAAGGCGCCGGCGCGGTGGGGCTGCACCGAGACGGGTCAGAAGCTGTGCGGCTGCCTCCCCAAGTGCGCCGCCGCGGTGACGGGCACGCCCAAGGCGAGGACCTGGCCCGACGGCTCGACGCGCGGCGCCTTCACTTGCCCTGCGTCGAACTGACGACGCGGCGAGGCCGCCGAGCCCGCTAGGATGCGCCCATGAACCCGGTCACGCGAACCACGCTCCCGTGTCCCCGCTGCGCCGCCGAGGCAGCTCTGCGCGGTGCCCAGGCGCCGGCGCTCTTCGCGTGCGCGACCGCCGGCGTGACGCTGCACGGCTGCGGGAGCTGCGGGGGCGTCTTCCTCGAGCAGCGGTGCGCCGAGCGCCTCGCTTCCCAGCTCCCGAGCGCCGCGATCGCGGCGGCCGACCGCGCGGCGCGGGCGGCGCGCCACCAGCCCGACCTCTCCGCGAGCCTGTCGTGCCCGATGTGCCGGAGACCCATGAAGCGCACGCTCGCGCAGCGCGCGGGCGTGGAGCTCGACTCGTGCGCCTGCGGAACCTGGTACGACCGCGACGAGATCCGTCGCATCACCGAGGCTCTCCGCGCGAGCGGGTGGGGCGGACCGGCGGCCTTGGCGGCCGGGGGCACCGCTGTCGGGGCCGCGGCCGCCGCGCCCGCGCTCACCCAACAGCCCGCGGCGCAGGGCGTCGCCGACGTGGGGGTCGAGGCGGGCGTGGAGGTGGTGTCGAGCGCGATCGACGGCGCGGCGATCTTAGGAGGCGTCTTCGACATCCTCGGGAGCGTCTTCGACTGAGCCGGTCCGTTCGCCGCGCGTCTCCTCGCCGAGCGCCTCGCAGAGAGCGAGCACCGCCGCGCGGCTCGGGGCCACCACCTCGGCCAGCGCGCGCGTGACGAGGCGCTCCTTCTCGTCGCGCAGGAGCACCCCGAACGCGCGCGCGACGTCCGGCGAGAGGTGCTCCGGCGACCCGTGCTCCTCGAGCCCGGGCCAGGGCTCCTCGAACGCGGCGGCCGCCGCCTCCGCGGCCCCCGGCAGGCCCGCGCCGACCGCCCACGCGACCGTTCGCCACGCGAGCTCCGCGTGGCGCAGCTCGTCCTCGGCGATCCGCTCGAGGGCCGCGCGGACGGACGGGTCCTCGGCGCCGTCGCGCGCGGCGAGCGCCAGCACCGCGCTGACGGTCTCGCCGAGGCAGCCCTCGCGCACGGTCGCGCGCACGATCGCCGCGGCGCCGACGCGCGCGCCTGCGCCGTCGGCGGAGAGAGGACCTGGGCCCACGGGACGCCCCGAGAGCGAGGCGGCGATCCCGAACGAGAGCGAGGCGTGCGCGCTCTCGTCGGCGGCGGCCCGGAGCGCGAGGTCCACGAGCTCGCGCGGCGCCCCGATCGAGAGCAGCTCCAGCGCGACCCTGGCGAACGACGCGATCGAAGCGTGCTCGTGGCTCCCCGCGCGCGTCCAGGCGTCCGCGAGCTCGCGTCGAACGCTCGCGTCGAGCTCGACCCCACATCTGCTGGAGCCCGTGAGCCAGTCGTCGCGCTCGGCCGGGGCCGCGACGCGTGGACGCCCGCCGACCGTGAACGCTCTGCCCTCACAGATCGTGTCGATGCCGTAGCTCGCGACGTAGCAACAAGGGCCGGCCGCGCTCGGGAACGGCCCGCACAGCACGTCGAGCGTGGCGACGCTGCACCCGCAGAGCTCGGGATCGCCCGGGTCACACGTCGCGTTGAGGTGCGCGCGCACGAGATCGTCCGCCGCGACCGACGCGCTCGGCGGGCACGGCGACGGGGGGTTCGCGACGCACACGGTCTCGGCCATCTCCACCATGGGGCACCCGGTGGACGAGGTGGCGCTCGCCGTCACGGCGCCCGTGGTGACGGCGGTCGTGGCGGCCGGCCCCCCTCCGGCCCCGCCTCCCCCGTCGTCCTCGACGTAGACGACGAGCGCGCCGCACGAAGCAGAGGTCAAGACGGGGAGGGCCCCCAGGACGCCGAGGAGTCGATCGCGAAGCGGGGTGAGCGAGAGGGGCCTCATGACCGCAGCGTACCAACCTGGTGCGCGCGGAGGACCGCGAAGGACGCGGGCGCCATCGCGCAGGGGCCCGGGGGCCGAGGCGACCCGCGCGCGCGTCGGGCTCCACAAATCGAGGCGCGGGAGACTAAGCTGCGCCGGCGTGAGCGCTGCCGCCTCGTTCTTCCGTCGCGTGCGCGCGCTCCCCAAGGTGGTCTGGGGCCTCGGCGCCGTCTCGCTGCTCACCGACGTCGCGAGCGACATGGTCTACCCGCTGCTGCCGAAGCTCCTCGAGGACATCGGGGGCACGACCCTGGCTCTCGGCGTCATGGAGGGCGTCGCCGAGGCCACGAGCGCCGCGGTCAAGGTCGGCGCGGGCTCGCTGGTGGATCGGGGGGCGCGCGCCGGCACCCTCGTGGTGGCCGGCTACGGGCTCGCCTCGCTCGCGCGCCCCGTGCTGTCCGTCGCCTCCGCGCCTTGGCAGGTCGTCGTCTTGCGTACGATCGATCGCGTGGGCAAGGGGATCCGGTCAGCTCCGCGGGACGCCCTCCTCGCCGGCGCCGTGGAGAAGGCCCAGCGCGGCCTCGCCTTCGGCGTGCACCGGGCGATGGACAACCTCGGGGCCGTGCTCGGTGCAGCGATCGCCTTCGTGCTGCTGGGCGCGTTCGGGTGGAGCGTGGAGGCGGTGCTCCTGGCCAGCCTCGTCCCCGGGCTGCTCTCCACGCTGCTCGCGGCGCTCACCGTGCGGGTCGAGGCGCGGGAGCGCGCCCGCGCAGCGCCGGCCCCCGGGGCGCCCGCCTCACGCGGTCCACTGCCGCGCGACGTGCGGGCGTTTCTCGCGGCCCTCGCGGTGTTCTCGCTCGGGGCGTCGGCGGACTCGTTCCTCATCGCGCATCTCCTCCACCAGGGCCTCCCCGTCGCGTGGATCCCCGTCGCGTGGCTCTCTCTCCAGCTCGGGAAGTCGCTGCTCAACGCTCCGGGCGGCGCGCTCGCGGACCACGTTGGGGCGCGGCGCACCGTGCTCCTGAGCTGGGGCGTATACGTCGTGACCTACGTGCTCCTCGCAGCGAGCCCGAGCGCGCTGGTGACGTGGCTGCTGCTCGTGCCGTACGCCTTCCACTACGGGCTCGGCGAGGGAGCCGAGAAGGCGCTGCTCGTCGAGCTCTGTCCCGAGGCCTCGCGCGGTCGCGCGCTCGGCTGGCTCCACGCCGTCTCTGGGGGCGCGCTGCTCGCGGCGAACGTGCTCTTCGGCCTGCTCTACCTCCGCTCTCCGGCGCACGCGTTCCTCGGCGGCGCCTCGTTTGCGGCGCTCGGGCTCGGCGCCCTTCTCGTCGGGACGCGCGGCGCGGCGCGGGCGGCCTAGTCCCGCAGTCCCCCGCCCGTCACTGCGCGCGGCCTCGCGCTATCGCGCGGGCGGCCGCGCAGCCGAGACGCCGCGGTCGGTCGCTCGCGCTCCGTGGGCACGTTGCCCTTGAAGGAACCGCGCCGGACGTGGTTAGCTGCCCTGATTTTCCCTGAGGGAGGCGAACGATGCGACGGTGCACTTGGGCGACGACGGTGACGGCAGGGCTGATGCTCCTCGCGTGCGGGGACGACAGCGGATCGGGGGGCGCGGGCGGATCCACCGCCACGACGACCGCAGGTCCGACGACCACGACGACGGCGGGGCCGACGACCACGACGGTCGGGCAGACCACGACGAGCTCGACGGCGACCGCGACGGCCTCGACCTCCACGGGGATGGGCGGCGAGGGTGGCCAAGGAGGGGCCGGGACGTGGATCTGCGATCCCGCCTGGTACGACGAGCAGCCGCCGAACGAGTTCTGCGACTGTGAGTGCGGCCTGCCGGATCCGGACTGCGCGAACCCGCAGGCGCCCGTCTTCGGGTGCTTCCAAGGGGAGACGTGCGACGCGGGCGGCACCTGCGTCAACATCACGGGGGAGAACGACTGCGAGAACCTCGTGGACGACGACCAGGACGGTCTCATCGACTGCGATGACCAGGAGTGCTTCGGCCAACCCGGCTGCCCCCCGACGGGCTGGGAGTGCCCGGGCTACTTCTACGACCAACACCCCATCAGCTCGACGTGCGAGTGCAACTGCGGCATCCCGGATCCGGACTGCGGCGACGCGGGCATCGTGACGAGCGATTGCGGCATCAACGAAGCGTGCGTGAACGACGCGTGCACCCCCTCCACGGGTGAGATCTGCGACAACGGCGTCAACGACGACGGCGACGGCCAGATCGACTGCCAAGACGTCGACTGCGCAGGCTTGGCGAACTGTCCCCCGCTCGGGTGGGTCTGCCCGCCGGAGTGGTACGCCGAGGAGCCCGACGGGTTCGGGTACTGCGACTGCTCCTGCGGCGGCGAGGATCCCGACTGCGCCGAGCAGCCGGCGCTGCCCGTCTTCGGGTGCGCGCCCGGCGAGACCTGCGGCCCCGGCGACATGGGCGTCTGCAGCGTGCCCAGCGGGGAGATCTGCGACAACGGCGTCGACGACGACGGCGGCGGCGACGTCGACTGTCTGGACAGCGAGTGCCTCGGCTTCCCGGGGTGCGCGCCAGCGACGTGGACCTGCCCGATCGCGTACTGGGACGAGCAGGCGCCGTTCGAGTTCTGCGACTGCAACTGCGGCGGGGACGATCCGGACTGCGCCTCGGTGCCGAGCCCTGCCTACGGGTGCGGCCCCGCCGACGAGTGCGCCGCGGGCGTGTGCACGCCGTCGCTCGGAGAGGTCTGCGACAACGGCGTCAACGACGACGACGATCAGGTGATCGACTGCAACGATCCCGAGTGCTTCGCGGACCCAGCGTGTGCGGTCCCGGGGGCCTGGACGTGTGATCCCGGGCTCTTCAACGAGCCCTTCCCCGGCGAAGTGTGCGACTGCGAGTGCGGCGCGCCGGATCCGGACTGCCAGGTCCCCGGTGCCCCGGTGTACGGCTGCCAGCCTTTCGAGTTCTGCGACGCGGGCGGCTCGTGCGCGGCGCCGCCGGAGGTCTGCGACGACTTCTTCGACAACGATGGCGACGGTGACACCGACTGCGCCGACTCGGACTGCGCCGGGTTCCCGAGCTGCGTCGCTGGCTGGACCTGCGCTCCGAGCTGGTTCGGCACCGGCGACGGCTGCGACTGCGGCTGTGGGCTCGTGGACCCGGACTGTGCCGACGCGACCGCCGGATCGTGCCAATTCTGCGGCCTGCCCGGCTCGTGCAGCACGCCGCCGAACGTCTGCCCGGGCACGATCGATCCGAACAACAACGCGGTCTGCCTCTGATCGATCTCGTTTGAGGTAGCCGTTCGGGAGGAAGAGGGAGCCGAGGGTTGGCTCCCTCTTCCTCTTTGTGTCACACCTTGTTCGCGGTCGCGGGAAAGCCCTAGGGAGTAGTCGCGTACTACGACGGTCGAAGTGAGGCGCCCATGAGTCGAGGACTGTCGGATGCCGAGATCGAGGCCACGGTCGAAGATGCGGAGCGCATCGCGGGAGAGCTCGAGGCGCTCGGCGACGGCGCCGGCGTGGAGGGACCGCTCTTCTCGCGCGCGCTCCGCACGATGGCGCGGACCTTGCGGATGGCCATCATCGCCCGGCCCGAGGAGAGCGTCCTCGCGAGGATGGTGCTCGGCCTCGAGACCACGCTTCGTCGCGTGAGCGCGCGGACCCTCGAGGCGGACGGTCAGCCGCCGTCTCAGCGGGCCACTCTACCGCCCCCGTCGGGCCTGAGCCCGGAGGAGATCTGGGCGGACGCGTCGCCTGGGCCCGAGCAGCTCCACGGCCCCGTCACGCGGAGGACCGAGCCGCCGCTCCCCGGGCTCCAGCGGCCTGCACCCCCCGCGCCGCGCGGGTCGGAGGTTCGCCAGAAGGCCGGCGCCGCCAGCAAGAAGCGGCAAACCGGCTGAATCGGTCGGACCAGGTCGCCGGGCCCAGCGAGGCGGGCTCAGATCCAGCCGGTGAGATCGCGGACCAGGAGGCCCAGCGTCACGCTGGCGGCGTTGGCGCAGAGTGACCACAGGAGCGGCCGGCGCCGCCCGAGCCACGTCATGTAGAGCGCCTCCGCGAGGACCGCGAACCCCTCCGCCGCTGCGACCATCAAGAGCCAGCGGGCGCCGAGCCCGAGCCCCGAGCCGGTGAGCGCGGCGTCGACCGCGGATGGGATGATGAACCACACGATCGGGTGGGTGAGCGCGGTCGCACCGAGCGCCTCGGCCCAGCTCGCGCGCGCGCCACGCACGTAGATAGGCGCCTCGACGAGCTGCGTGAAGGCGAACGCCGCGAGCCAGCCGAGGATCATCGCCGCGCCTCCACGAATCGGAGGCCGAGCGCGGCGAGCTCGAGGTACCCGTGGAACAGCGCGAAGGCGAAGTAGAAGTGCCGCGCGCCCCGCGCGTCGACCGCGGCGAAGGTCGCGACGCCGAGCGCGAGCACGGTGGCCGCGAGGAGCAGGGGCGCCCCGAGATCCGCGCGCAGCGCCCGCGCGCTCTGGGAAAACGACCGCGGCGTCTTGCCGGGCCTGAGCGCGTCCGGGATCAGCCGCAGCCAGACCGCGTAGTGGACGCTCTGGGCGAAGGCGAACAAGACGACGAGGTTCCGATCCCACGCCGGGCTCGCGAACGGCGCGAGCACGAGCGTCTGTTCGTCCAGCGAGACGCCGAGCGGCGCCCCTGCGAGGGTGCCGAGCGCTCCGGCTACGGGGAGCGTGACGCCCGAGGCGACGACGAGCGCGCCTCCTGCGAAGAGCCCGAGCGGCGCGAGCCGTGCGCGCCAAGGCAAGAGGAGCACGAGCCAGAGGACGGCGACGAGGTTGTGCGCGTGCGCGAGCGCCCACGTCGTCTCGGCGCGGAGGTGGTGCGCGACAGCGACCAGCGCGAGGCCGCCGAGCGTCACGAGCGCCCGCCTGAGCCGCGACCCGCCCGACGCCGCGAGGCCGGCGCCGGCGACGGCGCCGAACCCCCAGCGCGGATCACCGGTGGCCACCACCGCGACCAGCGGCGCCCCGACGAACAGCACGAACGCGCCGCGCCTGTGCAAGCCCGGCCTCCACACCAGGTACCTGAGGTCGGCGAGGACGTGGGGCACGCCGAGGACGAGCGGACCCAGCGCGAGCAGGTGCAGCGGCGCCGCGGTCGCGAGGACCAGCGCCGCGGCGCACGCGAGCGCGAAGCCCGCGGCGACGCGGCGATCCCGATCGACCAGCAGGCCGCGCGCGTAGGGCGCGACGAGCGCGAGCCACCGACGGCGTAGCGCGTCGGCGGGCGCGAGGAGGCTGAGCGCGCGCTCCACCGCGACCTCAGGGGGAGGGGGCGACGCGCGTGGAGCGACGGCGGCGACCGATGAGGAGGGCCGCGCCGGCGCCCGCCAACCCGAGCGCCACGCCCCACCCGAGCGATCCCGAGCCGTCGTCGGTGAGGTCGCACGAGCAGCCCCGTGACCCGGCGCCGACCGCGGGGGGCGGCGTGGTGCTGGCCGGCGGCCCCGGCGCGTCGGCCGGCGGCGAGGCCTCTCGCGCGCTCGGGGCCGGAGCCGGATCGCTCGACGTCGGCGGGGTGGGCGGGGCCGACGGGAGATCCGCCGCGGGCTTCACGACCGGCGTCAGCGCCAGGTCGCACACCAGAAAAGTCCGGTTCTTGAACGTGTTGACGCGCTCCGCGCAGGCGCCGCTCTGGTCGCCCACGGAGCACGCGTCCCCGGCGGCGCGCTCGAAGCAGGCCTCCTGGCTCGGCAGGACGAGGTCGGCTCGAGCGGTCGGCGCGGCGAGCAGCGCCGTCATCACCGCGGCGATCGCGAGGGAGCGAGGGAGGAGCATGTCGCCCCTAGAGACGCGTGCGCCCCAGGAAAGTTCCGATCGGGCTCCGGCGCATGGATTCGAACCATGATTCGAGGATTCAAAGTCCTCTGTCCTGCCTTTAGACGACGCCGGAAGGTGGCGAGCACCGTAGCCCCTTTCCTCGGACGTTTCCACGGGACGGCGCTCCGCCGACGAGCCTGACGACGGGGCGAGCCCGCGCGCGCCCGGGCTCACCGCGTTCGGGCGCGGCTCCCGCGCCGCTGGCCCTTCTTCCCGGGCGCGGCCGTGGCCTTCGCTTCGGCGGTGCGGCGCACGAACCGCGAAATTTCAGCGCCCGGCGCCACCCCGTGGGCGCCGACGAGGACCGGTCCGGCCGCGGTCCTCGCGAGGTCGCTCGCGCTCAGCGCGCGCAGCGTGAGCGCTTCGGCGGGTGCTCGCTCGGAGGCCACGGCCGGCGCCATGAGCGCGACGGCGGCGACCGCCACCAGCGCGGCCGCGAGGGCCGGGAACCTCCGCACGACGGCGCGGCGGGCCGCGGCGCGCGACGGGATGGGCGAGCGCTCCGTCGCACGCGGCGGCAGCGACACCGCGTGCGGGGGCGCGTCGGTCGTCGCGGCGCTCGCCGCCGCCGCCGCCTCGATCTCGGCTAGCTCCGCGGGGCTGAAGATCATCTCCGGCAGGCTCGTGCGGAGCCGCGGGTGCGTCTCGCGTTCGCCCTCCTCGTCCTCCACTTCCTCCGTGATCCCGAACGTCGGCGGCGTGGTGAGGTAGTCGACGGTGACGCGCTCGCGCGGGCCGTCCGCCGCGCCGGCAGCGAGGTCGCTGGAGGAGAGCCGCAGCGCGCACGCGAGCTCCGGCACGGCGGCCGCCGGTGTCCACGCTTCGCGCCCGACGCGCCACACCCGCGTGTCCGGAGCCAGCCTGCCGCCGGCGAGGTAGTGCCACAGGTCGAACGTGCTCATCGCGCGCAGCTCGGCGCCGAGATCCACCGACCACGTCAGCCGCGGCCGCTCGAGCGGGATGCTGCCGGAGTCCGAGTCGAAGCCCGCGTCCGAAGTCCTCGCCCCTGCTCTCTCCGGCATGGTCGGCATGGAGCCGCGCCCAGCCTGCACTTCGTGCACGTCATGCATCACGAACCCTCCG
Source organism: uncultured Polyangiaceae bacterium (assembly GCA_964492175.1). GTDB lineage: Bacteria > Myxococcota_A > Polyangia > Polyangiales > Polyangiaceae > Xiheicaenibacterium. The sequence goes on along the minus strand of CAZBJI010000089.1, from coordinate 11,845 downwards.
CTGCGTCAGCGTGGTGACTGCAGCCACCCACGCCTGTAACGAACGCGACGAGGTCAGGCCAAATCTTCGACGCCCGATCGGTCGCAGGGTGTGGGAGGCCGCCGGCGCGCGAAGCTGCTAAAGCGCTGTCTCGTGATGAGAGCCTCCTCGACGTGGACCGCCCTGGCCTCGACACTCCTCTTCGTCGCGTGCTCCGCTGGCTCGCGACCGGTCGACGAGCCGCCCCCCCGCGCCACCGCCGCCCCGCCCCCCGCGTCGATCGTGCCCGCCTCGCCCTCCGCGCCGGCGAGCGCGTCGGCCGACCCGGCGAAGCCGCCGCCGGTCGAGGTGGCCAAGACCTGCCCGAGCGAGATGGTGCTCGTGGAGGGGGACTACTGCACCGAGGTGGAGCACACGTGCGAGAAGGAGTGGTACGCGAAGCAGAACAAGAAGCAGGTCTGTGAGACCTTCGCGAAGAAGGCGGTCTGCAAGGGGGACCGCGTCAAGAAGCGGTACTGCATCGACAAGTACGAGTGGCCGAACCAGAAGGGGGAGCGGCCCGAGGTGATGAACCGCTTCCATCAGGCGCAGGTGAAGTGCGCCGCGGTCGGCAAGCGCATGTGCACCGAGAGCGAGTGGAACTTCGCCTGCGAGGGCCCCGAGATGAAGCCGTTCCCGTACGGCTACACGCGCGATCCGCTGACCTGCAACGGGGATCACGAGTGGGACGGCCCCAACATGAAGAAGGTGGAGAAGCGCGACGCCGGGGAGCTCGCGAGGCTCTGGAAGGGGATGCGTTCAGGATCGCAGCCCGAGTGCGTCAGCGACTTCGGCGTGTTCGACATGCCGGGGAACGCCGACGAGGTCGTCGCCAGCGAGCAGAGCCCGAACGGTCGCCGCGGGGAGTTCGACAGCGTCCACACGGGCGGGCCCTGGTACAGCGGCGTGCGCAACCAGTGCCGCCCCAAGGTGTACACCCACGGGGAGGATTTCTACTATTACTTCCTCAGCTTCCGCTGCTGCGCGGAGCCGGACGGGAAGGCCACGGAGCCCCGCACGCCGCGGCAGGTCAAGCAGGGCTGGTCGATGGAGAAGGTCGAGCAGTCGGCCCAGTTCACGGTCGCGCAGATGAAGGACAAGCTCGCGCAGAAGGCCGCCGGCAAGTGCGTGTGCGGCGAGCGGGACATTCTCTGCAAGACGATGTGCGGCACGCTGCTCGGCCCCGACGCGAAGGACGCGACGAAGGACACGCCGCGCGCCCGGTACGCGGGCAAGCGCACCAAGGGCAGCTTCAAGGATTAGCGTGCAGCTCCCCGACATCGAGTCCCTCCGGTGCTTCGCCTCCGCGGCGCACCACAAGAACTTCCGCAAGGCGGCGCGGGAGGTGGGGCTCTCGCCGGCGGCGTTCAGCGATCGCATCAAGCGCCTGGAGCAGCTGCTCGACGTCCGGCTGTTCCAGCGCACCACGCGCTCGTGCAGCCTCACCCCGGAGGGGGAGCGCGCCCTCGGGCACGCAAAGGCCGCGCTGGACGCGGCGCGCCGGTGCGCGGACTCCGCGAGCCGCGAGCCGGTGCCGTTCGACCTCGTCGTAGGGACGCGCTTCGAGCTCGGGCTCTCGTGGCTGGAGCCAGCGCTCGAGAGGCTGGGCCGGCAGCAGCCCCAGCGCCGGCTCCACCTGTACTTCGGGGACACGGACGCCCTGAGCGGTGCGCTGGAGCGCGGCGCGTGTGACTGCTTCGTGACGAGCGCGCGCCTCTCGCACCCGGGCTGGGAGACGGCAGCGCTCCACGAGGAGCGCTACGCGTTCGTCGCCGCGCCCTCGCTCCTGGACGGTCTTCCGCTCGCCGGACACAAGGACGCCGCCCGGCACACGCTGCTCGATCTCCACAGGGACCTCCCGCTCTTCCGCTATTTCCTCGACGGCCGCCCCTCTCGCGAGGTCTGGCGCTTCGCGCGCGTCCATCGCCTCGGGACCATCGCCGCCGTCGCAGCGCAGGCCCGGCGCGGAGCTGGCGTCGGGGTGCTCCCCCGCTACTTCGTGGAGGGGGACCTCGGCAAGCGCGCACTCGTGGAGCCGCTCCCGAAGGCCAAGCTCTCCCAGGACTACTTCCGGCTTTTCTGGCGCGCGGATCACCCGCGCGGCGACGATCTCGCGCGGCTCGCGTCGGATCTGAGGGCCGTCCCGCTGCGGTGATCGCGCGGCGGAGCAGGAGCCGCCCAGCGCTACCGCGCGGCGAGGACCGCGTCGAACGCGCCCCGGAGGATCCACGCCGCGTCCGACGGCGCGCGTCCCGAGGCCTCGCGGACGGCCTTCTCCACGTACCCGACGACCTCGTCGGACCTGCTCGCCCCGCGGGCGAGGTCGATGACCTCCCTGGCCGCGTCGCGGTAGACGCGCGCGCAGACGTCGGCCCGGCCCTCGTTGAACGCGGGCGCTCCGATGCGGATCGCTCTCACGATGCACGCGCGGACGTCGTCGGGGACCAAGGACTGCGAGCGGAAGTCGGCGGGGGGCACCACCAGGCTGGTCCCGAAGCTCTGCGCGGCTTGACCTCCGGCCAGCCGCGCGAGGACCGGGCCCACCTCCGGGAGCGCCGCGGCGGCGCCTCCCGTGGCCGCCGCGCGCCTCGTCGCGTCGTCGAGCGCCGCCACGATCGGCGCCCTCCTCGCGTCGGGGCGCAGCTTGTCCGCGAGGGCGCGCGCGAAGGCCGTCGCGTAGTCCCCCACGGTGTCGAACGCGCCCTCCGCCTCGCGCCGGCCGCAGACCGCGCGGTACAGGGCGAGGTCGTCGGCGAGCGGATCGCCGAGGAGCGCGAACGGCTCGACGGTGAGGATGTCGTCGAAGGCGTACCGCATGTCCCAGGCCGCGTCGGTCGCGGAGGTCCGGGTGCGGGCGCGGTCGAGGGCGGACTGGAGGCGCGCGACGATCGCCACCGGCGTGCGCACCTCCTGCGTGAGCTCCGTGGCGACGCTGCGGTAGAGCTCGTAGCAGCCCGCGTGGTCGCCCGCGTTGTACCGAGGCGCGCCGAGCTGGATGGCCTGCTCGATGGCCGTTCGGACGAGCGCCGCCGACGGGTAGGTCGCCGAAGCAGAGGAGGGGGGCGGCAGCGAGCCGGCCCGCCCGCGCCCCGCCAGCGCCTCGGTGACCGCCTCGACGACCTCCCGGGCAGAACCGGGGCGGTCCTCCCTTCGCTTCGCGAGCAGGCGCTGCACCACGGCGTCGAGCCCCGTCGCGCCACCCCTCTGCTCGAGCGCTTGCCGAAGCGACGGAACCGGCGCGTGGATGTGCTGCCGCGCGAGGTCTCCCATGGTCTTCCCGTCGAACGGAGGCTTGCCCGCCAGCATCTCGTAGAGGCAGATCCCGAGGGAGTAGAGATCGGAC
>CAZBJI010000089.1:0-8474 GCA_964492175.1 uncultured Polyangiaceae bacterium | reverse complement strand
GAGCGGCGTGCCGACGACGGTCCCCGCCACCGTCAGGCGATCTCCGTCGCGCATGCGGGCGACGCCGAAGTCGAGGAGCTTCACGACGTCGCGCTCGTCGTCCTCGGTGACGAGCGCCACGTTCTCGGGCTTCAGGTCGCGGTGGATCACCCCGCGGTCGTGCGCGTGTCCGAGGCCCCGCGCGATCCGCTGCGTGATGAGCGCGGCGCGCTCGGGGGCCAGCGCGCCTTCGCCGGAGATGACGTCGTGGAGGCTCGGGCCGTCCAGGTACTCCATCACGATGTACGGCAGCGCGCCGTCCTCGTTGCCGAAGTCCGTCACGCGCACGATGTGGCGGCTCTGCAGGCAGCTCGCGAGCTCGGCCTCGCGGAGGAAGCGGGAGAGCATCTCGGCGTCGTAGGCGAGGTCGCCGTAGAGGACCTTGACGGCGAAGATGCAGGCGATCCGCTTGTGGGCGGCTTTGTAGACCTGACCCATCGCGCCTGCGCCGACCTTCTCGAGGACCCGGTACCGGTCCCCGAGCACCCGGCCGAGGAGAGGATCGAACACGTCGGCGCGGGTGGTGACCCCGTCCTTCGGGCAAGACCGCGTCGAACGGAAGGCCGCGCCGCATGTCTCGCAGTACCGCACCGGCACGATTCTACGGGTCCGCCCGTTCCCTTGCTACCATGCCTGCCTCGGGAGCACCGTGAAGGACCTCACTGACGGCGAGTCGACCGCGCTGCGGGTGCGCCTGGACAAGTGGCTCTGGGCGGCGCGCTTCTTCAAGACCCGAAGCCAGGCGTCGGATGCGATCCACGGCGGACACGTCAAGGGCGGCGGCGACAGGCTGAAGGCCGGTCACGCCCTGACCCTCGGAGAGATCGTCACCATCTCCAAGGGCGGCATCGTGTGGGAGGTGGAGGTCATGGCGCTGTCGGATCGGCGTGGCAGCGGGGCGGACGCGCAGCGCCTCTACCGAGAGACCGAGGACGGCAAGGCGCGCAGGCTCGCCCACATCGAGGCCGCTCGGATCGCCGCGGCCTCCGCCCCGTACCTGAAGGGTCGCCCGACCAAGCGCGACCGCCGCGCGCTCGACACGCTACGAGCGGGCGTGCCGCGCCTCCCCTCCAGCCACCGCCGGGGGTCGTGACGTGAGCCGCGCGAGGCTCGTCACGGCGCTGCTGGTCGCGGCCGCGGCGTGTACGCCGCCGGAGGTCCCGCCCGAGGTGCCTCGCCCCCCCACCGACGCCGAGCTCGCGGTCGGGATCATGCAGGCCTACGCGGCGTGGCAGTCCGAGCCGCTGCCCGCCGACTGCGCCGTCTACTTCTCCGCCTGCGCGGACGCCTTCACGCGGCGCGCGGGCTTCGATCCGCGGGATCTCTCCGCGAAGAACCCGCGCAGCTTCATGCAGAACCCCGACCCGACCTGGATCCCGGGCTGGGACCAGATCCCGCCCGATTCGGGCCATCGCCACGTCGCCTTCGCGGCGCTCACGCACGCCGCGACCATGCGCGCCTTCTTCACGTCGTGCAGGAAGGAGTTCGACGCCGCCGACCTCACGCGCGCGGAGGAGTCCAGGCGGCTCGAGGCAGAGCTCGAAGGGATCGACAAGCTCACCAACCCGTACGCGCGGCTCGGTCGCCTCGTCACCTACCGACGCGAGCTCAAGCGGCGCTTCGAGGATCCGGTCGGGCCGCGGTACGCCCTCGAGCTCGCCGTGTTCGACCGCTTCTCGAAGGCGGGGCGGTCGTTCCTGTACGAGCTCCAGAACCAGCGGACCGAGGACGCGGCGCTGCTCCGCCTCCCGTTCGCGCCGGAGGACGAGCGGGACCTCGCCTGCATCGGCGCCGGCATCCCGACGTGGCAAGATCCCGAGGCCATCCCGCTCGCCCACGTCACGGTGCCGATCCCCGCCGAGCGCGCGAAGGCGCTCTTGGAGCGGGCAGCCCGCGCACGCGATCTCGAGAGCAAGCTCCCCGCCGCCGAGCGCAAGCTGGTCGAGGTGACGGAGGCGGACCCGCCCGACAAGGGGGCGGAGATCTTCCTCGGAAAGGAGGTGGCGCGCGTCTCCCTCGCCGTCGTCCAGGTGAAAGAGACCAAGGACGGGGTGCTCGTCTACGAGCTCGCGGGCAAGCGCGTCGACAAGGACGTGAAGTACGACTGCCGGGCGACCGACAAGATCGAAGAGATCAAGGACGGCAAGCCCGTCTACGCCGAGGAGTGCAAGCGCCGCGAGGAGGCGCGCGACATCCACGTGACGGTGAGGCTCCCCGAGCGCCCCGACGTCACGCCGCAGAAGGGGGACAACGTGACGCTCATGGGAAAGATCACGAAGATCGAGGTGAAGCGGGCCACCTCGCAGGGCAAGCACGCGACGAGCTACAAGCTCGAGGTCGACTCGATCCACGTGTTCGAGATCTGGCGCGACCGGCTCCTCGTCGCGGACTACTTCGTCCAATGAAGGCGCCGGACGTCGAGCAGCGGCTCGCGACGCTGGAGGCCGAGCTCGCGCTCACGGGGCGCGTCGACGACGTGCTCGAAGGGGCGCTCCGCGAGCGCCTGCCGCTGGAGGCCTACGTGGGCGAGCTCCTCGGCATCCTCGCGGCGGCGGTCGGCGCCGACGCCGTGGCGCTCCGGACGATCGACGAGAACCTCGAGACGACCACCTACGCGTGGCCTGCAGAGGAGAGCCTCCCCGCCACGCTGCTCACCGAGGCCGCCGGTGTCACCGAGCGCCGCGAGCCCTTCCTCGTGCGGGGCGAGGGCACCACCTGCTGGGCGGAGCACCTGGACGTCGCTGGCGAGCTCTTCGGCTTCGTGGCGGCGCGCACCCCCTCCGGTCTGGACGACGCCACGCTCGAGCGCGCGCGGGCCCTCACCCACGTCTTCGCCGAGACGATCGACAACCAGCTCGCCTTCATCGCCGTCTTCCGCCAGAAGTCGGTCGTCGCGCGGAGGCTCGGCGACGCGCTCATGGACCCCGTGCTCGATCGCGGGATCGACCAGGCCATCGAGGTGCTGCGGTCCAGCGTGCAGTTCGACGACCTGCTCCTCGTCGTCCGCGACGAGCACGCCGCGCACGGGACGCGGCTCACGTACCGCATCATCCAGGCTGGGGTCCTGACGCACGAGGCGGCCGTGCTCGGGGAGGTCTCGGTCGACGACTTCATCCGCAAGCACGCGGCGGCCATGGTGCACGGGGACTCGCGCGCGCTCCTCGCGCAGCTCGGCATCGTGCGCTTCCGGGAGGAGGCACTGATCCAGGGCGTCCGGGACAAGCGCGTCCTCGGCAAGATCGTCGTGACGAGCCGGCGCGGAGAGCTCTCGACGTACGATCGTGACGTCCTCGAGCGCTTCGGCGACATCCTGCGTCAGCGCCTGGTGGACCACGCGCGCGAGTGGAACCACCTCGCGCACTCCTTCCCGCGTCCGATCGTCGAGCGCCTCCTCTCGCAGGAGGGCTACGACGCGGACCTCCTGTCGCCGCGCGAGGAGGAGGTCGCCATCCTCTACGCGGACATCAGCGGCTTCTCTCGCATCAGCGAGCAGGTCCTGAAGGAGCCCGCCAAGATCGCGAAGCTCGTCGACACGTGGAGCCAGCGCGCCGTGGAGGTGATCTTCGCCCTCGGTGGCGTCTTCGACAAGATGGTAGGCGACTGCGTGATCGCCCTCTTCGGACCTCCGTTCTTCGAGAGCGACGCGCGCCAGTGCTCGGAGCGCGCCATCGCGGCGGCCGTCGAGATCCGCCGGCTGACCCGCGCGCTCGGCGAGGGTCGGGAGCTACCCGAGCTCGCAGGCCTCTCCCCGCCCATCGGCGTCGCGAGCGGCGTCCACCGCGGTCGCGTCTTCGTCGGCCGGGTCGGGCCGGACGGGAACTACACCGCCTTCGGCAGCGTGATGAACAATGCGTCCCGGCTCCAGGGCCTCGCCACCCGCGACCAGATCCTCTGCAGTGAGGAGGTCGTGGCCGCCGTGCGCGGCGGCGCCCTCGAGTTCGGCGAGGAGCAACGGGCCGCGGTCAAGAACGTCGCCGAGGCCATACGGTACCGCGAGCTGCGGTAGAGGAACGACCATGCGCTCTCCCATCACCCTCCTCCTCGGCGCGCTCGCGCTCGCGGTCCCGGCAGCCTGCAGCGGCACCGTCGTCGTCGACTCGGACGGCGGCGGGGGCGCCGGCGCGGGGGCCGCGGGGACCACGAGCGCCAGCGTCACCAACTCGACCACCACCGCCGGCGCGCCGGTGAGCTCCGTGACCGTCGGCAGCACGAGCACGGGCGTCACCCCGTGTGACGAACACCGGGACTGCGGCCCGACCTTGGGGACCGACGTGTGTGTCTTCAGCGGCGGCTTCTGCGCCAAGCGGTGCGGCCCGGCGAGCCCGCCCTGCCCGCCTGGCTCGACGTGCGACGAGTGCGCCACGGGCTCGTGCCCCGGGTGCGAGGACTGCGTCGGCGCGTGCCTCTGATCCGACGGCGCTCGGCCGCCGAGCTCCACGCGACGCGCGCGGTGCTCGTCGCACCTGCGCGCGCTCGGGCGACGCGATCGGCCCGGCGCGCCGGCGCTCCCGCGGCCGCGCGCGCGGGGGCCGCTACGCCGCGCCCTCCCACACCTCGGGGTCGATGAACGTGGGGCCCTCGTCGGCGCCGAGCGACCACGACGCCTCCCGCACCGCGTGGAGCATCGCGAGCGCAGTCCCGAAGCGGTCGCGTGGCCGCTTGGCCAAGGCGCGCAGGGCGATGCGATCGAACGCAGGCGGCACCGAGTGCGGCGCGACGGCGGAGGGCGGCGCGGGCGCGGTCGAACAGTGTGCGGCGCGCATGGCCTGAGCGGTGCGCGCGAGGTGATCGAAGGGCCCGCGCCCCGTGAGCAGCTCGTAGAGGGCGAGCCCGGCGCCGTACACGTCGCACCGCTCGTCGACCTCGCACGCGAGGTGCTGCTCGGGCGCCATCGTGCGGAGCGTGCCGAGCGCGACCCCGGTCGTCGTGAGGTCGAGCGACCGGGACCGATGCCTCGCCACCCCGAAGTCCAGGACGAACACGCGCCCCGCCTCGCCGAGGAAGAGGTTCTCGAGCTTCAGGTCGCGGTGCACGATGCCGCGCTCGTGGAGGGTGACGACCGTCTCCAGCACGTCCACGAGCAGCCTCGCGGAGGTGGGTACGCTCATCACCCCGAGCCGGCGCAGCTCCGCGCGGAGGTCACAGCCGCCCAGCAGTTCCATGACGAAGTAGGGCCGTCCATCGTCGAGCGCCCCCGTCGCGTACACCATGGGCACGCGCGCCCCCTGCAGCTCCACGAGGAGCCGCGCCTCTTGGCGGAGGCGCTCGCCGAGGTCGGCCCGCGCGCCGTGCTTGCCGTGCAGGACCTTCAGCACCCCGGCACGCTCGAGCCCGACGTCGATCACCTCGTAGAGCTGCCCCATGCCGCCGTCGCAGAGCGGGCCGACGACGCGGTAGCCGCCGACACGCGCGCCCGCCGAGAGCGCCGCGCCCGGCCGCGTGGCGTGGACGCTCACGCCGCCTCCTCGGTCGCGGCGGACATCGCGACCTCGATCGCGCGCGAGAAATCCGCGGCGGTCGCGTATCGGTCCGCTGGGCGGAGGCGGGTCGCGCGCGCGATCACGTCGCCGACCGGACGGTACGCGGGGTGCGGCACGATCTCGGCGAGGTGAGGCGGGCTCGCGTCGATCACCTCGTACGGATCGCGCCCCTCGAAGGCCGGACGGCCGGCGAGCGCCTCGAACATGCAGAGCGCCAACGAGAACAGGTCCGCCCGCTGATCCACTCGGCCCGAGAGCACCTGCTCGGGCGCCAAGTAGGGAGGCGTGCCGGTCACGTGGCGCGACGTGCTGAGCGGCGGATGCCGCTCCAGGGCGGCGCGCCCGAGATCCATCACGAGCCCGCGCCTCCGGCCCGCGCCCGTTGCCTCGCGGCCGATGAACAAGTTCTTCGGCGCGACGTCGCGGTGCAGCCAGCCGGCGGCGTGCAGCGCGCCGAGCCCGGCCAGGTACTCGCGGAAGAGCTTGGCCGCGCGACGGGGAGAGAGCGAGCGGCCGCCGCGGAGCCTGTCGCGGAGCGTGGTGCCCTCGTAGAGCGGCATGAGGAGCCAGCGCATACCGGCCTCGTGCACGCCATGATCGAGCACCGGGACGACGTGCTCGTGCACGACGTGCTCGAGGACCGCCACCTCTCGCTCGAAGGCGTCGTCGCCGTCGAAGACGATCTTCAGCGCGAGCCGCTCCCCGGCGCCGCGCGTCACCTCCATCACCTCGGACCGCGCGCTCCGCGCCAGCAAGCGCACGAACACGAGTCGGTTCCCTCCACGATCGGTCATCAGAGCCTCCGATCGGAAGTCGACGTCCCGAGGCGTCAGTTGCGCGCTCGCAGAAGATCGCGGCGTCGGCTGTACGCGCGTGCGGCTGTGGAGAACCGCCGCCGCGGCGCGACGGCGCCGATCGACCAGCCTACGCGGCGCGTTTCAGTGGAACAGGATCCACTTCACCGCGGGCTTGATCTCCATGTGGAAGTGGTCTGCGTGCGCCGCGTCGAAGTTCGGCGTGAGCGCGTACGTGAACACGCCCGCCTCGCGCGCCTCGCAGACGATCGAACGGAGCTCCCGCGCCTCGGCCGTGTCGGCGAGCGGCACGTCGTCTCCGCACGTCTTCGCGCCGAGCTTCCCCTTGAAGTGCTGCGCCACCGACAATACGGAGCCGTCCCGCTTCCGGAAGCTTCCGACGTCGATCGCGAGGCCCGCCGGGTGGCGCGTCCCCGGTGGCGCCCACTTGCCGTGCGGCTTCTCGTTCGTGGTGAGCAAGACGCGCTTCTTCGCCTGCTTGCGTGGGGCGCCACGATCCGCGGCCTTGCCCGGCCCCTTGCCGCTCGGCTTGCCAGCCGGCTTCCCCGACTTGGCGAGGCTCGGCGCCACCTCCAGCGGGAGCTCCGACGCGGGGAGCCCCGAGCGCTCCCACGCGCCCGGCTCCGCCTGCAGGGCCGGCGACGACGCCGGGAGCACCAGCGAGCCCGTGAGCACCAGCGCGCCCGGGAGCACCAGCGCGCTCGGGAGCACCAGCGAGGCCGGGAGCCGCAGCGGGGCTGGCGAGAGGTGGAGCTCCCCGCTCGGCGCGAGCTCCGCCGCCTCCTTTCGGCGCGTGTCCCCGCCCGGGCGCCGCGGCGCCTTCGGCCCCTTCGCGGCCTTGCCGTCCAGCGACGCGCGGCGCTTGCCCTTGGCGCGACCCGGCTTCTGCTTGGTGGCCTGGTCCTGCGACGCCGCCACGGCGGCAGCCGAGCCCGGCGGCGGGACGTTCGGGCGGTACATCGTGTAGTGGACCAGCTCCACCACGTCGTGACGCGCGAGGATCACGGCGAAGTCGTCCAGCGCGAGGGCGAGGCGCGCGTCCAGCACCTCGAACACCGAGGTCTTGCGCTCCTCCTCGTTGAGCGAGGAGTGGATCCACACGTCGTGAAGCTTGCCCGTGAGCCGCACGGGCGCGCGGACCCCTGGGGTCGCCGGCTGCTTGGCGTACGGGATGCCCCGGCGATCGAGCTCCGCCAGCGCGTCCTCGTTCGTCATGTTGGCGTAGCGGAAGGACGGCGCGACGACCGCCTCCTCTTCGGGGGGCACCTCGAGGTACGGCGACGCAGCCCGCGCCTCGAGGGGGGCGGCGAAGAGCGCTCCGCAGGCAGCGAGCGCACACCACGTCGTCGTCCAGCGGCGCACCGAGGTCCGACCATAGTGACGCTCGGCGCCTTAGGCCAGAAAAAGAGGCCCCCCGGATCGGCCCGCGCTACATGTGAAACACTCGTCCTCGGGCACACTTGTGCAGGTAGAACCACGCCCCTCGGCCGCTGCGCCTGCCGCGCTCCTCCGCGTGGGCGCCGTCTACGCCGCGACGACCGCGGTCGTGACCGCGCTCTCCTACGGCGTACCGGAGCCCTACGCCGCCACGGCCGTCGGCCTGGCGTTCCTCGCGGCCACGTGGCTCCTGGTGCTGCGAGCCGACGCCGGGACCGTACGTCGTCACGGGCTCTCCTTGGGTGGCCTCTTCGAGCCCGACCCGCTCGAGGCGCGGCGGTTGCTCCGCGACGCTGGCCGCGCCCTCGCGTGGGCGCTCGCGCTGTTCGCGCTCGTCGTCCCGCCGTTCTGGATCGGGTTTCGCCTCTGGTCGGGATCGCAAGGGAGCTTCTCTTGGACCGCCGCGGCGCCGACCCTCGACCACGCGATGGGCCAGCTCCTGGTGATCGCGCTGCCCGAGGAGGCGTTCTTTCGTGGCTGGGTGCAGACGCGCCTCGACGCGGTGATGCCACGGACGTGGCGCGTCTTCGGCGTCCTGCCGATCGGCCCCTCCATCGTGCTGACCTCGGCGCTGTTCGCGCTCGGCCACCTGCTCACCATCCCGAGCTGGGAGCGGCTCGCGGTGTTCTTCCCCTCCCTGCTGTTCGGCGCGCTGCGCGAGCGCGCGGGCGGGATCGGCGCGAGCGTCGCGCTGCACGCGCTC